>JACQZR010000285.1 GCA_016213775.1 Acidobacteriota bacterium
AGGACGGAATCACGCGCATCGCCAACGGGATGCCGGATTGATATCTCGCAAAGCCCGCCAAGAACGCAAAGCCTCCCGGGCATGGAATACCTTGCGAGAACTCAATACATCTCGTCGGTCTGAGGCGGAGCCTCGCTAGCCTTGTGGCTGAAGTTTGGCGCAGGGCTTGGGCTCAACGTCGCGCTGCACGACGCATCCGGAAAACTGGTGCTCGGCCGCGACATCCCCGCAGGACAGCCGCGCGCGGTCCGCAACACGTTTGACACGGGCCTGCCCTGGATTCTTCACATCAGCAATACCGACCCCGCGGGTGACTCCGGATTATGGCTGCGCAGCCGCACACCTCTGATGGCGGCCTTTGCGCTCGCCGCCGCCCTGTTCCTCGCCGGCGGTTTCCTCGTCGTGCGGTCGCTGTTGCGCGAGTTGGCAGTCGGCCGCCTCCAATCCGATTTTGTGTCGTCTGTCTCGCACGAATTCCGCAGCCCGCTGGCATCGATGCGCCATCTCACCGGCCTGCTGCGCGAAGGCGCGGTCACGAACGAGTCGCGCCGCGCGCAATACTACGACGTGCTCGACCGGGAAACGGAACGGCTGCACCGGCTGGTGGAGAGTCTGCTGGATTTCCGCCGCATGCAGGCGGGCAAGGCGAGCTACAACTTCATCGCGATCGAGTTGCGCGAGTTTGCCACTGAAGCCGCCGCGGATTTCCGCAATGAACTCGCGGATCCGGGCCGCCTGGAGTTCGAGCCCGGTCCGGATCCGCTCTTCGTGAATGCTGACGCCAACGCGCTCTCCACAGCACTCCACAATCTCCTGGATAACGCCGCCAAATACTCGCCTCCCGGTTTGGCGATTCGCCTCTCGGTGCGGAGCGGCAATGGTGAGGCGTGTCTGGAAGTGGCGGACTCCGGCCTCGGCATCCCCGCCGCCGAACAAAGGAAAATCTTCAACGCCTTTTACCGCGGCGAAGACGCCAAGGCGCGACGCGTCAAGGGAACCGGAATCGGGCTGGCGATGGCGGCGGAAATCGCAGCGGCGCACGGCGGACGCATCACACTCGCCAGCGAGCCGGGCGCCGGAAGCCGCTTTACAATCGTTCTCCCCATTCGGGGGCAAAAACAGGAGTGAACCATGGCACATATACTCGTGGTGGAAGATGAACCCGGCATCGCGATGGCGCTCGAAGACGACCTCGCCCTCGAAGGTCATCGCGTCGCTCTCGCCACCGACGGCATTGAGGCCTCCCGGCTCGCACGCAGCCTCCCCTTCGATCTCATCCTGCTCGACATTATGCTTCCGGGAAAGGACGGCTTCGACGTGTGCCGCGAAATCCGCCGTGCCGGATTGACTGTCCCCATCCTCATGCTCACGGCACGCGTCCAGGAAACCGAAAAAGTCCTCGGACTCGACCTCGGCGCCGACGACTACATCACCAAGCCATACAGCCACCACGAACTGCGCGCACGCATCCGCGCACTGCTGCGCCGCGCTTCCGTTGCGCCCGCGCAAAAGCATTCTTTCGGTGACGTGGAAGTGGATCTCGTGCGAGCCGAGGCCCGGCGCGCGGGGCGCGTCGTGGAACTCACGCCGCTGGAATTCAAACTGCTCGCTGCTTTTCTACAGTCGCCGGGGCGCCTGCTCACGCGCCAGCTTCTGCTCGACGCCGCCTGGGGCAAGGATGTCTACGTAACCGAACGGGCGGTGGACAACCAGGTGATGAACCTCCGGCGCAAGTTGGAAGACGACCATACCAATCCGCGCTTTTTCTCCAGCGTCCGCGGACTCGGCTACCGGTTTGATGCCGGTGGCGTGACGGATTCGTGACAGATTCGTGGTGGCGTTCCGACAGCACAACGGTACGCTGCCATCGGAGGCAAGAACATGAAACCAACTGTCATTCTCGCGTTGCTCCTGGCGGCACTTACTCAGGTGCCCGCCCAGCCGAATCCGGACGCCGCTCTTCGCGCGGCCATCCACAAGGAGACGGTGGACGGCGATCTGAAAGCCGCCATTGACCAATACCGCAAACTCACCCATGGCAAGAACCGCGCAGTTGCCGCGCAGGCGCTTCTCCGCATGGGCCAGTGCTACGAGAAACGTGGCGATGCCGAAGCGCGCAAAGCCTATGAACGCCTTGTGCGCGACTTTGCCGATCAGCAGGAGTTTGCGCGGACTGCCCGAACGAGGCTCGCCGCGCTCACGACATCGGAAGCCGACGATTCTTCCAATCTGCGGGCATTACCCGGCCGCGGGTTCACCTATTCTGTCTCGCCGGATGGCCGGTTCTTATTCCAGTCGGGACCGAAAGGCGAATTGAACGTGGTGGAGGTAGCCACGCAAAAAGTGCGCCAACTTGCCGGCGCTCCGTTCTACCAGCCGGTCGTCTCTCCGGACGGCCGTCAGGTGGCCTTCATGCGCCGCTTTCAGAATGGGCAGGACACAGAACTCCGCCTAGTGAATTTTG
The DNA here is from genome assembly GCA_016213775.1 of Acidobacteriota bacterium. Classification (GTDB taxonomy): domain Bacteria; phylum Acidobacteriota; class Terriglobia; order Bryobacterales; family Bryobacteraceae; genus CADEFT01. The sequence goes on from JACQZR010000285.1 coordinate 2,465, forward strand.
ACGGGTCCGGTGAACGGCTCGTGTGGAGGTCGGACAAGGACTTGGGCGCCGGAGCCCCGCAGTGGTTTCCAGATGGCAAGCGCATCCTGATCCTACAATGGGACGGCAGTGACGGACGCCGCCTTCTCTCCGTCGCGGCCGACTCAGGTGAGGCCACACGACAGTGGGAAGGGAAGCTGATCCATATCTCGCGGCTCTCGCCCGACGGCAAGTACGTGACTTTCATGCGTCACCTCCGTGACGAACCCATCAATGAGCAGATCTGGCTTCTTCGCCTCTCCGATAAGACCGAGACGCTTCTGTTCGATGGCCAGTCCTACATGAACTACCCCGACTGGGCGCCGGACGGAAGCGGAGTCGTGTTTCTCAGTGACCGCCGGCTACCCGGCGCAATTGTCGATCTGTGGTTCTTGCGGGTTGTCGAAGACAAGCCATCTCGTTTTCCGATTCTTGTAAAAACCGGCATCGGTGAGATGACAAAGGGCTTCCCGAACGTCTGGGCTGCTGGCCTTACACGAGACGGTGCCTACTTCTTTAGCAAATGGACTCCCACGGGAGGCGTAATACGACAACTCATGAAAATCAACTACGATCCTGAAACCGGGAGAGTCTCCGGGGCTCCTTCATTTGTTTCCCCGAAAGGAGGCCAGACACTTGGCCATACGATGTCGCGAGACGGCAAGTGGCTGTCTTACATCAGGCAGTCTTCCCAGTCGGGAGACAGTATCGTGGTCCAATCCGTTGAATCCGGCGAAGAGAAGGTTGTCCCCATGAACCCGCCACCCAAGCATTTGCAGTGGGTCTATATCTTTCCCGATGGCCGGTCCGTGCTCATTGATGGTACCCACCCCACGGAGGGCAGGTCGCTGCACAGAATCGAGGTACAGACTGGTGCATGGACCACCCTCATCAAATCGGATCCAAAGGTTTGGGGTATGTGGCCTGGCGGGATTTCACCTGATGGAAAGGTCATCTACTTCAATCGTTTCACGGGCAAGACCACGTTGACTGCCCGGAACATCGAAACGGGCGCCGAGAGGGAGTTCCGAACCGGTCTGAATGCAGCTTTTGCGCTGTCTCCCGACGGAAGGCGCCTGGCCTCATATCAACCAGATGGGAGTGACATGGTGATCGTCATCTTTCCAACTGATGTCGGCACGGAGCGCGAAATCCATCGAGTTTCCAGGCAAAGAGGGGGAGGCATCCGTTGGACAATCGACGGGAAGTCTCTGCTCTTTGTACACGGCTCCAAATCCCCCTGCTTGGGTGAAGTCTCGATGATTCCGGCCGAAGGCGGCACGCCGCAATCAACTGGCCTGGCTGCTTTCGCCGAAGACAATTCTGTCTTTCCGTGCGGCTTCAGCGATCTCCAATTCCACCCCAACGGCCGCGAACTCTATTACCAGGCAATCGGCGAAGAGCGGCGGCCGGATGGCAGCACGTTCGCTCTTTCCAACTTCCTCCCCGGCTTCAAACCAGCCAAATAGCCCCCCCGACGCCCGGACGCCGCCGCGCACGGCGTCCGGGCCAAACCCCTCGCCAATTCCTCGCGGAACAATCCCTCCACCCGCGGTATATTTGAACTGTTCCATGTCAGTTTCGCTCTGGTCACGGCCGGCCCGGAACCTGCTCGCGGCATTCCTGGCAGTCACGATGCTGCCCGGTGCCGCCCTCCTCTGGCTTGGCTGGCGCTGGTTGGAACAGGACCGTATCCCCGAAACCCAGCGCTCCGAACAGGCAGCCGACCTGCTGGTAGCCGCGCTCCAGCAACGCCTCGCTACCATCGAAACCAGCCTCACCAATCCGGCTTTCACCCCGTCCCACGACGCCGTCGTGCTGGTGCTCGAAGGCCGCCGCCTCCAGACCCGTCCCCCTAACCGCCTGCTCTATCAGCCCTTCGCTCCGCCCGCGTCCGAACCTCCCGCGCACCTGTTCGCCGTATGCAAATAACCAAACAAACTCCCCGGGCGGCGCTCCAACAGTGCCGCCCAGCCCACCCGGCTAATCCACCCCAAAACACAAAATATTCGGTCCCGCCGCAAACGCCACATATTGTCGCCCCCCGCCAGATACGTCATCGGTGACGACCGCCAACTGTGCCCGTCCCCCAACGCCGCCGATGCGTTCGTCTGGATGTGCAGATCATGCCTGTGCCGCCGCCTACCGCACCCTCCGCCACCGGCCCTGCACTAGCCGTCTCCAGCGCGTTCCACACATGCTCCGGCTTCACATGGAACCCGTTGGCGTCATTCAAAAACCCATCAAAGGTCTCCGCCACAACTGGCATCGACCAGAACACCCCCGGCCGCACGACGTTGGTCCCCGGACTCCGGCTGTTCTTCACCTGCCATTGAATGAAGGCATCGCGCGCAACGCCCACGCTGTGCGTGTTCGTGATCAGCACCGGCCCGTCGAGATAGCCCGATTCTTCCAACCACGTCGTCCCGGTCATCTCTCCGTTCCCATTGAGCGCCCACCATCCGGCGAAGGCTGGTGCATTGTTCGCCATGCCGCGCGGCCAGACTGCGGTGATGCCTGTACGGACATCCGTACCCTCGATGAGCGTCGTATGTCCCACCGTCACCCCCGCCACATCCACAATCCCGTTGCGCGGTCCCGGAGTCCCGTGGACACCGCCACCAGAAAAAGGATCACCGCTCGAAACATAAGTCCATGTTCGCATCCATTTGATACAATCACAGCCTTATGACCCGAAGAAGCACGCTGGCATCGCTGGCTGCGGCCGCGGTAATCTCCCTGGAGGGCGCGATGGCGGAACCGATTCAACTGCACGTGGACCTGGAAGTGGCTCCGGCGAAGGAAG
>JACQZR010000288.1 GCA_016213775.1 Acidobacteriota bacterium
ACGGTGCGGCAGGATCTGCGGTTTGAGATTCAGGCGACGTCGACGGAGGTGACGATAGTGGAGTCGATCTCGTCGGTGGTGCAGACGGACTCGCCGTCGATCACAGGCGGGCTGACGAGCAAGCAGTTGATTGAACTGCCCACCAATTTACGAAGCGTGTTCAACAACGCGGGCGATTCGGGGCTGATCTTCTCTATGATGCCGCTAGCGGTGCCGGGCGTGGTGCAGGTGGGCGCGGGCGCGAGTTGGCTGGTGCCGGGCAGCGGGGGCAATGGCGTGCGCGTGAAGGTGGACGGGATTGAAACGAACTTCGGCAATTTCGGGTCGCCGGATTCGGTGTCGCAGCCTTCGTTTGAATCAGTGGACGAGTTCACGGCGAACATCAATTCCAACCGCGCCGAGTTCGGCGGCATCGGCAATATCACGTCGGTGACCAAGGCGGGGACGAACCACTTTCATGGCGGGTTGTTCTGGTACATCCGCAACAGCGCCTTTGATGCGCGCAATCCGTTCCAGGTGGTGCGGCCGTTCCAGAACATACACAACTTCGGCGGCACGTTCGGCGGGCCGGTGAAGAAGGACAAGACTTTTATCCAACTGACGTTCGATGCCACACGCGGGTCGCGTGCGTACCTGTTCACTTCGAACGTGCCGACGGTGGCGCAGAGGGCGGGCAACTTCGGGGCGGCGGTGGTGCGCGATCCGCTGATCAACCAGCCGTTTGCCAACAGCGTAGTGCCGGCGTCGCGCATTGTAAGCCAGGCGGTGAATGCACAGCGGCTGTTCTATCCGGTGCCGAACTTCGGACCGGAGACGCTGACGGCGGGGACTTACCGGGCTTCGTTTAACGGGCCGGAGACGCATCGCATCATGGAAGTGCGGCTGGACCAGAATTTCTCGCGGTCGCAGTCGATGTTTTTCCGGTATCAGAATAAGGACCACGATTACGAGATTCCGGGGGCGAGGACTACGCTGCCGCCGCAATCGGTGGGGACATCGACGAACATCCGCAGCGTCAATTTCTTTACGATCGGGCATGTGGCGGCGATCCGGCCGACGCTGTACAACGAATTCCGCGCGGGCAATGTGATTCTCTCATCGAAGTCGGATGCCAATGTGAAGGGGCAGCCGCTGCTCGATCAGATCGGGATCAGGGGGCTGTCGCCGCGGCCGGGGATCAACGGCGTTCCGAACATCGCGATTGCGGGGCTGGAGACGGTAACGCAGATTCTGCTCAATCCGGTGAATGACGCGCATTTCCAGCTTTCGGACAACCTGACGTGGACGCGCGGCAAGCACACGGTGAAGGGTGGGTTCGAGTTTATCCACTGGTATCTGAACCGCTACATGCCGGTGGAACGCGCGGTGTTTGGGAGCTTCGTTTTTTCGGCCAACTTCAGCGGCAACGCATATGCGAACTTCCTGCTGGGGCTGCCGGCGTCGGTGACGCGGACTGATCCGTATCCGGCGCATTACACGCGGTGGAACAACATTGCGTGGTACATCCAGGACGACTACAAGATTCTGCCGCGGCTGACGCTGAGCTACGGGCTGCGCTATGAGTACAACGCTCCGCAGAAGATTCGCGACGACAACTTCTATTCCTTTGATCCGGTGACGGCGTCGTTGTTGGTGCCGAGCAGCAAGTCGCTGCAGGCGTTCAGCCCGGCGTTTCCGCGGACGATCCCAGTGCAGACGGCCGATCAGGTGGGGTTGGATCGAGCGCTACGATTCGCGGACAAGAACAACTTCGCGCCGCGGTTCGGCTTTTCATACCAGTTGGGATCGAATGTGAAAACTGTGCTGCGCGGCGGCTTCGGCGTTTACTACGCGCCGTATTCGGGGGCGATCACCGGGTCTCTGGCTGCGGGGCCGTATTCGCTGTCGAGCACGATCAACAATGCGATCACGAGCGGGGTTCCGACGTACACGTTCGAGAATCCGTTTGCGGCGCCATCGACGCCGGGCACGGTGAACCTGAACGGAATCTCGCGCAATCTGCGCAACAGCTACACGATGCAGTACAACCTGTCGATTGAGCGGGAACTGTTGCGCGACCTTGGAGTACGCATCAGCTACATCGGGTCGCGCGGGGTGAAGCTGCCGTATCAGCGGAATATCAATCAGCCGGTGCCGGGGCTGGGTCCGGCGCGGCGTCCGTTCCCGCTCTACAACAACCTGGTGTTCTCGGATAACGGAGCGAGCAACTCCTACAACGGGATGCAGACGTCGGTTACTAAGCGGTATGCGCAGGGGTTGCAGTTCGGGTCGACGTGGACGTGGGCCAAGCAGATCAGCGACGTTGACGATACCGGGAATGCGGATTTGAACACGGCGATTGAGAACGCCTATGACCGGCGGCGCGATCGCGCGAATGTCTATGCGGTGCCGCGGCACCAGTGGATGAATCAAGTGCTGTATGATCTGCCGTTGGGGACGGGCAAGATTCGCGGAGGGTGGCAGTTGAACTTCCTGTTGAATATGCAGACCGGGCATTTTTTGAATGCGGTGTTTAGCGGTGCGGACATCACCAACACGTTTAACGCGGCGAACAGGCCGGATGTGAACGGGACGATCAACTATCAGAAGACGCTGGCGGCGTGGTATGACCGGAGTGTGTTCTCGGTGCCGCAGGCGGGGCGGTTCGGCACGGCGGGGCGGAACATTATTACCGGGCCGGGCTATGTGTTGGCGAACCTGGGGCTGGCGAAGAATGTGCGGTTTGAGAAGATCGGGACGATTCAGATTGCGGCGTCGTTCCAGAATGTCCTGAACCATGTCAATTTCGGGCAGCCGAACCTGACGACGACGGCGGTACAGGGCGGGACGATTACGGCGACGCATATATTTCCGGCGGCGGGGAGCGCGCGGACGGGTCAGTTGAATTTGCGGTGGAGTTTTTAGGGGAGCCCGACAGGCAAGTGTACCCTCGTACACTGTTTGCATTGTGGGGCGGGATGGAATCCTGCGCAAGGCTGGACTGAAAGGCCAGCCGAGGCAAAGAGGGTGGGCCTTGAACTTCGTGACAGAAGGCCCATATTCCGGTACTGTGGAAAGTGAGAGGAGCCGCCTCAATGACTATCGAGATCACCAGCCCCGAACTGGAAGCATTGATCCTCCAGCGCATGCAGGCGGGGGCTTTTAGAATCCAGAGGACCTGATCAAGGAGGCCTTACGTGTTTCTCCCCCGGATACTCGCACCGGCGCGGCTCTGATAGAGGCCATGCAAGCCTGCCCCTATCCTGAGGTCGATATCGAACCTGACCGCGTGCTATCGCCATTGGTGCGGGACGTCACCTTCTGATGGCGTGGTTGCTCGATAGCAATATTCTTTCAGAGTTGCGTAGACCCAAAGCCGAGCCGCGGGTCCTGGAGTTCATTGCGTCTACTCCGATTTCGCAGCTTAATGTCAGTGTCGTAAGCCTGGCCGAGATTCGCTACGGCATCGAACTGAACGCGGATGCGCAAAAGCGCGCGGCCCTTGCAGGACTGGCTCACGTTCAAAGTGCGTCCGATGTTTGATACGCAGCGGACATTAGCGATCACGGAAGACATTATTCTCAAGTGGCGCATGATGCTCGAAGAGGGCCGCAAGAGCGGCCAGAAGGCTGGCCTGGAAAGGCCAGCCGCGGCCAGGATTGGCCGCCCCACAGGACGGGAAATGTTCAAACTCCAGGGGTCGCAAGAGCGGCCATACATTCTCTCAGCCGTGATCAACTGCACTACGAGAAGGCTCCGGTTCCGGTGATGAATCCGTGGACCTAGCAGCTCTTGAACGAGTTAACGCAAACCAGTGAATGGAGTGGTCCCCTTGATTGAGAGAGTTCGGAAACCAGTGGCATTGGTGTCAGCGACTGGCCTAAAAGAGAGGCGGAGGGTCGGGATCGGGCTTCTTCGGCTTCGGGGCTTCCCCTGTGAAGTTGAGGGTCACTTCGACTTCTCCGGTTTCGTCATTGAGTTTGGATTCTGAGCGGGTCTTGCCGAGGTTATCCAGGACACCTTCGTCGCGCACGCCTTTTAAGAAATAGTCGGGATAGTCGGGGTTGAAGGGCTGTCCTTCTTTTACTCCCCACATTTTGCGGACGATGGGCTCGCTGATGATGTCGAGGCCTTTGATGTCGAGCCTGGCGAATTTGTATTGGCGACCGGGTTCGACTTTGGCGGTCAGGTCGACCAGCTTTTTAGCATCGTCGATCTTGCGGTCAACTGTGATGGCGGTCTTGAGATAGCCGCGCTTGCGCATCAGTTCCTTCATGCGGTCGGTTGCGCCTCGCACTTCATCGAAGTTGGCGAGATCGCCCTTCTTGATGTCGGCGACGCGAAGCATGTCGGACTTGGGGGCTCCGGTGGGGGCCTCGACGGTGAGTTCGCCGAACTGGTAGGACTCGCCTTCATTCACTTCCACGGTGACTTTGAGGCCGTTCACATCGGCGACGGGCTTGGCGTTTATCTTGGGGAATGCGACTCGCAAGCGGCCACGCGCTTCATATAAGGGACGCAGACTGACGTCGAGAATCTGACGGAACCGCGCCTCTTCAAAGACTGCCCCTACAGCGACTCCGGCAATGGCGTTGCGGAGAGCGGCGGTAGGGATGACGGTGTTCTTTTCGAAATCGACTTCGGCAATTGATGGGGGCATGCGCTGCGGGCGAAAGACGATCTTGAGGTCGGCAGGCCCATCGGGGGTGACTTGCCCGATCACTTTTTCGCCAACCACAGCCTCCAGCAGCCGGGCGTAGCGCTCCAGCAGTTGTTTGGTGCCGGGGGCTTTCTCATGGAAGAGCGGGTCGGCTTTTTGGAGGAGGGCGCGCAACTCGGCGTCAGGCTTGTTCAGACGCTCGAAGCGAACGGCGTAGGATTGGGCAATCTCGATCACTTCGAAACTGGCGGCGTAGCCATCCCCGCCACCGGCAGGGCCGAACTGGAAACCGACGGATTCGAAGTAACCACACTGGAGGAGGCGGTCACGGGCGGCTTCGAAGATCTTCTCGTTGGCGGGGTCGCCGAGCTTGAGGCCAGCCACTTTGAGGATGTTTTCCGTGGGGAAGATCCTATTGCCGTTGACTGTGAGCCGGGCGATGGGGAATTCCCTGGTTTTCGACGGTTGGATGGCTGGCGGCTCTGTCTTGGGTGGCGAGGCGGCTTGCTTTTTGGTCTGCGCGCCGGCAGAAGCAACAAGTATGAGGCAGAGTGCGAAGCGCGCGAACATCAACTCTTCTCCAGTAGCGAGGGATTCATGACGGCAATATAACCGAGGTTTCTGTAGTGTTGTTTGTAGTCGAGCCCGCAGCCGATGACGAAGTGGTCTCCGATTTCGAAACAGCGGTAGTCGACGGGTACCTGCACTATTCGACGCGAAGTGCGGTCGAGGAGAGTACAGAGGGCCATGGAATTCGGAGCGCGTCCGGCGAGGGTCTGCATGAGGTAGCGGATGGTAAAGCCGGTGTCGACGATGTCCTCCACCACCACGACGTCTTCGCCTTCGATGGGGTCGTCGAGATCCTTGGCAATGCGGACAAGGCCCTGGCCGCTTTTGTGCGAAAAACTCGATATCGCGAGGAAGTCGATTTTGACGGGAATGGTGATGGCGCGGGCCAGTTGGGTGAGGAAAAAGATGGAGCCTTTGAGGACGCCGATCAATTTGAGGTCACGGCCGCGGTACTTTTCGGAGATCTCGGCGGCGACTTCGTTGACGCGCTGCTGCACCTGTTCCTCAGTGAAGAGAATGCGTTCGATGGCGCGTTCGAAGGAAGGGATCATGCGAGTACCCCGCGCTCGGCGAGGCCGTGTTTGAAGATCAGGTTGCGGAAATCCTTCTGGTAGAAGACCTGGATGTTCACGTGGGGGTAGATGGTGCGGAGCAGCTTCACCTTGCGGTTCTTTTTGGTGACGAGGGACTGCTTCATGGTGGTGAGCTCGACATAGAGGTCGAATTCGGGGAGGTAGAAATCGGGGGTGAAGTATTCGGTGGCGCGGCCGTTCTCATCGAACTGGACGGCGAAGCTTTTGGGCTCGTATTCCCAGCCGATGCGGTAGAAGTCGAGCAGGTTGGCGAAGATTTCTTCGCTGTGATTGGCGAAGGGTTTGTGCTTGAGGGTGACCTTGCCGGGAGGCGCGATGCCGAATTTGGCGAGGCGGAGACGCATCTGAAACTGGATCTGCTGTTCGGCGGCTAGCGAAAGGCGCGGCTCCGCTTTGAGGCCTCGAGAGATGGCGACCTGTTCCACCAGGGCGGCGATGGGATCGGAATCGAGCTGCTCGATGTTGCAGATCAGATGGTAGGTGGAGGCGGGGAGATTGGCGCGGCCGAAGCGGCCCTTGCGGGTATCCTTCTCCTGGCGCTCCAACTGACGCAGGAGGTGCTTGGCGGCAGGGCGGTCAAGCCGGTGGTCGAGCATCAGCATACCGATGCGGCGGTTGAGTCCCGCAACCATGTGGGTGCGGAGGACAAATGGCATGTCGGAGAAGAGGAGCTCGGCGCCGGGGACGCAGACGACGAGCGGCTGTTCGGTGGCGACGTGAGCCAGCAGCGCAGTGACGGCGGCGGCCCAGGCCTTATCGGGGACTGCGGCTTCCGAGCCAAATTCGGCGGCGATCAACTCCCGGAGGCGAGCTTCGGTGATGAGCGCGAAACCGAGCCGGTGCGCCACCAGCCGCGCAACTTCCTCCACGCGGCAACCGGGCTCGCCCGATACGGTGAGAAATGCCATCTATAGGGTCATAATAACAGTGCAGATGAAAACCGTGATTGGCGTGGATATTGGCGGGACGAAGATCGCCGCGGGAGTGGTGAACGAACGCGCGGAGACGCGGCGGGAAGTGACGCTGCCGACGCTGGCGGGCGAGCCGCTGGAGGCGTCGCTCGGGCAGGTGTACTCGGCCATCGGGCAGTGTCTCGGAGAGGGCGTGTCGGCGATCGGGATTTGTGCTCCGGGGCCGCTGAATCCGAAGACGGGGGTGGTGATCAACCCGCCCAATCTGCCGCATTGGAGGAACGTGCCGCTGGCGCGACTGGTGGGCGAGCGGTTCGGGCTGCCGTGCCGGGTGGAGAATGACGCGAATGCGGCGGGTCTGGCGGAGGTGCTGTTTGGGGCGGCGCGGGGGATGGAGAGCGTCCTATATGTGACGCTGAGCACGGGGATCGGGGTGGGGATCATTTTGAATGGGCGGATCTATCACGGAAAGAACGGCGCGGCGGCGGAGGGTGGTCATGTGACGATTGATTACCGGAGCAAGGCCGTGTGTAATTGCGGAGTGCCGGGGTGTATTGAAGTGCTGGCGTCCGGGACGGCAATGGCGGGGCGGGATCGGCGGTATCCGACAGCGGAGAGCATCGGGGCGGGGGTGGCGGCAGGCGAGGCGGCAGCGGTGGCGATTCTGGACGACACTTGCGAGATGCTGGCGGCGTGGATGGGCAGTGTCGTCAGCTTGCTCGATCCGGATGTGATTGTGGTGGGGGGCGGGGTGTCGCGTATCGGGGAGCCGCTGTTTACGAGGCTGAGGCGGCTGGTGCCGGGGCGGACGATTAATCAGTTTGCGCACGAGACGCCGATTGTGGCGGCGGGGTTGGCGGGTCAGGTAGGGATTGTCGGGGCGGCGGCGGTGATGCTGGCTGGGTAGGTCTAGTCCCACGGTTCGCCCCAACTGGCATGTCTGGCCGCGCGGAATTTTTCCTTGTCGCGCTTGCGGACGTGGTGGGTTTCGATGGCTGAGCCACGGCAGAGGGTGAGTTCGACGAGGCCGGGGTTGTGCGTGGGTCTGCGGATGATTCGGGTGGGTGCGGTAGGCGCTGGCGTTTTGGAGAGCGCGACGTAGGAGAATTTTTCGTCTTCGTAGCTGAGCGTGCCCTGCTTCAACTGGCGGTGGAGGGAACTGCGTTCCAGGCGGGCGGCGAAGTGGCACCAATCGGTGTTGGGCATCGGGCATGGTCCTGTGTGCGGACACGGCGCGATCATGTGTGCGCCTTTCGCGAGGAGACGGTCGCGAAGCGCGAGCACAGTGTGGAAGCCTTCAGTGGACCCGGCCTCGATGATGACGAGGACTTGCGCAGCTTTCCAGGCGCGATCGACAACGGTGTCGCGAATGTCGGGGTTGAGCTCACCGAGCGCGTAGCTGGCGATGATGAGGCCGGCGGCGGGGATGGCGGTCTCTCCCAGGCTGGCGTTGCGCCAGGTGGCCTGCAGGAGAAGCTCCTTACCTGCCCCGATCATCGCCTTGTTTGTTTCGATGAGCTGCGCGGAGGTGATGGTGGGAAACAACGACTGCGCGGCGAGGGTGGCAGCACCGCAGCCGGCGCCGAGGTCGATCATCGACACAGGTGGCGTGGTGAGGCGTGGCAAGCATTCGCTGAGAACGCGGTAAGCAGCGGCGTAGGTGGCGGGGAAGCGCGTGACGAGGTAGGCTGCTACGAGGTCTTCGGCGGCGAGCGGCAGGCGATTGGTGGGCTGCCGGTCACGGTAGTGCGCGGAGAGACTGGCGGCGGCGCGGACGAGTGCGGCGCGGGGTATGCGCAGGGCGATCTCGTCGATTTTCTCGCGAAGGTCAATGGGAAGGTGCATTGGCCTCTCCATGATGCACGAAAGTTGCACAATATGTTCATGGCGTTTCTTGACGATGTGGAGAGCGCGCTGGCCGCGGATGGCGGGTTGCAGCGCGTGTTGGAGATGACGATTGCGGAATTGCGCGCCGAGAGCGGGACGATTCATCTGATGGAGGAAGACGGCGTGCTGCATTTGAAGGCGGCTAGCGGGCTGCCCGAGGTGGTGTTGAACATCGTGCGGCTTGTGCCGGTGGGAAAGGGTATGGCGGGCCTGGCGGCCGAACGCAAAGAGCCGGTGACCGCGTGCAACATACAGCGTGATACGAGCGGCGATGTGCGTCCGGGTGCGCGGGCTACGGGGATGGAGGGGGCGATTGTTGTGCCCGTGATGCGCGGCGAGGATGCGGCCGGAACGCTGGGGGTTGCGAACCGGAGCGAGCGGACGTTTACTGTCGAGGAGATTGAGGTGCTGATGGGTGTGGGGCGGGTAATCGGGGAGTGGAGGTGCGACCAGGGCGGTGGGGGCAGGGTATAGGCGCTAAAATGACACACGGTTTCGGGAAGCCTCCGGGCTTCTACTTCCAAACAGCAGACTTCCCAGATGCTCGCGCGGGACTGCTACTCCCTACTGCGGCCCATTGGGAGGTTCGGCGGGCGACTGGCGGGGAGGTTTATACTGCCAATAGACGTGTTGAGCTATCTGGACCGCTTACTAGACCCGCTGACCGACGCGCTGACGCCGGAATCCGCATCCGCGCTTCTGGAGCTTCGCGCAGACGCCGAGGTGCAGGCGCGCATGGAAGAGTTGCGCCGCAAGGCAAATGAAGGAACGCTGACACCGGACGAAGACGCAGAGTACAAGGATTTCGTTGAAGCCGTGGACCTCGTTTCGATAATGCAGGCGAAGGCCCGGCGCTTTCTATCACGGCAGGCTGCGTAAGTTTTGGACCAGCGAACTCGCGAACTGGTTCGGAGCAGCGCCGGGAACGCCTGTGAGTATTCCCGGCTGCCTCAGTCCGCAACACCCTCATTCCCTTCCACCTCGAACATGTCGTGGCGAAGCAGCACGGTGGCTCCGCCGATCCCACGGACTTGGCGCTTGCCTGTGATCGATGCAACGCCTACAAGGAGCCCAATCTGACGAGCATCGACCTAGACACCGAGGTGATTGTTCGGCTGTTCCATCCTCGGGTTGACCGATGGGAGGATCATTTCGAGGTGCGAGAGGGCCAGGTTTGTGGGAAGACGCCGGTGGGGCGGGCGACGGTACGGTTATTGAACATGAACGCTCCACGCCGTGCGCAATTGCGCCTGGCGAACGGCTCCTAGCGACGGTATCATGAGTGCCGAGCTCTTTCGTCCGGATTGCCGACAAACCGGACAGAATCTCCACCCGGGGCGCACATTTCTTCGCATGGAAGGGATGTCGATTCGAACCTTGGAACCGCAGGCTAACGGCTTGGCGATGAGCCGCAAGCGGCGGGACGCCGCGACTTGTCCGTAACGAGCTTCCTCACGATTGGCGGCTCCATCGCCTTGTCAGTCGGCAATCGACATCCGTGAGAGCCAGCCTGTCTCACAATAGCTCAAAGAATTCGTTGGTCCCCACACGGCCAAGAAATCGCTTAAGCAACTCGGGAAGGGATCCGGACGCAAGCGGCCACGACCATCCTCCATCGCCCCGATACGTCATCCGGTAGACGCTGTACTCGTTGGGCTCTCGCAATGGGACGAATTTCATCACCGGGCCGAATCGAATCCGCCGTCTCATGTGGTCACCCCGGACATCGGGGCCTTCGTTGATCATGAAGAGGGGGCGGGTGACCGTCGACGTCCAATCAGGAGACATGCCAGCGGCTGGTTCGAAAACGACGATCTCACCTTTGATGACCTCGATGCGGTGACCGTGCAGATGAGCGTGGCGGACCATCTCAGCCCGCGCCAGGGCCACATCGGCTTCCGGAATGTTCGTTGCCGACAAATCGATCTTCCGCACGGAAACGACCCCGTTAATGCTCTCCGAGAACTCGAAACCATCGGGGATCGACGAGAGCACACCTTCACGGGGCGTCTTGGCTACGAAGTACCGAGCCTTGCCTGTTTTGGTCCCGCCTTCGTGCAAATAGTAGATGTCACCCATACGGTTGGTGTAGGTCACGATCGCGGTTTCCGGAGCAGCGGTCTCGCGCTTTCGAGGGGTTCGTCGAGCCATTCTTCACGTCACGTTCTGAATGCGGTCCATGCGAGGAATTCTACATGATTCCCCGCATGTTCCACACAACTTTTGCGGGCAGCGGATTCCCTTGCCCCTGTAGTCGGCTATACGCCGATGCGGTCATCGCCAGCGGGACCGCGCCTGAATCACGCTCCACTCGGAAAGAGCTGAACCTCGGCGGCGCCGGATTCCTGGCGATAACAGCCCGTACCACCAGCGGACGCGTACGCGCTGCAAGGGTCAGGGGACCGACCCACCCCACCTTAGACCACATTAGAAGCTGAGGCGCAGTGCGAATTGCGCCTGCCGCGAGGGCTTGGCGGAGAAGATTTTTCCGAAGGTCAGCGGGTCGTCGACGTTGCGTTCGGGGAGATCGAAGTTGGCGCGGCTGGTGAGGTTGAAGGCTTGCGCTTCCAGTGTGAGGGTAAGGCGTTCGGTGAGGCGGAAGGGCCGGGCAACGGCTGCGTCCAATGTTGCGTAGGCGGGGCCGCGGACGATGTTGCGGCCGGCGTTGCCGAATGTGTAGCGGGCTGGGACAACGAGCGCCGAGGTGTTGAACCAGCGTGCGGGAGTGCGGTTGTCGAGATGCGGGTCGCCCACGACGTTTGGACGGTCGGAGCCGAAGTTGCCGCCCGTGTTGCCAGTGTTTGAATTGTCGAAGCGCAGCAGCGGGGTGAACGGCATGCCGCCTTGCATCACGGTGATGGCGCGCAGTTCCACTTTTTCGGGCAGGGATGCGACCAGCGAGGCGGACACGCGCTGTGTGAGATCGAAGGAAGATGGCGCGCGTTCGGCGTGGAAGTTGTAGCTGTCCTGGGGGAAGTTTTTGTCGGCCCTGGTGCTGAGGAAGGCCGAGGTATCATCGATGGATTTGGCCCACGTATAGGCGGCCAGCAGCGAGACGCGGCGCGCGAGGCGACGGTCGAGCGAGGCCTGGAGCGCGTGGTAGTTGGAGTTGCCGGCCGATTCAATGTAGACAACGCCGCCGAAGGCTGGGGCGGGGCGGCGGGAGGGGAGATCGGTGGAGCCGGGCCGGGCCTGATTGATGTCGCGCGATCGAATGAGATGCGCGCCGGCGGAGCCTGCATAGCCAACGGTGAACGTAGTGGCCGCGCATACCTGCTGTTGCACCTGGAAGCTCCAGTGTTGGACGTAGGACGTTGTGAGGTCCGGAGAAAGCGTGCTCGGCGAGACTGGCGAGATGCCGCCGGTAGCGGGGAACGGATTGTCGAGAGTGATGAGTGAAGTGGCGGTGGGGAAGAACGCGCGCAGTGTGAAGAACGGTGGATTGAAGTAGTAGGACGAGACGGTGACGAGCATACCGCTGTCGTAGTAGAGTCCATAGCCGCCGCGGATGACGGTATTGCGGCGGGCGTTCCATGCGAAGCCGGCGCGCGGGGCGAAGTTGTTGCGGTCGGACTGAATGCCGGATCGCGAGACACCGCCCGTGCCGACGCGCTTCACCTGTTTGGCGACGGCGTCGTAGACGGCCATGCGATCGAACGGATCAGTTGCGGGGGTGTTGTACTCGTAGCGAAGGCCGAGCGTGATGGCGAATGAGGGCGTGATGCGCCATTCGTCCTGCAAGTAGGCGTTGTAGGAAGTGGTGCGGAGTGTTTGCGTGTTGTCGAGTTTGGCCTGGAGAGCGAAGCTCGGAAAGCCGAGCAGAAGATCGCTGATGCCGCTGCCGGAAACGACGCCCGAGAGTGAGATTGATCCGCGGGCCAGCAGATCGACGTTGCCGTTGGCGCGCGTGTTGCGCAGTTGGAAGCCGGCCTTCACGAGATGGCGGCCACGCATCCAGGAGATGTCTTCCAGCAGTTGCGTAGTGGAGGTGTAACGAATGAGCGGGAGGGCGGTGCCGTCGCCCACTGACGACAGCCCTTGGATGTTGAAGAACGGGTAACCCTGGTCGCGCGGGTGGATGGAGTTGAGCCAGGGGGCGTTCCACTTCGCGCCGGCGTCGACGCCGTGGTTCTGCGGCAGGGCGGAACGCGTGCTGCGATTGAGGCCGATGCGAAATGAGTTCATCAGGCGTGCGTTGATGGGCTGTTCGTAGTGCGCCATGACGTTGTGGCCGGCGTTTTTCACAACGTCGCCGAAGCCGGGCGCGTCGGAAGCGTCGCGCAGGTAGGGTTCGGCCAGATCCTGCTTGCTGTAGAGGTAGCGTAGGGACAGGACGCCATCTGCACGAAGATGATGATCGAGGCGTCCGCCGCCCTGGCCGTAGTTGTCGGTGAGGACGGGTTGCGCGAGGAAGTTGCCGGCGAGCCCGGGTTGATTGGCCGCCGGGTAGAGAGAGAGAACGTTTGCCGCCATGCGATTGATGCGGCTTGCCGGGATTTGTTTTCCTGCGAAGGGCTGGCGAGTGAACGGATCGAGGATGGTTGCGGTGAGAGCGGAGAGATCGCCGGCACGCTGCGAGTTGGTGGGGACAGTGGCCAGTCGGGTGAGTCCGCGGCGCTCAGTGAGTGCGTCGGCATTGAGGAAGAAGAACGTCCTGTTCTGGATGACTGGTCCGCTGACGAGGCCGCCGAATTGATTGCGCGCGTATTTGTTTTTGGTGGCGGAATCGAAGTAGTTGGCGGCATCGAGGGCACGGTTGCGGAAGTACTCGTAGGCCGCGCCGTGGAGTTGATTGGCGCCGCCCCGCGTGATGACGTTGACTTGCGCGCCGCCGCCGCGGCCATATTCGGCGGAGTAGCTGCCAGTGGTGATTTTGAATTCCTGGATGGCATCGACAGCGGGTTCCAGGACGTAGCGGTTTGTGTAGAGATCGTTGTTATCGACACCGTCGAGCAGGAAGTTGTTGAACTCCTCGCGCGCACCGTTGGCGTTGGTCGCGAATGTGCCGCGCAAGGAGAGCTCGGAGTCCTGCACAGGCGGGCTGGCACCGGGTGTGAGTAGCGAGAGTTGGAGGAAGCCGCGCCGGTTGAGCGGAAGGGAGGCAATGCGGGAACGGGCGATGACGGTGCCGGAGTCAGTGGGGTCCACCTGAAGTTGGGAGATGACGTCCGCGCGATCGGAGAGGGCGGCGAGTTGGAGGCGGGTTTCGATGTTGCGGGTGGAGGCCACTTCCACTGTGATTCCGGTGAAGACGCCAGGCTTGAAGCCTTCTTTGCTCACGGTCACCTGATAAGAGGCGGGGGGGATTTGGGCGAGCCACGCGCCGGCACTATTGGTGGTGTAGACGCGCTTGACGCCGCGGTCGCGATCGAGCACTTCCACTTCGGCGTTCTGTACGGGAAGCAGCATCGGGTCGAGGACGCGGCCGGAAAGAGTACCGTCAGTCAACTGGGCCATCAATGAAGAAGCAAAGAGAGCAAACAACAATCGCATGATTACAATTCCTGGCTTGCGCGCAGTATGGTTTCCTGCACGAGCAATTCAAAGTCGTAGGAGAAGGTGAGGGGTCGGGCGGTCTGGATGGCGCGGGCGAGGTCAGCGAAATCGCCGGTGTAGCGTGGCTGCGGGGGGAGTTCGACATCCTGCCATCCGGCTTTGTACGGCCCTTGCGCGGTGCGCACAGTCACACGCATGTTGGTGCCGGGCTCGACAGGTTGAAGGATCACGGCTCCGTCGGTACCGATGATTTCGAGGGACCGATGTTGCGAGGCACCGGCCATGCGGGCGCCTGTGCTGATGACGGCCATCGCGGAATCAAATTCGAAGACGGCGAGGGTGGCATCGGCGAGGCCATCCTGTTTGCCCGCGGGGGTCTTTTGCAGCCAGCTCTTCACGTTCTTCGGGCGGCCGAGGAGGTCGACAACACGGTCAATCTGATGGCAGCCGAGCTCGAACATCATGCCGCCGCGGAACGGGGCGAGTTCGCGGCGCTGGGCATCACTGATGTCGGTGTTGATGGTTCCGCGCATCAGGTAGACATGCCCGAGCCAGCCGTTGCGCGCGGCCTCGATGGCCCGGCGAACACCTTCGTGAAAGCGCCAGATGTAGCCGGTCTGGAGGAGCAGACTCCTACGGCGGGCTTCCTCGACGACTTCGCGGAATGGGGCCCATTCATGGGAGGGAGGCTTTTCGAGGTGGACGTGTTTGCCTGCCGCGATGGCTTTGCGCGCCCATGGCAACGCCTGCGCTATGGGTGTTTCCACGACAACCAGGGCAATGCTCTTATCGGCGAACAGTTCCTCTTCGCTGAGCCAGCGGGGCTGTGCTTTGACGCGGGCGCGGGCCTGCGGGTCCGGTTCGTGAATGCCGGCGAGCGAATAGCTGGCATTGTCGCTGACCGCTTTCCACTTGCCGGAGAAATGCGAGTGCTTCGTGCTGACGAAGGCGGTGCGAATGGGCTGGGCCGCGAGAAGAGGGGCGGCAAGGGACGTGGAGAGGAAAGCGCGGCGGGGGATCATACGGAGGTCACCATATCAGAGACGAACGGCAACGTGAATCCGGAGTAGGGGAGGACCCCGATGCGGTCTCCGCGCGAGACGAGCTGTTGGACACGCGCGGCGTGATTAGCGGGATGCACGGGATGGAAGTGGAAGCGGCGAACGAATTCGGAGGGGAGCGTGGAGACGAGGTGTACGTCGTAAAGACGGCCCAGACGCGCGAGCCACCATGCTTTGTGGCCGCCGATTTCGAACTTGCGACGGAGGGCCTGTTCCATCTCCGCGTCGTTGTTGTAGAGCGCCGCGTATTCATCCACGCAAGGATGGCCGGAGCCGGAAGGGCATTCGGCATAGAAGAGAATGCTGCCTCCGGGACGGAGCGCCTGCACGGCATTCTCGAGACCCTTGTGGGCTTGCCTGAGGTCGATGTCGAGTGGGTAGCCGCCGGCCGAGGCGATGATGAGATCGTAGGGTTGGTCGAGGTCGGCGCGCAGCATTTGATCGACGGCGCGGCAGCCTTCGCGATGGGCGAGGTCGTAGTGGCCGGCTACGGCTTTGGCGAGGCGCCCTTCGGGAGTTAGGACGACGTTCAACATGAAGTCGGGGGGGAAGAGGCTGCAGGCTTCGAGGAGATCTTCGTGCGCGGGGTTGCCGTCCAGGACTCCGGAGCGGCAGCGCGGATTGAAGATCATGTTGTGGTTAAAGGTTGTGGTGCGCGCGCCGGCCACACCGGGCACGAGGCTCTTGCGTCCGCCGCTGTAGCCGGCGATCAGGTGGTAGATGATTTCGCCGGTGAGGATGACGCGATCGGCTTCCCAGACGCGACGGTTGATCTCGACGATGTTGCCGAAAGAAGTGGTTCCGATGGTGACAAGCGCGGCCTCGTCCATGGCGTTGTGATCGATGGAACGAAGGCGGTGGTACAACTCGTCGCCAAGTATGCGGCGGCGTTCCGCGTCCGTTTGGGGACGGTGGATACCGAGCGCAAAGACAACGAGGATATCGGCGTCGGGAATGCCGGCGGCGTTGAGTTCGCTTACCAGCGGGAGCAGCATCAGGTCGGATCGGGTGAGACGCGTGATGTCGTTGACGATGATGACCACGGACTCGCCGGGTTTGACGATTTCGCCGAGGGGCGGACTTGCGATGGGATGGGCCAAGGCGTCGCGGATGGCCGCCGGTTCGTCGGAGAGCGGGGACACGTCGCGGTGGCGGATCAGGTCGGCGTCACAGCGAACGCGGAGAGTCGATTCGCCGAAGGGGAGCGCGAAGTCCATGGGAATCTTCGATTCTCTCATGGATTGGCGCGGCGGCTTCAGGCGATGGTTTTCTGTGTCCGATTTGGACTCGGCTGGCAAGACAAAGTCCTCGACGGTCCCGCGGAGGCTGGCCTGGAAAGGCCAGCCGCGGCCAGGATTGGCCGCCCTACAAGACGGCGAATGTACAAACTGCAGTAAGCCGGCCAGGGGGCCGGCTGCGGACGAGGGCGTCCCCCTACAAGACCAGCCGTCACGCCATGGATTTCCAAACGTTGTTGGCGGTGATGCGGACGCGCGAGTTGGAATGCTTCAGCATCGGGAAGAGGACGGCGGCGGCATCGGCGGTTTTGATTTTTCCGATGCCCACGATGGCGGCGCATTGGAGGTGCTCCTCGGCCCGGCGGAGCATTGTTTTGTAGATGTCCATGGCATCGGCGGTGTTGCCCTGATCGCGCAGTCCGTCGGCATAGCGGAGCACGGCGTCGGCATCCTCAGGCTTAGGCCACGGTACCGCGGCAGTCGCTTTGCGGCCGATGCGGCCGAAGGCACGGGCGCCGGCGAGCGCCACTTCGCGGTTGGGCGACTTCATGGCGTCGATGCAGATAGTGGTTGCATCGGCGATGCGACGGTGTCCTAGGGCGGCGAGAAGGCGGGGCTTGAAATCATCCTTTGCGGATCGCGCCGCCGCAAGCAACGCTTTGTTCGCGACATCGCCAGGAATGCGTTCGACGCAGTAGACGGCCTCTTCGCGAAGCTCGGTATTGTTGAGCAGTTTCGCGATGGCGGGGACCTGCGATTCCCCGGCGATGTTGGAGAGAAGGCGGAGCGCCAGCACACGCGCGGCGGACGAACTGCCACTGGACTCCGCAACGGTCATCAGTTGGGCGACCACCGCGGCACGCTTTGGATGCGCGGGGTCTTTGCCCACGGAATGCACAAACGTGGTGATCGCTTCACGGGCTGCCTTCGCGACGCCTGGATTGGCGTCGTTGACGAGTTTTGCGAGTCCGGCAATCACTGAGGGGTCGGCTTCGCCGGCGGCGCGCCATGCCGCGAACCGGACGTCTTTGTCCGCGCTCTGGATATCCGCGAGTACTTTTTCGTTGGTCGGCATGATCGCTCCTTACAGATGCCACGGACCGCGGCCGGGACGGCTCAACAGGCGGTTGGCTTCCTCGTCGTTTCTGACACGCTCATTCTTCCAGTCCCATTCGAGCTTGCGCTGGAGTTGGAAGCTGACGTTGCCCAGAACGCAGAGCGAAGCTACGCGGTGGCCGGCTTCCATGTGCATCACAGGCTTCTCACGGGTCTTGACGCAATCGAGGAAATTCTCCATGTGGCCGGGGCTCTTGAAGATCTTCTGGCCGTTCCACGGAGCAACGTATTGCTTGACCTTTGGGTCGGTAGCGGTGCCGTCACCGTCGCCTAATGTGACCGTGAGGTGGCCGTTGTCGCCATGATAGACAGCGCCGTAGCGGGCTTCAATCTCTTTTGATGGCACGCCCGGCTGGGCCCACACGAGCGTCCAATCGGGGTCCTTGAATTCGTAGACGACGCGCATCGTGACGCCGGAATCGTACATGCCGTCATGGGGCGGCTCGCCGGTTGCTTCAATGCTGACGGGGCCTTTGTGATCGCAGTCCATGATCCAGTTGGCAATGGACATGACGTGGGCACCGCGGTCGCGGATCTGGCCGCCGCCGAAGTCGATCATCCAGCGGAACTGGCCGTGGGTGTGTTTGGCGTTGTAGGGAAGCCAGCGCGCCGGGCCGACCCACATGTCGTAGTCGAGACCTTGCGGGGGCTCGGCATCGGGCGTCCAATCGCCGTCGGGGCTGGCGTAGTGCCAGCAGAGCACTTCCTTGATGCGGCCCAATTGGCCGTTGCGAATGTACATGCCGGCTTGCCAGGCGGCGGGTTGGGAGCGGCCTTGCGAGCCGATCTGCACGACGCGGGCGTAGCGTTCGGCGGCGGTCACCATGGCACGGCCTTCTTCGATGGTGTTGCAGGCGGGCTTCTCGCAGTAGACATCTTTTCCGGCCTGGCAGGCGAGAATTGTCATCAACGCGTGCCAGTGATCGGGCGAGGCAATCACTACGGCGTCGATGTCCTTGTCATCGAGCAGGCGGCGGAAATCCTTGTACATTTTAGGACGCCCGCCAACGGCAGTGGCGGCTTTGTCGAGACGGGCGGAGTCGACATCGCAAAGCGCGATGGACTTGGCTGGGGAGTTCATCCGCGTGCCGTCGCCGCCCAGGTTGGTGGTAGCTGGAATTGCTTTTCCGAAGTCCGCCTCGCGGCGAAGGAAGCGAGTGCCGCGTCCGCCGATGCCGATGTGACCGAGATTGATCGTGTCGCTGGGCGCGGGTCCCTGATGACCCAACGCACGAGGGGGGACGATGTGGAAGAGAGGCACTGCGGCCGCGCCTGCCTGCAGAAACCTGCGCCGGTTGGATTTGTTGGCCATGGAGTAAACTCAGGCATCAGCATACTGCCACGACGGATCGCATGCAAGCAATGACGGAGCAGGTTTTTCTCGGGATCGATCTTGGATGGTACGGCAAGCCGTCGGGACTGGCGGCTGTTGTACCTGATGGGGAGGGTCTGCGGCTGGAGGCAGTAGCGCGGTTGCAGGAGCGGGGCGAGATCCTGGATTGGCTACGCGCGCAGTGTCGGGATAGGAATGCGGTGGCCGGGGTGGATGCGCCGCTGGTGATTGTGAATGCCACAGGCACGCGGTCGGCGGAGCGTGCATTGAATGGCGACTTCCGCAGGTATCACGCCGGGTGCCACGCGGCCAATCTGGGGCGGCCATTTGCGAGGAACGTTACGGAGTTCAGCCGGGAGTTGGAGGAGTTGGGGTTCCGGCACGGAGCCGGGATGGAGGCGCGGCAGCGGGGACGGTTTCAAATTGAAGTGCACCCGCATGCGGCTTCGGTCCGGCTGTTTGGATTGGAGCGGATCGTGAAATACAAGCGCGGAGTCCGGGCGGACCGGGCGAGGGAGTTACGACGGCTTCGCGGGCTGATGCTGGAGCGGTTGCCGGGGTTGGATCCTCCGTTGGAACTCACGCTCCCGGAGGTGCCCGAGGCAGGTGCGCTGAAGCCGGCGGAGGATCAGATGGACGCGGTGTTGTGCGCCTATATCGCAGCCTATTTTCATTACTGGGGGCGCGCGGAACACGGTCTATGGGACTGGGGCGGAGGGGTACATCGTTGTCCCGCACCCACCCGGACCGCGCAACTTGCCCCAGATTTAGCGGCGGCGGACAAAGATAGGGGCAATTATGGCTGGCCCGTGACGTGCAAGCAAATCGGCATGCCCAAGCTCAGCCGTCGTCAGGCCCTTCTCGGCTCTTCGCCGCTGCTCGTTTCCTCGCAAACCGCATTCGGCTCTCAGGCGAATTCCGCCATCTCGTTCGGCATCATCGGAACGGGAGGGCGCGGCCAGTATGTGGGGACGTTTATGTCGAAGGACAAAAACGCACGCATCGCGGCGATTTGCGATAAGTATCCGGACCGCATTGATGCGGGCAAGACGAAAATCCCCGGAGCGGCCAACGTGCCCGCATTTCGCGACGCAGCGCAGTTGCTGGCGGCGCCGGGTATTGACGCGGTGCTGATCGCGACCCCGGTCTACATGCATCCGGAGCATTTCGAAATGGCGGTGCAGGCGAACAAGCACATCTATTGCGAGAAGCCGGCGGGCGCCGATGTGGCCGGGTGCAAACGGCTGTTGCGCGCGGGCGCCAAGGCCGGCAAGGGGAAGACGATCCAGTTCGGCTATCAACAGCGTTTCTCGCCTGAATATCTGAAAGCGATGAGCATGCTGAAGTCGGGGCGCATCGGCGAGATGAAACTGATGATGAGCTACTGGATTCTCGGGGGCGTGCCGCCCGCAGGCTTCAAGAACCCCTATGTCGAGGACGAGAAGATTCGCAATTGGGGGCGGTGGGTGGCCTATTCCGGCGGGCCGATTGTGGAGCAGGATTGCCATGGGATCGACACGTTGAACTGGTATGCGGGCGATCAGCATCCGGTGCGCGCGCAGGGCACGGGTGGGCTGCGGTTCCCGGTGCCGTATGGTGATTGGAGCACGGACTATCACAACATCGCCTACTACTATCCGGACAAGACCGAAGGGTGGCTGATCAGCATCAAGCACACGGCGGCTTATCGGGACGTGCGCGAGCAGTTGTACGGCAGCAAGGGGTTGTTGGAGGTGTCGCGATCCTTCTACAAGCTGCACGGGCCGGAGAGCGATTGGCGTTTTCCCAATGCGGATGATCTGCGGGATCGGAGTCTGATTGAGAAGCAGGAGTCCAAGCGCGAGATCACGATTGATGCGGTGGAGGCGTTCTTCCAGAGCATTGTGGACAAGAAGCCGTATCACATGTGGAAGACATCGGGGGAGAGCACGCTTACGGCGGTGTTGGGGCGGATGGCGCTTGAGAAAAAGCGCGAAGTGACTTGGGATGAAATGATGAAGTCGGCGTAGCGGTTAGAGACCGGCCCAGATGTCGGTGAAGTCGAGGATGAAGCCTTCAACGGAACCAGTTCCTGCCAGCTTGGTCAGGCCGGATTTCTTCTCGCAACGGCCGCCGCTGTACACGTGAACAGTCCGAGTCTTAGTTTGGATGAGCCATCCGAGTTCGACGCCGTTGGCCATCCACTCTTCCATCTTTTCGCGGGCTTCAGACAGGCGATCGGACGGGGACATTACTTCGACGATGAATTCGGGCACGATCGGCACGAATTTCTGCTTCTCAGCCTTGCTCAACGTCGACAGACGTTCGTTGGACACCCATGCCGCATCTGGTGATCGGCCTGCACCATTGGGAAGAAGGAACTGTGCTGTCGATCCAAGGCCTTTGCCTCGTCCATCTCGCTCTGCCCAGTTCCGCAGTTGTGTAATCACACTGGCGCATTGATAGTCCGATTCCAATCCGGCTGGCGGCACGATGACGATTTCTCCCTGGGCGGTACGCTCGATTCGCAGATCCGGATTGGCCACGCAAAAGGCCCAATACTCCTCGTCTGTCAGCCGCCGTCTGCGGTTGAGCACGAGAGTGACCGGTGTTTGGAGTTCAGGCAAGGCAACCTGCATATCGCTGCTCTCAGCGTAGCACTACCTCCCCGCAAGCTGGTTCGGATCCAGTCCGTGGCTCTCGCAAAGCTGCCGCAGGAGTTGGGAGATCTTGTTGAGTCCGGCTTCGCGCTCGGCAACCGGAGGCATCAGTAGACCATACTTCGTGATGAGTTGGACCCAGCGGGAATAGGCGCCGGCCGCATGTGTCTTGCGTTCGTTCTTGTCCTCGGTGTTCCAGTAGGCCTTGAGCGGTTCCCAGGTGAGCTTGAACACCGTGCCCTCCTCGGTGTCCTCCAATTCCCAACGCTTGAAGAAAATCTCCAGTTGGCGGGAGAGAATATTCATCATGGTTTTCATCCCTTTGTCATCCGTGACCACAACTTTCACGTCGACTTCCGCCAGGCTGAATGTGATTGGCGGTTTAAAACTGCTCAAGTAGCCTTGGAACCTGGTGAGCACGGCGAGTTCCTCCTGCGACGCCTTGGCGATGTTGTTTTTGAGCATACCGGTGATGAATTCGAGGTTGCGGCGAACGGTCCAATCGTGCATTTTGGTGAACTCGCTAGCCTGACGAAGCTTTCCCAGGTCTTCGACGTTTTCACGGAACATTTTCCAGACATCGAGTAAGGGGTCGGAGGCTCCTTCCGCCTTAAGGCGCGGCAGGGTGACGTCCTTGACGCCTCCGCTGAGGCGTTCTAAGAAATCGAAGAGGTCGTAAATGTGATTTTCCTTTGTGGGGAGATCAGACGGGTTCGGCCATTTCATAATGGTGGTTCTGGTAGATGAGGATTGGAGATATCGTGAGTTAAATTCCTGAGGGTGTCAAGCTCTGCCGCGTTTCCCTCTTATTTCTCATCTAACTGAAATCGGTACGCCACTGGTTCGACCAGTGAGACTTGAACAGGTTTGACCGTTCCGGGAGTAGAATCCTCTCCAAGTGGCTTGATGATCCGCAAGGAGAGGATTAAATGTCGGACGTTTATCAGAGCCTATCCCATTCAAAATGGGACTGCA
>JACQZR010000289.1 GCA_016213775.1 Acidobacteriota bacterium
GCACCGCATAGTCCGGCCGAACAGGATCACAAACGAAGTAGTCGACGAAGGATTCCGGCATACTCAAGAAAATCGTCGATTCTCCGCTTCGCCTTTAGCCTATCGCTGCCTGAGGTGTGTTGAGGCAACCAGGAATCGGCTGTGTTAAAAAGAGGATGCATCTCACCATCGAAATCCCTGAAGATCTCGCTGCACACCTCCAACAGCAAGCCGCCGCTCGTGGCTTGTCATACTGTGTAGTCATCGCGGGGCGACCGTGAGAGCCCAGATGTTTTCGTTGCGCCGGCAGAACACCACGAGGTTGTCCTGTTTCGCACCAGTGGCCTCTACGGAGGTGATGTCCAGAAAACGCGACCGGCAGTGACCAGAGCTAACTGGGAGTCCTATCCGAATCGGACATGGGTCTCTTCGGCGAAGCAATTACGTTCAGTTGGGGCTCAACCGTACAGGGGCGTAGCGATCCACCAAAAAAATGAAAAACCCTCCCGGCGATCCAGGAGGGTTCGAGAACTTTTGCGCGTATGACGCGCGTCAGATCTTATGTTCTTTGTACGGAACGCGCTTGCGCAGCACCGGATCGTACTTGGTGATCTGCAACTTCTCTGTGGTCTTCTTCGGGTTCTTCGATGTGGTGTAGAAGTGACCCGTGCCGCCAGTGGACACCAGCTTGATTAGAACGCGAGGCATTACAGCTTTTCTCCCTTCTTGCGCAGATCGGCGAGAACAGCTTCGATG
This sequence comes from Acidobacteriota bacterium, assembly GCA_016213775.1. GTDB lineage: Bacteria > Acidobacteriota > Terriglobia > Bryobacterales > Bryobacteraceae > CADEFT01. Next base: position 736 of record JACQZR010000289.1, read on the forward strand.
CCCAGCTTGTTGATGGTCTTGATACCGCGGCTGGAGACTTTGAGTTTCACAAAACGGTTCTCACTCGGAACCCAGAAGCGCTTTTCGTGCAGATTGGGCTCAAAGCGACGCTTGGCCCGGTTGTTGGCGTGGGACACCCGGTTGCCGGTGATCGGCCTTTTTCCGGTGACAACGCATACTTTCGCCATGTGTGTGGATTCCTCCAGGAATGAGTACTTGAGAATTATAGCAGACGGCGGGTGCGATGTGCATTATAGTGGAGTGAATGCCCATGCAATCAGCGGGATACACGCGGCGCGGGTTTGCCGCGATGGCCGCCGGAACTGCAATTTCCTGCAATCGCCCCCCAGCCGCCGAGCGGCCCAATATCCTCTTTATTCTCGCCGACGATCTCTCCTGGGCACACGTCAGCGCCGAAGGAAGCGGCATGGCGCGCACCCCGCACTTCGACAGACTCGCCGCTGAGGGCGTGCGCTTCCGCCATTCCTTTACCGCCAGTCCATCGTGCACTCCGTCCCGAAGCTCCATCCTGATGGGCCGTCATCAGTGGCAGTGCGGTGAGGCAGGCGTGTTGTACGGCGCCATCCCACCGGACTATCCGCTATTCCCGCATCTGCTGCAGGATGCCGGCTATCACGTGGGATGGACGGGCAAGGGCTGGGCGCCGGGCACTTGGGATGCGGCCGGCCTGAAACGCCATCCGCTGGGCAGGGAATACAACGAGCGCAAGCTGAAGGATCAGCCCTCGCCGGCAATCTTCAACGGCGATTATGCAGCCAACTTCGCCGCTTTCTTACAGGACAGGCCCAAAGGCGCGCCGTTCTGTTTCTGGCTCGGATCGAAGGAGCCCCATCGCGGCTATGAACGAGGCTACGGCGAGCGCATGGGCAAGAAGCCGGGCCAGGCCGAGGTGCCGCCCTTCCTCCCCGACAACGAAGTGGTCCGCAACGACCTGCTCGACTACGCAGCCGAAATAGAGTGGTTCGATTCGCAGACCGGCAAGGCGCTGGCCGAACTGGAGCGCAGCGGCGAGTTGGACCGCACCATCGTGGTGGCCACCAGCGACAACGGAATGCCCTTCCCTCGCGCAAAGGCGAACCTCTACGATTGGGGCGTACGCATGCCGCTGGCGATTCGCTGGGGCAACCGCGTGCGCAAAGGCCGCGTGACGGAAGATTTCGTCAGTCACGTCGATTTTGCGCCGACGTTCCTGGAGGCAGCCGGGGTCCCGGTGCCGCCGTCGATGGCTGGGCGCAGTCTGCTGCCACTGCTGCGCGGCGAGCCGCAGACTGGCCGCGACGCGGCGTTCATGGGAATGGAGCGCCACACCATGTGCCGGCCCGACGGCGCCACCTATCCCATGCGCGCCATTCGTACGCGCGAGTTTTTGTACATCCGCAACTTCGCGCCCGACCGCTGGCCCGGCGGCGGCCCGGAGTTTGTCTCTTCCAACAAAACCTTCGAAGGCGACGTCGACGAAGGACCATCCAAGACGGAAGTGATCGCTGATGAGGGGACGTTGCATGAACTGGCGTTGGGCAAACGCCCCGCCGAGGAGTTGTACGACCTGGCCAAGGATCCCGCTCAAATCCGTAACGTCGCCGCGCGTACCGAATACGCATCGGCGCTGGCCCCGCTCCGCACCCGCCTGGAAGCGTACCTGCGCCAAACGGGCGATCCGCGCATCGATGGCCACGATCCCTGGCAGGCCTACGTGTACCGCCAGACCGACGGCTACGGTGCATCATTCAATCGCAGTCTGAGCGAAGAGCGGCGCCGCGAAGCGCGCGAACGCCCGACACACAAACCGGAATAGTCAATGGGAGTGCTTCACTCGCACGCCGGCAGGAAAGACACTGGCTCCGGCGAGCGTCACATGCGGCAGACCATCGAGATGGATCTCTCGCAACTTCGGCAGCTTGGCTAGAAAGGGCAGGCCAGCATCGGCGATGCCCAGACATTCATAGAACTCCACCTGCTCCAGTGAGTCCATCGAGCCGAGAATCTCCAGACTGCGGTCAGTGATCTTCGTCAACCCCGCGTAGTAGTAGTTGATGCTCAGACCGGCAATGTGCCCGGTGGCCACATCGGTGGTGTCGCGGCAGTACATGCAGGTGAGCCGTTCCAGAAGTCTGCACCGGCCCACATGCACAAAGCCACTGTCTTGCACGCCGATAGGTGTGAGTTCGCGGAGAGAAGGAAACCGCGGCAGCGCCGACAGGGCGCGGTCGGAAACCTTGCCGAGGCCAATACCGAGTCCGCGAAGTGAGGGCAGATTAGCGAACGCGAGAAGGCTCCGGTCCGCGAAGTTCGGGCACTCGCGTCCCCAAACGGACTCGATCGACCGCGACTTGCTCAACGCCACAAACCCGTCTTCTGTGGCCACGCTCTCCTGAATCCGGAGCCGGCCCAATTTGGGCATGGCTGCGATGTGCACCATGGCATCGTCGCTGCTGAGCTCCCCATCGCAGCCGAGCTTTTGGAGGTTCGGAAGCTGCACGAGATGAGCAAAGCCATCCGCGGTGATCTCCGAAACATGCCAGAACAAATCGAGATCTTGAATGCCCGCAAGGCCCGCGAGACTGGACAGCCCTTCGTTCGAGAACGGTCCATCGAGAAGGAGCGTTGCACCCGCATCCGGATCGGACGACCGCCTCATCAACGGGAAGTTCTGGAGAAACCGCAGACCGGCATCCGTGGTAAGCCGGCCCGTGCTGAAACGGCGGAGACGTGGTTTTCCCTGCAGCGCTTCAATGGCTCCATCGCCGGTCGGCGAGCCCATCAGGTTCACTCGCTCGAGTTGCTGGCAGTAAGCGAGGTTGCGAACGCCAGCATCGGAGATACCGGACTGCCACGTCATCTCGAACTCGCGCAGATTGGGGAGATGCCGAAGCACACCCAGGCCGCGGTCTGTGAGCTTGCCGCCGGGATACTCGCTGAGATCGAGCAACTGCAATTGCGGCATGCGAGCAAGTTCCAGAAGCCCGTCGTCGCTGAGCTCGCGCGAACCGCCGAGCCGCAGGTGAGTCACATGATCGAGTGCCGCGATCTTCTTGAGCACGGTGTCGGTCATCAGCCCGTTCGCTTCCACCGCCGTCACACGATGCTCGCGCATGACGTCGATCACGCGGTCCCATTCGGCGTTGGACAGCCGGCGGCGCGGGGAGATTTGCAGGTCACGCTCGTCAAACTCATACAATGGCCCGGCGGGTGGCTCTCCGCTGGCCACGGCGCTGAGGAGTGCCTCCCAGTTCCCAAACCCTGCATCCTGCGCCAGAAGCAGTTGCGCCTCCGAAAGCTGCAGGTAGTTCTTCGGAACGCGAGACGAGCGCTGGCGAAAGGCATACACGCGCCGCCAGATCTCGGCCTTCAAATCGGATTGGGTGAATCCGCGCTCATAGTAGGCGTTCAGGCGTTCCAGCGCCTGCGCGTCACCTTCGTAGGCGTTCACCCAATCCTGTGCGAGTTGTTCGTACATCCCAGTGCCGGCTATTCTGGCACATCCCGAAGCACGGCGGAAGTGTTAGTTCCCGGATGTGTCGCCGGGGTGTTGCGGCTTAATCCGCCCGAACACACCGTTCTGTTCGTGGTTGATCCCAGCCGTGAAATACAGCAGCCCGGCTTCACCGCCTTGCCCGCCATTGCCGAATATCAACGCCCACAGACCGTCGATCGTCAGTTCGCGCCCCGACGGTTCCAGCATCTGACCGAGAAACAGTCCGCTCTGCGCGTTGTATGCGTTAATGCGGCCGTCTCCGAAGTTACCAACCAGGATAGCTCCGCTGAACTCGCCGAAGTCCGCGGGGGCCATCGTAATCCCCCATGGCGAATTCAATGGTCCTTGTTGAGCGAAACGCCTCGTGAGGACACCATCGGGAGTAAATACGTTCACGAATCCGTTGCCTGCGCCTGCTACGTCGTCATGTTTCTGCGCATCCTGCAACGCATAGGTGACCCAGAGCTCGCCTCCAATGTTCTGTATGTTGAACGGTGCGAATCCAGGGGGCAACAATCCGTCCAGAAATCGGCCGGGGGGCAAAGCAACCTGGCCGAAGCTGGAATTGAATACTTCGATTTGGCCGGAAAAGAAATTGGTCGCGTACAAGTACTCGTTGCCGCCGAATGAGGCAAGGGCAAGACCCTTGTACACCGCCGCGGCTCCGGAGTTGTCCACTTTGAGGAAGGCCGCCGATTCATCCGCTTGTGGATTCCATGCGGTGATAGTTCCATCTTCTGTGGCGAACAGAAACCGCGCGGGCAGACCCATCGAGACGTCGAACCCATTTCCGCCATGGAAGACAATGCCAGTCGGTTTCGACGGTGGATTCCGGTTCGGGGGCACTGGAATTCGCACAACCAGCGGAGAGGCTTCACCTCGCGTGTTGTAAACGGTACTCAGCCCGGACCCTGCATTGGCGACCCAGAAGGGACCAGTCGGCGAAAACGCGATTCCCCAGGGATTAACGAGATTGGGATCCTTTCGCTCGCCTTGTCCGGGCAGGTCCGAGACGAGGTTCTTGGAGATGTAAACATTGCTACGTGGCTGGGCGCCGAGGCTCATTGCGCCCCACACTGCCAGCGTGGAAACAGTAAGTAGTGTCTTCATGATTTGCTCCAGGGTCAAAGTTGAACCATTTGCGAATTCGCAGATTCCGCACGAGAGCCCTGAAACACTCGCGGGGAACAGTCCGAAGGAAGCAATTCCCGGCCCATTTCGCCACTTGAGTAACTTGCGCTTGCAGCGCGCCTCCGATGGAGGAATATTTTTCCTCCGTTGGGATTATTTACTCAAACCGAACGCCATTAGGTTACAACGAGCAGTACTCGCGAGTCCGGAAATCGAGATATTATGCTGGCTTCGCGGTTGTCTCCTTGTGGCATCTGCTTGCCGTCGCGCGGAGGCACTTCATTGATCTCGCGCGAGGGGCAGACGACGCTACGCTGCCGGCCTGCTGTTGTAGATGCCACGAGCTGGCCGGTGTCCTCGTCAACCGTGACCTGGAGGATGATTTTTTCCTCCAGGAATTCCATGGTAGCGTGAGGATAGCGTCAGGAGGGTCTACGTGCTACTGCCTGGATTACTTGCGTTGTCGATGCTCGCACAATCTCCGCCGTTGGGGGAATGGGAACTGCGGTCGCAGCTCCTTGAAGCCAACTCGGAGATGGGTGTGGTGGAACTGAGCGGGAAGATTTATGTGATCGGCGGCTACCCGGCGAACCGTGTATCGGTGGCGACGGTGCAGGTGTACGACGTCGAGTCGGATACCTGGACGTTGACTGCGCCGCTGCCGGTGGCGTTGAATCACCTGATGCCGGCGGTGGCGGATGGCAAGCTGTTCGTCATCGGCGGGCAGCGGGACGCGAATGTGGCATACGTGAACACCGTGTACGCCTATGACCCGATGACGGAGGAATGGACGCAGCGGGCGAGCATGCCGACGGCGCGAAGCGCAGGTGCGGCTGTGACGATCGACGGGAGGATCTACGTAGCCGGCGGACGGCCTCCACGCGGTTCGGACTTCGCGGTGTACGATCCCGCATCCGACACATGGGACTCGCTGCCGGACCTTCCCACGCAGCGGAATCATCTGACGGCGGTGACGGCAAACGGACTCCTGTACGTGATTGGCGGGCGGTTTGAAGGCGGGTTCACGAGTCCGCAATCGGATGCGGTGGAGATCGATGACCCGGCGAGCGGGGAATGGCGGACGGGTGCGCTGATGCTGAAGCCGCGCGGCGGCTTGAACGGAGTTGTGGCCAACGGATGTGTGCATGTGTTCGGAGGCGAGGGCAGCGCCACCGACCCGAACGGCGTGTATCCGGATCACGATGTGTACAACCCGCTGAGCGATGAATGGACACACATTGGCCGGATGCCGATTCCCGTGCATGGCGTCACAGGCGGGGCGTTTGTGAATGGTGTCATTCACCTCGCCGGAGGGGGGACCTCGCAGGGAGGGAGTAGCGGAGGGCGGCAGCACCAGGTCTACCGCCCTGCCCTCAGTTGCGAGCCGTGACGGCTACTTCTTCTGGTCTCCGAGCTTGGTGAGCGTCGTCTTAAGCAGACCGACGGTATAGGCCGTATTGTGAACGCCACGGCTACCGTCGTTATTGACGAATTGCCAGTTATAGGCGGCTTCGAGTTGCGCACGCGTCCAGGTGCTGTCAATCGTAAGCGCGGACTTGACCTGACCCACAGGCGGGAGTTGCTCGGACAGTTTGTCGAGCAGGTGCTGGACCTCGGTCTGGACCCCGTCAATGATGCCGTCTCCATCGTAATCGAAGAGCGGGAAATTGAAGGTGGTGACATCGGGGCCATGGCATTTCTGGCATGCGGCGACCATCTCGACAGGTTCAGCGCCTTCAACGGCGGCGGAGCGCATCTTGAAGGTGTGGCCACCCACGGTCTTCAGCGCCGGATCAGTAGCTGCGACGGTCTGCATGTGGCAAGTGACGCAGGTGTCTTCGACGACGTCACCGTGCGCGGAGCTTGGGATGGTGATTCCGTAAGTGAAGGCATTCGCGCCCATCACCATGTCGGCTTGCGGGCTGTGATGCGGGCCAAAGCGCGCTGTGGCGGCGGCCGTGGCCACGTACTCGGCAGCGTTCTGGCGGCTCTGATGGCAATTCATGCAGAGCTTGCCCGCTCCTGCGCCAACAACCTCGGTGCCGTCCTTCAAAGTGACAGCCATAGCGGTGCGAACGAGATGAGCGGTGGCATCCGGCGCAGTCTGTCCATGGGATTCATGGCAGGTCTGGCAGCCGATGGCGGAATAGGACGTACGCGGGGTGGCGGCGTTCTTAGCGCGATCGACAAAGCCTGCGCCGGTGTGGCAGCCGACACAGCCTTCGTGTCCGGCGCCGGCGGCACTGCGGACGGTGGCGGCGTGGCCCGAGTTGAGCCATTCGGCGGTCTTGACATGATGGGTTCCCGCGTTGTGGCACTGGCCACAGGCGCCGGATTCCAAGCTGACCGAGATGGTCTTCTTACTCATGTTCCTGGCATGCTGGCTGCCGGGCCCGTGGCAGTTCTCACATTGAATGTTGCCGACATTCCGGAGCTCTTCCGGCAGAGCTTCAAACGTTCCTTCCTTCATTGACGTGGGGAAAGTCCATTTGACCTTGGCCATCACATCATCAAAACCGCCGTTGACGGCATCGGTGTTGGTGTCATAGCCAACTGTGTGGCAACTGATGCAGCTTTGTGCATAGTGGTCGCTGGCGACGCCGTTGACACCTTGTTTGAAGATGGAGGCATGAGCCGTCTTCGCCCAGGCGGGCGCCTTGTTCGGAGCAAAGGTACTGCTGTGGCAACCGCTGCAGGACTTGATGCCGACGTAGGTGGCAGCGGTGATATCGACGGTTTCCACGAGCTTCTCACCATTGCCGGCGGTGATGGTGGCGGTAATGGTGTACTGGCCTTCGACGTCGGGTTTGAACATCTTGCGTGCGGCAACGGTGAACGCCTCGCGGTCGCCGGGTTCGTAGGGAGGAACCGTGGCGGCGAAGGGGCTATCGACGATGGCTGCAGTCGCGCCGGTAGGCTTAGCAGTAATCGCCCAGGTGACACTGGCGATGTTCGCTGCCGGAGTGGTCACCGCCACCAGCGCATCCATATACACTGGCTGTCCGATGCCGACTGTGGACAGGCCGCCGGACTTCTGCGTGGTGGCGGGGAGTTTGTGGTTTGTGATGTCGTCGTTTGTCATCGGGCGGAGACTCATCTGCCCGGTGAGAGTAGTCTGCGCGTTCACTGGAATGGTAATCACAAGAGCGAACAACGCAATAACAAGGGTAAGGATGAAGCGGGACTTTCTAGGAAGAAAGGCCATAGGTATACGACCTCCTGGGGGCGTATTGGCACGCGTGGTACCGTCGATTTGGTGTGGGTTTCCGTGGGGATTCGCAACAGGATTTCGGGTTGCAGTGCGCGATATTTCGGAGTGCGAGTGATATCGCACATTGTAGGAAGACCGTACAGGTGTGGGGATTTGCAGCGCCGTGAAGTTTCCGTGATACCGTGAGGATTCCACGATACAATACGAGGCTAAGAATCCAGTGGCCGAATCGAACGAGATATCCATCCTTCTGCAAAGGCTCCGCGCGGGCGACGAAAGTTGTCGTGCGCAGATCATTCACGCCGCATACGGAGAGCTAAAACGGCTGGCGGCGGCGAAACTGCGGTTTGAGAGGAAAGACCATTCTCTGCAACCGTCGGCACTGGTGAACGAAGCGTACCTGAGGTTAGCGGACGGAGAGGCCGTGTGGCAGAATCGCGCTCATTTCTTCGGCGTGGCGGCTGGGGTGATGCGGAATATTCTGGTCGACCACGCCAGGGCGAGGAAGGCACGGAAGAGAGACGGCGGACAGCGCGTCGAACTGGACTTTGCCGGCGCGATACCCGCGGTCGACCTGGATCACATAATCCCGCTGGACTTTGCCCTGCGGGAATTGGAGAAAGCGAACAAGCGGCATTTCGAGGTGGTGCAGATGCGTTACTTCGGTGGGCTCACCTACGAAGAAATCGCGGAGGTGCTGCACGTCGCCTCGAGGACGGTGAAGCGGGACTGGGAATACGCGCGTGCCTGGTTGCAGGTGCGAATACAAGGTGGCGTGGATGAAAGTGGAGACGATGACACCGGATGAACGCTACCGGAGGGAGATGGAGGTCTTTGAACAAGTCCTCGAGGCGGCGGCGGAGGACCGTCCGCGGCTGATCGGGGAGTTGTGTGGGGAAGACAACGCGATTGCAGACCGAATCCGCCTGCTCATCGCTGCGCATGACGAGCCAACGAGAATCTGGCAGGAGATGCCGGGGGAGGCGTTGCGCGGAAACATCCACGCTGGAACGCTGCTGTGCGACAGATTCCGGCTGATCCGCTTGCTTGGCAAGGGCGGAATGGGGCAGGTTTGGGAAGCAGCAGACCAAGCCTACTCGGGGGACGCGAAGAACGTTGCAGTGAAACTGCTCGGCGAGACGCTGGTGTCGAAACCATCCGCCATTGCGCGGTTCAAGCAAGAGGTTCAGTTGGCGCGGGCGATTGGACACCCCAACGTCTGCCGGGTATTCGAATTGTTCGAAGACAGTTTGTCCCCGCCCTCGCGTGTCTTCCTGACGATGGAATTGCTGGCGGGAGAAACGTTAGCGGCGCGCCTCGGAAAGACGGAACGGATTCGTCAGGCGGAAGCTGAATCGATCTTTCGACAGATTCTCGCCGGCGTGTCGGCGGCGCACGACAAGCGAATCGTTCATCGGGATCTGAAACCTGGAAACGTCATGCTCACCAATAGCGGGTCCGGAGTGCGGGCAATTGTGATGGACTTCGGATTGGCGTGGACGGAGGACGAAGGCCATGTAAGGGGAGCGACAACACCGTCGCAAACCGTCTTGGGGACGCCGGACTACATGGCACCGGAACAAGTGGCGGGAACGGCTGTCACTCCGGCCGCCGATGTGTATGCACTCGGGCTGATCGCGTTCGAGCTGTTTACGGGAAAGGTCCCGCTGAAGGGCCGCACCTCCGGTGAGACCACTTTGCTGCGCGCCCGGGAAGATCCACCGAGGCTGCGGAGTGTGGCCCCCGAAGTGAGCCGTCAGTTGGAGAGCGTAGTTGCGAAGTGCCTGGAGTTTGAGCCGGAGAAACGCTACCAGAACGCGGGCGAAATACTGGAGGCGATCGGTGGCGCCCTTCCATCGCATTTCACAGGTTTGATAAGGCTGCGGCTAGCATGGAAACCACTGTTGGGGGTAGCGGCGGTGTTGGCGGCTGTCGCGGCGTTCGTCTTGTGGAAGGGAGGAGTGAGCAACATCCCGGCGCCGGCGATGCGATTGTATCAGCGGGGATTGCAGTCGCTGAGCGAAGGCGCTGTTGTCAAAGCACGGTCAGAATTGGGGCAGGCAATCGGCGCGGCGCCAGCGTTCGCGGCGGCCTATGCAGCCCTGGCCGAGGTTTGGCTGGAGATGGACTCGGGAAACCAGGCCCGGCAGGCGATGTTGCGCGCTTCGGAGTCAGCGCCTGACCGGAGCCGGTTGCCGCGCGCCGAAGCGCTGTATTTGGAGGGGATGAGCCGGTTGGTGCTGAATGATTGCCGCGAGGCGCTGTCATCGATCGAAAAGATGGCGTCGGCGACTGCGGAGTTGGAGCGTCCGGCGGCGTTGATGACAATGGCCCGGGCAGCGGAACGTTGCGGACAAGCTGGCGCCGCGCAGCAGGCGCTCGACCAGGTGGGGCGGATGGAACCCGCAAATCCGGCGGTGCTGTTTCGGAAGGCGCTGCTTGCCACGCGCCAGCGGGAATACGACAAGGCGATGAAATGGTTGGCGGAAGCCGAACGTCTGTACCGCGACGGCGCCAATATGGAGGGGGCGGGAATTGTGCTCCTGCAACGCGCCGTGGTGCAGACCAATCAGAACCGCCTGGAGGACGTGCGGGGAACACTGGAGCAGGCGTTGCAGCTTGCACGAACAATCGGCAGTGTTCAGTTGGAGATTCGGGTGCAATTGCAGCAGGCGATCGTCCACCGCATGAGGGGAGAGATGGAGGCGGCGAGCGCGGAGACCGCCCGGTCGCTGGACCTGGCATCGCGCAATGGGCTGGAGACGTTGGCGCTGCAGGGGCTGTTCTCAGCGGGCAACCACCATTTGGCGAAACTGCAAACGCAGCAAGCGGAGGAGTTGTACCGCAAGGCCGCCGAGATTGCGATACGCGACCGGGATGAGGCGAATCAGGCGCGGGCCCAGCTTTCGCTGGCTTCGGTGTACGAGCGCACGGCACGGTTGGACCAAGCTTTGGAAGCGATCCGGACGGCGACCCCAATGCTGACACGGTTGGGGGACACGCGGAACCTGGCCACCGCGAGCGCGTTGAAGGGACTGGTGCTTTTTGTGAAAGCCGATTATGCCGCATCCGCCGAGGAGTTTCGCGAAATGAAGCGAGTTGCAGCGGCGCGCGGAGACAAGGACCAGGAATTGCGCGCCGTCGAAGGAGAGGCAAGTGCGTTGGCGGCGCTGGGCGAGTATCCGCGCGCAGTTCAGCTCTATGAAACGGCATTGGGATCTTATATGTCGGCGGGCCGGAAGGCGCGGGGGTTTTACACTCTGGCGAATCTTTCGGAGCTGCAGTCGAAGTTGGGAAACGTGGCCGCGGCGGAGGAACGGCTAAAGCAAGCTCTCGCGATTGCCGCGGAAGTGGAGAAGGCTCCGGGCGAGTTCACCTCCAGGACGCGCATGGTGACGGCGGCAAATGCACTCCGGCGGGGCGACTACAAACTGGCGTCGAAGGTCGCGGAGGTTCTGTTGCGCGGCGAGTCACATAGCGTTCGGAGAACGGAGGCCTTGACGATTGTTTGTCTCGCTAAATCGAGAGACAGACGACCTGTCGTCGGCGTGCAGTGCAAACAGGCGATTGAGTCCGCGGAGAAACTGGGACAGTTTTCGCTGATTCTCGCAGCCCGTTTGGCCATGGCTGAAGCGTTGCTTTGGGCCGGGAACAGGATAGACGCTGGCGAAGTGACATCTGCGGTCGAGGCACTCCTGGGGAAAAGCGCACCCACTGAGGATTCATGGCGTGTCGCGGCAATCCGCGTCGCCGTCGAGCCCACGCAAACGGGAAAGGCCCAGTTATTATGGAAATCCTTGTCACAAGAGTTGGAGCGTTTACGCCTGCAGTGGGGAGACTCCAACTACGCGGGCTGGCGAAAGCGAGCCGATGTAGCGAGGATGCTCGCAAATGGACCGAAAGAGAGGGAGTAGAAAATGAATAAGAGCTTGGTATTGCTGATCGCCGGTGTAATCGCGGTGGGCGGGGTGCTGCTTTATCAACAAAGCCGGAAGACGCGCCCTCCGGCATCCTCAGCAAAGCGCAATGCCCACGACGAGCCTATTCTTGTCGAGAACAGGGACTTGGCGCTTTACTTCGGTCTCACCAACAAACACAAGGTGAAGCAGGAGGCGGATATCGATAACAAAAAGGACAATGCATATCGATACAGTACCGGTTACAAAGCGCTTGCGCTGTCGAAGAACGGCTCGCCCTTGACAGGCGATATAGATATCGAGTCAAAAGAATTCGATATCCTAATTTATTATGAGAAGAAAGGAATGGAAAAAAAGCTGAACGTCAAGCAGAAGACGATGACAAAGGATTACAACACAATTTTCAAGTTCGGCAACAAAGAGGAGATGATATGCTATGCGCTCACGAACGGTTGCGCGCCGGCTGAAAGCCACTACAAGATCGTGGGAGTGAAAATCCAAAACGTGAATGACCCGTATTGCTTCTACGGCGATCCGGTCTCCCAAAAGTGCCCAAAGCCCGATGGCACAGAACCTAAAATCTCCATTCTGATCAAAATGAAATGTGAGCCGAATCAAACCGAAGAATTCTGCCTCCCTTAGCCGCCGAAAATCGCCTGTGCCGCAAGGACGATGGCGATGCCCACAAATGATGTGATCACCTTCATCGTGGTCCAGGAACGCAACGTTTGCGGTACGGTCATTTCCATCGACTGATTCACCAGCCAGAAGCCAGCGTCGTTGACGTGCGAGAGCACCGTTCCGCCGCAGCAGATCGCGAGAACGATCATCTCGGGCGTATACCCCGGGATGCCTTTCACCAACGGTGCGACGATGCCGGCGGCGGTGATGATAGCAACGGTGGCCGAGCCTTGCGCCACACGCATTGCGGCAGCGACCAGGTAGGCGAGCACGAGAGGAGATACGTTGGAGCTGGCGAGCAGTTTGCCTGCGTAGGGGCCGACACCGGAATCGACGATCACCTGTTTGAATGCGCCGCCGCCGCCCATGATGGCGAGCAGCGTGCCGACGGGAGCAAGCGACTCAGTGGCCACGCGGGTGACGGCGTTGCGGTCGAGGCCGCGGCGAAAGCCGAAGACGTACATGCAGGCGAGAGTGGTGACCATGAGGGCCGTGAAGGGGTGGCCGAAGAATCCGAGGAAGCGCGCCAGCGGGCTTTTGGTCATATCGGCGATGGTGGCGGCGAAGATGAACAGCACCGGGAGCACGAGCAGCAGCACCACCAATCCGACGGGCGGTGGAGGGTATTGAGACGTCGCAGCATCGGCCCGTTTCGCGGCGTGCGAAGGGACGGGAATGAAAAGCCGGTTGGCGATCCAGCGGCCGTAGAAGATGCCTCCGGAGATGGCCATCGGAATCGAGACGAGGACGCCAAAGAGGATGGTCTTGCCGAGGTCGGCCCCGAGCAGTTGGGCGGCGGCGGCGGGGGCTGGATGCGGGGGCACCATGGCGTGGGTGACGGTGAGCGCGGCGGCTATCGGGAGACCGTAGAAGAGCAGCGACTTCTTAGATTCCTTGGCGAGGATCCAAGCAAGCGGGACAAGGATGATGAAGCCCACTTCGAAGAAGACCGGCAAGCCGATGAGGAAAGCGGCGACGAGGACGGCCCACGTGGCGCGCTCCTGTCCGAAGGCGGCAAGCAGCCAGTCGGCGAGCGCACGTCCGCCTCCGGAATGCTCGAGGAAACTGCCGATCATGGCGCCGAGGGCCACCACCACGGCGATGAAGCCGAGCGCATCGCCAAAGCCCGCCTGCATGGACTTGAGGACTTTGACGCCGTCCATGCCACAGGCCAGTCCCAGGGCCATGCTGGTGAGCATCAACGCCAGAAACGCGTGCAGACGGGCATAGAGGATGAGGAACAGCAGCAATGCGATGGATGCGAAGGTGAGTAGGAGAAGCGTGTTGCCTGCGGGCATGAGTTCGCATTCTACACTAATCGGGTAGGGCGACTATGGAAGGCTGTCGAGGAAGCGGCGAATCTCGCGCAGGACGTCGGCCTCATTGGTACGGAAAACATAGTGACCAGCGGCGGGGATGTACACCACACGCGAGTTGCGAACGCCCGCGAGGAACTCGTCCGACATGCGTTTTCTTACTGCGGCGATATCGGCAACAACCTGACTGGCGAGGGCGATGGTCTCCGGGTCGGTGATGGGTGGGGAACCGGGGGCGTACTCCTGCCAAGTGCGAGTGGATGGGTAGATGGCGAGGGCAGGTACGCGGATCCGGGAGTAGTCGGGCTTTTGCACGCCATTCCTTACCTCTACTCGCGGATCGAATTGACCGGCGACCGCTTTGGGCATGGCGAGGAAACCCATTCTCTTTGCGCGTTCCTGCATTTCGGGCGGGGTGGAATAGGTGCGGTCCGAGGCAGCGTCGAGGTAGACGAGTCCGGCAATGCGTTCCGGGTGGCGCCCGCCGGCGGCGGTCAGCTCCTCGCCGGCGACGGAGTGGCCCACCAATACGGCGCCTTCCAACTTCAGCACCTCAAGGACGCTGGCCACGTCTTCCGCCAATCTCGCGGCGTTGTAGCCGGAACGTGGGACGCTGGAAGCGCCAAATCCGCGCCGGGTGATGCCGTAGACACGGTTGGTTTCGGCGAGCTTTGTGGCGAATTGATGGTAGACGTGAGCTGTTTCACCGAGCCCCGAAAGCAGCACCAGCGGCCTTCTCTTGCCGCCCCAATCCACAACTTCCAGACGGACGCCGGGCTCCACCTCGACGAACTGGATGTTGGGCTGGCGGCGATCCTGGTCCTGGACGAATGCGGGAACCGCCGCCAGCAATAGAGAGGCTACGACTATTTGGGCGCGTCGCAGTTGACCATCCATTTGATTCCGAATTTGTCGGTGAGCATGCCGAACGCCTCTGCCCAAAATGTCTTGCCGAGGGGCATCACGACTGCGCCACCTTCGGCGAGGTTGTCGAAGAGCTGTTTGGCGCGCGCGGGATCGTTGAGTCCGATGGCCAGGCTGATATTGCTGCCGGCTGCGCCGCCGTCCGGACGGGGATCGTCGCACATCATGATGGTGGAGCCGCCCACCTGAATGGAGCAATGCATGATGTTGTCTGCCGGTCCCATGTCGGACATCGGCGATTCGCCATAGGTTTGCGTGAAGAGCACCTCAGCACCGAGCGCGCTCTTGTAGAATTCCACTGCCTGACGGCAGTTGCCTTTAAAGGCAATGTACGGGTTTACTCCCAGCATAATAAGCCTCCTTGATCCTGGCCCAAACATCTTAGCCAAAGACTGGAGCGGATGGTAAAGCCGCCGGCGTTACATCCTTCAGGGACCAGCGGGAGCGCGGCCAGCCGTGGTGACCGGGATGCTCCATAGTGTACCGCCGGCGGTGATGAAGAGCGTCTTGCGATCGGGGCCGCCGAAGGCACAGTTGGTCACTTCGTCGACGGGAATGGCAATGAACTGGAGTTGCTTGCCTTCGGGACTCAGGATGTAAACACCGCCTTTGAATTCGCCCGATGTTTCGTGTTGCGTGGGTTGGTTGCGTCCCGCGGCGACGAAGAGGCGGCCCTCTGTGTCCATCTTGAGGCCGTCGGGGCCGCGGCCGGTGCGCCAATCGAACACGAGTTTGCGCGAGGCGGGGTCGACGGAGCCGTTGGCGAGTAGCCGAAACCGGTAGAGTTTGCGCGCGCCGCCGTGATTGTTGTTATTGTTGTCGGCAACGTAAAGGAACTCGTCGTTGGGGGAGACCAGAACACCGTTGGGACGCTCGATCTCGCGGGTGAGCACACGGGTGACCTTGCCGGGCGCGTCGATGCGGTAGACGCCCTCGACGGCCCTCCCTGCCGCGTCGAGGATCTCCATTCCATCGCGCTTGCCGTAGCGCGGATCGCTGAAATAGATGCGGCCCTTGGAGTCAATGGTGAGGTCGTTGGGTGAGTTGAACGGTTTGCCCTGGAAGGCATCGGCGAGGACTGTGATAGTGCCGTCCTTTTCGGTTCGCGTGATGCGGCGGTTGCCCGATTCACAGGCGATGAGGCGGCCCTGAGGATCGAACAGGAGGCCGTTTGCGCCATTTGGGGCGGCGCGGAAGATTTGCACTTTTCCATCCTCGGTGCGGCGGTGGATATGACCTTCTCCGGTGAAGAAGAGCGAGCCGCCGGGGCTCCACGCGGGTCCTTCACCGGCGCCAATGCGACCGAGGTTGACGGGCTGCGTGCCAGGAGCCACTGGTAGATCGGCGGCGGGCAGGGCGGCGGCAAATGTGAGAATAATCGCGGCAATCACGCTGCGATTGTACAACGCCCTTTAGAACGGGAAGAGCTTGCGCAGTTCGTCCTGGGATGGGCGGCGACCGTACTCGCACACTTCGAAGCCTTGGGCGTAGCGGATGTTCTTCGCCTTGTCCGGGCCGTAAAACGTGTTGAGCGCCCCGCGGTAGGTGTTGGCGGCTCCGGCATAGCGGCGGGCGAGGTTGGTGCGGACCTGCTGGCTGCGCGCTTTGCGTTTCGCGGGATCGGCGGGGAAGAGCGAAGCATCGCCGTTCGCCCCGCCTTCGTGGATCTGCGATTCCATGACGAGCAGGGCATCCAGAGTCGGCTCAATCACGTCGTCAATGGAGACGGCGACATCGGCGCGGAACGGGTTGGGGCGTTGGAAATTGTCCGCGGCGTACAGGAAGACCGGGTTCTTCTTGAGCGGTGCCACATCGGGGACGAAGAACGGCACGGTGACCATGTAGGCGGAGTCCTGCACGAGGATGGACGTGTAGCGATGGTCGGGATGGTAGTCGTTGGGCCGGTTGGCGATGACGATGTCGGCGTTCCACTGCCGGATCAGTTTTGTGAAGATACGGCGGTTCTCCAACGTGGGCATGATTTCGCCGTCGTGGATGTCGAGGACTTCGGTGGTGACGCCGAGTTTGCGGCCCACCTCCATTACCTCTTTGGTGCGTCGGATGGCGAGCGGACCACCGGCCGATTGCCAGTGGCCGATGTCACCGTTGGTGGCCGAGACGAGCTTCACGTGATGGCCTTGCCGGGCCCACTTCATGGCGACGCCTGCGCCGCGGTATTCGGCATCATCGGGATGGGCGCCAAAGATAATGATGCGGAGCTTGCCGTCCTCGGGGGGCGGTTGCGCGGGAACCTGTGGCGCGGGGGCGGCTTGAGCCACCAGCGGTCCTTGCGGATGGAAGTAACTGCCAATGACGATCCCGGCGGCACAGGCGGCTAGCAGCGCAAGGGCCGGGTACTTGCTCAGGTTGAATTGGTGGACCATCGGTCCCTCCTCGTGTGACGTGTCGCGGCGCGGAAAGCAGAATGCGCCTCAGTTGGATCGTAACACCAGGAGGAGTTGGAGGCGCGGGGCGCCGCGTGAACGGCTAACGGTGTGGCTTGGTCACGAACAACTCGGTGACGATCGTACGCCCCTCCACCCGCACACCCACCCCGGTGTGCGTGTAGCGCCCGTTCAGCAGATTCTGTCGATGTCCGGCACTGTTCATCCACGCGCGCACAACCGATCGCGCTGAAGCGACGCGCGACTCCTCGTACAGATTCTCCGCGCACGCGGTCCACTCCACCCCGGCCGCTCGCAACCGCTTCCGCATGTCACCTGCCACCGGATCTTCGTGGGAAAAAAACTTCCGCCTCGCCATGTTGCGGCTATGATTCCGGGCCGCTCCGGCAACGCGATCGTCCCATTCCAATTTGTTCAGTCCACGGGACCGCCGCTCGCGATTCACTTCCTCCAGAATCTGGCGCTCCATCAATGTCGTTGCATCTTGCGCAGACACCGTGAGAACGAGCAGGAATAATGCAGGCAAGCTCATGGCTACTGAAAAAGAGCTGCGAAAGGATTGGGCGCCACTGTCTGGTGGCCGCCGCAGATGCCGGCGCGGTTCTGCATTGTGGCGGGCGTATGCGCCGCTGGAGGCTGCGGCCGCGGATGTTGCCCGATACGCGCTGCTCTGTGTCGCCGGGGTTGCTGTGCCGAATGCGGAATCCGTCACGCTCACATTCACACCGACGGGACTTCCCGTCCCACTGGATGGAGTCCCGCTGATTAAGCCGGTACTCGGATGGATGCTCAATCCTGGCGGCAATCCCGTCGCTGGCCAGGAGTAGGACCCGCTACCTCCGGTGGCTGTCACCGTGGTGGTGGGATACGCGGCGGTCACGGTGCCCGCCGGGATGGCGATCCGAATAGCCGCATGGTTCTTCCACTCCTCGCTCGAAACCAAAGCTCCCTCAGCGCAGCCCTCATGTCTAATCTACCACCGCTTCAGGTGTCGCTTCAGTTTCTCTTCCTCGACGCTGTCGCCGAGTGGGCAACCACGCTTGGTTTCAGTCCCCTTCGCATAGGGGCAATAACTGCTTCATTCATGCCGCACCTTCCTTCTTTTCGAATATCGGCTGTTTCAGTCCCCTTCGCATAGGGGCAATAACTGCTTCGGCGTGAAGATTCCGGCCTATGCGGACAAGACCCGCACAGAGTTTCAGTCCCCTTCGCATAGGGGCAATAACTGCTTCCCGCCCTGTTTTGGAGCTGCCGGAGAACGCCCCCGATCGTTTCAGTCCCCTTCGCATAGGGGCAATAACTGCTTCGAGCTGCAGAACATTCTGCGCAGCACACTAATGATAGTTTCAGTCCCCTTCGCATAGGGGCAATAACTGCTTCTCGATCGCCTGATCCGTGAGGGCCTTCAGATCTTTGCGTTTCAGTCCCCTTCGCATAGGGGCAATAACTGCTTCATGTGACCAATCCAATTCGTGAATTTCACGTGCTGAATCTGTTTCAGTCCCCTTCGCATAGGGGCAATAACTGCTTCTTGTACCGCACGGGCTTGTGGAAGCATGCAGCTTTGATGTTTCAGTCCCCTTCGCATAGGGGCAATAACTGCTTCTGGGTGAATCGCTTGGTGCCATCAGCATATCAAGTGTGTTTCAGTCCCCTTCGCATAGGGGCAATAA
>JACQZR010000290.1 GCA_016213775.1 Acidobacteriota bacterium
CCCGCCACCGGCTTGGCCTGATCGGTCAGCCCCAACGTAAACGCCGTCTCCGTGTGCGCCACCACTGAGGCCACCGGCGTCAGCCTGTCGCGGTAGTCGCGAAAGTCCCGCCACGCGCTTCGCACCACGCTCCCATCCGGAGCCAGCGTCTCCAATTCCACTAACCGGTCCGGCTCAGGCACGCCCGGGAACGCCCGCCAGTACATGGTGTCGATGACGCTGAACATCGCGGTCGTGACGCTGATGCCCAACGCCAATGTGAGAATGGATACCGCGGAAAAGCCGGGCTGGCTGAACAGCATCCGGAAAGCAAACCGTAGATCACCGCCAAGGTTGCGCATATAAGACGCCCTGGCACATGCAATCCTCTGGCCGCGCCGCGCATGGGGCGATCACGGCCGGGAAAGCGTCCGGTATTGGGAATCAACCTCCGCCAGCGGACAACGTTGTGTCCCACGTCTGCACGTGTTACGTTCAGAGCGGGATGAACCACATCCCGAAAGTGAGGGTACTGCGGATGAACCGCAATGTATTCTTGTTTCCACTCATTCCCGCGCTCTCCTTCTTGGGCGCCTGCTCCTCCCAGCCGGACGCCAAACAGGAAAAGAAAGCCGCAATCCAACTCCAGAAAATCCAAGGCAGGATCCAGATCGGCAAGCCTGCTAACGCTACCGATGCCGCGCTCAACGCTGGTGGTCCGTCCGTCTATCTCAAGGATGGGATCCGCCAGTACCGGCTCTTCCTCAAGTCACCCACCGAAGTCGTCCCCGATAAAGAATATGTTGCCGAAGGCGTCCTCGCGCAAAAAGTCATCGATGAAATCGGCGACCCCGCCAATGGCAAGGGCGGCTACCCGCTCGAAGCAAGCTGCCAGCGCGCCGTTCGCACCGCCTGGACCGGCCTGTCATTTGATTCCGTCGACAGCTTCACCGGCGCGCTTCGCAACATCATAAAGCGCTACCCCGCGCGCGCCGTCTTCCTCGTCACTAAGCTTCAGCCCGCCGAGGCAAAAGAGGGTGCTGCATTGGCCGAGGACGACGAAACACCGGAAATCGCCGTCCCCAGCGACAAGCAGAGCGCTCTTCTGACGGCTGGCCCCAAGACGTTGCCCGCGCCTCTCTGGGAACCCACCGGCGGCACCGCCAAATGCAAAGTCCTCATCGGCAAAGACGGCAAGATCGCCGTACTCGAAACCGGGGCACAACTCTGCGAAGCCATCCCCTGGTCCGATTTCAACTACCAGCCGACTATGCAGAAAGGGAAGCCAGTGAAGGTGAAGACGGAGGTAGAAGTCCGCTTCGAACCCCGTACCTGATCCACGAGACCGAACTATCGGCAACAATCACCGTACCAGGGGCAGACCGGAGCAAGAACACACTCCGGCTTATAGTGGTCGCCCACGAATTCGACCGGCAAATCATCAACTCTTGAAAATCAAGATCCCTGGCGCGCCACCGGAATCCCGCATCGCACCAGCGCCGCCAGCACGTCGTTCGGGCTCATGCGCGTGGCGTCGTACTCCACCTCAACTGCGTCCAAAGAAGGCTGTTTCAGAATCACCCGCTGTATCCCATAAACCGAATGCACGCGCGCAATGGCATCGAGATCGCCGTCCCCCAACGGTCTGGTCAAGTCAAAGTGAAGGTCAACCTTAGTCATCGCTACTCAGAATAGCAGCATCGGGAACGGTGATTATAAACTCAGCTCCGCCTTCGTCGCGGTTGCGGGCCGCCACTGCTGCGCCGTTATGCTCCGCGATCGTCCGCACAATGTGCAACCCCAACCCGGAGTTTTTCGGCTTTGTGGAAAAATGGGGTTCAAATATCAGCGGCAGGATCTTCGCCGGTATCCCCGGCCCATTGTCGCTCACCCTGATGAGCGTCGCGCGCCCATCGCGAAACGCGGCGATTTCCACGGCGCCCCCGCGCGGCATCGCTTGCGAAGAGTTCAACAGCAGGTTCACCAGCAGCCGCTCCCACGCCACCCGGTTTCCGCGCAGCCGCAGGCCCTCCTCAATCACAGTCGTGAACTCCACCGCGGGCCGGTGCGTCGATTGCACAAAATCGCGCGCGAACTGAATGGCAAGGTCCGCCGCCCCCGCCACCGCGAAGCTCTCATCTGAAGCCTGCACAATGCTGCGCGCCAGTCTCTGCCCGTGCTCCACGCTGCGATGGATGGCGCCCGCCACCTGCGCCAGGTCGTCACCCAACACCAGCGCGTCCGCTGCGTCCAGCAACGTCTGGAACACGTTATTCAGATCGTGCACGAGACCGCGCAGATCGAGTTCGGTCGCCTCGCTACTGCTCATGGATACAAATCCTAGCGCGAAATCTCGCGCAGGGTATCGTAGAACCGCGGGAACGAAACCGAGGCAGCTCCGGCATCGTGAATCGTGCATGGTCCATCGGCCGCCAGCGCCGCCACCGAGAACGCCATCGCGATGCGGTGATCGCCAAATGAATCGAGTTCCGCCGCCCGGAACTGCTGCTTGCCCGGCACGTCGAAGCCGTCCTCGCGTACGTTTACCGTGATGCCCATGCGCTTCATGTTCTCGGCCACCGTCGCGATACGGTCCGTTTCCTTCACCCGCAGCTCGGCAGCGTCGCGCACAACCAATCCTTCTTCCGACGCCGCACCCAACACCGCCAGCACCGGAATCTCGTCAATCAGTGCGGCGGTCATCGCTTTCTCCAGCACGCCTCCCTTCCACGGGGAATGCTCCACGAAAATATCGCCCACCACTTCGCCGGAATCCTGTTGAATGTTCAGTAGCCGGATGCGCGCGCCTCCCGCCACAAGGAAATCCATCAGCGCCGAACGCGTCGGATTCAACCCCACATTCTCAATGGACAGCGACGAGCCTTTCTTCAGCAGCGCAGCCACCAGAAAGAACGCCGACGAGGAGAGATCGCCCGGCACCGTCAATTCACGGCCTTGCAGCTTTGGCCGGCCTTCAATCGTGATCACGCCTCCCAGAGACTCCACTTCAGCGCCGAACTGCCGCAGCGCAATCTCCGAATGATCGCGCGTCGGAACCGGCTCCCGGACCGTCGTCACACCTTCGCAAAACACGCCGGCGAACAACACACAGGATTTCACTTGCGCCGACGCCACCGGCAGCGCGTAGTCAATCGGACGCAGCTTCGCGCCATGAATCGTCAGTGGCGGGAATTTCTCGTTCGTGGCTTCCAGCCGCGCGCCCATCTCGCCCAGCGGCTTCATGATCCTCGCCATCGGCCGCTTGCTCAACGACTCATCGCCGCCGATGCGCGTCACAAACGGCTGCGCCGCCAGTATCCCGCTCAGCATCCGGATTGTTGACCCGGAATTGCCCGCGTCCAAGGGCGCAGCGGCAGCCCGCAATCCGTCCAGCCCGGCGCCGTGAATCGTGGTCTCGGTGCCGTCGCTCTCCATGGCAACGCCGAGCGACCGCATGCAGGCGAGCGTCGACTGGCAATCGGCGCCCAGCGAATAATTGTGAATCCTGGAAGTCCCCTCCGCTATCGAGGCAAGCATGCCATAGCGGTGGGATATGGATTTGTCTCCAGGCAGACGTATCGACCCCTCAAGCGAGGTCACAGGGTGAATGGTTTCGACCATGCGGGAATCACCCATTATACTGCGCGCCGCCTCAGCCGGCATCTGTGACGTTTGACATAATACCTTACACATCATACACTGGAGTTTGATCCGGTCGTTCAAGTGCGAAGATACCACGTCGCTCTTTCAGGACCGAATGGTCCGCCGATTTCAATCCATCGAACGGACTGCGCGGCGGAAGCTCTTGTACCTGCATCAGGCGAGGCGGCTGGAGGATCTTCGCGTGCCTGCTGGAAACCAACTTGAACTGCTTAAGGGCGATCGCGCCGGGACATACAGCATTCGGATCAATGACAAATGGCGCATCTGCTTCGCCTGGCGTAACGGCGATGCCTATGACGTTGAGATTGTGGATTACCACTAAGGTCAGGGGAGATGACAATGAAGCCGCCCAAAATACTCGATCCAATCCATCCCGGAGAGATTCTCCTGGAGGACTTCATGAAGCCGCTCGGGATCAGCATCAACCAGTTGGCTCGTGATCTGGACGTCCCGCCCAATCGCATCGGCGCAATCGTCAATGGCACTCGCTCCATCACTGCCGATACCGCTTTGAGACTGGGTACCTATTTCCGCGTTTCACCGGAAACCTGGCTTGGGCTGCAAACCGACTACGATCTTCGCCTGACACGGCAGCGCGATGGAGAGCAGATCATCCGGAGGGTTCGCACCCGCCCAGCCGCGTGAGCCGTGGTTTGTCATGGTCAAGGAAGAGTGCATCCTGCACATCCTCACCCATGTCGAATACAGCAAGGGAGAATGGCAACGATGAGTACGACAATCGAGATCAAGGATTCGGTCTACGCCAGACTGTTGGCGAAGTCTCTCCCCCGGCCCATCCATTCCCCGGGTGAGCACGCGCGGCTTACGCTAGATGCTGCTTCAGTTGGATGAGCGCGAGGATCCCGAGTCCAGGCTCTCCGGATGCTCCGCCAACATCTTCTGATACCGCTCCCGCACGGGGCGCCGCGCATACACTGAGGAGTCCACCAGCATCCCGTGAGGTACCATCGAGTCCGGCGAATCCGCCAGCCGCTTCTCAATGGGCTCAACTAAACCGGGACCATAGGAAGGCAGGGAGTCCGCGAACGTTTTCAGTTCCGCGAGCGGAGAACAACGCTCCTCCGCGCCGGCAACCGCGCACCCCAGAATGCAGACAACCACAAACCGCATACTCGTGCCGCTTCTCAGCGCTATGTTCGCATTGCGCCTGCACACACGTACCGCGACGGCTTACTTCGCGCAACTGACGTACAGACGCAACGTCTGTGTCGAAACCGTACCATTCGCCGCGACACACCTCCAGGCACCCGCCGAATTGTCGGGATCAGGCCCCGAGTATGCGAGGTCGAATAGCGACAATAGGTTGGCGGAAGCCTGAGCGAAGGGCCAGCCACATCCGCCCGAGACCAGCCTCGGATATCCGGTCGGACAGGCGAGCCTGCGGACCACCGTCGTTCCCAGCGAAATCCCGAAATCGGCCACGCTAAACCCCGACAGATTCTCCAACAAACCCGATGTTCCCGGATCGCCCTTGTCGCCCTTCGGTCCCGTCGCACCGGTTGCGCCCGCTACTCCCGCAATTCCCTGTGGTCCCTGTGGTCCCGTCAATTGAATGTCCAGACTCGGCGCCTGCGACGTCGATGTATTCTCCTTGCTGTCAAAGAACGCCTCTGCGCCGGCTGATCGGATCGCGCCTCCGAAAAACTTCTGCCCGTTGTGCAGCGCCGAGCGAACCTGCGCGGTCACATCCACCGTGACAAAACCATTTGCCGCTTCCACCGCGATTCCCCCGGCCACCGGCGTCACAAAGCCTGGCATCGCCGCCCACGACACCGTCTTCTCCGCCCACTCCTGTTCCACCGGACGAAATTCCACACTCCCCGGCGTGGTAACGCGGTTCACAAACAATCGCAGGTTTGCCCGCTGAATCGTCGTATCGGTGGTGCCCGCCGGCAGCGACGCCAGCGAAAACCGCACCAGCGCCATGGACGAAGCCCCCACCTGCAACTGCGGCAGTCCACCGAAATTGTTCGTTGGCAGAGCCATCTGCACGGTAGCATCATCGGTCAGTGTCGCCTGTGCGCCGTGCAGCCGCCCCGCGGCCATCATCGCCCCAACGCAAATCATGATCCTGGTGATCCTCATAGTCGTTCCTCTCAAGTAAGAATCGCCCGTTCTTTGGGCACGACTTGGAAGCGTCACCACCCTCGCGATTACCTTCACGCGTCAGAAAATATTTACGGCCGCACCCGCAGCACCACCATCGTCATGTCATCATGCTGCGGTTCCCCCGCGGCAAACTCGTCAATCGCGTGCAACACCGCCGGAATCACGGCCTCCGGATGCAGCGTATGCGTCCGCCGCGCCGTCTCCAGGAAGCGGTCCTCTCCAAACTCGTCCATCGTACGATTCATCGCCTCCGTGATGCCGTCCGTGTAGAGAAACAGAGTATCCCCCGGCTGCAACTCCACCGCGCTCTCGGCGAACGCCGCCCTCTTCGACCATCCCACCGCATGCCCCGTCGGTTTCAACCACTCCGCCTCGCCATTGGCCCGCAACAGCAGCGGCGGATTGTGCGCCGCATTCACGTAGCGCAGCTCGCGAGTATGGGGATGATATGCGCCGAAGAAAATCGTCGCGAAATGCTTCTTCGACGAAGCATCCTCCACCACCCGGTTCACACTCGACATCATCGCCGCCAGATTCTCCGCCGCCAGCGGCGCATTGCTGCGAATCGAGGTCTGCACTACGGCCATCAGAATCGCGGCCGGAATTCCCTTGCCGCTCACATCCCCGATGCTGACTCCGAATCGTCCCTCGGGCAACTCCAGAAAATCGAAACTGTCGCCGCCCACGCTCTGCGCCGGACGGCACGCCGCCGCATACTCCAGCCCTTCCACCACCGGACGCCGCTGCGGAAACAGCCGCTCCTGCACGTCACCGGCGATTTCCATCTCCTGATGAATGCGTTCCCGCCGGGCCGCTTCCTGCGCCACCGCCGCCGTCAGCCGCGTATTGTCCAACGCCAGCCCCGCTTGCGTCGCCACCGATTGCAGCAACTGCACGTCCGCCCTGCTGTACGGCTCCTCCGATCGCTTCGGTCCCAGGCTGATGAACCCTGTCAGTTCGCCCTGCCCTTCAATCGGCAACAGCAGTTGCGTTTGCAGGCCGGCGAGCAAATCGTAGTCGCGATGCCCCGCAAGTTCTTTCTTCACCCACGACTCAGGATCGTCCAGATATACTCGCTGCGGCGTCCGCGATTCTTCCAACCGCCGCGCCACCGGAGCGTCGCCCGCGAACAACGCATCCGGCGTGCCATCGAAGCCCACCGCGTACGCCGGGCGGAATCCGTCGCCATCGCGCAACAACGTCGCAACGTGCGTAATATGCAACGACTCCGCAATCCTTCGCGACACCGTCTCCACCAGCACCCCCGGCTCCAGAATCCGCCGCAATTGCTGGCTCAACTCGCTCAACACGTGCTCGGCGTTGTAGGCCTCCCGGAAAAAGTGCCGGTCAATCCAGCCTCGCGCCCGGTCCGCTGCCCGGCTGATCAACACCGAAAACAGAATCACCACCGCCACCGTGGTGACATTCTCCACCCGCCGCTCGTTGGTCTGCATGATCCGCATCGCGTACACCACGGCGCCCACCACCAGCAGCATTCGCAGAACATTGATTGCCCGGCTGGCGAGCGCGTACTGTAGTCCCGTTCGCAACACCACGCGGATGTCCATCGCCCGGTGCACCAGCACCAGGTACGCCAGCGTCAGGGGAAACAGCATCAGCATCAGTAAACAGACGAATGTCACCAGCGGCGGCATTCCCTGGAATGTATCGGTACCCCGGATCAACGATCGGATTACCATGACGAACAGCGGCGTGAATGCCAAATGAGACCCCACATTCAACAACACCAGTCGCCGCCGCTCCGGTGCAGTTTTGGTGAAAGGGAATCGCACTCCGAGCATGAGAAAGTAGAAGCCGATTAGCGTGAGGCTGAAATAGACGTCCACTGGATCCGTTAAATCGCGTAGCGGCACGAGCATGTCAGCTATCCGGAAACTCCGCAGCCTCGCGAACTGGTGCACGAACACCAGCACCGCATACAACACCGCGTACGTGGCCGGCGCCGCTGCCGCCCACTTCTGCCACGGCTTCAGCTTTATGCGTTCCGGGAAGAACAACCCCAGCATCGCCATGGACAGCGGCCACGTCTCCTTCCAACAAGCCACCATGAACATCCGGATGACCGTCAACACCTCGTTTTCAGGATAGAAATAGAAGAACTGGAACATCATGATGAATGCCACCATCATCCAAATCAGCACCCACGACCGGGTATCGTTTGGTCGCATCCACGCCACCCCAAACGCCAGCGGAATGCAGACGATCAGAGCGAACAGTTGCAGCGTCGCGTTCAACCACAAATTGCTATCACGCGACATCGGCCGCAAACGAATACTGACGTCCTTTTCCGTGCCATCCGGCCTCCGCACCCGCATGCGCAGATCGTCTCCGGGTTTGCGCGCATGAAGATTTCGCAAGTACACGTCCATCGATGTGTACGGCTCCTCTTCCACGGCAAGGACAACATCCCTGACCGCCACGCCGGCATCCGCCGCCTCCTGCTCGATGCCCACTACCCTACGCCCGCGGCTGCCATCCACACCCACAGGCTGTTGCACGAAAGCCTTCTGATTGCGCACCCGCGCCACCAGTTGACTATCGAAGTAGATCTGATCCGCCAGCACCCACGCGAACACCAACATCATCAGAACGCGCAGCCGTGTTGCCATCCCGCTACCTCACCGGCGTGCCATACGGTACCAGTGTCTTGATGCGCTCGGAGCTGTCCACGCGCGCGATCTTCCACGTGTTGCCGCTCTTCTCCAGATACATCCACTGGACTTCGTTGCGGTCCTGAAACACGTACTCCACGCGCACCTTCACTTCGCGATCCGTCAGGGCCTGCGGCTCCTGCAGCGCCACCCCCTTTATGGGCGCATTCGTATCCTTCAAATACTTCTCAAACCCCGCCTGCGTAGATTCGGCAATCGACTTTTCCAGCAGCGTCGCCATCTGCCCAGTGTAGTGCGAAAGGTAATCCTTCACCTTCCCATCGCGCGCCGCGTCCAACATCGCATAGATCACGTCCTGCGGCGTCGGATCCGCCTTCACCGTCGTCCTGGGCGCGAGGCTCCCCAAATTGAATCCAGACCCAAACACGCCCTTGCGATAGGCGGCGAACGCCAGCGCCGCCGCCAATATCAACACGGTTATGCCTTGGGCCTTCCGTTCCTTGCTCACTTCTTCTCCGGCTCACCTTTGCGGATGATCGTGAGATCGAGGTTCCCATTCTTATCCACAATCAGCTTGCGAATCCGCGGCAGCACCTGCTCCATCGTCTCCATATACAACCGCCGCCCGTTCACATCCGACGCCTTGGCATACTCCGCCGCCACCTGGCTGAACCGCGACGCGTCCCCCAGCGCCTCGTTGGTCTTCTTCTGCTTGTACGCCGACGCCGTCTCCAACAACTGCTGCGCCTGCCCGCGCGCCTTGGGAATGAGATCGTTCGCGTACCCCTGCGCCTCATTCACAATGCGGGAGGAATCCGCCCGCGCGCTCGCCACATCACGAAAAGCATCGGCCGCTTCCGGCGGCGGCTGCGCGGATTCGATGTTCACGCTCGCCAGCAACACTCCGGCGCGATAGTCATTGATCACCTTCTGCGCCGACGCGCGAATCTCCTCCTGAATCGCCGCCTTCTCCGTCGTCAACACCGCATCGACGGTGCGCGCGGCAATCCTGCGCGACAACTCCGCTTCCACCGCCGATCCCACCAACTGCCCGACATTCTGCGATTGAAACAGATAATCCGCCGGCACGCTCACCGAATACTGGGTCACAACACGCATATGAATAATGTTCTGATCCCCAGTGAGGAATTGCGAAATCAGCGGTTGAGTCCGCCCGGTCACGCTGTCCGACAACGCCCCGCCGATCACCAGCCGCTGCAACTGCTGCACCTTCAACTTCGTCACCACGTCGACCGGCCAGGGCAAGCTCAAATGAATCCCCGGAGTCACCCTCGGTTCCACCACCACGCCCATGCGCGTCACCACCGCCTGTTGATCCGCCGGCACGATGTAGACGCTCGTCAGCAGCCACAAGGTCAGCGCCACACGCCCCGCCGGCTTGAGAAACTCTCTCCGCAGCAGCGTCATTGTGCCGTTTCGCCTCGCATCAGGACTTTCAATAATTCCGAATCCGAGCTCAGAATCGCGGTCGTCTTGTCATCCAGGATTTTCTTGTACGCCTCCAGCGTGCGCAGCAACTTGTAGAACCGCGGATTCTTCGAATACGCCTGGCTATACGTCCGCGTCGATTCCGCATCCCCCTCGCCACGCATCTTCTCGGCGTCCTTGTAGGCCAGCGACAACAGCTCTTCCTTCTGACGATCGGCATCGGCACGAATGCGCAGCGCCTGCTCCTCGCCCTCGGCGCGATACTGCCGGGCGATTCGTTCGCGCTCCGCCCGCATGCGCGCATACACGCTCTGCTTGTTCTGATCCGGCAGATTGATCCGCTTGATCCGCACATCCACCACCTGAATCCCGTACTGCGCCAGCGCCTTCTTGTCCGTGTCCGAAGAAAGCTGGTCAAACAGCTCGCGCGCCTTCACCGCTTCGGCATTGGTGGAAATCAGCGAATCAATATCGTGCGACCCCAAAGCCGCCGACAACCCCGACCACACGATGTCGTGCAGCCGCATCTCCGCC
The DNA here is from genome assembly GCA_016213775.1 of Acidobacteriota bacterium. Taxonomy (GTDB): domain Bacteria; phylum Acidobacteriota; class Terriglobia; order Bryobacterales; family Bryobacteraceae; genus CADEFT01. Next base: position 10,389 of record JACQZR010000290.1, read on the forward strand.
GCAACCGGATCGCCCACGGTCTCGACAAACTTCTGCGGACTCTGGATGCGCCACGCGACGTAGCTCTCGATCACCAGGTTCTTCTTGTCGCGAGTCAGGAATTCGCTCGGCCGCGGATTGTACACCCGCAGCCGTTTATCAAAGTAGTTCGCCGTCTGGAAGAACCACTTCATGTGCAGCCCCGCATCGCTCACCGCATACACAGGCCTCCCGAACTGCGTGATCAGCACAAACTCCGTCTCGCGTACGGTAAAGAATGTCAGCCACAAAAACAGCAGTCCGCCCACCACCGCCATTGCCGGATAGTAATGATGAAGCAGCTCGCGCCATGGCAGGTGCTCATGATCATGCTCGTGGTGCTCATGCTCGTGCCCGTGGTCGTGATCGTGTGTGTGTCCCATTGTTGCTCCTTCCGTCGATTGGACATTCTGCCACCCTGTGGGGCAGGCTTTAGCCTGCGCGGGACTTCAGTCCCGCCTCGGGGCGGGGTTCGTCCGTTTCCTACTCCTCGCGCGGCGGCCGTGGCGCGGCCACCGGCGGCATCAGGGGCGCCCCAATTTCCACCCCGTCATCCATCAACATCAAGTGACGCCGTCCCTTGCCGGCATCGACAATCATCTTCCGCTTCCCGGGCAAAACCTGTTCCATCGTCTCCAGATACAGCCGCGTCTCCGTTGGTCCGGGCGCGGAACGAAACGCTCCTTCGGCCTGCAGGAACCGGCTCGCATCGCCCTCCGCCCTGTTCTTACGGCCGAGCGAATATCCTTGCGCGTTCAGCAGGCTCGCCTGCCCGTTCCCACGCGCCAGCGCCACCTGCTCATTGCGATACCCCTCGGCTTCATTGATCAGCCGGTTCTTCTCCTCATACGCGCCCGACACATCGCGAAACGCATCCACCACTTCGAGCGACGGATGCACGTCCAGCAGCTTCACCAGCAACACCTGCACCCCGGCCTTGTAGCGGTCCAGGCGCTGCTGCATCTCTTTCACGATGCGGTCTTCGATTCCCTTGCGGCCCTGCGTCAACGCCTCATCAATGCCGGTCGTAGTCAACACCGCATGCAGTGCCGACTCGCCCGCCATCCGCACCGTCGTCTCGCCATCCAACAGCCCGAACAGATAATCGTCCGGCCGCGCCAGCTTGTAGTGCACCGTCAGCGTCACCTCGATCATGTTCTGATCGCCCGTCACGACAAGGGCCTCTTCCGGCTTGCGTTGAAACCGCCCGCCGCGATGCTGCGCGTTCCACTCATACGCCGCCGGTTCCGCCTCCACCGCGCCGCCCGCCGACCGGTACCCGATCTCCAGCGCCCGCGCCCGCTGCGCCGGAATCCGTGTCAGCTTCTCCACCGGCCACGGCAGCTTGTAGTGCAGCCCCGGCTCCCCATACGGCAACACCTTCCTGCCGAACCGCTCAATGACGCCCAACTCCTCCGGCTGCAAAACATAGATTCCGTTTAAAACAAAAAGCCCTGCCAATGTATAACCCGCCGGACGCGCCCAATCGTGCCGGTGCGCCCACAAGTGCACAAGCCGCCGCTTCAGTTGCAGATGCTCCAACCGGTGCTCCAGCCCGTGTACGCTGAACCATTTCGTGTACTTCTTCCAACGCGGCGCCTGCCCCGACCCCACATACAGCAGCCGCAGCGAGCTGAGCATCACCAGCAGCGACGAGATCTGGTGCGTGAACGCCGCCCCCAGCGGTCCCAGCACACCCATGCCACAGGCAATCACCGCCGTGAAGTTCACCACCCCCGCGAAAATGATGATGTTCTGCCACGTGATCGCCATCGATCGCCGCGCCACTTCAAAGAACCGCGGAAGCTGCTCCAGCGACTCCGGCATGTACACCACGTCCGATGCCTCGGCCGTGATATCGCTCGCGCCCTTCACCGCAATGCCTACCTGTGCCGCCGCCAGCGCGGGCGCATCGTTGATCCCGTCGCCCACCATCGCCACCACATGCCCTTGCGCGTGCAAATGACGGATCCGCTCCAGCTTCTGCTCCGGCAGCAACTCCGCTTCAAAGTGCGGAAACTTCAACTCGCGGGCAATCACCTCAGCCGCGCGCCGCCGGTCACCAGTCAACATCACGATGTCGTGAATGTCCATGTGCTCCAACTGGTGTACGGCCTTCTTGACACCCTGCCGGATGCGATCGCGCAACAATATCGCGCCCACTAGAATCTGCCCATCCGCCACCAACACCGCCGTCGCGCCCAGCCGGTCCGCTTCCTCCAACGCCTCCGCCGTTCCGGTAATCCCGTGCTCGCCTAGATACGCCGCATTGCCCGCCCGCAGCGTCCGGCCTTCATGCGTGCACTCGGCCCCGCGGCCCGGCAACACCCGCGCATCATCCACCATCGGAATGTTCAGCCCGCGCGCCCGTGCCGCATCCACAATCACCCGCGCAAGTACATGATCAGACCCGCGCTCGGCAATCGCAGCCATTCGCAGTACATCGTCCTCACCACCCGCAAACGCCAGCACGCGGATGATCTCGAACTTCCCCTCGGTCACCGTCCCGGTCTTATCGAACATGACGGCATCCACCTTCGCCGCCTGCTGCAGAATCGCCCCGCCACGCACCAGAATCCCCCGCCGGGCCAGCCCGCCAATCGCCGCCACCATCGCCGTAGGCGTCGCCAGAATCAGCGCGCACGGGCATCCCACAATCAACACCGCAACGGTCCGCAGCCAATCGCGCGTGAAGTAGAACGTCAACGCCGCCGCCAGCAGAATCGACGGGAGAAAGTACTTCGCCGCTTTGTCCGCCATCCGCTCCACTGGCGCCTGGCGTTCCTTGGCTTCCTTCACCAGTTGAACCACGTGGGCCAGCGTCGTGTCCGATCCGGCGCGCGTCACGCGAATCCGCAGCAGCGCGTTGCCGTTCAGCGTGCCCGAGAAAACCTCATCGCCAGGCCCCTTGTCCCGCGGTAGCGACTCTCCCGTGATCGTGCTCTCATCCACCGCGGAAAGGCCCTGCGCCACCACGCCGTCCGCCGTGATCCGCTCGCCCGCGCGAACCACAATCACGTCATCGGGATTCAGTTGATCAACGTCAACCTCCACCTCCACCCCATCGCGCAACAACCGCGCCTTGCGAGGCAACTGCTCGACAAACTTCCGGATCGCCGCATCCGTCCGCCCCGCCGCATACGACTCCAACCCTTCGCCCACCAGAATGATAAACAACGCCTCGGCCGCCGCCAGGTACTCGCCCACCGACAGCGCCGCCACCACCGCGACACAGATCGCCAAGTCCGCCGTGATCTCTTTTTCAAGCAGCGCCGCAATCGAGTTGTAGAACGTCTTGTAGCCGGCGAGCACCGTCACGATGGCCGCGGTGTCGATGCCCCACACGCTCTTGAAAATCCCAGTGACGTTCAGCAGCAGCAGCGCGCCCACAAACGCCGCGAAGATGTAATAACGGACTCGGTCGCGGGCTTCCTCTTCAGGAGTCCGCGGGTGCTTTGGTCTGGCAACCTGATGCATACGAAGTAGAATCGGAGTAGATCATTATGCCATTTGCAACCATCCCGGAGGCTATCGACGATTTCCGCGCCGGCCGGATGCTCGTCGTCGTCGACGATGAAGACCGGGAAAACGAAGGCGATCTCACCGTCGCCGCGGAAAAAATTACCCCCGAGATGATCAACTTCATGGCCGTCCACGGCCGCGGACTCATCTGCGTCGCGCTCTCCCCCGAACGTTGCGATCAACTGCATCTGCCCCTGATCACCCCGCGCAACACCTCCATGTTCGGAACCGCGTTCTGCGAATCCGTCGATGCCTCCTCCGGCGTCACTACCGGCATCTCAGCCGCCGACCGCGCCCACACGATTCAAGTGATCATGGAGCCCGGCTCGCGGCCCAGTGACCTCGCCCGTCCCGGCCACGTCTTTCCCCTCCGCGCCAAGGAGGGCGGCGTGCTCGTACGCACCGGCCAAACCGAAGCCGCCGTCGACCTCGCCCGCATGGCCGGCCTGCGCCCCGGCGGCGTCATCTGCGAAATCATGAACGATGACGGCACCATGGCCCGCGTGCCGCAACTGCTCGACTTCTGCCACCGGCATGACCTCAAGATGATCTCCGTTGCCGAGCTCATCCGCTACCGTCTCCAGCATGAACGCATCATCAGGAAACGCGCCGACGGAACCGTCCGCACCCGCTACGGCGAATTCCGTTCCTCTCTCTACTCCAGTTCGGTTGATTGCGAAAACCACCTGGCGCTCGTCCACGGCGACGTCGCTGGACGCAAGAACGTCCTCGTTCGCATGCACTCGCATTGCGTCTACGGCGATGTGTTTGCATCCACGGATTGCCAGTGCGGCCAGCTCATTCAAGGCTCACTCAAGCGAATTGCCGAAGAAGGTGCGGGCGTGCTTGTCTATCTGCACCAGACTGGCGCTGGACTCCGCCTGTCTCACGACGATGACGCCTACCGCATCCTCGCCCATGGCCGCGACCCCTTCCTCACTACGCAAAGCCAGGGCCAGCGCATGCTCCAGCACGATACCGGCATCGGCGCGCAAATTCTCGTCGATCTCGGCCTTAGCACAATTCGCCTGCTCACCAACGCCCCGCGAAAGGTCGCCGGACTGGAAGGCTTCGGCATCGAAATCGTCGATTCGGTCCCCGTAGAGATCAGCTAACGTGTGCGGCGGCCAATCCTGGCCGCGCTCTGGAACTCGCACATTCTGCCTCGCACTCCAAGTGACTTGATGGACGCAAACAGAGTGAGTGCTGTGTCCAGCGTTTTGCAGGACCAACCTGATCTGTCTCCGTGACCTCCGTGCGCTCCGTGAGAAAGAAAAACGCCCGAATCCAATGTGGATACCGACCGCCTTCGAGGCGGCCCCACTCATCAAGCCACCCGCTTGCCGGGTGGTGTCTAACTATGCCGCCGTCGCATAGCCATCAACACCAGCGCACCCCCGATGAACCCTAATGTCGAAGGCTCCGGAACCCCGGCTACCACATCGTCGCTCATGGACGACGGGAACGATTTCTTGTTTCCCGTGAAAGTGGCTGGAAAGCACTCGTCGACTCCCACGGTATAGGCGGGATCGGTGCACGAACTTGTGAGAGGTGTCGGAACACCACTGAAGTAGATCTGCAGGGTGATTCCGTCAAAGTCGGAGCCCCCGGCCTCCGCTGTGCCGGCAAGATTGAACAGGTCAACGAAAACGCCCCACGCTTCGCCCGGATCAAAACCCGTGAACAGGAAGGTGGCACTTTGGGGGCCGTTTACAATGATGCTCGACACCGGGCCGTTGGACAGGCCAACCTCAGCGTCGGTATTTGTTGCAGTGAAGCCCGCAAAGTGCGCGATCGTGATCGGGTTTCCCGGCGAAGTGCTGAACGGCACCGGCGGCGTGAAAAACCGTGTTCCGGCCCCAAGATACACTTCGATGCGTTCAATGGTCTGCAGGGCGGAGATGTTCTTGAACACAATGACGCCGGCATTGGAGTTAACTTCCGACTGATAGCCGATAATTGTCGCATTCGAGACCTGTGCACTGGTGCCTCCCTCCGATGCGCAAACGCTGAACTCCGTGAAATGGAACGCATTCTGAGAGTGTCCTCCGAAAGATTTTCTAGAGATACTCACCGCAACGCATTCGTGAAGTGGCATCCCCTGGTACTGTATACTGCAACCGAGCGTAATAGCCCATTATGCCCCAGCCTGGTTGACAATGTACCCCCCCTTAGGTACCGGTACCCAACGGGCATCCAGGTTGCTCGGAGGAGGGGCAGGGCAGATCGTCTACCGATCAAACTCCTACGCAAGTTGTATGATTTTACAACACTTCCAGAATAGTGGTGTAGGTACTAGTGCTTAATTGCGTAAGTTAATTATCGTATTGCGAAGCTGACTTCCCTTGACTTCGCGCTTGCGCCATCGGAAAGGCTTGGCTCGGTCATTGTGCCGCTTGATGAAGGCTTCGATGGCTTCACGCAATTCGTCTTTGC
>JACQZR010000047.1 GCA_016213775.1 Acidobacteriota bacterium
CGACAGCAACTCTTACCCCGCCGGAATCAAGGTTGCCGACGACGAGATGTCCGGCATCAACCTCCGGCGCGACGATTTCCACGGCGAATGGAACTACGAAATCAGGCCGTCAGGTGGAAATGTTATTTCTTAACAAATCCTTAGAGAAGAGTTTCTTGCAGGTTGTACTGCTTGCGGTGGCATCCATTGGCATCGCTTTCTTATAACTATCCCAATCGTCCCACTGGCGGGTGTTATCAAAATATTCGCGTTTTGTGAGAACCCGTTGAAACCAGCGTTGTTCGAGTGAGAATCGTATTGGGAAGCCGACGGCAGCAAGAAACCACACCTCTAAACCGACATCCGTCTGGTTGAACACAACTTGTAATTCTGTTCGACATCGCGCCGGATGCGCGCACCTCAAACAGGCGATTGGCGGGGCGTTAGCACATAGGGTCACCGTTCAGCGCCACTGAAATCGAACACTTCTCCAGGAATGGTGCCGGTTTCCCGCACCATGACGCCGTCGCCCGCCCGTTGCTCTCACTTGACCGCGTGAAAGGGTATGGCCAAAATGGATGTCATGAACCGGGAAGAAGTCATCACCATATTGCGGGATCATGAAGGTGAACTCCGGGCCGCCGGTGTCGTTCGTTTGTCCCTATTTGGCTCAACAGCACGCGGCGACAGGAGGCCCGAATCGGATGTCGATCTGCTTGCCGCGTTCGACAACAAGCGCCGGCTTTCACTGCTCGATGTCATCCACATTCAGAATCAGATCGCGGACCTGCTTGGCGCGCCGGTTGACCTGTTGGAGGAAGGAACTTTGAAGCCACGCGTGCAGAACAGCATTGACGCCGAGGCCGTGCTTGCCTTCTAGGGACCCAACAATCAACCCATCGACGACGAAATGCCGGCCGAGATCGATTTCCAGCAAGGCCACGCGCGGCCATCATCGCATACCCGCGGATGCAACCGTCCTCCTGCCCGCGTCCATCGAAAGAAGTGTCTGGAAAGACTTCTCGGACAAGACAGAACGAAACGACGACAATGCCATCCGATCGCGGCGCGAATTTTAGACGGGAATAATCTGGGCTGCCGGATCGAGACGCCGCAGGTCCTTCGGATCGCTTGTAACGATGGGCTCTCGCCGCTCCCTGGCAAGGATCACCACCGAAGCGTCGATAACATCCGAGGAGTTGGTGGCGCGGCAGAGCTCTCCACAGGAACGGGCAAGCTGCTCGTCAAGAGGAACAATCTCCACTTCGTCGCTCCGCAAGAATCGCGCCAAAGTAACCTGAACGCGGCCATCCCGCCAGGCTTGTCCCACGACGCCCGCGGGCACGCGAAAAACCCGGCCTCGAGCTAACGCGCGCTGGAGCAAGGCGATCATACGCTTATCACCGCGATCCAACGCGATCAGCGCGCCGGCATCCAGCACTATCCCCGCCGCGGCGCGAGTACGCGTTCTGCCCATTTGATGTCCTCAGCAGCCGGTTCACCATGTTGGTCGATCAGATCGCGCAGCAGTGCCCGGAGAGACTCGCGCTTCTCGTGTTCCGCCAACACCCGGGCAATGTAACCCGAAACCGAGTCGGCTCGTCCGGCTCGGACTTCGCGGTGGACTCTCGCCAGTTGATCCTTGGGCAAACTGATGGCGATCTTCGACCTGGTCATACTAGCATCATACCGCTCGTGATGCGACCGAGCAGTCGACACTATTGGGCCGTGCGGAACTCTGCCTGCTGCGCGGTAAAACACCGGGCTGCCGCTATGGCCGGCGAGAGTCAACATATCCAATACCACCACGCGAGCGTCGAGCCGTGCCGACCGGAGCCTGCGCTCGCTACTGCCGCCGGCGCCGCGATAGTGAAACAGTCGGTGGACGCTGTGGGCGAGCGGTGCATCTGCCTCGGCGCACAGTCCGGGGATCAAGACGAGGAAGAGTAGGACATGTTCATGGGAAGCTCCTGCATCCTGATTGGCGCAAAAGCGTGGGGGAGGGTGGAAAGAGCTCCTGGAAAAGGTTTCAGCGTTTGTTGGCGTTGGGATTGCGCGAGGCGAGCTTATTGTAGAGCAGGACCCGCGTCACCTGCCAGCGCTTCTTGACGGTCTCCACCTCGAGGCCCATGGCTTCGGCCGTTTCCTCCACCGTCAACCCGGCGAAGTAGCGCAATTCCACAAGTCGTATCTGCTCCGGGCGAAGGGTTTCCATGGCCGCGTCGAGCGCGATCAGAGTATCCGGATCCTGAGAATCGACGGCGTGGTGCTCCTTCAAAGGTTCGGCGTCCTGGCCGCTGCCGCGCTTTCCGGCGCTGAGGCGGCGGGCACGGTCGATAAGAAGACGCCGCATGGCCTTTGCCGCCACATTGAGAAAATGCTGGCGGCTTTCGAACGGCATGTCGTAGGCAAGCATCGACTCGTAGGCTTCATGGACGAGGGCGGTGGCGCGGATGCTCTGCATCTGATATTCGCGTCCCACCTGCGCGTAGGCGCGGCGCCGCAGGTCTTCGTAGACCATTTCGATGAGTTCATCATAGGTTCGTTTGCGGTCGTCGCCTTTCTCCGAACTGAGGCGTTGCAGCAGTACTGTGACTTCCCCGGCGGGCATATCTTGTCATAAAAGTATAGACAATATAGACAACACTAGCGCCGATTGCTCCAGGTGGCGGTATCTTTATTGAGATTTTTCTGAGCGTGCCCGATGGCTTCTCGGATGCGGGATAGAGGCTCGCTATAGGCAATGGCCAAGTCCTGTTCACCGGCAGTCACCATGCCCACTAGAATCGTCTTTGCCGGGAACGATTCGGCGGCGAACACCGGGCTGCCGCTGTTGCCGGGCAGAGTGAGAACATCGAGCACTCGCACGCGCGCATCGGCCATGGTGTTCTCGCCCGCATAGCGCAAGTAGGGGGCATCACCCTTCATCGCCACGATGCCTTTGCGCAGAAGAGGGCGCTGGACGGGGGCGGCGGCGAGCGTGGCCGGATAGCCGGCTACCACAATGGAATCCATGGGTTCCGGATCCTGTTCGGTGCCCAGTTTTAGCGCTTGCGGCTGCCATCCTTCCGGCAGAGTCACGCGCGCCACTGCCACATCCGGCGCTTTGGCGGCCTGCGACGCGGCGAGAGCCATCGGATGATGTATCCAGGCGGCTCGCGGAATGATGAGGTCCTGTTGACTGCCGTTAGCGAGGGGCACGCGCGCCATCAGATCACCAGTCCGGCTCATGTGTCCGGCACTCACCAGATAAAGCGCGTCCTGATGGGCCACAAAGAAGCCGGTTCCCACGGAATCCAACGGCTCCGGATGGCCGGTCGTTTCGGAGTAGTGCCAGAGACGAACGACAGACTCGGAGAGGGTGTGGTAGGGGTCGGCGGCGGGCTGCGCGGGGAGTGCGGCGAAAACGGCGGCGAGAAGTGAGAGGTTGATGTAGCGCATTGGTGTGTCTCCTGAGAAGCGAATGAGGCAACACCGGCGGGGTGCTGCCTCAGTGACAACTCCGTTTAGTGCACGGCTGCCGGGTCGAAGGTGAAGGATCGGGTAAACCGCCGCGGATCGTCTTGGACATAGGTGTTCTTGCCCGTATCGCTGACCAGCCCGGACGCTACGGCGAGCACCACGTCCTGAACCTTCGCCTCTACCGCCACGTTCATCTGCATCTGCGTGGTCCCGGAGGTGACCCACACACTCTCGGCAATTGCCTCTGCGTACTTGTTGCCGGAGATCGACCAGTCGTTTGGCGTGCTGAGCTTGTAGCGCATGCCGCAGCGCAGCGTCATCTTCGATCCCAGGGGCTCCTCGTAGCCGAACGTCACCAGGTCGCCCGTCTCGCAACCGGCGTTGCTCGACATGTAATAGGTGAGGTAGGAGTTGGGTGAACCGGAGCTGTTGCGGACGGACCAGTCGCTGACGGAGATGCTGGTGCTGCGCGAGCGTTCATAGCTCACTGATGCCTCGATGCTGCCGGTCCCGCCGTCGGGCTGCACACCGATGTTTCCGCCCGCCGACACGGTCCAGCCGGTGGTGGTTTGGATCGAGCCGACGCTGTTTACGTTCGCGGGGAAGGCCTTGTCGAGTTGCCAGCCGGAAGGCATGCCGACCGGCAGCATGGTGACGCGATACATGCTGAAGAAGGGGAATTTCTCGTGGTCGGTGTTGATAGTCCTGGGATCGCCGACGCCGCCAGGTCCAACCACACCCCAGCCGCCCGTGTTGCGGACGACGACATAACGCTTGGCGCCGGAGGAGGTGTGCACTTTGTAGATGCCAACCTGCCATTTTGCATCCACATAGGTTGTGGCCCAGGCGCAGCTATAAATCGCCGGGCCGACGCGGAAGTTGACCGTCGAACCCATCGCTCCGGAGAAGTAAGCCAGCACGTTAGCTTTGGCCGGGCAGAAGTAGACGGCAGGCTCTTCGATCTCCCACTCCTTGCAGGAGTCGTTGGAGAAGACCTTCGTGCCGCTGGTGTTGATGCAGTTGCCGAGCGCCGATTGCACGCGCGCTCCGCGAGCGAACGGGCGCTTGCGCACGATCTCCTGGACAAACTTCACGCGGTCGCCGAAGTTGGCGTTCGCGTACGGCATCTGGACGTAGCCGGGGACCTCGTCCATCTTCATCGGATCGGCGAGGTTCATCTTGCCGCGGCGCGTCTTGGGGTCGTATTCGACGACGACGGCGGAGTTGTCCACGCCGAAGCCGAACAGAGCAGCCATTTTCGGGGCGGTGACGTTTTCGAGCACCATGGGGATGCCGGCTTCTTTGACGGAGTCGACCAGTTCCAGGTCCTCGGGAGTGGTTTCGATTTCGGCCAGATCGACCACCAGGACATCGACGTTGCGGAGTTCGGTGCGGGTAAGCCGGACGCCGGATTTGCGGTCGCGGGACTTGAGCGCGGCGCGGGCATCCACCGGGGTGCGGTTGGCTTTGATGGTCTGGAGCAGCGGCGAATTGGCGTAGCCGAGAGTAAGGACCGCGGGCTGGTCGTCAGCGCGGACCAGCGTTGCGGCGGAAACGAGCAGCGCGGCGGCGATGATCACTTTCGTGCCGAAAGGGTTGTTGGTGAGTTGGTTGTTCATGACGTTCTCCTCTGTGTCTTTTGTTTTCGTTGGCAGCGTGTTCTTCTGCTGCACCCCTGTTGGCGCGAAAACCTGAGAAAGGGTGGAAAAGAGTTTTTGAAAACTTTGCTGCTGGTTGAAATGGGGCTCTCGCCTGCCCCTCGACACCGCGCACCAAACACGTTGCTCAAGACGGCTGACTGGGCTGACGGCTTCGGCTGCAAGGTGGACGTGGTGGAAGAACCCGTCCGCAAGCCGCGGCTTCAACAAGCGATAGACAGGGATCGCGCACTTGTCTTCTGAAATCCGGTACGCCGTTTGCTCGATATCATCGAGAACGCCCGAGCTATAGCGGGATATTCGACATGCAGAGACTTACTCGCTGGTGCGCTTCCGGTGGGGGATAAAGACACCGCAGTCAATCGTGGTAAACCGTACCGGGCCGCGCTTCATGAAGAGCGGCGACGACGCTGCTGGTTTTCCATGTTCTTGTCGCCCGTTAGAAACACGTCAGCTTGCTCGGCACGTCCTCATCGAAAAACACCTTCACGGCTGCGTCTGAAACCGATGCGACGAACGATAGTGGAGAATAGCTTTGACCGCGTCGATTCCTACCTCCGGATAGCAATCCAGAGTTTCGGCGATGGCATCATCCTCGGACAACCCCTCCTCACGGAAAGCGTCATAGTTGCCAGTGATACCTCCACCGGCAAGCGCGTGTTCTTGAGCAACGGCGCGCCGCTGACCTTGCCGGGGATGACTTCAACCAATGGACATTCTGACCAGTCCAGCGTTGCCATACCATACTCCTTCTCTTTCATCGTAACCTTCCACCGCAGAACATCTTCTTCCCTTGAGTTATGAACTCGAACTCCTGGAAGCATTCGAGGCCCTTCCACCCGGGGAAAAGCAGGCCTTCGCGGTGGAGGGGGGATCCGCAAGTTGAGAGCACTTCAACCCGCGCAAGTGGAAGCCGTCACGAGAGGTCTGGCCGCTCGATAGCCGGCGAGCTGCGGTAAGATCTGGGTATGAACCCGCAACCTGGTTCGTCAATGAGGCGGACACCTCCTGGTGGTCCGCGCGTGGCGGTTGCTTTTGCGGATGCCGGGGATGAGCCCGTATCGTGGCTCCGGCGGTTGATGGCGCGTTTGCGAGTGCTATTCCACTGGCGAGATTAAACGGCGTTGTATCGCTGCGGCGATGCGCTCGGAAGCGCGGCCGTCGCCGTATGGGTTGTGCATGTGCGAACGGCGGTCGTATTCTGCGGCATCGTCTAACAGCAATTCGGCCTCTGCGATGATCCGTTGCGGATCGGTGCCCACCAGGCGCGTAGTGCCGGCATGCACGGCTTCGGGACGCTCGGTCTTCTCGCGCATCACCAGCACCGGTTTGCCAAGCGAGGGGGCTTCTTCCTGGACACCGCCGGAGTCAGTGAGGATGAGATGGCTGCGGCGCATGAGGTCGACAAACGGGACGTATTCCTGCGGCGCAATCAAGTGCACGTTGGGCAGACCGGCGAGCAGTTGGTTGACCGGATCCTGCACGTTCGGGTTCGGATGCACGGGATAGACGACTTCGACATCGGGCCGCGCGGCGAGCCGTTGCAACGACTGGCAGATGCGCAGGAAGCCGTCGCCGAAACTTTCCCGTCGATGTCCGGTGACGAGAATCATTTTGCGCGAGGGGTCGGGCAAGTACGGCAGCGGTGGGGCCACGATGCGGCCATTCTCCAGCCGGGACTTGATATAGAGCAGCGCATCGATGCCGGTGTTGCCGGTGACCACGATCTGCTCGTCCGGAATGCCTTCCTTCCGCAAATTGGCGGCGGACATCTCCGTAGGCGCGAAGTGCAGCGATGTCAAACGCGTGGTGAGGACGCGGTTCATCTCCTCGGGGAATGGCTGGAACATGTCGCCGGTGCGGAGTCCGGCCTCCACATGGCCCACGGCGGCGCGCTGGTAGAACGCGGCAAGCGCTCCACAGAAGGTTGTGGTCGTGTCCCCCTGAACCAGGACCATGTCCGGCTGCTCGTGGCGCAGCACCGGCTCGAGCGCGGAGAGAATCCGGCTGGTGGATTGGAACAGCGTCTGGCCCGGAAGCATCACGTCCAGGTCGTGATCGGGAGTGATGGCGAACACCTGCAAAACCTGATCGAGCAGGGAGCGATGCTGGGCGGTGACACAGACACGGACCGCGAATTCACTAGGGAAGCGGCGCAAGTGGAGAATAGTGGGGCAGAGCTTGATGGCCTCGGGACGCGTGCCGAAGATGAAGAGAACTTTGCAGGGGGGCATGAAAGGAGGTAATACAGCTATACAGCTAGCCAGCGGTTTATTTCGGGGCTCATATTTTTCATCTTCCCACCGATGAGCCCATCAGGGAGGAACGCCTCAATGAGTCTGTCGCCGTTGACATTCACCGGAGTAAGCACGTATTCCACTGATTTCCAAACCATTATGAATCGCGCCAGCGCCATTGCCGCGCTACCGATCAAAGCGCTACAGAATCAGCAGACGGACCTGTTGCAGCAGAAACTCCTTGTCAGCAATCTGAGCACGGCAGTAGCGGATCTGGCCAGCGCGCTCGAAAACATCGGAACGGTGTCCGCGTCCAAGAGCCTGGCGGCCTCTTCCTCAAACACGGCCAAAGTGACCGCGACGAACGTGTCGGCTGACAATGCCGCGGTCTACACCATCTCCGAGATCAGCTCCATTTCACAGGCTGCGTCGGAAACCTCCGTTCTCGGCTACGCCGATTCGGGCGCCGTTTCCGCCACCGGCCTAGTGCAACTGAAAGTGGGAAGCAACACCTACAACCTGGACATCACCAGCAGAAACACCCTGGCAGGCTTGCGCGATGCCATCAATGAGCAAAATGCCGGCGTCAATGCGACTGTGTTCACCACCGGCACGGGCGCCACGCCCAATTACCTGTCGGTGACAGCGAGCCTGGCGGGCGCCACCACGCTGACGCTTACGGATGATCCCGGGGGCGCTGCGGTGGAACTGCTCACCGCCACCAATCAGGGAGCCGACACGGACTTCAAGCTGAATGGCGTCGCGGTGAAGAAGCAGACGAATTTCATCAACGATGTGGTCCCCGGCGTGACGTTCAACATCCTGGGCACTACATCAGGAGTAGAGACGGTATCGGTCACGCTGACCTCGGATAAGAGCAGGCTTTCCTCAGCGCTGAGCAGCTTCGTTTCGGCCTACAACACGCTGCGCACACAGGTAAGCGATCAGGTGGGTGAGGCGGCCGGCCTGCTGAGCGGAGACTATCTCGTACGCGAAGTGCAATCGCGGCTGCGCACGCTCACCAACACGTATGAAACATCGGGAACCGTGCACAGCCTTGCTGATCTTGGGATCACGTTTGAATCGACTGGCGAGGCCAAATTCGATTCCTCGGTGGTGACCAACTTCAGCACCACGCAACTGGAAGACGCGTTTGGTTTTCTTGGGACCACCACCACCGGATTCGCCGGGTTGGCGGCGGACTTTGAGGACATTAGCGCTTCGGTCACCGGGCTGGCCCAGATTCAGTTGGATAATTACGAGACGGAGAACCAGCGTCTCACCGATCAGATCGCGGTGATGACGGCGCGCGCAACCGAGGCTCAGAAGACCCTTCAGGCGCAATTGCAGTCAGCCGATGCGTTGCTCGCCTCGCTGCAATCGCAGCAAAGTATACTGACTGCAACCATCCAGAGCCTGAACTACTCCCTGTACGGAAAGAATGAGGAGTGATGCGAAACACGCTGGAGACTCTACTCGCCGAATTGGCTGAGGTGGACCGGGAACTCGCTTCGGTCAATGCCGCGGCAGCTATCCACGGGGACGGCGCGGAGAAACTGCGCGGGCTGCTCGACCAGCGGGCGGCGCTGATCGAGAAGGCATCGGGGAACATGGACACACTGCGCATGGCGACGGCGGAGCAACAGGAGCAGTTGCTGCAATCCGAGCAGGCCGGCAACGAACTCGTGCGGCAACTGATTCTCGCAAAACACGGCCTTACGCAGGAGTTGATGCGCGTCTGGCAGGAACAGCACCTGTGGGGGGCAATGGCGGATTCCGGACTCAAGCGCCATCAGGCCCCACGGCGCGTCGACGTGAACTGTTGAGTTCGGTTTCCACTGGGGTGCTGGCAAGGGGAAGCCACGATTTGAAAACACCCCGCAAATCAAACGTCTGGTGTTAGATTAGCGGGGTGTTTCGCGAAGACGCTTTCTGAAAAACTCCCCGCAAATCGAACGTCTGGTGTTAGAATAACGGTATGTTTGTCGCGAGACCGGATTCCGAGGCCATTGTACGAAGCGCGCTCCACCGCGCTCCGGCGGTGGTGATCCTCGGCGCCCGGCAAGTCGGCAAAAGCACCCTCGCGCGGCTGATTGCCAACCGCTTAGACAAGAAGGCGCTCTATCTCGATCTGGAGAAACAAGCCGACCGCAGAAGGATGGAGGACGCCGGGGATTTCCTCCGCATGCAGAAGGGCCGGCTGGTGGTGATTGATGAGATCCACCGATCGCCACACCTGTTTCCCGAGTTGCGGGGAATCATCGACGAGGACCGCGGCAACGCACGTTTTCTCCTGCTCGGCTCCGCTTCCCTCGATCTCCTGCAACAGGCCGCCGAGACTCTCGCCGGGCGTGTTGCCTACGTCGACCTGGACCCGTTCCATGTGGAGGAGACCATCGCAGCCGGCATTGATATAAATGACCTCTGGGTGCGCGGAGGCTTCCCGAGGAGCCTGCTCGCCAACACCGACGCGCAAAGTATGTCCTGGCGCGAGGACTTCATTGCCACCTACCTCGAGCGCGACGTTCCGATGTTTGCTCCGCGCATGCCCGCCGCAACCGTGGGCCGTCTGTGGACGATGCTCGCCAATGCGCAAGGCACGATGTTGAACCAGGCGCGTCTCGCGGGCAGCCTCGGTGTGAGTGCTCCCGCGGTGGGGCGCTACGTGGAGCTGCTGGTGGACCTGAAGCTCGTCCGCCGCCTGCAGCCATGGAGCGGCAATCTGAAGAAGCGGCTGACCAGATCGCCAAAAGTGTATGTGCGTGACTCGGGCCTGGTGCATGCGCTTCTGTCCATCGGAACGTATCAGGATCTGCTGGGACACCCGGTCTCCGGGTTCAGTTGGGAGGGGTTGGTGATCGAGAATCTGATTGCCGCCGCTGGCCCTCGCTGCATTCCTCTCTTCTATCGCACGGCGGATGGGGCGGAGATTGATCTCGTCATAGAGAAGGCCGGAAAGCCCGCGCTAGCTGTTGAAGTGAAGCTGGGAACTGCTCCCAAGGTGGAGCATGGCTTCGTCATGGCATGCGACGACATCGGCATCAGAAACCGAATTCTGGTCTATGGCGGCGCCGATACTTACAACGCCAAAGGCGGCGTGACGGTGATGCCGCTGCTCGATGCGATCCGATATGTCCGCAAAACGCTGGGGCGTTAGGGCGCGGCCGTTCCGCCCAACGAGAACACAAACAGCGCCCTGCCGGCGGCTATTGAGACGTACTGTTTTCCATCCAGTGACCAGGTGATGGGAGCGGCGTTGATGCTGCCGCCTGTGGGGAAGCGCCACAGCAGCTTCCCTGTGGCCGCGTGGAGCGCGATGAAGTCTCCTTGCGCTCCGGAGAACACGAGCCGTCCAGCAGTGGAGAGGACACCCGCTGTCGCCTGGCGGTGCATGCGGAACTCCCATTTCATGGCGCCGGTTTCGGGATCGAGCGCGCGCACCGCCCCGTATGGCTCCTCGTCTGGATTGCTGCGCTGGCCGCCGCCATTGAACTGCGCCCCGGGTTTGAAATCCGCCTCGCCCTTGAAGTAGTAAGCGCCCTCCTCGCGCACCGGCGCGAAGAAGAGATTCACTTGCGGGCTATAGGACGGGCTGTACCAGTTGGTGCCACCGGCGAGGGATGGCCAGATGAGATTGCCTTCCACGGTGGGGTCGGTGTTGGGGAGGACGATCGGCCGTCCACTGTCATCGAGGCCTTTGGCCCAGGTTTGCTTCACGTAGGGTTTGCCGTGCAGGAATTTGCCCTGCTGGCGATCGAGCACGTAGAAGAATCCGTTGCGATTGGCCGACAGAGCAACCTTGCGGCGGGTACCGCGGAATGGGATCTCGGCGAGCACCGGAACATGTGTCGAATCCCAGTCGTGCGTGTCGTGCGGGGTGAACTGGAAGTGCCATTTGCGCTGCCCGGTGTCGGCATCGAGCGCGACAAAGGAATCCGTGTAGAGGTTGTCGCCTTTGCGCACATCACCGTTCCAGTCCGGGCCGGGATTGCCGGTTCCCCAGATGACCGTGTTGGTATCCGGATCATAGGAGCCAGTCACCCATGTGGTGCCAGACCCGGTCTTCCACGATTCGCCGGCCCACGTGTCGACACCGGGCTCACCGGCGATCGGGATGGTGTAGAAACGCCAGGCCCGGGCGCCGGTTTTGGCATCATATGCATCAATGAAGCCGCGCACTCCATACTCGCCGCCGGCCATGCCTGTGATGATCTTGTCTTTCACCACCAGCGGCGCGCCCGACGATGAGTAGCCCAGTTTGTAGTCGCCCATTTTGGTCTCCCAGATCAGGCGGCCGGTCTTCGCATCGAGTGCGATGAGGTGCGCGTCGATGGAGCCGTAATACACCTTGTCATCCAGCACCGCAACGCCGCGATTGACTCGTCCACAGCAGAGCCGCAGGTCCTCGGGAACCTCGCGTGTGTACGTCCAGAAGGGAGTTCCTGTGCGCGCATCGAGTGCCTTCACCTGATTCGGACCGATGGTGATGTACATCACGCCGTCGACAACAATCGGCGTGGTGGAGAACGTCTCGGTGGTGTAAGTCTGCAACACCCACGCGGCCTTGAGACTCGCTACATTGCCGTCATGAATCTGCGCCAGCGTGGAATAGCGCTGCCCGTTATAATTGCCTGAATAGGTGAGCCAGTTGTGCGGCTCCTTCGCGGCATTGACAATCCGCGTATAGGGCACCTGAGCCTGGGCCGCGGCGAGCAAGATGAAAACCAGGGAGTGCATTTACGAGGGCTCCTTCAGAGACACAAGGTAGGCCAGCAGATCCTGCAAATCCGTCTCGTTGAGCTTTTCTTTGTAGGAAGGCATGGTGGACTTCTTCAGATCCTTGCGAACCTCGCGCAGGCTTGATTTGGGCAGCGAGTGATTGGCACCGGCCGTATCGCGCAGCAGCAGCGTGAACGTATCCTCGTACAGCCGCGTGCCTGTAAGGGCGCGGCCGCTATTGGTGGTCACCGTGATGTGCACGTAGTTCTCCGGAACCGCGGCATTGGGATCGAGCAGAGCCTCGCGTAGATGCTGCACACTCCGGCGCAATCCGATGCGCGTCAACTCCGGGGCGTTCAATCCCCCCCTCAATTCGCCGCTTTCGCGAATCGAATGACAGGAAGCGCACCCCTGGCGTGCATAAACGGTCTTGCCGTTCGCCGGATTGCCGGGTACGGGTTTCACATCCACCTTACCGAGCGTGCGAACAAATGCCGCCGTCTGCGCCACCTCGCGGCTGATCATGTGCCAGGCGCCGGGCATCTCCGTTCCGGGAATCCCCTTCTGAATGATATTGACGAGCTTCTCATCGTCAGTGGCACGGTCCAATGCCGGCCGCGCCAGATTCGCCCCCTTCCCTCCGTCGCCGTTCGGCCCGTGGCAGTACTGGCACGAGCCGCGATAGAGTTTCTCACCGCGTGCCAAGTCTTCCGGCGAAGCAGGCAGCGGCGTTTGAGCCGCCAATATCCCAGCAGTTACGAGGCTCAACAACAACATGATCGGACTATCTTACTACTCGATTTGCCGGACAGCTACACTGGTCCAGTGCTGCCGGATTCCATCAAAGAGCTGGTTCGTCCGTTCTATCTGAAGTGGCTCTATTTCCAACTGCGTCCGAAAGCCAAGCCCGCGGAGTGGAACGCTTGTTGGAATTATGCGGCCGCCGGCACAGCTTCCCTGCCCCCCTCGCCGGGCGCGCCGGATATCCTGTTTCTGCCGATGACCGACTGGCACGCCCGCATCCAACGGCCGTATCACCTCGCACGGGCAATGGCGCGCCGCGGGCACCGCTGCTTCTATCTCAATCCGCACCTCGGCCGCGAGTTCCCCAATCCGGTGCGGCTCGATCGGGGGGCCAAAGCGTGCCGCCTGGAGGAGGGTGTTTATGAGCTGCACATCGGCCTCGTCAGGGAGCCCGTGTTTCATCATCGGATGCTCTCAAATGAGGAATCGGAAGAGGTGGCAACCGCTCTCCACAGCATGCTGCCGCAGGGTCCTCTAGTCGTGATTACGCAATTTCCCTTGTGGAACAAAGTGCTCGCGCGCCTACGCCTTCTACGCCCCAGCTTCGCTGTCTACGACTGCCACGATTTGCTTTCCGGCTTTTCTCGAATTTCGCCAGAGATTCTTGCCGCCGAAACCGCACTCTATCAGCAGGTGGATGTTGTCGTGTTTACAGCGCGCACCTTACTGGAAGAGAAGTTGAAGGAGATGCCGTGGCTCGGCGAGAAGGCGCACATTGTGCGCAATGGCGTCGATACCAGCCACTTTCAACTCGTGCCGGGAGGAAAGCGCCGGGTCGTCGGATACGCCGGTTCTCTTGACGAATGGTTCGATGTCGAGGCCGTGCGCCACGCCGCCATCCGCTTCCCGGAATGCGAGTTCGTGCTGCTTGGCCGCGTGGAAGACCGCAAGGTGTTGACTCTCGGGTTATTGCCCAACGTGCGCTTCTTCGGCGAAATTCCCTACGATCAACTGCCGGGCTACATCAAGGAGTTCGATGTGGCCCTGATTCCCTTCCTCATCACGCCATTGACGCTCGCCACCAACCCGATCAAGCTGTACGAATACTTCAGTTGCGGCCTGCCAGTGGTGAGTACCCACCTGCCCGAGGTGATGCGTTACGACGAACTGGTTCACCTCGCTGCGACGCCGGACGAGTTCGCCGATCAGGTGGGCCGCGCACTGGATGAGACCGGCGACGCACTCAAGCGCAAGCGACGCGCCGTTGCCGAATCGCAAAGCTGGGACGCGCGCGCCGGAGAGCTTTCCGGGCTGTTGCCGGAGCGCATCCCGTTCCTCCCGGCGGGATCGTGAGCTAGAACAGCTTGGATGCGCTCATCGCCACGTAATTACGCACATACGGCTTGACGAGGCTCTTCACAAAATCGTCGGTACCGTCCTCGATCTGCTTGGTCGTAAAAGGGCAGTAGCCTTTCACAAACTGCGCGTTGAGATTCTTGCATGGATTCGGATCGCAACCATTGGAGAGCAACTCCATGGCGTAGACGTGTTTGGTGGTGACCCCGCCTGTTGCAAAGGTCTGGGCCGCAACAACGACATGATCGAGGTTGACTCCCTTTGCGCCGAGCCGCAAAAGACGCCGCAGCGATTGCGCATTCGCCTTGTAGTGGCCGGTCTTGTGGGAAATGTAGAGCGGGATGCCGTCGCTGACGGCCCATTCTCCGGCGCAGATCACTCGCGCTCCGCTGAGGAAACTGGAATGGTGGAAAATCCGCAGAAAGTGCGATCCGGAGTAGATCTGCATGGATTGGGAGAAAACAAAGATGGCGAACCGATCGCCGCTGAACAGCGTGACCGCGCCACTGGTACTGTAGTGCGTGGTGAGCGACGGGTTCTTGCGGTCCGGTTTCACCACCCTGCCTCCGGCTACGAGCACCTCCATACTCGCCCTTTGACTGGGATCGAGGTACGCCACTGAACCCAGACTGTGAATCGCCGTATGGTCCGCGTGCGTGGGCGGAAGTTGTTCGGCCCAGTCGAAGAAGCTCAGGTTGGTGTTCGATTCGGCCCAGGTTTTGAAGAGCTGGTCGGCGTTGGTCAGCATACCCCAGCAGCGGTGCAGCGGATCGTTCGCTTCCAGTTGATAGTTCCCCGCGGCGCCATTCAACTGCATGGTGTGGTGAGTGGATTTCGTCGCGGTGTTTGTGTGAGCATCCTTGACGGTGAACTGGTTCACCCCGGGGGTGATTCCGAACGTCGTGCGGGAGGAATTCGCCGTACCGTCACGGCCGTGGAGAGTGCGGAGCTTGCTCCAACTCTGGTGGCCATGCCCGATCATGCGGTACTCCTTGAGCAGAGACGCCGCCACAAGTTGAATGGGAGCGGACTTGGGTTGCGTCTGAGAGGCCTTGGAGACGCATTCCAGGATTTCGTCCAGCGCCTTGACGCGGGCGGGCACATTGCTGCCGGGAAGATTTTCGTATTGCTGTAGAAGCGTCCGGAGTCTGAGCCCGGAGAAGCCCCAGGCGCCGCCGTCCGCTTTCAGGCTTTGGGCGAAGACGGTGGACGAAGGCAGGTATTGCAGGTGAGCCACTTTGTTTCTCCTCACCCTGTAAGCGACACGGCCGGCGGCAATTTTTCACGGCACGGGAAATAGTTTCCGGTGGACGGGCTATTTTGTGTCACAGCCACCGGGCATTTTCGCCGCGGTGGCCTCCACGCGGATGCGCCCCTTGTGGTTGGGGGAGCGCCGCGCTCGCACCAGCGCAAGGGCGTCGCAGAGTTCACCGGACCACGGTTCGGGCTTGCCCCAGGCGAGCGACAGGCGGACCATGTCCCAGCGTGATTCCGCGGCAAAGAGAGAGCGCCCCGGGCCCGCTTTCTGGTCCTCGCGCCAGCATTCTTCCGCCGTTTTGCGCGCTTCGGCGTAGTTGCCCGCGAGTTCCCACCAGTAGGTGCGCTCGATCAGGTAGCCGCGCCGCACTTCCGGCGCAGGCAGGCGCGCTAACAGTTCCGAGGCTTCCTCCAACAGGACGCCCGCTTCTTTCCCGTCGCGTTTCAAATTGCGCAGTTTGGCCAGCAGCACCAGCGAACTGGCCACATCGGGACTGCCGCGCGGCGAAAGCCGGCGGCGAATCTCCAGTGCCTCGCGGTGCAGTTTCTCGGCTTCCTCCAACCGCTCCGGCTGTTCGGAGAGTACGTTGGCCAGTTTGGAAATGGCGAGCGCCAGGCGTGGATGCGGGGGTTTCAATTCCTTGCGGCGGATGGCCACGCATTCGGCCAGAAAGCGCTCCGCCTGGACGCTATCGCCGAGCGACGTGTAGAGGCCGCCGAGATTGCTCAGAACGGCGCTTTGGAGATTGTCCACCTGCCGTAGCGCGTCGCCAAACCGGAGCACTTCCAGAAAGAGCCGCTCGGCCTCGCGCAGGCTGCCTTTCTCCTGTACGATGAGGGCGAGCGAGTTAAGAATCTCCGCCTGCCGTACATCATTTGCGGGCAGCTTCTGCCGGCGGATGCCGATCGCCTCGCGCGCCGCGGCTTCTCCTTCGTCCAATCGGCGCAGGCGTCGCAGAAGGTCTGTCCGGGTCTTCAGCACATCGGATAGTTCGAGACTGCGCGGGCCCATGCGGCCGCGAACGATGGCCTCGGCCTTTCCGTTCAGTTCGAGAGCGCGCGGATAATCCCCAAGGCTGTCCTGGATCTGGCTGAAGCTGGCGTAGAGCTGCCATTGCGCGTCAGGATCGTTATTCAACCGCTCGACGCCGCTGAGGCCGCGCTCCATCAGATCGCGCGTCGACTCGGTGCGCGAGCGGTCGGGGTTGATGTTCTCAAACAGCGAGGTGAGGAACGACGTCACGTGGGTAGCCCGGTCGCGCTCCTGGCGCGCGGTGTCGCGTTCGACGGCGGCGCGGCGGGCCAGTCCCGCCATGCCCGCACTGAAGCCGAGGATCGCCAGCAGCGCGACGCCCGCTACAGCTACAGTGAGACGGTTGCGCTGCACGAACTTTCCCGCGCGGTAACGGAGTGTATCGGGCCGTGCGCTCACCGGCCGCGAGTCGAGGAAGCGGCGCAGATCTTCGGCGAACTCCGCCGCCGACCCGTAGCGCCGTTCCGGCTCTTTGCTCACGGCCTTCATCACGATGTTGTCCAGGTCACCCGCCAGTTGCCGTGCCTCGGCCGCGGCCTCGCTCGGCCGGGGGATGCTCCCCTCCAGGACCATTCGTACCCATGATTCGTCCGTGCCCGCCAGCGATATCGCGCGTTCGCCGGTCAGCAGTTCATAGAGCAGCAGCCCCAGCGCATATACGTCCGCCGCGGTAGTCACCGGCTTGCCCATCACTTGCTCCGGACTGGCATACTCCGGCGTCATCAACCGTTGGGTCATACGCGTCGCTTCGCCCGTGGGAGCGCCGCCCGGTTCGAGGATCTTCGCAATACCGAAGTCGAGCAGCTTGACGGCGCCGTCCGGCGCCACCAGGACATTCCCCGGCTTGAGATCGCGGTGCACAATCAGGTTCCGATGCGCGCACTGGACACCGGCGCAAACCTGGAGGAACAGCTCAATGCGCTCGCGGACACTGAGAGCTTTGTCGCGGCAGTAATGATCGATGCGCGGCCCGTCGACGTATTCCATCACCAGGTAAGGCGCGCCCTCCGTGGTGAGCCCGCCATCGAGCAGACGCGCGATGTTGGGATGATTGAGACGCGCGAGAATGCTCCGTTCGGCGAGGAAGCGGCGGACAAGCGCCGGGTCGGCGTGGCGAATGAGCTTGATGGCGACCTGCTGGTCATACTGCTCGTCGGCACGGCGCGCGAGGTAGACTGCGCCCATGCCTCCTGAGCCGAGCAGACGCAGAACCTCGTAGGCGCCGATGCGGCCCGGCACGGATTCCGCCTCATTGGCGAGAAGAGATCCGGCCTCCGCGCTGAGAATCCACTCCATCCGCTGCCCGCCGTCGGCGGCAAGCATGTCCAGCACTTCCCCCTCCAGCGCCGTGTCGCCGGACGAGGCCGCCCGGACATAATTCACACGCTCGGCCGCGGACAGATTCACTGCCGCCTCGAACAGCTCTTCCATCCGCCGCCAGCGTTCGGGATCCACCGCGCGCTTACCTCATCAGTTCTTTCTCAAGGAACGCCTTGGCGAAGCGAAACTCGCGATACACCGTGGCCGCCGAGATACTCAACACCTCTCCTGCTTCCTCATAGGTGAGGCCGCCGAAGCACACCAACTCCAGCACGCGGCATTTGCGCGCGTCCTGTTTCGCCAGCGTTTCCATCGCGTCGTGAATGGCCCCGGCATCCGCTCCCGATTGTTCCCCCGCCACCATGCAGATCTCCAGCGGCACGTGAACGGCGCCGCCGCCGCGTTTGCCGCGAAGCCGTCCGCGCGCATGGTCGGTAAGGATGCGCCGCATCACGGTTGCGGCGACGGCAAGAAAGTGGACACGGTCCCCGGCCCTCAGTTCCGCGCCCGCAAGCCGCAGGTAAACCTCATTCACCAGAGCTGTCGGACTCAGCGTGTGGCCTTCGCGCTCGCGGCTCATGTAGCGGCCGGCGAGGCTCCGCAGTTGATCATAGATGAGTGGAAACAACTCGTCGGGTTGGCCCGGGTTGCGTGTCCGGTCGCGCTCGATCAACTGCGGCAGGCTGTTCATCGGGTGCTCTGCGAGATCCCATTCTAGCGGTTGCACCCGCGCTGTCGCCAACTCTCCCCGCCGTGCCTAACAAAGTTGGCCGCTACAATAAAGCTCATGATCTTTCTCATAGGCGGACGCGGCCTTGTAGGATCGGCGTTTGCGCGCGTTTGCGAGGCTTCCGGACGTTCGTTTCAGATTCTCGACCGTAATACGTACCCGAACTTCATCGGACAATCCTGTGAGCTTCTGATCAACGCCAACGGCAATTCGCGCAAACCTCTCGCCGTACAACAGCCACTGGCTGATTTCGATGCTTCCGTGCGATCGGTGCGCGCCTCGCTGGCGGACTTCCGCTTCGAGCGCTACATTCATCTCTCTTCCTGCGACGTCTATCCCGACTGCTCCTCTCCCGCCACCACCAGTGAGAAGGAAGCACCGGGAATTACGATGCAGAGTCCCTACGGCTTTCACAAGTACCTGGCCGAGCAGTGTGTCATTCATGCTTGCGCTGCGCAGCAGAAGAGCTGGCTCATCTTCCGGCTCGGCGGTTTCGTCGGACAAGGATTGAAGAAGAACGCCATCTTCGACATTCTGCATGGTGGTCCGCTGTGGCTCGATCCGGCCAGTGAATTGCAATTCCTCAACACTGAGGATTGCGCGCGCATCGTGTTGTCCCTTCCCGATGCCGGTGTCGCCAACGATACCTTCAATCTCTGCGGCAGTGGAACCATCGCATTGCGCGACGCCATCGCGCACACGGGCAGGCAGATTGCGGTGAACCCTGGAAGCCCCCTGGTCCGCTACGATGTTGCCATAAGTAAATTACGGGCGCGGCTTGCAGCCCTGGCGCTGCCTGCAATACCGGACACGCGCACCACAGTGCACAGCTATCTGGACGCGTGCACATCCTTGTAGCGGGTACTCCATTTGCCCTGCTGCGGGCATACGAACCTGTCCAGGCTGCGGGTCTTCTTCGCAACTACCCACAGAATGGAATCCTGGAATCCACCCGGATCGTCGAGCACCCTGCCGTCCTGATGGCAGTAGCGCACATACACGATGTCGAAGCCGTTGATCTCATACGCCGTGAGTATTCCTTCCGGATTGAACACATGCAGGCCGTGTGCGTAATAGCCGTTCACCGGAGTGTGAAGCATCATATGCCCTCCGGCGCGGATCATACGCATGCAGTTCTCCAGGCACACGCGTGTGTCAAAGACATGCTCCAGACAGCCGATGTCGATGAGCGTGCCGTAGCGCTCGTGCTCGTGCGGCGGGACGGGATCGTTCATGTCGTACTGCAGATTGGCGCGGCTGTCGAAGTGGTCGAGAGTGACGATCTCGTTGCATCCGCGCGAGTGCAGCCAGCCATTCAGATCGGGATAGTTGAAGAACTCCGAAGGAAACGGCGGGCCCGATTCGGGCATCCACACATCCTGATACCCGAAGATCAAAATCGGATCGGCGAGGAAGCCGGGCAGGGGGAAAATCTCATCGTAATAGCGGACATGCTGGGGAACAATCATGGAACAACTTATGTTAGCCGATGCCGCTCCTCGAATAGAATCCACAGGCCTGGCAATGATAGCCGTCGGCGAAGAGCGCCCAGTTCCGCGCACAGCGCACGCAGCGCCGCGAGTCCGGCAGGGACTGCGCCTCGCCGCTCCATTCCTGTTCCCAGGCGGCGGCCACGGTGTCCCAGTCAAGCGGCGCCGCCTGCGCCTGCCGACGCATCACATCGCCGAACCCTGGATTGCGCGCAAGCGAGGCGAGGAGCGTGGCCGCCTCCCGCTGCACAGCTTCGCTTTCGTGATCACCGCGCAGCAGCAAACCTGTCACCCCGTCGGTGACGATCTCGGCATGGGCTCCAACGTCGCTCGCAATCGTGATGCAGCCCGCGGCGAGCGCTTCCACGATGGCCACCCCGAACGGCTCCAGCCTTCCCTGCAAGTACAGCGCTGAGCCGCACTGGCGCAGTTGCCGGGCCAGTTCCCGCTGTCCCATCAAGCCGTAATAGACAACTCCCTGCCCTTCCGCCTCGTCCTTCGCGGCCTGGCCCCAGAGGGCGTTGCCGCCAAAGACATGCAGGGTGAACCGCGGATCCTCCGCCCGTAACAGCGCCAGCACCTTCCTTGCCGCCTCCAGCCCTTTTGAGGGGTGCGTGGCGTAGGCAATGCGGAACGCATCCCGCGGCCGTCTGCCGAACCAGCCATCCTCGAAGTTCCGCCGGATCACGCCATGGTGGCTTACAAAGATCTGTTCGGGTTTCACTCCCCATTCGCGCGTGGCAATGTTCGCAATGAAGTTGCTGCAAGGATAGAGGCGGTCCATAGCCACCTCGGCTAGTCCTTTGGGAGCGTCCACACCGCCGACAAGGACAATTCTGCGGCCGGCCGCAATATCGAGCTCGAGCACGCGGCGCAGGTCCAGTTGATCTCCGGTCGTGTGCAGAACGAGAACATCGGCCTCAATCCGTTGTACGGAATCGAGCGGCCGGTAGAGGACTTTTTGTATATGGGCTTCGGCCGGACAGTTACACACCACTGAGACAC
>JACQZR010000291.1 GCA_016213775.1 Acidobacteriota bacterium
GAGAAGCGATTCCGAAAGAATCTCCCCCGCCGTGCTCATCCCACTCTCGGTCAACTGGAAGCCAGCATTCGCAACGCTCTGCGACCCGCTGAGGCCTACAACATGGTCCCCGGTCGCGATCCCCAAAACGGTTAAGCACCCAGCGACCTACGCGAACAATTCGGGCCCATCGACATCTATCTGTTCGACCAAATTCTGCGCGGGCGGATCACCAAAGGGATGCGCATTCTCGATGCGGGATGCGGCGGTGGACGGAATCTGGTGTATCTCCTGCGGCAGGGGTACGAAGTGTTTGGAGTGGATGCAGAGGCCGAAGCGGTCCGGCATGCGCGGCAACTTGCAGCGTCGCTGGCGCCGGATCTGCCAGGTGCCAATTTTCAGGTGGCGCCAGTTGAGTCGCTGCCATGGAACGACAACTTCGCCGATGTGGTGATCAGCAGCGCCGTTCTGCATTTCGCCGCGAATGAAGTCCAGTTTGACGCGATGGTGCGCGAGATGTGGAGAGTGTTGCGAGGAGGCGGATTGCTCTTTTGCAGGCTGGCATCCAACATTGGCTTGGAGCGGCAGGTTGTTCCTCTGGGTGGGCGCCGCTACCGCTTGCCCGACGGTTCTGATCGTTTCCTGGTGGATGAAGCCATACTCGCGCGCTACACCGCCGAACTGGGTGGGCGCATGGAAGACCCTCTGAAAACCACAGTCGTGCAGAATCAAAGGTCGATGACTACGTGGGTGTTACGCAAGCCGGAGTAGCATAATTGAATGGACCCGCAACGATGGCAACGCATCGAAGAACTCTTCCATCAGGTAGCGGACCTGGAGCGCGCTACGGCTGCGGCGCGGCTGCGCACCGCTGTTCCCGATGATCCGGAGTTGGTAACGGAAGTCCTTAGCATGATGGATTCCGATTCCGAAAAGGGTCCGCATTTTCAAACTGCGGTGGCGGAAGCCGCATCGGCGCTGGCGGAGGAGACGCTGGCGACGAGAACCGAGCGCGTAGGTCCGTACCGTTTGCTGCGCGAGATTGGACGCGGCGGCATGGGGGCGGTGTTTTTGGCCGAGCGCGACGATGAGCAGTATCAGAAGAACGTTGCGGTGAAGCTCCTGCCGATCGCGCTGGGATTGCCTTCCGCGCGCGAACGCTTCCTCCAGGAACGGCAGATTCTTGCGCGCCTGGATCATCCCTACATCGCCAAATTGCTGGACGGTGGAACCAGCCTTCGCGGCGAGCCCTACCTCATCATGGATTACATCCATGGGCAGCGGATTGATGACTATTGCGAGAAGGCGAAGCTGGGAATCCGCGCTCGCGTGGAACTGATGAGAAAGGTGTGCGAGGCGGTGTCGTGCGCCCATCGCAACCTGATTGTGCATCGCGATCTGAAGCCGGCAAATATTCTGGTGACGGAAGATGGCACACCGAAGCTTCTGGATTTTGGCATTGCGAAGCTGCTGGCACCGGAAGCGGCGGATCTGACGCGGTCGGCCGCGAGTCCGGGGATGACCCCGGAATACGCGAGTCCGGAGCAGGTGCGCGGGGATGCGGTCACCACGGCCACCGATATCTACGCGCTCGGTGCGACCCTCTATCAGTTGGTGACGGGCAGGCCGCCACATCAGTTGGAGAGCGCCGCGCCGATGGAGATCGTGAGAGCGGTGTGCGAAGAGCCCATACCCAGCCCCAACGTGGTGCGCAGGCCCGAATGGGAGCGCGTGCCCGATGATCTCGATCGCGTGATTCTCACCGCATTGCAGAAAGACCCCGCGCGGCGGTACTCCACCGTGGAACGGCTCGATGACGATCTGCGCCGCTTTCTTGAGGGACGAGCGATCACGGCGAAATCGGATTCCGTGAGCTATCGCGTGGGCAGGTTTCTACAGCGGCACTGGCTTCCCGTGACGGCTGCGGTGGCCATGGCCTTGACGCTTGCCGCTGCGGCCGCGATCTCCATCCGGAAGGCGAACGAAGCTGAGGAAAGCCTGGCGCAGGTGCGTCACCTCACGGAAAAGTTCCTGTTCGATTTTCACGATGCGATCGAGAAGCTGCCGGGCTCATTGCCGGCGCGCAAAATGGTGATCAGCACCGCCGTGCAGTATCTCGATCGGTTGTCGGAGCGGCGAAATCAGGACGCGATTCTGATCCAGGACGTGGCCACGGCCTATGAGAAGGTAGGTGATCTGCAGGGGAATCCCTTCCTGCAGAATCTGGGCGACATGACGGGAGCGCTGGAGAGTTACCGGAAGGCTGTCGCGCTGCGTGAGCGCCTCCCGCGAGAGACGTCGAAGGATCGCGCGCGCATGGCGTTGAGTTATGCCCGTGTCGGTGACGTGTTTTCGGGGTTAGGCAAGCCGCCCGATTCCGAGGCGGCTTACGGCAAGGCGCTGGCGGTGTTGCCCAGGGACACGTCGGATGACGGCGAGTTGCTGGCGGCGCAGTATCGCGTGAATGCGCGCCGGGGAGATCTGCTGGCGCGCTCTGCGCGAATGAAGGAATCGCTGGCGAGCTATGAACTGGCGCTGGCGCAATACGAGAAGCTACATCGCGAGGATGCGGCGAAACCGGCCATCCGCAGTGAACGCGCGAAGCTGCTGCGGCTGATCGGGCGTGGCTGGTACCTGGCGCAGGATTATACGAAGGCGCAGCCGGTGCTGGAGCAGGCGCGTGAGGAACTGCTCGCGTTGTTGAAGGAGTTTCCCGATGACGCAGCCTATCTGCGAAGCTTGATGCTGGCCCACTCGCAACTGGCCATCAACAACAAGCATCTCGCACGAGGCCCGGCAGCGGTGGAGAAAGAGTGGCTGGCCGCGATCGTGTTGGGTGACCGGCTTGCCCAACGCGATCCGCAGAGCCGGCAGGCGCAAGGCGACGCGGGTTATGTGCATACCGCCGCGGCGGAGAACTTCGTTGAGTTGAAGATGTGGGAGCAGGCAGCGCGGCACGCCGCGACCGGCATCGGGATTTACCAGAAGATGCTCGCCGAGGACAGCCGCAATTGGATGTCCCGTTTGAATCTCGCCACCAATTACCTGACGCAGGGGACTGTGCTGCGGCGCACCAACAAGCCCGCCGCGCTGGAGAGCTACGCCAAAGCGATCGCTGCTCAGGAGCAGATTCTGAGTGAGAATCCCGCCAGCAGGGATGGGATGTTGATGCTGTCCAACTCGTTGCGGGAGCGTGGAACCGTGCTGCTGTCGATGAAGCAGCTTGATGCGGCCCGCGCCGATTTCAGCCGGAGCCTGGCGCAAGTGGAGAAACTGAAGAGCATCATCGGGGACACGGCGCTGCATCGACAGGAGATTGCCGAGTTGCGGAAGTTGATCCAGCAGACCGGGAAGTAGCTACTGGATATCCGCGCGCCGGAAGGGCGGCAGATCCGTGCGTGTGGTTTCGTCGTTTTCGTACTGGAAGTAGACGAGGGCGTTGTCGTCGAGTTTGTCCGGCTCACCGCAAGTGAAGATGAGGAGTGTGTTCTCCATGTTGCCGTAGCGATACTCACGCGCCTGATACTGGCCGATGTGGAGCACAGGGTCGAGCGCGCGAACCGGGAACGCCTCATCCGCGGTGACGTGGAATTCCAGGAACGAGACAATGGCGTCGCGGCCTTTCGTAGCCGAGCGGCGGCGGACACGGTACCTCGCCCCACGAATTGCGGCGGGCGCGCCGCGGATGCCGGTGAACAGACCGGCGATGATCACTGCTGAGAGATTTCGTCGCGTCATGTGTGGTCTCTCCTTTTTACCGCGGGCTGAGATGAACATCGGTGAGGAAGATGGCTCCCTGCGGCGTCTTGTCGAATACGAATTGAATGGCGGCGATGCTGGTGAGGTCAACACCTTTGAAGCTTTCCAGCGGGAGACGCATGGTGCGCAGCATCGACCGGCGATAACCCCAACCGGTGGGGTACGGGATGGGGCGGGCATCGGCGGCGGCAACACTGGTGGAGGTCTTGCCAGAGGCGTCGAGCAGCCGCACCGAGAAATTCTGGCTGGCGGGCAGCACGGGATTGAGCGTGGAAAACTGCGCCGCCACACGGAACGCCACCATCATCATTTTGCTCACGTCCTGACCTTCGCCGCCTTCGGCGAGCCGCATCGTGAGCGTCGGGGTGTCTTTGGTATCCAGCGGCCAGGAGATTTTTCCCGCGAAGGTTGCGGGGTCGTTGAACCATGCTCCGGGCGCGGGGGTGTTGCAGATGCTGCCGGCGCAGGCGCGCACGTCAACGTTGGTGGTGAGGTTGGATCCTCCGGCGCTGTTGACGTCGGGAGCGCGGCGGGCGCTGAAATCGTCGATCAGCAGAATGTCGTTCGAGCTCTCCTGATACGACTGCGCGATGGGCACTCCGACTGACTCGGGCGGAGTCGAGTCGCCTGTGAAGAGGTTGCGGAAATCCTCGCCTCCAATGTAATTGCGGAAGAACCCCATCATGTACACGAGCCCGATCTGTTCCTGTGGTGGGCGCACAGTGAGGATCGGGAAGTCGATGCATCGGAACAGAGAGTCCTCCGGTGCCCACTGCGAGTTGTAGAAATTGTGATTCGCGGCGTAGATGTAGATCTGCGATTTCGGCGCCGTGGACGTTTCTCGAATGACGCGCGCCCGGTCGTACACGCGCATGCCCTGATTGTCGGAGACGTCGGCGTCGCAGGCAGGAAGTATTACGGAGAATGGGACACCGTCGACGTTGAAGAGCGGGTTCGGCGAAGTGGTGTTCAGCCGGCCGAAATCGACGGGACCCACTTCCAGCACCGCCCTGATGCCAAAGGGCGAACCTTCCCGACGGTTGAAGTTGTAGGCAGCCCGCACGCCTTCGCCACCGCGGCTGTGGCCCATCAATCCAACGTTGCGCAAATTCACTTTGCCGCTGAAGGTTTTATTGAACGGGAACCCGCCTTCACTACTGTTCCAGATGGCCCAGTAGCGTAGATGCTCCTGCACCAGACGCCCGCGTTCGGAGTTGCCGTTGGGTCGCGTATTGATCGCGTTGGCGTTGATGGAAACGATGATGTAACCGTAGCCGGCAAGGCGGGAGGCAACATAATCGTAGCCGAGGTGGTTCTGCGTTTGCGTGAAGCCGGCGGGGCAGAAAGGCGGCGTGAGAGAAGTGGCGAAATCGCTGGATGTGCCGACTTGCCGGCAGATGCCGTGATTGCCGTGGAGAAAGACCAGTAGTGGATAGGGCGCGCCGCTCAGGTCTTCCGGATGCCAGACAGTGGCCCAGATATCTACGGGATAGGCGATCTGCGGGATCTGAACGCTTTCAAACTTGTACTGCGTGTTGGTGACGGGCAGCGGGCCGGGAGCAGACGGGTCCTGCGTTTGCGCTCCGAGACCCACACCGAGAACCGCAATCGCGATCAAGCTGTGAGGTTTCATTGGTTGGCGCCTCCTTCTTCGGCGGCGCCTGGCGTGGTGGCGGCGGTGGGTGTGAGCGTGATGCCTCGCGGGCCGCCGTCCACCGCCACTGAGGTGATGATCTCCTTGGTGGCGGCGTTGATCACGTGGATGCGGTCGGAACTGGCGTCTGCGACATAGACCGTGTGGCTGTCGGCCGACAACGTAACGCCGAACGCCACGCAGCGCAGCCCCAGGCATGGCGGCAGTTCAATCGTGTTCTGCACGCTGTTGCTGTCGGTGTTGTAGATGGTGAGAGTGGAGGAGCCGAAACTGGTGACATAGGCGGTCTTTCCGTCGCTTGTGAAAGCGATATTCACCGGCGTCCTGCCGATGTCGTGTGTCCCGATGACGGTGTCCGAATCGAACTCATATTGCGCAAGCGAGTTCGTCCCGGCGCATGCGATGAAAGCGTAGTTGTTGTCCGGCGTTGCCGAAATCCCCACCGGCCCCGGGCAGACATCGCGAACCGTGCGCGTCACCTGATTGGTAGCGGTATTGATGACGCTGATCGAACTGTCGCTCACGTTCGCCACGTACAGCCGGCTTCCATCGGGGCGCAAGGCCATTGCAATGGGCGAATTGCCGGTGCGGATGTTCGCGACCAGTCCGAGGGTGGTGGCGTTGATGACCGTGACGACGCCCGATTCTGTACTGGCGACGTAGATACGTTGCCCGTTGGGAGAGACCAGCACGGATACCGGGTTCGCCTGGCCAATTCCGAAGCTCGCCAGCACCTGGTTGTTCGCGGTGTTGGACGACCATCAACGAGTTGGAGCCAACCGAAACGATGTAGGCTGTGCGGCCATCGGGTGAAATGGCAACTGAGGCCGGGGCGAATCCGGTGAGCACTCGGGCAGTTGGCCGGTTGTCGCGTGTGTTGACGATCTGGACGCTATTTTGGTTTTGATTCGCGACCCAGAGGAAGGGTTGGGCGGTGGCGGGTAGCGCGGCCAGCGAGCCGAGCACCAACCACACTACGTCGGGCAACATCCCCTGACTGTATCCAATTCCACGTGGGCGCGGTCAAGTGGTGGTCCTGGCTTCCTACTTCTTGCTTCTTGCTTCTGGCTCCTGGCTCCTGGCTTCTCGTTCCGTGATCAGGCGCGCGCCGCGGTTGAACGTGAAGTAGTGGAATGCCCACTGTATAAACACCAGCACGCGATTCTGGAATCCCACGATGTACATCAGGTGAATGAACAGCCACGCCAGCCACGCGAGATATCCTCCGAACCGCACCCTGCCGAAATCCGCCACCGCCGCCGCGCGGCCGATCACCGCGAGACTGCCTTTGTCGTGATAGTGGAACGCCGGCGGAGGAGGCCGGTTCGCGACGCGGCTCTCAATAACCAGCGCTGCGTAACGGCCCATCTGCATCGCTGCGGGCGCCACCCCGGGAACCGGTTTGCCTTCCTGCGCGATGGCGGCGAGATCCCCAATCACAAAGATGTCGCGCTGACCTGGCACCGTGAGGTCCGGCTGCACCAGCACACGCCCCGATCGA
Source organism: Acidobacteriota bacterium (assembly GCA_016213775.1). Classification (GTDB taxonomy): domain Bacteria; phylum Acidobacteriota; class Terriglobia; order Bryobacterales; family Bryobacteraceae; genus CADEFT01. The sequence goes on from JACQZR010000291.1 coordinate 6,894, forward strand.
TCCAGCGGGGCGTTGCACGACTGCGCAAGCATCCTGCTAACAGGCGAAGCCTGCACACCGGCGGCCCACATCACCGTGCGCGAAGCGATGTGCTCTTCGCCCTCTTCCGTCTCCAGCGTCACGCCTGTTTCGTCGATTGCCGTAACCCGCACGCCGCAGCGCGTCCGCACATTCAGCCGGATCAGTGCACGTTCCGCCTGCTCGGATAACTCCGGCGGATAGGCTTGCAGAATTCGCGGCGAAGCATCCAGCAGCAGGATGCACGCTTCTTCCGGTCTGATCCGCCGGAACTCTTCTTTCAAAGTGCGATTGGCAATTTCGCTGAGTGCCCCCGCAAGTTCCACGCCCGTTGGCCCGCCTCCCACAATCAGGAACGTGAGCCACTGCCGGCGAACTTCCGGGTCAGCCTCCTGCTCGGCATTCTCAAACGCATTGAGCAGTCGCCCGCGAATCTCCGTCGCCTCTTCGATGGTCTTCAACCCTGGAGCATGCTGTTGCCATTCCGCATGCCCGAAGTAGCTGTGCGTGGCGCCGGTGGCGAGAATCAAAGTATCGTAGGCAACTTCGGTTTTGCCCGCAACCACTACCTTGCGTGCCGTGTCGACACCAGTCACTTCCGCCAGCAGCACTTCCGTGTTCTTCTGCTTGCGCAGCGCCGAACGCAGTGGCGCCGCAATGTCACCCGGAGACAGCCCTCCTGTTGCCACCTGGTATAGCAATGGTTGAAAGAGATGAAAGTTGCGGCGGTCAATCAGCGTGATGGAAACGGGCGCCGAGGCCAGCTTGCGGGCCGCGTATAGCCCGCCGAATCCGCCGCCAACAATTACAATGCGATGCGCGCTCATCGACCCTGTGGCAATCCCAGCCGCCGCAGAACAAGGTATTCCGTGAGATTCTCCGCAGTCAGCAGCCCCACCAGTCGATCCTCTTCCATCACCAGCGCGCAACTGCCCGCCTGCGCCATCAGCGGCATCGCTTCGGAGAGGTCCATGCTGGGCTGCAGAGCGACATACTCCCGGTTCATCGCCGCCGCGACATAAGCCTCAGGCCCCTCCTGCGCCATCGCGCGAATCAGAGCATTGCGGCCGAGCAATCCCATCACCTGCTCGCCATGCATTACAGGAAAATCCTGCTGCGAGCCGGAAAGCAGAATGTTCGCCGCGTCGCGAATGGTCTGTCCATGAGAAAGGGTCCGGAAGTCTGTGATCATCGCGTCGCGCACGGGCACCCCTTGGGTCAGCGCGCGTCCATGAACGGCCGCGTTCTCCTGCACTGCACCGAGGTAAACAAAGAACGCGACAAACACCAGCATGTAATTCGCGCTGACAAGTCCATAGATGCCCATCAGCATCGCCAGGATTCGACCGGCGCGCGACGCCATCTCCGTGGCCACCGTTTCCGGCCTTTTCATCGCAAGCATCGCCCGCAAGACGCGCCCGCCGTCCATCGGGAACGCCGGCAGCAGATTGAAGAGCGCCAGTATCAGGTTGCCTGCGGCGATCTGACTCAGCAACTCGCCCTTTCCCTGAAAGACCTTCTGCCATTGGATGGTTCCGGAAACGCCCGCCGCAATGCCGATCAGAATCGCGGCGAGCAGGATATTGACGATCGGCCCCGCGATGGCGATCCACAACTCCTCGCGCGGTTTGGGGTTGCGCTCCACGCGCGCCACACCTCCGATCGGAAACAAAACAATCTCCACGGTGCGAATGCCATAGTGCCGGCCAACCAGCGCATGGCCCAACTCGTGCAGCAGGACAGACAGGAACAACGCGAGAACGTAAATCGCCGATTCCGCGCCCGACGGACCTTCCATGCCGAACACCACCAGCAGAATCACCAGCAGTACAAAAGTGAAATGGAAGCGCACGGGCACGCCAAACAAGCGCACCACGAAGATGCTTCCGGGGGTAGCAGGCGGCGACGGTTGGTGGTCCATGCTGCTGTAGGTCAATTTAGCATTTGATGGTACAAAGTATGTAGGAGCCCCGGATTACCAGTGAGCGCTGTCACCACTCAGTTCACTCTCGCCGACTTGGATCGCATGCCCGAGGATGGGATGCATCGAGAGATTCTCCACGGGGAGCTGATCGAGATGCCACCGCCAAAGCCACGCCACGAAATCATCACGTCCAGGATTAATGCCTCGCTCGTTGGGTTCAACCTGCAAGCACGATTGGGCACAGTCTTCGGCTCCAACATGGGATACAAGGTTCTTCGCGACGACCGGACCTGGATACAGCCTGACGTTTCTTTCCTCGTTCCAGAACGGCTACCTGACGACGTAGACAATGATTACGTCACCGGCGCTCCGGACCTCGCCGTCGAAGTGATCTCCCCATCGGAATCCGCGCAGGACGTCGAAGACAAGACCGAAGCCTACCTGCAAGGCGGCGCGCACGCGGTCATTGTCGTGTACCCAAGGACCGCGAAGGTGAACTTGGTGCTCGCCGACGGCACGTCCCGCACACTCCGCTCCGCCGACACAATCTCGTTGCCCAACCTCCTCCCCGGCTGGGAACTCCCTGTCAAGGACATCTTCGAGTAACTACCCATCATCGTTCCGCAGCACGCCGGAACGCGGCGAACAATCGCGTATCCGCCTCATGCGAAGGGACGCGATCTTCCGGGTGCCATTGCACGGCGACAGCAAAGCGTTTGCCTGGAAGTTCCATCCCCTCGACAACCCCATCCTCCGCCCACGCCGAGACCACCAATCCCGCTCCAATACGTCCCACAGCCTGATGATGACGCGAATTCACGGTGAATGGCTGCTCGCCCATGATGCCGGCGAACGCGGATCCGGCCACGCCGCGCACCACATGTACATCGGCCACGCCCGCCTGCCTATGCCCATCGGTATTCGGCAAATGTTGGATCAGATCGCCGCCGTAAGCTACGTTCAGGAGTTGCAGTCCGCGGCAGATGCAGAGTAAGGGCAGGTCCGCATCCAAGGCTGCTCGCAGGAGCCGGCACTCCATTTCATCGCGCTCGCCATCAGGATGACTGTCCGTTGCCGGGTGCGGTGGCTGCCCGTACAGCGCGGGGCTCAAATCGGTGCCGCCGCTGATCAGCAAGGCATCCAGTCCATCGAGCGACACCGGACCAGGCGGCAGCAGCGGAACAGCCTCGAAACCCGAATACTCCACCGCTTTCGCGTAAGCCTCAAGTTTGGCCGGATACCGGTACGTGATCCCCGCGCGCGGTCTGCCCCCCATCGCTAGCGGACCCTATTGCCCGCAATGTACACGGACTCGATAGTGCGGGCGTTCTTGATATCCGACACCGGATTCCTGGACAGGACCACCATGTCGGCCCAATGCCCGGCCTCAAGCGTGCCCAGATCCTTTGACGCTCCCAAGAACTCCGCCGAGTTCTTCGAGAAGATCGTGATGATCTGTGTGGGAGTAAACCCGGCCGCCGCCATCAGTTCCATTTCCTTGTGTTCGAAGAATCCCGAGAACCTCGCCGGCGGACCGCTATCGGTCGCAAACCCCACCTTGATCCCCGCGTCAAACAGCTTCTTGAAATTCTTCTGCGCCATGGCGAGGAACTTCGGATATTGGGGCAGATCCTTGTCGCCTTGTATTCTCTTCTGATAAGCCTCGCCGCCCAGCGTGGCAATAATGGAAGGCGAAACACCCTTCACAAAAAACGGATCATCCAGAAAGTCCGCCCGCTTGGCAAACGCGAACGTCGACAACTCACGGACCAACGTGCCCAACTGCCACGTCCCGTTCTTCTTCATCACTTGAATCAGTGCATTGTCCACTTCGCGATCACGCACCGAATGCGCGCAGGCGTACAGCCCGCGCTCGGCCAGCGCCTTGGCGTCCTCGTAATAGAAGATGTGAGCGCAGGTGCGGAGACCCTTCTTCCTGGCCGCCGCGATAATGGCCGCGGAAATCTCCGTCGGGATCTTCTTCTCCTTGCCCAGGTGATCGTCCACCCAGATCTTGACGAAGTCCGGTTTCTTTGGCGCGAGTTCGTTCATCGCCGCTTCCACGGCCGCCGCCGTGCCCACTTCATAGGGGACACCCTTCATGCCGGGAACCGCCGTGGGATACCCGTTGATTCCGGTGAAGCCCTTCCCCGCGGTGTAAATCCGCGCTATGGCCGACCGTCCCGCCCTCTGCTCGGCCCGCATGTCGTACACCAGCGGCTGATCGCTCCCCATGCTCAACACGGAGGTGACGCCATACTCGGCATACGTCTTCAGTTGCTTCTCCACATTCTGCCGCGTGAAGTTGTTGGCGTCCTGCGTCAGTTCCACTACGTTGCCCAGATGCCCGTGCAGGTTGATGATCCCGGGCATGACAAACTTTCCGCTCAGATCCACAGTCTGCGCGCCTGGCGGGACTTTCAAACTCGCCAGCGGGCCGACCCATTGGATGCGCCCGTCATTCACGATCATGGCGGAAGCCGCGGCGGGGGCCTTTCCCGAGCCGTCGATCAAGGTGAAATTGCGCAGCACCATGGTCTCCGCGGAGACTGCGATTGTGCACGCGAAAAGAGTGAGGAGAAGGCGAACGTTCATGCGCTTTTTCCTTAGAAGTGTATCACGGCCACTCGGGAGATCAGGGTTCCCGATCCATCTGCTCCACCTGTTTCTTGTGCTTTGGCTTGCGATCCGTCTTGGGAACAATCACCTTCGACGATGGCGTCGTGCCAATGACGTTTCGGGCCACTCGACGGGCTGTCTTTCCCGCATCCAGATTCTGTTTTTTGGGTGCCATATGCAGTCTACTGCCCTTAACCAATCTCTCCGGGATAGCGCCCTTTCATCCACGCAACAAAGGACTCCGGAGCCTCCATTGTCGACAATCGCGATTGCCGGACCAGGGCCCATTCGTCGAAAAGGTGCGACTGCTTAATTTCAGCCAGCGTGGTGGGCGGCTCCAGTCGTTTCAGAAATTGCAGATCCACGACTGCGGACTTCGCGTTTTTCGGATCATCCCGCGCCTCGGACAACACCTTCGCCAACCCGCAAACGCATGATTCCCCGCCGCTATGGTAAAGAAAAACAAGGTCACCGGGCTTCATTGTCCGGATGTTCCTCACCGCCTGCGGGTTGGTCACGCCGTCCCAGGTGGTCTTCTGTTCTTTGGCAAAAGTGTCGATGGAATACGTGTCGGGGTCTGTCTTGGCCAGAAAGAAGCGCATTCTTCTATTTTCCACAATCCGCCGGGCAGACACTACGCCGGGCCATAATCGTCCGGCGGATGTCTATAATAGAGGTATTGTCGGGTTCTGGCGGCCGAGCAGCTATCCACATGAAAGTAACAATTCAGGACAAGCCAGGGCTGGACCCTGCTGAGCACTTGGAGAGAGCAAGATGATCGAACGAAACACACTCATTCAGAAGTTTGGGCTGGCCTCGCTGGTTATCCTCATGGCGTCCACCCTATCCTTCGCCGCGCAGGAAAAGAAGAAGGAACCTGACGTAAACGAAATCAAAAAGAACGTACCGGAACTCACCGTTGCCCCTGGAAGCGGCGCTGCCGTGGACCCCAAGTCGTACAAGGTCGGCCCGGAAGACATCCTCTTGATCAAGGTTTGGCGTGAGAACGATCTCTCCGGAATGGTTGTTGTCCGCCCGGACGGCAAAATCTCCATGCCCCTGATTGGCGAATTGAACGCTGGCGGCAAGACCCCCGTCGAACTCACGAAAGAGATCACCGATGCGCTCTCCAAGCTGATGAACCGCCCTGAAGTCTTCATCATGGTCCAGGAAGTCCGCAGCAGGAAGTACTACATCACCGGCGAGATCCGCCGTACTGGATCTTTCCCTCTGGTGACGCCTATCACGGTACTGGAGGCGCTTAGTATTGCCGGCGGATTGACCGAACTCGCAAATGGAAAGAAAATCGTCATTGTGCGCGGCAAACAGCGCCTCAAGTTCAACTATAAGGAAGTGATCGGGGGAAAGAATCTCGGTCAGAACATTCCACTGGAGAATGGCGATCACATCTACGTCCCCTAACGCCAGGAACCGCTCCGGCGGCGGGCGCAAACACGAGGGAATTCAATTGGTTAGAGAGGTAAAGAGGTAAAGACTATGCCGGTGGATGGATACGATACCGCATTAAGCGTCAGCCGCAGGGCCCTCGACGTGGAAGACTATGTCGACATCATGCGGCGTCAGAAGGCCTGGATTATTGGGCCCACTTTGGCCGGGCTCGTTATCGCCGTGGTGGTCGCGTTTCTCTGGAAGGATCGCTACGTCTCCACCGCTGTTGTTCGCGTGGTCCCGTCCCAGATTCCACAAGAGTTGATCGCCAGCAGTATCGTCAACGACATGACCCAGCGCATTAACTCTATGGCGCAGACGATTCTCAGCCGCACCACTCTCACCAACATCATCAACGTCAATAACCTCTATGATCGCGACCGGGCGCGCCTCCCGATGGAAGACGTCGTCGAGAACATGAAGAAGAACGACGTCAGAATCAGTTCGGTGATGCAGTTCACAGCCGGTGAAGGACGGCGGCAGGTCCCCGCCTTCCAGATTTCCTTCGCCTACGAGAAGCGTGCCGAGGCGCAGAAGGTCTGTCAGGAACTGGTCTCGAAGTTTCTCCAGGAGAACGTTACCCAGGCGCAGAACAAGAACTCCCAAACCTACCTCTTTCTCAAGGACCAGTCTGAGCAGAAAAGGCGTGAGCTTGAAGTCGTCGAACAGAAACTCGCCAGCTACAAAGTCGCCCATGCCGGAGGCTTGCCCGACCAGGTACAACAGAATCTCCAGCAGTTGAACGCTCTCGAACAACGGCTCTCGAACCTCAACTCCACAATCAGCCGCATTACCCAGGACAAGCTGATCACGGATGGGCAAATTCGCGTCCTCAAAGATCAGTTGGCCACGCGCGAAGCCTACACCGAAGAGGAAGTCACCACTCAGAACAAGGAGAACGCGAAAAACCAGCAACTCGCCCTCCTGGAACAGGAAATTTTCCGTGGGGAAGCCCAGTTGGCTGCGATGCGCGAACAGTACACTGACTCCCATCCCGACCTCAAGCGCGTTTTGAGTTCGCTCAACGTCCTGAAGCGCAAGAGGGAGGAGATGGAAAAAGAAGAAGCCAAGAAACCCGCGGTTGTGCCCGAAAAGAAGAAAATCCGCGTTGCGAATCCCGTTATCCTTCGCGAGCGCAACAATATGGAAGCCGAAATCAAGCGCATGCACTCTTCCATTGAAGCCAAGGATCTCGAGCTCGAGGACGTCAAACGAGAGGCGCAGCGCACCGAAGGACTGATCAAGGCCACTCAAGCGCGGCTCGACGCTACTCCGCTCGGCGAAAAAGAGTACATCGATCTCGTTCGCGAACGCGACATGGTCCGCAACCAGGCCGAAGATTTGAGCAAGCGCCAGAACCTCGCCAAGATCTACGACGATGTGGAAAAGCGCCAGCAGGGCGACACGCTGGAAATGCTCGATCCTGCTTCGCTACCGCAGAAGCCCGCAGAACCGGACCGTACCATCATCGTCGGCGTGGGCACTGTCATCGGCTTGGCGTTTGGTATGTTCCTCGCCATAGGACGCGAACTCAAGGACACCTCGCTCAAAAACCTGAAAGACGTTCGCGCCTACACCCAACTGCAGATCCTCGGCTCTATCCCCCTGCTCGAAAACGACCTCGTGGTGCGCCGCCGCCGCCGTCTTTCCATGGTGGCCTGGAGTACCGCGGTGTTCCTCGGATGTATGATCATGGGCGGTACCGTCTTCTATTACTATCAGGTGCTCAACAAGACCTAATCGCATGGCCTTACACTGCAACACATCCGTGAATCAGAAAGGGAGAAGTTAACCCATGAGTCGTGTACACGAGGCTTTGCGGCGCGCCGAGAAAGCCGGATTTCTGAATACCCCTGCTGCCCCGGCGCAACAACCTCCGGTTGCCTCCGTGGCCGCTCCCCCGCCTTCTCTTGACCGCCGCGCGGCCGAGTTGCTCGCCGCCGTCAAGACGATTCCGTTCAACCCGTCCCAGGACGCCCACCTCATCGACTCCTCTCGTCCTCACGAAGCGCCGATGGAGGAGTTTCGCTCGTTGCGGACCCGTCTCAATCACTTGCAGGGTCTACAGCCCATCCACAACGTGGTGGTCACCAGCCCCTCGCCAGCCGAAGGAAAGTCGTTCGCCGCGGTGAACCTCGCCATGGCCGAATCGCACCTGGACGGGAATCTCACAGTGCTGGCGGACTTCGACTTCCGCCGCCCCATCGTCCACAACATCTTCCAGGTGGACCGCAGCCCCGGCATCACCGACTACCTTCTCGGCAAGGCTCCCCTGCACGACGTCGTCCGGCGCGTCGATGGCACCAATCTGTACATCATGCCGGCCGGCGAGGCCGTCATCAACCCGCTGGAACTCCTCAATCTCGCTACGGTTCGCGACATGCTCGACCTGCTGCAGAAGGCGTTCAACTGGGTCATTATGGACAGCCCCCCGCTGCTGTTCGCCGCCGATGCCAACCTGCTCTCCACGCTTTCGCACGGTACGATTCTCGTGGTCCGCATCGGCACCACCACCATCGATTCGGTCACCCGCGCGATGTCCTCGCTCTGCGAGAATAACGTCCTCGGCATTATCGTCAACGGTGCGCGCCGCGGCGAGTTGTACAGCAAGTACACCTACTACCACAGCTACTACTACTCCAAGCCCGACGAGCGGAGTGACGAACAGAAAGCCCGCAAGGAAGAAGAGGACGACGATCTCTAGCGCTATGAGTTCCACCCTTCCCGCCGTCCCCCTTCCGGCCGTGCCCATGACGCTTGAAGGAGCGTCCGTCCTGCACCAGATGATGAAAGTGAAGTGGCCCGCGTGGCGTGCCCTTCCCTCAGCGCGTCAACAGGAGCTGGCCGCGGAAGCCGAAGCGGTCCTCGGCGACGGCACCAAGTCCGCCCCGTTTGCCATGCTCGGCCACAAAGCCGATCTGATGCTCGTTCACTTCCGTCGCTCTTTTGAAGAGCTGGCCCAGGTGCAGTTGGCTCTTTCGCGGCTGGGGATTTCCGAGTATCTGGAAACTGTCAACTCATACGTTTCCATCGTCGAGTTGGGTCTCTACGAATCCACTGGCAAAACGTACAAGGAACTCGCGGATCGCGGAGTTGCGGTCCATTCTGAAGAGTGGGACAAAGGCATTGAAGAAGTAATGCAGCGCCAGCGCGCGGCCATGGCGTCGCGGCTCTTTCCCGATATCCCCACGGCCAAGTACGTCTGCTTCTATCCTATGGACCGCAAGCGCGGCGAGGAGAAGAACTGGTACATGGAGCCGCTTGCCGAGCGCGCACGCATGATGAGCGAGCATGGCATGATCGGCCGCCGTTACGCAGGCGCCGTCCGCCAGATCATCACCGGGTCTATCGGCTTTGATGATTGGGAATGGGGCGTCGATCTGTTCGCCGAAGACCCGCTCGTCTTCAAGAAGTTGATCTATGAGATGCGATTCGATCAGGTGAGCGCGGACTACGCGCTTTTCGGCACGTTCTTCGTCGGGCTCCGTTTTGCGGTGAAGGACCTCTGTCCTTTCCTGAACGGGCAGATGCCGCAATGGCCGGCAAGCTGAACGTTAGCTGGTTGCCACCGAACTCGCATCGCGCCACAGCCGTTCCAGATCATAGAATGACCGGGCGTTTTCGGAGAAGATGTTGACCACGTAGTCGGTGTAGTCCATCAGGATCCACTCGGCATTGTTGTAGCCTTCCACGCTCTTGGGACGCTCGCCAAGCTGTTTCAACTGATCCTCAATCGCATCCGAAATCGCCTGTATCTGCCGCGGATTCGTTCCCGTGCAGATGATCAGGAAATCAGTGAACGACGTCACCTGGCGCAGGTCAAGCACCTTGACGTCGAGCGCCTTCCTGTCCTCGGCAGCCCGCACCGCCGTCTGCCAGACGGCATCGGCCGCCACGCTTTGCGGCTCCTTGACGGTACGTGCCGTCTTCGCGGCAGGTCGCTTTCTTACGGGGCCTGCTCCTGTTCGATTGGAAATGGCTTCTGAAATGGTCTTCCGCACGGACTTGCGCGGAGCCGTCTTACGGGTGGGGGTCTTCTTGGTAGACAAGTTTGGGTCCGATGAACTCCTGTAGCCCATCGTACTACAATAGAGAAATGCGCTTGTTGGTATTCGCACTGGTAGTTTGTGCGACCCAATCCCTGGTTCAATCTTCGCAGGACTCTCCGGAAATCCTCCGCGCCAAAGAGCAACTGACCCGTGTCGAACAACTCGTGGAGCATGGCGGCCTTCCGCGCGCGCGGCTTGAGGAAGCCCGCGAAAACCTCGCCGAAGCCCAGGACTACGCGGTTCTCCGCCGCAGCCTCTATGGCAGCGTCAAGGTGGAAGACCTCACTGAAGTGCTCTCCAGGGAGATGGTTACCAGCGCCTCGCGCCTTGTCGATCTTCAGCAAAAGCGCGTCTCTCGCTTGTCCAAACTGGTGGACCAGGGTGTCGTTGCCCGTAATGAACTCACTCCCCTGGTTGAGGAATTGGAGAACCGCCGTAAGAGCCTCACGGAGGCCGAATCCCGTGTCCGCCTCTGGACCATTCTTCTGGAGCAAGCCCGCGCCGAACAGGTTCGTCAAATGGAAGCTGAACAACAAGCCTCGTCAATCGCCGTGGCGGAGGCCGATACCGGCGCCGGCATTCTGTCCCCGACCAAGGCCCGTCAGCTCGAAAACGACTATGAACGCGTCTTCCGCCGCGGGCTCCCCATCAGCGCGCGCGGCGACACATCCTTCCACCGCTTGCTCGGCTTCGACCATACCGGCCGCATCGACGTTGCCGTCGGCCCCGATTCCCCCGAAGGCCAGTGGCTCCGCCTGTGGCTGGAACGCGGCGGCGTCCCGTTCATCGCTTTCAAGACCGCGGTGAAGGGCCAAGCCTCGGCGCCGCACATCCACATCGGCCCACCCAGCAGCCGGCTCCGTACCACCGACTAGGGCGAGCCTGCGGCCTCGGCTGCTCAGAACAACAGCTTCAAGCCAAACTGTATTTGCCGTGGCGCATTCGCTTGCGAAGTCACCGATCCGAAACTGCTCGAAGTGACACTGGTGTTCGGTCCCGAGAAGCGCGGCGTGTTGAAGGCATTCAGGGCCTCCGCGCGGAACTGCACCTTCGCGCGTTCGATGAACCTGAATTCCTTGAACAGCGAAAGGTCGAAGCCGTAGATGCCGTCACTGCGGATGTCCGGCAGTCGCGGTCCCATGTTGCCAAACGTGAACGCTGTTGGCTGTGAGTAGACACTCTTGTCGAAGTAAGCTGCGAGGCGATCCTGAACCGGCCCCGTGAGTTTCCCCGAACGGCCATTGCTGTTGGCGCGAATCGCCTGGTTGAAGATCCCGGCGTTGTTGGATGCTGAGATCCCGAGAGGAGTGCCCGCGGACAGCGTCGCCAGACCATTCACCTGCCAGCTCCCGATCGCCAAATCCATCCACTTAGACATCGAGCCGCCGAAGTGCCTCCCACGCCCGAACGGAATCTCGTAGATCCCCATAATGACGGCGCGGTGGCTGACGTCGATATCGGAAAGCGCCCTGTCGGCGCGAATGTTGTAGCTATCCTGATGAGACAGCCCGTCGTCCAGGCTCTTCGCCCACGTGTAAGCCAGTTGCATCTGCAGTCCCTTGGAGAACCGCTTGTTCGCGTTCACCTGCATGGAATGGTAGAAGGAGGAAGCGCCCACGGAATAGATGGGAATGATGTCGGTGAACTGTGGGAACGGCCGCATCAGTTGAGCCCGGCTGGTGCGAGCGCCCGCAAGGACGCCAGCCGCGTACTTTGTCCGGTAGAAGGGATTGTCCACCTGCTCAGTCAAGCGCGAGCCGAGCGCCATGGCGGACGCCGGAAGTTGATTCAGGCTCAGCCCGCCTTCGTCGTTCCTGTGAAGATATAACCCGCGGGTTCCCACGTACGCCACCTCCAGCAAAGTGCCGAACGGCAGTTCCCGCTGCAGGTTCACATTCCACTGTCTCGTGTGCGGCGAAACAATATCCGTGGTGGTTGCTTCGATACGGTTCCCGAACTGCGTCAGCAACCCGTTTGCCGCCCCCACCACTGGAGCAACCCCGCGCGGAAACGGGTTCCGGAGCAGATCATTCGGGTTGATGCCGTCCACCGATGCCACCCACGTGTTGTCCACGCGGAAGCCCATCGTTCCGATTGTCCCGGCCGCTGCCTGCTGCGAAGGTCCGAACACATCCGAGTATCCCAGGCGCAATACGGTCCTGGGCAAGAACTGCCAACTGAGGCCAAAGCGCGGCGACCAGTTGTTGGTGTCTGCCGTGAACTGGGTCCTCGGCTGTCCGCCCACGCCCACGAAAACCAGCCCGCCGGTAATTCCACTTAGAACTTCCGCCGCCGGGTTCGGAACCCGGGGATCGAAAATGTTGGTCCGGTTGAACCGCTCCGTGCGCGGGAGATCCACATCCCAGCGCAGGCCCAGATTCAGTGTCAGCTTGTTCGTCAATCGCAGGTCGTCCTGGAAGTAACCCGCAATGTAAAAACTCTGCGTCGATACATTCTTGTAGTTGGCCTGGAGCGATCCGCTGCTTCCGGTCCCGAGCAGCAACGAGGCGAACCCGTTGCCCGCCGTCGAGCTCGACTGGTTCGGATTCGGGCCTTGCGTCATCCCGCGGCTGAACGAGTAGGAGCTCGCATTGCGTCCTTCAAACACATTCACGCGGAACATACGGATATCGGTTCCGAACTTCAATGTGTGACGCCCGTGGGTCTTTGTCACGCTGCCGGCGGCCGTGTAGGTCATGAATGCATTGCGGCGGTGATCGCCTCCACCCAGCCCGCGATAGTCGCTCACGCTGAACCCCGGAAACTGGAGATAATCTACTGCCGTGTCAATGTAGGAAGGAAGCCCGAGACTGGAAGGAACGAATCCAAGCCCCTGGTTGGCATAGACGTACAAGGTCCGCGCGAATCCCAACCGCGCGTTGGCAATCAAGGTTGGGGAGAGCGTGTTGGTGTAGTCCGCTACGGCCCCGTGCACATGGTCTTCCTGATTGATGCGCCCCTCGGCGATCGCCAGTTGCTGCGGGAAGAACGTCGAAGCCTTGTCGTCGTTCAAACGCGTGGAATAACGCGCGAAGAACCTCTGCCGTTCGGAGATGACATGGTCGATGCGGTAGTCCGACATCGTCATGTCCAGCGGCTTCGATGCGCTCGCCGCGAAATTGTTCTGATTGTTGCTGAGCCCCGTCGGCGTATTGTTTGGCGAGGGATAGAACTTGGCTGTGTTCACGGCAACCGGATCGAATCGTGACGCCGGAATCGTATTCCCAGGGAACTGGTCGCGAATGAACCCGCCAGCCGGATTGGCGCGGGTGGTGAACGGATCGAAGATATTGATTGCCGTTCCAGTCGTCGTACGCGTCCCGGAGAAATCGCCGTTCCGTTCCGCAGCGGTCGGAACCGACGCAAACGTCGAACTGGCGCGCCGCTCCCGCAGGGCTTCGAGCGAGAACATGAAGAACGTCTTGTTCTTGCGGATTGGTCCATTGAACACCGCGCCGAACTGCGACCGCTTGTAGCTCAGCAGCGGGGCGCCGCGGCGGTTGTCAAACCAGTTGTTGGCATCGACCGTCGAGTTGCGCAGAAACTCGTAGGCCGCCCCGTGGAATTGATTGGTACCGGATTTGAACACCACATTCAGAACGCTGCCCAACGACCGGCCGAACTCCGCGGGGTAGTCGGCCCCGAGCAGCTTGAACTCCTCGATGGCGTCCACTGAGGGGAAGACCGAGATCCCGGCAAACCCGTTCACCGTCGGATGCGCTGCCGACACGCCGTCGATCATCGTGTCCATCGTACGGGCGCGCGCGCCGTTCACGGAGTAGCGCATCTCCCCATAGTTGTTTCCCACAGACCCGGTAACGCCGGGAGTGAGAAAGACCAGGCTGTAGACATTCCGTGTATTCAGCGGCAGGTTGATAATCGACCGGTTGTCCACCACTTTGGCCAGCGCCGAGCTTTCGGTTTCCAACCGGACGGCCTCAGCCGACACGAGCACAGACTCCGCCGTTTCGCCGACGGAGAGTTGCACGTCCACGCGCGCCGTTTGCTGAATCTGAAGGGTCAGCCCCTCCTGAACAGAACGTTTGAACCCGGCCGCCGATACTTCCATCCGGTACTCGCCGCGCGGCAGCAGCGGAACAGTATAGTTGCCACCGTGGTCCGTCTTGATGACCGACCGGACGTTGGTACCGATGTTGGTGATGGTCACCTCGGCCCCTGGGATCACTGCGCCAGTGGGGTCGGTGACGACGCCGGTGAAAGAGCCTGTAATGCTCTGCCCGGGAAGACAAGGGGTAAGAAGAAAGGCCAGAATGGCGAGACAAACGAAGAGCCTGCTAAACCTCATGGTAGTAGACACCTTTCCGTTGAGTTAATCAATTTGTAACATGTTTGAAGCAAGAAGTACACGGTTATTTTGCAGTGGGAGGATCCGGTTCGCTTTGATACCATTGAGAGAATCCGGAGTACGAATGAGCCTTGTCGCGATGCTGGCCGTCACCATTGCCGTGTTGCAGGTGTCTGTCTTTATCACCACTATTTACCTTCATCGCTGCCTTACGCATGGCGGCCTTCAACTACACGCCGGCGTGCGTTTGCTGTTTCACCTCCACCTCGCGCTGTTTACAGGCATCAAGCCTCGCGAGTGGGTGGCGGTGCATCGCAAGCACCATCATTTTTCTGATGAAGAAGGCGATCCACACAGCCCGTTGATGCGCGGCCTTTGGACGGTCTTCCTGGGCAACGCCATCCTCTACCGGCGCGAGGCGAAGAACCCCGCAACGGTCGTCAAGTACACACCTGATTATGAAGAGGACCTCATTGACCGCTTCCGTATCGGGGGGCCGCTCATCTTTGCCGGACTCGCCCTGTTCATGTCGTTGTTCGGCTGGCTCGCCGGCGGCCTCCTCTTCCTCGTCCAGGCGGTGGCCTACATTCTTCTGAATTCGTCCATCAACAGCTTCTGCCACGTGACGGGCTATCGCAACTACGACAACCAGGCAACCAATGTGCAGACCCTGGCGCTGTTCACGGGCGGCGAGGCGTTGCATAACAACCACCACGAGTATCCATCGTCGGCGTTGTTTGCCCTCCGCAAAGGCGAGTTCGATCCCGGCTGGCTCGTCATCCGGGCGCTGGAGATGGCGGGGCTCGCGAAGGTCAATCGCCTCCCGATCGTCAAAACCGCTTAACCCTTCATCAGGAACGAATACGCAGCTACCGCGAAGCCGATGAGGATGACGATGGCCCGGACATAATCCGGTTTCGTCTTGCGCGCCACACGGGCGCCGAGGAAGCCGCCTGCTGTTGCAGCCAGCGCCATCACCACTGCGTACCGCCACACAATCACGCCCGAATAGGCGAAGATCACCACCGTCACTCCGTTCATAGTTGCGGCAAGCAGCGACTTCACTGCGTTCATGCGATGAATGTCAGGGATGCCGACAAACGCCAGCGAACTGAGCATCAGGATCCCGATTCCCGCCCCGAAATAGCCCCCGTACACGCCAACGAGAAACTGGAAGAACACGACTGCAGCCACGGTCCGTGCCGGCGGGTTCTCCGTTTTATGCGTCCCCAGCCAGCGCTGAATCGGGCGCTGCAGAAGCATCAATACCGACGCCAGCACCAACAACCACGGGACCATTCCTGCAAAGACCCTCTCGGGTAGCCGGATCACCAGCAGCGAGCCGATGATTCCGCCAACAAAGCTCGGCGGCCACAAGCGCATCAGGTGGTCGCGCGACTCCACCACTTCGCGACGATAGCCCCACCCCGCCGCGAGTGATCCGGGGAGCAGTGCCAGCGTACTCGTCGCATTGGCCTGCACCGGGTTCAGCACCGCAAGCAGACTCGGAAACGTCAACAACGTCCCTCCGCCGGCAATGGAGTTCACCACGCCTGCCATGAACGCCGAGCCCGACAACAGTGTCCAACTCCAAAGCGAATCAGCCATAATGAATTGCCCAGAGTAACATGACTCGCCGAGACCTCCTCCTGACAGCCGCCGCGGCGCCTGTGTTGGCGCAAGCGGCCCCGCGCTTTGTTGGCATCACTACCATGCCGGAATGGATTCAGAACGAAACCATCGACGGCGTGCTCAAGAACCTCACCGGGCGCGCCCGCGTCACCGCGGTCACCACGTCGCCTTACGTCATGGAGCCCGCCAGCGAAAAGGACGGGAGCCGCGAACCACCCATCGACGCCGGCGCGGGCAGCGTCCGCCTGCTTGACCGCAAGCTGTGGGGCAAGCGCGAGCTCTTTGTCCGCACGGCCCCGAGCTTCACACCCAACACGAAACTCTACCAGGGTCTGCGCTACCAGCCCGCACCGGCCACGGATCTTACGCGGAGACAAGGCGCCATGGTCGGCGACTTTCTGAAGGAAGCGAAACGCCGCGGGCTCAAGACCTACCTGCAAGTCCAGGCGGCTATTCCGCCCGGCTACCGCGTCCAGTTCGGCGGCGCGAAAGAGGATGACATGCCGCGCCTGCCCGACGGTCGGATCCCTGCGCGGCGCGTCGCCAACAATGCCAGCCTGGCCAGCCCGCACGTGATCCAATACCACTGCGCATTGCTGCGCGACCTCGCCGAAGCCTACCCTGAGATCAACGGTTTCCGCGTCGACTGGCCCGAGTACCCGCCTTACTTCCTGGACGACGTTTTTCTCGATTGCAGCACCCACGCCGCGAAGGCCTCAGAGCGTCACGGAATCAATTTCAAACGGCTTCAGGCCGACACGCTACGGCTCTACCGGCTCCTTCACGGTGGCCTTACCGATGCCATGTTGCGACAGCGCGGGCCGCATGCCCTGGCGACGTGGATGACGGAATTCCCGGGCTTCGTCGATCTGCTCCACCTCAAGGCGCGGATGGTGGAGGAACTGCTCGCGGCCTTCCGCCAGGCGTTGCCCAAGGACAAGGAACTGATCGCGCATGCATTCCCGCCGCCGCTCAGCGTGCTCAGCGGAATGAACTTCGCCCGCGCCGGCAAACACGCCAACGGCATTTGCGTCAAAGCCTACACGATGCATTGGCTGATGATGCTCCGCTTCTACGGCGACGCCCTGAAAGCCGCTAACCCGCGCGTCAACGAAAATCTCCTCACCTCGGCGCTGGAACACTGGCTGGAACTGAGCGGCATGCCCGGCAGCCGCCGCCTCTCTGACTACCGCTACCCGGAACCGGAAGAGGCTCACCCCGTTTCCGATTCCGCGATCGCCGAAAAGATGTCGAGCGCACAACGGCTCAGCAGCGTGCCCATCTATGCGCTGACCCACGGTTACGGCCCGCTTGCCGACTACCGGCGCCGCCTCAAGATCATGTACGAGACAGCCGGCCGGCGCGTTTGGATCAACCGCTACGGCTACCTCAGCGATGCCAAGTTGGAAGCCACCGGACAAGTCTGCGTGTGATACCATCCCCCCAAATGGCGACAGTAGCCGAAGGACCTCCCGTCACCACGCCGCCGGCAGGCGCGAAACCCACCGCCACTGACCGTCTCTATTCGCTCGACGTGTTCCGCGGCTTCACCATGATCTGGATGTTCTCGATGGCGTTCGGTCTGCACCATGTCAAGGACCGCTCGCTGTTCGGCATCCTTCCCCTGTCCGGCATCGAACAGCAATTCACGCACGCCGACTGGCACGGCGTCTTCGCCTGGGACATGATCCAGCCATTCTTCATGTTCATCGTCGGTGTGGCCATGCCGTTCTCCATGAGCAAGCGCCGCACGCAAGGCCAAAGCGGCTGGGTGGAATTCAGGCACGTGCTCTGGCGATGTTTCCTCCTCCTCCTTCTGGGCACCACTGCCCGATCCATTTCCGCGGGTCGCCCCAACCTCGATGTGATCAACGTCCTCGGTCAACTGTCGTTCACCTACCTTGCGGCGTACCTTGTGCTCGATCGTGGCTGGAAGATCCAAGCCACGGCCGCAGCCGGACTGCTGGCCGCGCACTGGGCCCTCTACATGTTTCTGACAGCACCTGACGTCACCGGCCCATACGATGAGAACGCCAACATCGGATGGTGGCTCGACGGCGTCGTCTTTGGCAAACACTGGGGCGGCGGCTACGCCACCATCAACTGCATCTCTTCCGCGGCAAACACCATTTTTGGCGTGATGGCCGGGTTCTGGCTCAAATCGCAAACCTCATCCGCGGCCAAGATCAAGCGCCTGCTGATCCTCGGAGCCGTGGGCATCGCCGCCGGTCTCGCGCTCGATCCCGTGATCCCGCTCATCAAGAAGACATGGACGGCTTCGTTTGCCATCTTCAGCACCGGCATCACGCTTTGGGCGCTCGCGCTGTTCTACTGGATCTACGACGTGAAGCAGTGGCGGCGCTGGTCGATGCCGATGGCTGTCGTCGGCATGAACTCGATCTTCATTTACCTGTTTCACGAGATACTGCATACGGGCATGCGCAACACGGGAAAAGCAGTCTTCTTCAAATGGGCCGTCGACTGGTGGGGCGCTTGGGGACTCGCCCTCAACGAATGCGCTGTCGTCGCTTTCCAAATCTATATCTGTTACTGGCTCTACCAGCGCCGCATCTTCTTCAAGATCTAAATCCTCATGCGACTCGCAATACTTCTTTTCACTGCCGCATCTGTGTGCGCGCAACGGCCGAGCTCATCGGCCGGCAGGGATTTCGTACGCGCCAACTACGTCAAGTACGAACACCGCATTCCGATGCGTGACGGCGTGAAGCTGTTCACCTCGGTCTACATCCCCAGGGACGTTTTCTCCTCCTCGAAGAAGTACCCAATCATGCTCCAGCGCACCGGCTACGGAGTAGCGCCCTACGGCATCGAGCAATACCGGGCCTCGCTCGGACCGTCCGAGTTGTTCGCCCGCGAGCAGTTCATCTTCGCTTACCAGGATGTTCGCGGACGCTACATGAGCGAGGGCGAGTACGTGGTGATCCGGCCCCATATTCCCAACAAGAAGAACTCGCGCGACATCGACGAAAGCACGGATACATACGACACCATCGACTGGCTGATCAAGAACCTGCCGGGGAACACGGGCAAGGTGGGGATGTTCGGCATCTCGCAGCCTGGTTTCTATGTGTCGGCCGGGATGATCGACGCGCATCCGGCGTTGGTGGCCGCCGCGCCGCAGGCTCCGGTCACCGACTACTACATGGGCGACGATTCGTATCACAACGGAGCGTTCATGCTGGCCCACCGCTTCTCGTTCTACATGGGCTTCCGGCTGCGAGAGGGCGAACCGCAGCCACCCTCGCCATCCACGCCGTTTCAGTTCGGCACTCCTGACGGCTACGACTTCTATCTCGAATTGGGCCCCCTTTCGAACGCCAACGAGCGTTACTTCAAACACAAGCAGCCGTTGTGGACATGGAACATCCAGCACACCAATTACGACGAATTCTGGCAGTCGCGCGCCATCTGGAAGCACCTCTCGAACATCAAGCCTGCGGTGATGCTGGTGGGCGGGTGGTACGATACCGAGGACGCGCAAGGCCTCCTGCTGCAGCATGCCTTCATGGAAAAGCATGCACCGCCAGCGGTGAACATGCTGGTGATGGGCCCATGGAATCACGGCGGATTCGCACGCGGCGACGGCGACAAACTCGGCAACGTCAACTTCGGGTCCAAGACTTCTGCCTATTACCGTGAGAAGATCGAGCTTCCGTTTTTCCTGTACCACCTGAAGGACCGCGGCGACGGCAAATTCCCCAAGGCCAACGTTTTCCAAACCGGAATGAACCTGTGGCGTCAGTTCGACGCCTGGCCGCCGAAGGAATCGAAAGAGACCTCCCTGTATTTCTCAACGCAGGGCAAGCTCGCGTGGAACACGGCGAAGGAAGCGGCCTTTGACGAATATCTCTCTGATCCAAACAAACCGGTACCGTATCTGCCAGTGTTGGCTACGCGGGTGCTCAACTCTTACATGACCGAAGACCAGCGCTTCGCTTCGACGCGCCCCGATGTGCTCGTATACAAGAGCGAGGTGCTCGATCAGGACGTCAGCGTGTTCGGCCCCGTTGGCGTCGATCTGAAGGTCTCCACGACTGGGACCGATTCGGACTTTGACGTCAAACTGATCGACGTCTATCCGGGGAACACGCCGGACTACAATCAGCCGGCGCCAACGTTGGAACGCGGCGCGGCTACGCCAATCACCACGATGGGCGGCTACCAGCAACTGGTCCGGGGCGAGCCGTTCCGAGGCAAGTTCCGCAAGAGCTTCGAAAAACCCGTCCCGTTTGTTCCGGGTCAACCCGACCGCATCACCTTCAAGATGCCGGACATCGCGCACACGTTCCGCGCCGGGCATCGCATCATGGTCCATGTGCAAAGCAGTTGGTTCCCGCTCACGGATCGGAACCCGCAAAAATTTCTCGACATTCCGAACGCCAAGCCCGAAGATTTTGTCAAAGCTACGCAGCGTGTCTATCACGGCGGCGCGGACGGTTCGCGGCTCGTACTTCGAATCGGGCAGTAGGCTACGGCTTCGCCTCGATCCGGTAGAGATGTGTGCGCGTGCGCAGATAGAACGCCTTGCCCGCAATTGCCGGGGATGCGAGGAAGCCATCATTGAGCCGGTTCTCACCCATTTGTTGGAAGGTGCGGCCAGGTTTGAGCACTATCGTCTTGCCATCTTCACTGAAGAACCAGAGCTTCCCATCGGCGTAGACGGGTGAGGCGGAATACTCGCCGCCGATCCGCTGCTGCCAGACCTGATCGCCGGTTTTGGCATCGATGCAACTGGCGATGCCGGTATCGCCGATCATGTAGATCAGGTCATCCACCAGAAGAATGGACGGCTTGTTCGGGACGCCGCGTTTCACCTTCCATGCAACGTGAGTGTCCGTGATCAGGCCGTTGCCGCCGGTGCGCACCGCGTACAACTGACCCGCCGAGAAGCCTGTGGGAAAGAAGATCATTCCGTGGCCGATTACGGGCCGCGTACTGGCGGAATGCTGGGCGCGCTCTTCGAGACGCCACAGTTCCTTGCCGGTGAGCGGGTCGTAGGAGTAGGCCGCTTTGGCTCCGAGACTGATCATCTCCCAGCGGCCATTGATTTTCTCAACGTGCGGAGTGGAGAACGCCTTCCTCAGATCGCCCTCGGCGGCCGGCTTACCGTCCTTGTCGAGATCCTGAAAGTCGATGGAGCGCTTTGTCTGCCACACGGTCTTGCCGGTCCGCTTGTCGAGCGCCATGACGAACTGCTGGTCGCTGCCGTCGAAGTGCATCAACAGCAGGTTGCCAAAGATGACGGGCGACGACCCAGCGCCGCGAAAGTGATTGCACTCGATGTCCCGGCGCTGCCAGAGAACCTTCAACGTTTTGGTGTCGATGGCCGCGGTTCCGGGCGCCCCAAACGTGATGTAGACTCGGCCGTTCTCGATTGCAGGCGTTGGCGAAGCATGCGTGTTAAAAGCGTGTGCGAACTGCGGCTGGGCGACATCGAAAAGCTTCCAATCCTTGAGGATTTTGCCGGTTTCGCGGTCGATGCAGAGGACGAACAACTCGCGGCCATCCTTGGTTGAGGAGGTCAGCCAGATCTGGTTGCCATAGATGACCGGCGAGGACCATCCACGGTCGTGAACCGGCGTCTTCCAAACGACGTTCTTTGATTCACTCCATTCGAGCGGCAGGCCTTTGGCGTCTGAGTGACCGGTTCCGTCCGGCCCGCGAAATTGGGGCCAATTTTCGGCGCCGGGCACGACGGCGGAGGACAGCGTCAGCAGGATGGCAAGGAGCTTCATCATTTACAGGATTATCTCACTGCCGCGCTGGATCCACGGGACTCAGGCGGTAGGAGTATGCATGCGCCTCCGTGCCTGGGATGCGGTAGGGAGGTAGCGGGTAGGCGTTTTCGCTCCAACTGTCGATTCCACCAACGCCCATCTGCTTCCAATCGAGGTTGAGGTAGATCTGGGGACGGCGGCGCATCTGGAAGGTATAAGCGGCGCGTTCCAGATCATCCTTGGTGTAATGGCGGGCGGTGACGCTCAAGGTGGGGGCGCCGCCGGCCATGAGGCCGAAGCCTTGGGCGTTGGTGAGCTTGACCCAACGGACATCGGTCTTGTTGCCGTTTTCCTGGGGACGCATGTATTCGACCCACTGGGCATCGACGGTGCCTTGATAGATTCCGATGCGCTCAAACTGGCGGTCGATCATGGTCTCGACAGGTCCGCGGCCGTACCAGGTGATGTTCTCGAAGCCGGGGGCGACTACGAGTTCGCTGCCGAAGCGTGGCATCATTGCGAGTTTGGCGGAGCCCGGTTGGTAGCGGCAGTCAACGAGGATGGTGCCGTCACCTTGGATGGTGTAGGTGGCGGTGTAGCTTGCGCCGACGATAGGGAGATCGGCCCGGACTGTGACGGTGTTCTTCACTACGCGGACGTCCTTCACTACCCAGCGGGGGCCAGCTTCGCGCCAGACTTCAATGTTGCGGGTTGGGTCATTGGAGGCACGCTGGTGGATGGACTTCCATGCTCCGCGATCGTTGCTGGTTGTGGCCCGCCAGAAATCGGGCAGCGGGCCACGTTCGAGCAAGGTCACATGCTTGTAGCGGTACTGGGTGATGGTGCCTTCCTTTTTGCCGAAGCGGACGATGAAATCCTTGCCGGTGACGACGGCTTCGGTGTTGTTGTCCACGACCTCGACCGGGGAGGCCACGGTCCTTTCGGTTGCGGCTGGTTTGCTCAACGGCAACAGGAATTGATCCCAGGCGAGTTCATGCCCGGCGGGCACCGACGATGTCGCTTGACGTGATGTGAACGTGAGGTTGAGCCAATACTCGACGCCGGGTTTCGGGTCGATCTTTGGCAAGTCGAGACGGAATTCCTTTTCCTGATGCGGCTCGATGTCCAGAGCGGGCAGTTTGCCAGTGGCGAGAGTGCGTCCGTCGGCCATCATCGACCATGCGCCTTGAGCGATGTCCTTCGGATTGGTGAAGTCGAACCAGTTGTGGACACGGATTGTTCCCGCGGCGAGATCCACTGGAGCGGCATGCAGGTAGCGGTAGACGTACTTGATGGCATGCAGGCCGGGGTGCGGCTGGCGATCGGCGGATACGAGGCCGTTGTTATTGAAGTCGTTGTCATTGCGGACACCCGTCTTGTCTTCCCACCAACCGCCATAGGCAAGGAAGGTCGATTTCGCCGTGTTGGCGCGATATTCACCAGGGACGGGGACGCGGATGCCCTGGTTGACCCAATCCCAGACGAAGGCGCCCTGGGCGTTGGTGCCGGAGTAGAAGATGTCCCAATACTCTTTGAGCCCGCCGTTGGAGTTGCCCATGGCGTGCGTGTATTCGCAGAGGATGAGCGGCATTTGGGGCCGTGCGGCAGCTTGCCGTTTCACTCGCTCGGGCGTGGGATACATGAACGAATTGATGTCGGAATTGGGACCGTTGAGGCTGGACGAACCCTCGTAGTGGATGGGGCGAGAGGCATCCCGCTGTTTGGCCCAGCGATATGCCGCTGCGATGTTGCGTCCTTCGCCGGATTCATTACCGAGCGACCAGAACACGACGGAGGGATGATTCTTGTCGCGCTCCATCATGCGCTGCACGCGGTCCACGTAGACGTTTTCCCACTCGGGCAGATTGGTGAGAACATTCTTCGCGTTGGTGCCGTAGTGGTGGCATTCTATGTTGGCTTCGTCCATGACGTACAAGCCGTAGCGGTCGCAAAGCTCGTACCAGACGGGGTCGTTGGGATAGTGCGAGGTACGGACGGCATTGACGTTGAACTGCTTCATCAACTTGATGTCCTTGATCATCAGGTCTACCGGGACGTACTTGGCGGTATCGGGGCTGTGTTCGTGGCGGTTGACGCCTTTGATGAGGACCACCTGTCCGTTGACGAGAAAGCGGCCATTTTTGATTTCGACCTTGCGGAAACCGACGTTTTGCGGAATTACCTCGACGACGGCTCCGGCTTCATTGCGAACGGTGAGAAGCAACTGATAGAGGTAGGGGCTTTCAGCCGACCATTTGCGCGGATTGGCGACGGGGATAGTCAGGCTGATGGGCGATTCTCCCTGGGCCGGCAGCGTGAGCTTTGTAGTGGCAGGTTTGCCGACCGCTGCCCGAGCCGCATCAAAGAGCGCCGCTGTGACGGAGACAGGGGATTCCTTCGCGGCCGCGTTCGAGAGATTCAGTTTGATGGTGAGGTTGGCGTCGCGATAGGCGTCGTCGAGATTCGGCTGCACTTCGACATCGCGGATGTGCTGAACGGGAGTGGACCAGAGGTAGACATCGCGAAAGATGCCGCTCATGCGCCACATGTCCTGGTCCTCAAGAAATGCCCCGTCGCTGAAACGATAGACTTCGACGGCGAGCAGGTTGGAGCCGGGCTTCAGATGGCGGGTGATATCGAACTCGGCAGGGGTGCGGCTGTCTTCGCTATAGCCGAGCTTCACGCCGTTGAGCCAGACGTAGAAGCCGGAATCGACGCCTGCGAAGTGCAGATAGACAGGACGGCCATTCCAGGTTGGCGGGACCGTGAAGCGGGTGCGGTAGCTGCCGACGGGATTGAACTCGTGAGGAACGGCCGGCGGCTTGGAGGGGTCCTGCGGCCACGGATAGATGATGTTGGAGTAGATGGGAATATCGAAGCCGTGCATTTGCCAACTCCCCGGGACGGGAATGGTTTTCCAGGCGCTGTCGTCGTAATCGGGCCGGAAGAATGTGAGCGGCCGCGTGGCTGGGCGCATGGAGCCGTGGAACTTCCAGTTGCCATTGAGCAGTTGAAACCAGGGCGATTTTGCGCGGTTGCCCGTGGAAGCCAACTCCGGGGAAGGGTATGCCATCAAAGTGGCATGCGGTTTCGTAGTGCCGGTTTGAATGATTGCGGGGTTATCCCACTCGGGCCGGACCTGGGCGAGGGACGCGGCACAACTCAAAAAGAGAAGCAAAAAAACAGTACGCATAAATGGATTCACTCTAGTCTCCAGTATGGCGGCCTCGAATGGAGAACGGAAGCGAATTCTCCAAAACATTCCTCTAAAGAAATGTTTCAAACATTCCGATAGATGGGTGTACGTTTAGGTTGCATACTGCACCTCATCATTCAGTTGTTTAGCTTCACGCTTTTTGATCATTTCCGGGCTCGGTGGATAGTAGAGGAATTTGTTTGTGCCATAGGCCTCACCCTGCAAAACGCCGCGATCACGCCA
>JACQZR010000293.1 GCA_016213775.1 Acidobacteriota bacterium
ACCAAATTCTACAGATTTTGAGTGTGACCCTTTTCGAGAAAACGCCCATTTTACGGGCACTTCAAGCGTCCGACTCCGAGATCGAATTAGGCGACTCTGGCAACCAGTTGATTCTGTTCGACTTTTAGCCGGACACTACTGTTGCTGAATAATCTACCCGTAACCCTAAATCCAACCCCACAAAGTACACAATTACCCTCCCCTACCGTGAGAACTCCAATCCATCAATCCGAACCACTGCCCGCTCTACTAACTCCCGTGAAAACACCTCGTCCCCGCAATCCACAAACTCGCACAAATACTCCTGCCCGAACCACACCGGTCCTAACTCCCGGCCTTCCTCCTCCAGAAACTCCCGTGGAATGCGAGCACACTCCGTACCCGGCACCGAAAACCGTTCCCACTCCGCCCCGCCTCGCTCCCATATCTCGTAAAAGAATCCCCTCTTTCCGAAAGGAGTGCTCATCAGCCACAAATCTCCGTCACTTACCGCCAACATCGGCCGCAGCGTGCGATACAGCGAATCCGGCACCTGCGCCGCTTCATCGATCAATAACAGCGACACCGCCGAATATCCGCGCACTGCCCCCTTCTCTCCCGGCAGCCCCACAATGCGGGACCCGTTCGCCAGCCTCCCGCCGCGCACCTTCACCCGCAACCGTCCCAATATCCCTTCCACCCTCCGCACCAGTTCGCCGCTCTGTTTCTCCGTTTCCGCCGCCACCAGCACCAGGCTCCCCGGCCGCCGGTACAGCCGTTCCACCGCCACCATCGCCGCCAAAGTAGACTTCCCCCACTGCCGTGAGCAGTTCAAGATGACTCGCCGCCCCTTAGCCCGTAACACCTCCTCCTGCCGGGCATCGGGATCGAACCCGACACTCCGCGCAAACAAAACCAAATCCTCCCGTGCAAGCGGCGCATCAACACCGCCGCCCGCATCCTTATCCAGATCAAATGTAAGCCACACCTTATCCATTTCCTAACATACCGTGTCAAGCACCCCAGCCTAGTTAGCCACTAACTATAACAATCGAGAGCAAAAATAATTCACAACCCGTTGTCACCGGCCCCCCGGGCGGCTTCATTACCCCACTCACGTGTTAATCCGTGTCCATCCGAGTTAATCCCTGTTTATCCGTGACCCACTAACGTCACGCTCCGGACCAAGGGCCCTGCCGGCCTACGACACGAAACTCCAGTCACAGACAAAGTCAATTTATTTCTCCCCTGGAATCAACAATCGCCGCGAAAACCTCGGTCCCGCCCATCCGCGTGCATGCCACCATGGAATCGCAATGAGTTCTCAACGAAGAATCGAAAGTTCCAGGGCCAACGGGCGCCTGTCCCGCGGACCCAATACAGAGGAAGGCAAACAGCGCTCCTCTTACAACGGCATTCGGCACGGCATGCTCGCCACCACCGTTGTCCTCGAAGGCGAGTCCATCGAACGCTTCACTTCTCTAATCGAGGCCCTGGAAGCGGAATACGAGCCGGCTACCCCAACCGAATACACTCTGGTCGAAACCATGGCCGTCGCCCGCTGGATGCAGATGCGCGTCTGGGGCTTTGCCAAAGCCGAATTCGACCTCGAAATGGCTCGCCAGGACCCCGCCATCGGCCAGCGTCCCCTTCGCGCCGCCTCCACCTTCCGGACTCTCGTCGAATCCGGTTCCGCCTACGACAAGGCGCATCGCTACGCCATTGCCCACTCGACACAGTTCAACCGCGCGCTCGTACGCCTTACTGAACTTCAGACCAAGCGCCGCAATTCCACCCCATTGCCCGAAGTCACCGGCAATCTCGCCAACTCCAACTGGGAAGCGGATTCGCCGGAATGTGTATTACCAGACGAACCTAGTCCCATTTCCGAACAGCAAAACGAAAGCGAAATGGAAGCAGTATGACCCCGGCCCCACACCATGCGTACAGACTGTCGCGTCGTCGTACCTCCGCGAGAGAATCCGCACCGCCACCCTCCGCCCAAGCCGCGACGGGCTCTCGCATCATCAGCAGAACGTTTGACCCTCTCAGCTTATTCAGGCTGGGTGCGCTGTTCCTATCAACATCACCCGCGCTATTGTAGACAGATGATTCCGCGTCTGGTGCTTTGCGCGATACTGCTACCTGCTCTTCTCGACGCTCAAACGGGCCGTTTGCAGTCGAGTGATCTTCACAAATTGAAGTCGGTGCGCGATGCGCAGATTTCACCCGATGGGGTGCGCATTGCGTATACGATTTCCGACAGCAGTACGGATCGGAACCCACAATCGCACATCGAGATCATGACGCTTGCCACCAATCAGTCGGCGGCGATCGGCGGCAGGCGATCGTCACAACCCCTATGGTCGCCGGATGGAAAGTTGCTTGCGTTCTCGGGCGAGTTGGATGGCAAGTCCGGGCTGTATGTTGCAAGGCCGGATGGGTCCGGGGCGAAGTTGCTGCACGCGCTGGGCAGCACGAACTCCCCGCTGCCAAATGCGGGGAAGCCGTTTTCCTGGTCGCCGGATTCGCGGCAGCTTGTGTTCGTGCACGCAACACCAGGGCCGGAGACCGCCGACGCTTCCGGCGATCCGGTTGTGATCACACGCTATCTCTACAAGCCCGAGCTATCGGAAGGTAATACGCGCTTCAATGACAACAAGCGGCTGCATCTCTACATCACCGATGTTGCTTCCGGTGCGACGCGGCAACTCACGAAGGGCGATCTGTACGAGCATTCTCCTGACTGGTCGCCGGACGGGAAGGAGATTCTCTTCATCAGCAATCGTGAGCCGGACGGGGATCAGTTTTTCAACTACGACATTCTCGCTGTTCGCGCGTCGGACGGCAGCATCCGCCGCATCACTGCAACGGAGAGCGCCGAGTATCGTCCACAGTGGTCACCTGATGGAAAGAAGATCGCGTTCCTGGGCACGCGCCGCGGGCTGACCGATCTCGAGACCACGATGGAGGACACACATGTTTGGGTGATGAACTCCGATGGATCGGGGCGCACGGAAATCGGCAAGAAGATCGACAACCGCCAGGGCCCGCCGCAGTGGACTCCGGACGGCGACGCGCTTATGTGCACCGCGCAACGACGCGGCAGTGTGTGGCTGTATCGCCTGCCGGTGAACGGCGGCGAGCCCGTAGCGGTGCACAATCTTGCGGGCCAGTTCGGACAGTTCTCCCTCTCCAAGGGGAAGATGGCATTTGCCTACTCGCCTCCCTCGGATCAGGCGGAGTTGTTCGTGATGGAAGGAAGCAACACGCGGCAGCTTACGCGATTGAATGACGCTGTGTTGAAGAGCGTGGCGGTGGCCAAAGTGGAACCGCTCACCTTCGTTTCAAACGATTTCAAGTGGGAGGTGGAAGCCTTTCTCACTCATCCCGTAGGCCGGACGGAGACATCGCGGCATCCCATGATCGTGATGCTGCACGGGGGCCCGCACGGGCAGCAGGGTCCGGCATTCAACTTCAAAGCGCAGGTGTATGCGGCACGTGGATGGGCGGTGTTGATGGTGAACTATCGAGGATCCACGGGATACGGGCAGGCGTTTGCGGATGCTGTGTTTGGCGATCAGAACGGCAACGAGGCACAGGACGTGTTGTACGCGGTAAGCGCGGCGGTGCGGCGGAATCCCTGGATTGACCGCGACCGTTTGGGAGTGGAAGGCGGCAGCTACGGCGGGCAGCTTTCGGCGTGGCTGGTAACGCAGACGCATATTTTCAAAGCGGCGATTCCGCTTGCTCCGATCATCAATCTTGTCAGCTACAACTACATGACGTACTACAACATGTACGAGCAGATGACTTTCGGCATTCAGCCGCATCAGGGCGATCTGATGGATACGCTGTGGAAGCGGTCGTCGCTGCGGTACGTCGCGCAGGTGAAGACGCCGGTGATGCTGCTACATGGCGAGAACGACAACGATGTTTGCATAGCCGAGAGCGAACAGTTCTACATTGGTCTTAAGGACGCGGGAGTGGAGACCGTGATGGTCCGTTACCCGCGGGAAGGCCATGGCTTGCGTGAAAGCAGGCACATCATCGACTCGATTGACCGCTCCATTCAGTGGTACGAAAAACACTTTCCCAGGAAATAATGTCATGTTCTCCGCTCTCTTCTGTTTCTTGACTACGTTGCACGCTCAGGGACCGGGCCGTGTGGACACCGGACACCTCGCCAAGGACGTCGCGGCTTCGGCTGACCCCCAGGCTGCGCATTGGAAGAAGGTACAGCCACTGGTGGCGATGAACGACCGTTTCGGCAAGCCCGCTCCGGACCATCGGATGGAGGTTCGCACGTTGTGGTCAGACAAGTTTCTGTACGTCCTGTACACGTGCCCCTACAAACAGCTCAACGTGATTGCCAGGCCTACGCAGACTCAGGAGACGAATCATCTCTGGAATTACGATGTCGCGGAGTTGTTCATCGGGGATGACTTTCAGAACATCAACCTGTACAAGGAATTTGAGATTTCTCCGCAGGGCGAGTGGGTGGATCTGGACATCGATCGCGAGCACATGGACGTGAAGAAAGCCATCCTTTGGGATTCCCACATGGAGGTGAAGTGCCGCATCGACAAGGAGAAGAAGGTCTGGTACGGGGAGATGAAGATTCCGCTGCGGGCGCTTACTGCAAGGCCGGTGAAAGCGGGTACTGAGATGCGCGTCAATTTCTATCGCATTCAGGAGCCCGAGCCAAACCGTGTGTACATTGCATGGCAACCGGTAAACAACCAGTCCTTCCACACGCCGCAGGCGTTTGGACGCATCAGGTTCGTGCAATGAACGCAGAACGACAACTTCGTATTTCCCATGTGGGGCTTCGAGGGATTGTGGGGAACGGGCTGAATGCGGCACATGTGCTCGATTTCGCGGCGGCCTTCGGAACGTTTCTGGAGCGCGGTCCGGTTGTGATTGGGCGCGACCCGCGATCGTCGGGCATCATGCTGCGTGAAGGGGTTGTCTCGGCGCTGCTTGCTACGGGCCACGACGTGGCGGACCTTGGCATTGCATCGACGCCGGTTATCCAGCACGCGATTCAGCGCAGCCACGCTGTGGGTGGGATTTCGATCGGCGCCAGCCACAACTCTTCAGAATGGAACGCGCTGAAGTTCTTCGCGGCGCGGGGTACGTATCTGTCGACAGCCGAGGCGGGTGAGTTGCTGGACATCTATCATCTGAAGCAGTTCACGTTTGTGGATTATGCGGCGTTGGGAAAACTGCGCCACTATCCGAACGCGCTGGATACCTACATTGATGACTTGGCCGCGGTGTACGATTTGCCTTCGCTCGGCGGTTACCGGATCGTGGTGGATTGCTGCAACGGGATCTCGTCGCTGATTCTGAGGCGTATCGTGGACCGCTACGGGCTGGATCTCATCCTGATCAATGAGCGGATGGAGGGCGTGTCTTTCGCGCATGAACCGTCGATCAACGCGGACACTGTTTCGTTGCAGCTTGCGCCGCTGATGAAGCCGTTGAACGCGCATGCGGGGTTTCTTTTCGACATCGATTCCGACCGCGTGGCGATTGCATGCGAGGACGGCACCGCGGTGTCGGAGGAGATGACGCTGGCGATGATCGCCGATCATCTGCTGCCGCGAGGAACAGGCAAGATCGTCATCACCAATCTCTCGACGACAGCACTGCTGGAAGAGGTTGCCGCGCGCCATGGAGGGAAAGTGCTGAGGGTGCCGGTGGGCCGTCAGGCAGCGATGGATGCGCTGGCGATGTACCGGCCCGAACAGATAGCGATTGCGGGCGAAGGAACCGGCGCGGTGATGATGCCGCAGTTCCGGTTTGTCTATGACGGCATTGCCAGCATGTTCGCCATTCTCACGCTGATGCGCGAGCGCAACACGAAGCTGTCGGCAATCGTCGATTCGTATGCGACCTACTGCATCCTGAAGGGCGAGGTGCCGCTGGCTTCCCAGCGTGTTCCGGCGTTGATGATGGAGTTGCAGCGGCACTACGCCGACGGGGTCGCCGATATGCGCGATGGCTTGCGAATCTCATGGCCGGAGCGGTGGTTCCACGTGCGCGTGTCGCAGACCGAACCGGTGGTGCGAGTGATTGCCGAACAGAAAGCCGAGGCCCCGATTGCGCTCTTTGAAGCGCTGATGGATACGGTAAGGAGCATGGCCTGATGCGGGAACATCGACTGAAGATCGGAGTCTCCGGCATTCGTGGAGTGGTGGGCGAATTCCTTACGCCTTCGCTTGCATGCTCGTTTGCGCAGGCCTTCGGAACGTTCGTCGGCAAGGGGCGAGTAGTGCTTGGCCGTGACACTCGAATGTCGGGCGAAATGCTGCAGCATGCGGTGGCCTGCGGGCTTTTGGCGACGGGTTGCGAGGTAGTAGACGTCGGTG
This sequence comes from Acidobacteriota bacterium, assembly GCA_016213775.1. GTDB lineage: Bacteria > Acidobacteriota > Terriglobia > Bryobacterales > Bryobacteraceae > CADEFT01. Next base: position 6,357 of record JACQZR010000293.1, read on the forward strand.
TTCAGCCGACTCCGACGTTGCAGGTGTACGTAAATGTGACGCGGGCGCGGGGCGGCATCTCTTTGACGGCGTCGCACAACCCGCCCGAGTACAACGCCCTCAAACTGTTCAACCACGAGGGCCTGTTCTTCAACCATTACGAACGCCGCGAGTTGCTCGATATCTTCTATGAGAGCGAATTCCGTACGGCCACCAATGAGCAGATCCGCACCATCGGCCATGATTACGAAACGCCGATGAAGATGCACATCGACCGTGTGCTGCGACATGTGGATGCCGCGCGGCTGCGGTCACGCCATTTCCGCGTGGCGTTGGACGGTGTGAATGGAGCGGGTTCGGTACTGAGCTGCCGTTTTCTCGAGCAATCACTTGGCTGCCGGCTGCACGCAATCTCCGTGGATCCAACGAAACCGTTCCCTCGCGAGGCGGAACCGCGGCCCGATACGCTGGGGGAGTTACAGGCGCTGGTTCGGCGCGAGCGTGCAGACATCGGCTTTGGTCAGGATCCCGATGGAGACCGGCTCGCTGTGTGCGATGAGAATGGCAACGTGTTGGACAATGACGACGTGCTGGCGCTGGTGGTGGATGCGGTCCTGACGGCTATGCCGGGAGATGTAGTGGTGAACCTCACGACGTCCTCATCGGTGGACGACATCGCCGCCCGGCATGGGCGCAAGTGCTATCGCACCCCGGTGGGGGAAGCCAACGTCGTGGAAATGATGCAAGCGGTCAACGCAGTAATCGGTGGCGAAGGGTCGAACGGCGGCATCATCTTCCCCGCCGTGCAGTATTGCCGCGACAGCTACACTGGCATGGCCTTCCTGCTCGATTTGATGGATCGTACCGGGCTCACCGTTTCGGAACTTGCAGCGCGTCTGCCGAAGTATTACCGGCGGATGGGCAAAGTGACGTTTGAGCACGGACGCCTTGGTCCAATCATCCAGGAGCTCGAAGACGCTTTCCCGCGGGCGACGCTCGACCGGACCGATGGGTTGAAGTTGTCGCTGGATGGAGCGTGGATTCACGTGCGCGCTTCCAACACAGAGCCGATTCTGCGAATGGCGGTGGAGGCGAAGTCGGAGGAGACGGCGGATACGCTTGCGCAGTTGGTAACAAAGGCGCTGGCTTAGAGGAGGAGCTTGCGTTTTGTGGCAAAGGAATACGTTGAGAATGTGGACGGGGCTTTTAGGGTGGCCGGCACACGCGTCTCACTGGATTCGATCGCCTACTGCTTTCGTGAGGGACTCTCTCCGGAGAGCATCGCTGAGAGCTTTCCTTCACTGAGCCTGGAGCAGGTTATGGCGCCATCACGTACTACCTTGCCACCCGCCGTAATGCCGACTTGATAACCCGCCTGGAACAGGCCCGTCATGAAAGTCCGATTCCAGGCTGATTTCCCGGATTCTGAAAAGAGAACGCTGCGAGGCTAAGGGAGTGTTAAGAAATAACATTTCCACTATGAAATGTTTTGAGCTATCCTGGAGGGGATGGAAAACACAGCCAGTGTCCGCCAACGATTCAGCCTGTTGACTCCTCTTCTGGATGAGAAGACACGAAGACTGGTTG
>JACQZR010000292.1 GCA_016213775.1 Acidobacteriota bacterium
ATGATCTGGGTGAGTTGGCGGGCGGTGATGATGCGGACGCCGGGCGTACGCTGGATATGCTTCACGAAATCGAGGAGGATGCGGTGAGCCTGTTCCGCGGATTCTTTGGTGCGGAGGTTGGGGCGTTTGTAGTCTGAGGGGGCGGTGTAGCGTCCACGAGCGAAATTGACGGCATCCCAGAATTCCGTGGCGACAAACTCGGTGGGGTGGTAGTAGGTCTGAATGATGCCGCCACCCTGGGCACGCAGGCTCTTCACGGCGGCGTCGAATTTCGCGGTGGCTTCGTTGAGTTTCGCGGGATTGTTGATGTCAGCGCGCATGGTATTGGGGCCGAGGTTGAAGACGTAGAGAATGCCCATGTACCAGAACGGTTGGTTGTTGTAGCCGACCTGACTGCCGTCGTCCATGTAGACTGGGATGCCGAAGCGGCGGAGGGCTATGTTCGATTGTGGACCCCATGAGGAGCCGGGCTGTCCATAGCAGCTTGGAGTGACGCCGAAGATGCGGCGGATGTCTTCCACGCCCTGGCCCTCTTTGCGTTCGAACTCATCGGCGCCTTCGAGCAGGCTGAGCGGCTTGAGGTACATGGAAGGGCTCGGCGGGATGCTGTGGTTCTCGGCGTGGTAACCGATGTCGTGGCGGGAAAGGGCTCGGATGACGTCGCGGCGGCCGCGCGATTCGAGGACGCGCGCTTTTTCGCCCACCACCTTGAACGTGGCGCGGATACCTAACGCTTCCAGATCCTCCGCAAGGCGCAGGGCAGCGTCATCCGCGGAAGGTTCGACATAATCTTCAGTGTCGAACCAGAGTAAGTAGTAGATGGGGGTATCCGCCGCCAGCGCGGCGGCGCACAATAGGAGTAAAAGGAGCCCGGCGCGTAGCATGGTTTCTATTGCAGCACGTCACGACAAGCTGTGGGAGACTGTGGACAAGCCTTCAGGTGCTATTTTGACGAGAGTCCGTGAGGAGTCTTTATGAGCAAATTCTGCCAGATCGCATTCCTACTTTTCGTTCTATGTGGTGGTCTGCTGACGGGTCAGAGTCCCACCGCAAACGTGATCGGGGTGATCAAGGATCAAACAGGTGCGCAGGTTCCGGGCGCGAGCGTGATTCTGCGGCATGTGGAGAAAGGAGAGACGCGCGAGATTTCCTCTAACGCTGAAGGTGAGTTTACGATCACCAATCTCTCACCAGGCGAATACCAGATTCTGATCTCGAAAGAGGGATTCCGCAAACTGGAAGAGCGCGGAGTAGTGCTGGAGTTGGATCAGACCGCGCGGATCGAGTTTGCGATGCAGGTTGGTTCGGTGACGGAAACGATGCAGGTGGAAGCCACCGTGCCGCTGCTGAATACCGAGAACGCGGCGAAGGGCGATGTGATCGTCAGCAAGGAGATGGTGGACATTCCGCTGGATGGGCGCGACTTCGCTGACCTTGCGTATCTTGTGCCTGGCGTCGGGCAGAAGGCACAGGGGGCGAGCGGATCGAACTTCAATGTAAACGGGGCGCGATCGGACAATACCAATTTCGTCATTGATGGGTTCAACAATCAGAATCCACGCGGCGGCTCAGCGCAGGCGCGGCCTCCGCTCGACGCGATGATGGAGTTCAAGATGCAGACCACGGGGTACTCGGCGGAGTACGGCCGATTGGCCGGCGGCACGATGAACATGGTGCTCAAGACGGGTACGAACAAGCTACATGGGTCGCTATTTGAGTTCATCCGCAACGACGCATTTGACGCGCGTGGCGTGTTTGATTCGAAGAAGACGAAGCTGCGAAGGAATCAGTTCGGCGCTGTTTTGGACGGACCGGTCTACATTCCGAAACTATACGATGGCCGCAACCGCATGTTCTTCCTGGTGAACTGGGAGGCGTACCGGCAGATCAACGGGAACTCCAATTACGCCAGCGTGCCGACGGAGAAGCAGCGCGGTGGGGACTTCAATGGATCGGTGAATGTGAATAATCAGCCGGTGACGCTGGTGGATCCGTTTAGCGGTGGAAAGTCGGGGGCGTGCGTAAATGGCAAGATCGGAGATTGCTTCCCGGGGAATGTGATTCCGGCGAGCCGCTTGGACCCGATTGCGAAACAGGTGATGGCGTACTACCCGCTGCCGACCCTCCCAGGCAACGCTAACAATTACTATACGGTGATTGACGACAACGATAAATGGGACACGATCCTGGTGAAACTGGACAAACGGTTTCGATCGGCGGACAACCTGAGCGGACGGTTCCTGAAGCGGTTTAACCGCAACACGAATCCCTACAATGGGAGCGCGGTGGGAGGGTTTGGGAACGCGACGGACAACCACCAGACGCTGGCTGGTTTGAGCTACACCGCGCTGGTTCGGCCGACCCTGATTAACGAAACGCGGCTCGGGGTGACGCGGACGGCGAACAGGGAGATCGCCGACAAACAGGGCCGGGATTACGCCGCGGAGTGGGGATTGCAGGGGTCGACGAGTGAGCCGGACATGGTGGGTTTTCCGCGGTTCACTGTGACGAATATGGCTGCGCTCGGCAACGCGGCGAGCATGCCGGTGATCTACCACGTCACCAACTATCAAGTGGCCGATACGCTCACTTGGGTGAAGGGAAAACACATGCTGAAGTTCGGTGGCGATCTGATGCGCACGCAGTTTTTCCAGCCCTACTACAACAACAATCGCGGAACGTACATCTTCAACGGTTTCTGGACAACAAGCCCGGTGGCGGACATGACGCTGGGCGTGTTGAACCAGGTGACACGAACGGTGGGAACGAATCCGAACTACCTGTTCTTCAACAATTTTGGTTTCTTCGCGCAGGATGATTACCGGGTGTCGTCCACACTGACGTTGAACGTCGGGCTGCGGTATGAGATCCCGACGCCGCCGAACGAGAAGTACGGGCGGATGTCCAATTTCGTTCCGGAGTTGGGGAAACTGGTGATTTCGAGTGACCGGACGGTGCCGAATCTGCCACAACTGCTGGCGGACGCGAGCCTTACCGGGAAAGTTGTGCTGGCGAGCGAGGTGGGTTTGCCCGATTCGCTGATCAAGGCTTACTATCGAAGCCTTGCGCCGCGGTTTGGATTTGCATGGCGGCCTTTTGGGCGGACGCAGACGGTGGTGCGGGGTGGATACGGCATTTACTATGGCAGCAATCTCTGGAATCCGGTGCGGAATGATCTTGCGAATGTGTATCCCTTCACTATTGCGCAAACGTTGAACAAGAACACGTCGAATCCCTCGCTGCTGACCTTGCAGAATCCGCTGGGCGTGAGGGGGAACCTTGCAGGGGTGCTGACGCCGAACGGGTTCCAGACTTATCCGACGCCACAGTATCTGCAAAGCTGGAACCTGACGATGGAGCGCGAGTTGAACCGCGAGATAGCGATGGAAGTGGCGTATGTCGGATCGAAGGGCACGCATCTGGGGAGGAAGTTCAATATCAACCAGCCGTACCGCGTGCCGGAAATGCGAGTGAACGGAGCGTTCCCTCGGCCGATCAGCACATTTAACGACATCGACTTCTATTCGTTTGGATCGAACTCGATCTACAACGCCGGGATCATCACGCTGCGGAAACGCACGCAGCGAGGGATTTTTTATCGCATCAACTATGTGTTCAGCAAGTCGCTGGATGATTCGTCGCAGATCGCAGATTCCTCCGATGGGGGGATTGGGCAGCCGCAGAACTCGCGGTGCCTGCGCTGCGAGCGTGGCCGCTCGGACTGGGATCGCGGCCACAGTGTAACGGCACTGTTCCTGTACAACCTGCCATCGGGCGGATTCGCACCATTGCGTAGAGTACAGGTATCGGGAACCACACGCATGCAGACTGGGTCTCCGGTGACATTGTTGGTGTCCAACTCGCAGTTGGATCAGGGAGAGGCGAACCGTCCGGACCGCATTGCGAAGGGCACACTGGAGAATCCGACTCCGGAGATGTGGTACGACAAGGCAGCGTTTCCGCTTGTGCCGTCGAGCGCGTTTCGGTTTGGCACGTCTGGCCGCAACGTCATCGACGGGCCGGGCCTGGTGGACGTGAACATTTCGCTGATCAAGCGCATGCAGGTTCGCGAACGGGCGCAATTGCAGTTTCGCGGAGAGGCGTTCAATGCGATCAACCATCCGAACTTCAATCTGCCGAATCAGAACGTGAATGCTCCGGCGGGTGGGACGATCACGGCGGCTCGAAACGCACGTTTGTTCCAGTTCAGCCTGCGGCTGCAATTTTAGCCAGCATGCAGATCGCCGGGTCACCAGTGATTGTCGCGAAGGAGGATTCGCGTTAGGGGCTCCTTGCAAGAGTGCCGTGGGGCAGATCCGGAGAAGGAGGTATCGCATGCGAATCAGCATTTTGCATCACTATCAACCTAAAGCCGAAGCGTGTGTGGTCGCGTTGTCAATACTCCTATAGATGGTAAAGGGAAGAAGAATAAATCGTGTGAGAAAAACTCACCGCGATTTGCACTACACAGATGAGGGTGACTGTCGTGACTTGGTTGCGGAAGGAGAACTCCTTCAGTTAGGCCGGGGAATCCACGACGCTCCTGCAAGAGCGCCGTGGTCAGACCCGGAGAAGGAGGTATCCCATGCGACTTCGCATGTGTGTCAGTCTACTCCTGACGCTGAAGCGTATCGTTTTGACGATCCGCTTTGGTTGATGGAATAACGACCCGCCCTTTCCGGGGCGGGTTCCCTCCCAATCTCAGGGTACCAGCCTGTGTGTGCAAGTCAATAGCCCTGCCGTCGGGAGAGGGATAGTCAGGCCACGACTTCCAGAAACGCGACGGTGGATTTGCGTTAGGGATGGCCTTCAACTAGGCGGGGTGACCCACGGCGCTTCTTGCAAAAGCGGCGCGAGGGTTCACGATCCGCTTCGTATAACCCCTGCGGGGCGAGTCCCTCCATTTCTCAGAGTAGCAGTGTCGCGGTTGCTGTCAATAGGCCTGGGCGACTAAGGGGATTACGCCACCACTTCCAGGAACGCGCGGGCGGCATGCGACAAGGCCCGGCGGGCAGGGTAGACCAGACGGATCTTGCGGTCCACTTTGAGCTCTTCCACCACCACTTCGGCCAGCTCGCCTTTTTCCACGTCCTGTTCGACACACATCTTGGGAAGAAACGCGACGCCTTCGTTTCGCTGGACCATCAGGCGGATGGTTTCGACGGTTGGCATCTCGACGTCCATGTTCAGGTTCACTTTATGGCGTTGGAATTCGCGTAGCACCACGTCGCGATAGGGAGAGACAACGTTGTGGGCAACGAAGGTTTCCATGCCCAATTCGGTGATGGAGATGGAGCCGCGCCTGGCGAAGCGGTGTTCGGGGGAAACGACGAAGGCGAGGTGATCGGTATAGATCACGCGGGTATGCAACCGTTCATCGCTGGGGTCGTAACTCACAACACCCAGCTCGAGATCGCCGTCGATCAGGAGAGCCGGAATGCGGCTGGATAGGGTGCGGCGCACCTGCACTTTCACTTTGGGATAGAGGCGGCGGTACTTTTCGATGTGCTGCAGCAGGTACAACGATGTTGACTCGTTAGCACCGACGATGAGACGGCCGGCGGAGTTATCGCGCAGCTCTGTGAGCGCGGTTTCAACTTCCCGTTCGAGGTTCTCGAAGCGGCGTGCGTAGTCCAACACGATGCGGCCGGCGTCGGTGAGCAGCAGTTCCTTGCCAGAGCGATCGATCAGTTTTTCGCCCAACTGCGATTCCAAACGTTGGATGGCGAGCGAGACGGCGGGCTGGGTGCGAAGGAGCTTTTCGGCGGCGCGGGAGAAGCTCTTCTCGGTGGCGACGGCAAGGAAGACCTTGAGCGGGTATAGATCCATGGATAGTGGTCTCACTATTAATATCGCTTATGCCATGCGAAAAATCAATGCATCTGTTGAAAACTATAAATTTGCCAAATCCTGCTAAGTCGGGCATAATCGTCTTTATCCGAAATTCCCGGTGGGGCGGAGCAACAGGCCGCCGCCCGGTCTTTTTCTACGATTTCCGTCTGGATACCACAGCAGGAGACCAAGATGTCGCAAGGCAACCGCGTCTACATTTTTGATACGACGCTGCGCGACGGGGAGCAATCGCCCGGATGCAGCATGACGGTGGGGGAGAAGTTGCGCATGGCGTACAAGCTCACGGAGCTTGGTGTAGATACGCTGGAAGCAGGCTTTCCCATCGCATCGGACGGCGACTTTGAAGCCGTGGAGGCCGTAAGCCGCGAATTCCGCTGGGTGCAGGTGGCAGCGCTTGGGCGCGCCAACAAGCTGGATATCGAGCGCGCGGCCAAGAGCCTGCAGCATGCACAGCGCCCGCGCATACACACGTTTATCGCCACCAGCGACATCCATCTCAAATACAAGTTCAAAAAGTCGCGGCAGCAGGTGCTGGAGGAGGCCGCCTCCGCGGTGCAACTGGCTCGCCAGTATGTCGACGACGTCGAGTTCTCGGCGGAAGACGCGACGCGAACGGATTGGGATTACCTGGAAGAGGTGTGCCACGCGGTAGTGGAGGCCGGCGCACGGACAGTGAATCTGCCCGACACTGTGGGCTACTCGGTGCCGTACGAATACGGTCAACTGATCAACCGGATGGTGAAAGCGCTTGGCGATAAGGCTGTGCTCAGTGTTCATTGCCACGATGATCTTGGGCTCGCGGTGGCGAACTCGCTGGCAGCGGTGGAGGCGGGTGCGCGACAGATTGAGTGCACCATCAACGGAATCGGAGAACGCGCGGGCAACTGTTCGCTAGAAGAAGTTGTGATGGCGATGAAGATCCGCAACGATAAGCTACCGTATCAGACGGGCATCGTAACAGAGCACATCTACGAGTGCAGCCGGTTGCTTTCGTCGATCATTACGTTTGGACCGCAACCGAACAAAGCGATCGTCGGGGACAACGCTTTTGCCCATGAGGCCGGCATCCATCAGGACGGTTACCTGAAGGATAAGAGCACTTACGAAATTTTTGATCCGAAACTGGTGGGCGTGCCCGAATCGAAGCTTGTCCTGGGCAAGCACAGCGGCCGCCACGCCTTGAAGAAACGCTGCGAAGATCTGGGGTTTGAACTTACGGCGGAAGAGGTGAATATGGTGTATCACAAATTCACTGAGCTTGCCGACCGCAAGAAGGGTCTCACCAACGACGAGATCGCCAACCTGATTCGCACCACCGTCGAGCGAGTGGCCCCTGTCACTGCCGGCTAGCCTGATAGACAACTGTCCGCACAGAAAGCCTGATTCTTCAACATGCAATTGAACGTTCTTACTCTGCCCGGTGACGGCATCGGCATCGAAGTCACACGGGAAGCAGTCCGAGTTTTGGAAACCGTCTGCCGCAAGTACAACCACTCGCTGACCTTGACTGAAGGGCTGTTGGGCGGGATCGCGATTCACAAAACCGGGAATCCATTTCCCGATGACACTGCACGGCTCTGCCTGGATGCGGACGCCACGTTGATGGGAGCCGTGGGGCTGCCGGAGTTCGACAACGCGCCGCCGGAGAAACGTCCGGAGAAAGGGCTGCTTGGCATTCGCAGGGCGCTGGGCGTGTACGCCAATCTGCGGCCTGTGCGCACGTACAAGGCGCTGATTGATTCTTCACCGCTGAAGAATCATTTGATTGAGGGAACCGACCTGATCATCGTGCGCGAATTGACGGGCGGCATCTATTACGGCACTCCGCGCGGCATAACCGGTGAGGGCGATGAAGAGCGGGGCACGAACACGATGACCTATTCGCGCGCGGAAATCGCACGCGTCACTCGGATGGCGTTCAACCTGGCGCGCAACCGCCGCAAGAAACTGGCGAGCGTGGACAAGTCGAACGTGCTGGAGACGTCGCAGTTGTGGCGTAAGGTGGTGGTAGAGGTGGCGGCAGAGTTTCCGGATGTGGAATTGGAACACATCCTGGTGGACAACTGCGCGATGCAACTCGTACTCAATCCCAAGCGCTTCGACGTGCTGGTGATGGAGAACATGTTCGGCGATATTCTGTCGGATGAAGGAGCTGTGCTCGCCGGCTCGATTGGCATGCTGCCGTCGGCTTCGATTGGTGGACGGCGCCCGAATGGCGCGTGGGTGGGACTATACGAGCCGGTACACGGATCGGCCCCGGACATTGCGGGTCGGAATAAAGCCAATCCGCTGGGCGCCATCGGGTCAGTGGCCGCGATGCTGGAATATTCGTTTGGGTTGATGGCTGAAGCCGCGGCCGTGAACAACGCAATTGAGAGCGTACTGAACGCTGGAAAAGTAACGGCTGATTTGAAACCGAAGACCGCTCCGCTGACCACTGACCAGGTGGGGCAGGCGGTCTGCGACGCACTGTAGACAAGGAAGACATTAAATGGCCACACCTCGCACCATCATCGAAAAAGTCTGGGATTCGCATGTCGTCTATGAAAAAGCCGGCAACCCGTCGTTGGTTTTCATCGACCTGCACCTTGTGCATGAAGTGACTTCGCCGCAGGCCTTCGACGGCTTGCGCGTGCGGGGCCTCAAGGTCCGGAGGCCGGATCTGACGTTCGCTACCGCTGACCACAGCGTGCCCACGACGGATCGCTCGCTGCCCATCATGGACCCGATCGGCAAGGCCCAGGTGGAACGGCTGGAATCCAATTGCGCCGAGTTCGGCATTCCCTGTTTTGGATACAAGAACAAAGACCAGGGCATCGTCCACGTCATTGGCCCCGAGCAGGGGTTGACGCAGCCTGGCATGACCGTAGTTTGCGGGGATTCACACACGGCAACGCACGGAGCGTTTGGCGCGTTGGCTTTCGGCATCGGCACGAGCGAAGTGGAGCATGTGCTGGCTTCGCAGTGCTTGCTGCAGCGGAAATCGAAGACGTATCAAGTGAAAGTGGACGGGGCGCTCAAAACGGGCGTCACGGCCAAAGATATTATTCTGGCGTTGATCGCCAGGATTGGGATCGGCGGAGGCACGGGCTGCGTGTTTGAGTATTGCGGCTCGACGATTCGCGCGCTTTCCATGGAAGAGCGGATGACCGTCTGTAATATGTCCATCGAAGGCGGCGCGCGTGCCGGTTTGGTGGCGCCCGACGAAGCAACTTACCAGTTCCTCGCCGGGCGTCACTTTGCCCCGAAGGGCCCCGATTGGGACGCGGCGGTAGCCCGCTGGAAGCAGCTTGCGACCGATGACGGCGCAACCTATGATCATTCCATCTCGATTGACGGCGCGGCGCTGGAGCCGATGATCACCTTCGGGACGAATCCGGGCATGGGTATTCCGATTACGGCTTCGGTGCCGGATCCCGCGTCGGTGTCCGATTCGCTGGAGCGCGATTCCCTCACCAAGGCGCTTGGCTATATGGGCCTCACGCCGGGCAAGCCCATTCTTGGACAGAAGATCGACGTCGTATTCATCGGTTCGTGTACCAATTCGCGCATGTCCGATCTGCGCGCGGCGGCTTCGGTGCTAAAGGGCCGCAAAGTGAATCCGAACGTGCGCGTGATGGTGGTGCCGGGGTCGATGGAGATCAAGCGGCAGGCGCAGGCCGAAGGCCTTGATCAGGTATTCCGCGAGGCGGGGGCCGAATGGCGCGAGGCCGGCTGTTCGATGTGCATCGCGATGAACGGCGATCAGCTTCAGCCGGGCCAGTACTCGGTGTCCACTTCGAACCGCAACTTTGAAGGCCGTCAGGGGAAGGGCGGCCGTACGATGCTCGCCAGCCCGCTCACTGCCGCCGCCAGCGCTGTCACCGGCGTTGTCACTGACGTCCGTACGATGCTCTAAAGGAAACCGCCATGGATAAAGTCACCACATTTACCAGCCAGTTTGTTTCGTTCCCGGTGGACAACATCGACACCGATCAGATTATTCCGGCGCGCTTCTTGAAGACCATTTCCAAGGTGGGGCTCGGCGATCAGCTTTTCTATGACTGGCGCTACGACGCCAGCGGTGCTCCCAAACCGGAGTTCATTCTCAATCACGAAGCGTCGAAGGCCAAGAGCATTTTGCTGGCGGGCGACAACTTCGGGTGCGGATCGTCGCGCGAGCATGCTCCGTGGGCGCTCACGCAGTACGGCTTTCGCGCGGTGCTCTCCACTTCGTTCGCGGATATCTTCAAGGGGAATTCACTGAAGAATGCGCTGCTGCCGATTGTGGTGAGCCGCGAAGTGCATGCGAAGCTGTTCGCCAATCCCGACTGGGCGGTTACGGTGGATCTGGCTGCGCAGACGCTTTCGTTGCCGGACGGAACGACGGTGGAGTTCCCGGTGGATCCATTTTCGAAGCACTGCCTGCTTGAGGGGATTGATGAACTGGGGTACATTCTTCAGCAGTCCGAGGCCATCGCCGCGTTCGAGGCGCAGCGCGTGGGATCGTTGAACACGCTGGCGTAACAGTGGCTGGAACTTAGACTGCGGTTCGTTGGCCGACCATGGAGGGGCCTGACGTCACCTGCCCCGTGGCAACAAAACCTGTCAAAGCAGTAAGAATGCGTCTCTGTGTCTCCGGCTCCAGATTCTTGAAGTCCTTACGGAATCGGCCTCCGAATCGAAGGACACGGGTCATGAGAAGCCCAATTCGCTCCGCATCTCCGCTAAACCGATTGCATCGTCGCACTCCGCAAGAGCAGCGCGGAGGCTATCGGTGGTTTCCGCGTCCAACTCCAGCGGCGCCGCGGATTGAATCCTTTGCAGAAACGCCTGGTCGTCGACCGGACCTGCCATGCCTTCCGCCATCGTGAGTAAGGCGTGAACCTTTGAAGCAGGCAATTCACGGACAATTTCTATGAGACGATCCAGGTCACTCATATGGTCATTGTCTCAAGCGGAACAGGGTAGATCAATCCCCAAGACCGTGTGGTATTCCAATGACAGCCGCGGTGCCGGATCCCACGCCGGTGTCCGATTCGTTGGAACGCGAATTGGTACAAGCCGCTGCCACTGGGGCCATTTGGACAACCCGCCCTCGACGCGAAAGCACGGCCCGCTGCGATACAGTAAAGTTTGGGCTATTTTTCGTAAAGGAGATCCTGTCCTCTGCATTTCCGTTTGTTCTTTGCATGGGTAAGCGTGTGCGCGTTGCTGCCGTCCGCGGGGGCCGTTGCCAATATTAAGCCGAACATCGACCTGCGCCATCAGAGTGTTCGCGAGCATGCGCCGCTGTATTTCGAGCCAAACGCCGGACAGTTCCCGGGAGGGGTGCAATTCATCGCCAGATCCGGCGCCTGGATGCTTGTGCTTGCTGAGAATGAGATCGTACTGGCGGGCAGCCAGGCTCCGTTGAGAATCCCTATTCTGGGAGCTGATCCGGCGTCCCGCTGGCGGGGCGAAGCGGAATTTCCGGCGAAGGTGAACTACCTGATTGGCCGTGACAAATCGAAATGGGCCACGAATCTGCCGACGTATGCTTCGATCCGGCGCGCGCAAGTCTATCCGGGAATCGACATGCAGTTCAACGCGGATGGCCGGAAACTCGAATACCGGTTCCATGTTGGCGCGGGGGCCGACGCTTCACAGATCCGCCTTTCGGCAGCCGGGCTGACGGCGACGGCGCTTCCTAATGGCGATCTGCAACTCAGCGGGTCCAATGGATCGGTGCATCATCGCAATTTGCGGGCGTTCCAGCAGGTGAACGGGAAACGGGTGCCCGTTGCCGCTTCGTTCGATATTGCGACTGCGGGGGAGGTTCGCTTCTCGCTTGGCTCCTACGATCATACGCGCCCGCTGGTGATCGATCCCGTTGTGTCGTACTACTTCTATCTGGGAGGGCGGGCGAACGACAATCTGAACGCTCTTGTCGCGGACGCGGCTCACATTTACGCCGCGGGCTCCACTAACTCGATTGATTTCTTTCTGGCCGGCACACCATGGTCAGCTTCCAACTCCGGAAGGAACGACGCATTCATATCGAAGTTTCTTCCCAATGGGAATCCAATCTTCTCCACTTATTTCGGCGGACAGGACGAGGACGAGGCCACCGCCATTGCTCTTGACGAAGTAGGGTTTCCCTATCTCACCGGCACTACCACTTCGACGAACTGGCCTCTCAGCGAAAGTGCTATTCAGGCGACCTACGGTGGCAATACCGACGCCTTTCTATTGAAATTCAACCTGGAAGGATCCGGCTATATCTACTCCAGTTATCTGGGCGGCAGTGCTTACGATTATGGATCGGCTGTCGCCTCTGACGCTTTCGGAAACGCGGTCTTTGGCGGGGGGACGTCGTCTTCGGATTTTCCCACCCGGAATGCGCGTCAAGCGGTGTTCGGAGGGTTAGAAGACATCTGGATCTACCGATTGAACCCCAACGGCGGCACTACGGAGTACTCCACCTATTTTGGAGGCACCGAGGCGGACCAGGCACAGGCCATGACAATGGATAAGCAAGGGAACGTCTACATCGCGGGGCGCACGACGTGCACAGGGCTGCCGGCTGGCACGCTAGGTCCGGGTGGCGGTACGGATATCCTGGTGATCAAATGGCGCGCCGATGGCAACGGCGCCACCTATGTCACCTGCATCGGCGGGAATGGGATCGATTCCGCCTATGGCATCGCGATTGATTCAGCCAACAATGTCTATGTGGTGGGAGCCACAAGTTCTACTAATTTCCCTGTTGTATTCCCTGTGCAATCTAACTATGGCGGCGCAGTGAGCGGATCGATTGGGGATGCGTTTGTACTGAAAGTGAACGCCACGGGTAACGCTCTGCTGTATTCCACTTATCTGGGCGGAAGCCGTGATGATATTGCGTACAACGTGATGTTGGATGCGACCGGGGGGGCGTACGTTGCAGGCACTTCGCTCTCGTTGGATTTCCCGGCTGCCGGTTCGACTGCTCCTTCAGTAGGGCGGTTCGGCTTCATCGCGAGGGTTTCTCCACAGGGGAATTCGCTGCTGCAAACTCTGTTCCTGGAAGGGATCGCCGACAACGGAAAATTCCTGGGGCTGCTGGACGCGGCAGGTGGACTGTACATGGGCGGCTCGGCCCTGGCATCGACGCCGATCTCCTCCACCGGGACATCGCCTCTGGTAGCGTTTCGCGGCCCGGTGCAGGATTGCTTCATCGCCAAGTTCGCACAGGCGAGGCTGGAATTGTACAACGACACCTTCACGTCCACGGTACAGCCTGGGAGTACGTTCACGTTGGTGCAGAGGTTGGTGAACCGCGGTCCCGAAGATGCGCTTGGCGCCTCGATTCGCGGCCAGATCCCCCCTGGGCTCAGCGTCATCTCCTGCACTGTGCCTGGTGGTTTCTGTTCACTGGCCGCTTCTCCGTCCGGAACTTCCTATCGTGTGGATTCGGCGGCGCTGATTGTTGGGCGAGGCATTCAGATTACCCTGCAACTGGCGGTCCCGGCGAATGCTAATCCGGGGTCAGTCCTCACGCTTTCCACATTTGCCGTTTCCGACAGCTACGATTCCGTCGTATTCGACAACAGCCTGACCACCTACGTGTTTGTGGTAGGTGCGGGGACGGTGTGCAACTACAGCGTTGCGGCGCCGGCCCTTGTATTTCCGAATACGTCCTCGAACGCGACGTTCAACGTGCAGGCGCCGGTTTCCTGTAGCTGGGCGGCACAATCCGCGAATTTCTGGATTACGGCATCGACATCCAACATCGCCACTGGGCCGGCCAATGTCACGTTCACGCTTGCACTTAATCCATCCAGCTTGCCGCGGATAGGAAGTGTGACTGTCGCGGGCCAGCGGTTCACTATTCTTCAGCGGGGCGGAACGAACGTGCCGTTCTTCAATGACGTGCCTGTCTCAAACGCATTCTTTGACTACATTCAGCTACTGCGAAGTAACGGAGTGACCACGGGGTGTGGGTCGGGCGTCTACTGTCCCAACGACACCACAAGCCGTGGACAGATGGCGGTCTTCATCATTCGCAGCATGTTTGGCGGAGATAACTTCCCCTTCCCCACCGCGCCATACTTTACCGACGTGCCAAACACCAATTCGTTCTTCAAGTACATCCAGAAGATGCGCGAGTTGGGGATCACGTCGGGGTGTGGCGCCACGACGTATTGTCCCGATGCAGTGGTGACGCGGGCGCAGATGGCGGTGTTTCTTGTGCGCGGCCGGCTGGCAGTGTCCTCCGGGCAGTCTTTCGGATTTCCGGATACGTTTACGTTTGCCGATGTGCCGTCGACGAACCCGGCGTACAGCGCGATTCAGAAGATGAAGGAACTGGGGATCACCACCGGCTGCGGCGCCAATACGTATTGTCCCGAGGAATCGACGACACGGGGCCAGATGGCGGTGTTTCTGACGCGAACGTTCTTTACGCCGTAGCGGCTATTCGGAATATTCTGAGACGGGCGGACAGGCGCAAACCAGGTTGCGATCACCGTAGACATTGTCGATGCGGCCCACGGGGGACCAATACTTATCCATTCGTGCGACGCCCTTTGGGAAGCACCCTTCAGTGCGGGAATACTTACGGTTCCAGGTGTCGTCGGCAAGGTCATGAACGGTGTGCGGGGCGTGGTGCAACGGCGAATCGGCGGCGGTGAATCGGCCGGTTTCCACGTCGCGGATCTCGCCGCGAATGGCAATCATCGCGTCGCAGAACCGGTCCAACTCGTACTTCGATTCGGATTCGGTGGGTTCGATCATTAACGTTCCGGGCACCGGGAAGCTCATTGTGGGCGCATGGAATCCGTAGTCGATGAGACGCTTGGCAATGTCGTCCACCGTCACTCCACAGGAGTCCTTGAAGTGACGCGGATCGACGATACATTCGTGCGCGACCCGGCCGTTGGCGTTCTGATACAGAACCGGGAAATGTTCGTTCAGACGGCGGGCGACGTAGTTGGCGGAGAGAATGGCGGCCTCGGTGGCGCGTGTGAGTCCCTCGCCACCCATCATCAAAATATAGATATAGGAGATGGGGAGGATAGAGGCGGAGCCGTAAGGCGCGGCAGATACTGCGCCAACCGGCGAGTTGCCGCCGTCCAACACCGGGTGGCCGGGAAGGAACGGCGCCAGGTGCGCCTTTACCCCGATGGGTCCCATGCCGGGTCCGCCGCCGCCGTGGGGAATGCAGAAGGTCTTGTGGAGGTTCAGGTGTGAAACGTCCGAGCCGTAATCGCCGGGCCGCGAGAGGCCAACTTGCGCGTTCAAGTTCGCGCCATCGAGGTAGACCTGACCGCCATACTGGTGGACAACGTCGCAGATCTCGCGAATCTGTTCTTCAAACACACCGTGCGTTGACGGGTAGGTGATCATGATGGCCGCGAGCTTGGCGGTGTGCTTTTCCGCCTTGGCCTTCAGATCGGTGAGGTCGACGTTGCCTTGCGCATCGCAGGCAACAACGACGACCTCCATACCTGCCATGTGCGCTGAGGCTGGGTTGGTGCCGTGGGCAGAGGATGGAATCAGACAGACGTTGCGATGGCCGTCGCCGCGGCTCTTATGGTAGCCACGAATTGCGAGGAGACCGGAGTATTCGCCCTGAGCTCCGGAGTTCGGCTGCAACGATACGGCGTCGTAACCGGTAACGGCGCAGAGCTGCTGCTTAAGATGCTCCATCATCTCGTGGTAGCCGGCGGCCTGAGGCGCGGGCGCGAAAGGATGCATCGACGCGAACTCCGGCCATGTCACTGGAATCATTTCCGCCGTGGCGTTCAGTTTCATCGTGCAGGAGCCGAGGGGGATCATGGCGCGGTCGAGGGCGAGATCGCGATCGGCGAGTTTGCGCATATAGCGGAGCAACTCGGTCTCGGAGCGGTAGCGGTGGAAGACCGGATGAGTGAGGTACGAAGAGGTGCGGGCGAGCGAGGACGGAATTCCGTTGGACGCTTCGCTTTCGAAAGCCGCATAGGCGAGCGAGCCGCCGAAGGCGCGCCACACGGCCTCTACAACTGCGGGAGTGGAGGATTCGTCGAGCGTGATGCCGAGCGCAGCTTCACCGGTTTCGGCCGCGGCGACGATGCGCAGATTGATGCGTTCCGTAAGGGCGCGGGAGACGATTTCGGCTTGCCGCGGACCCACCAGCACGGTGATGGTATCGAAAAACGAATCGTTGCGAATGCGGAATCCCAGACGGCGCAAACCAGCCGCGAGAACCGCTGTGCGCGCATGAACCGTGCCGGCGATGTGACGCAAACCTTCGGGCCCGTGATAGACCGCGTACATGGATGCCATCACTGCGAGCAGCACCTGCGCGGTGCAAATGTTGGAGGTGGCTTTCTCGCGGCGGATGTGCTGCTCGCGGGTCTGGAGCGTGAGGCGATAAGCAGGGCTCTTGCGCGAATCAATGGACACGCCCACCAGCCGGCCGGGCATGGAGCGCTTCAAGGCATCCTTCACCGCGAGATAGGCCGCGTGCGGGCCGCCGTATCCCATGGGAACGCCAAATCGCTGCGCGGAGCCCATCGCGATGTCAGCGCCCAACTCGCCCGGCGGTGTGAGCATAGTCAGCGCGAGGGGATCGGCCGCCACGATGGCGAGTCCGCCTTTGGCATGCACGGACGCGATGGCGGCACGCAGGTCGCGCACATCCCCGTAAGTGCCGGGGTACTGGAAGATGGCGCCGAAGCAGTCGGTTGCCCCGAGGTCAGCGGCGGGGTCCCCCCCCACCACTTTCCAGCCGAGCGGTTCGGAACGCGTTTGGATTACAGCGAGGGTTTGCGGGTGAACCTGGCGATCGGCGAAGAAGGTATCCGATTTTGAAGTCGAGGAACGCTTGGCGAGGGCCATCGCTTCGGCGGCGGCGGTGCCTTCGTCGAGCAGCGATGCATTGGCGATGTCGAGACCGGTGAGGTCGCAGATCATCGTCTGAAAGTTCAGCAACGCTTCGAGGCGCCCCTGGCTGATCTCGGGCTGATACGGCGTGTAGGCGGTGTACCAGGCGGGGTTCTCCAGGATATTGCGCAGAATGACGGCGGGAAGAATCGTCCCGTGGTAGCCCATTCCGATGAGTGAGGTGAACACCTGGTTCCTCGAAGCGATCCTGCGGACTGCATCGAGGGCTTCGGTTTCCGACATGGCCGCGCCAGTATCCAGAGGCCTTGCCTGACGGATGGATGCGGGCAACGTTTGGGAGATGAACTCTCCCATCGAGGCCGCGCCAACAGCGAAAAGCATCTCCTCGATCTCTGCCGGCGATGGGCCGATGTGGCGTCTGGCGAACGTGGTTGCGGCGGATGCGTTGCCCGCCGCGGCTTGTGTTCCCGCGGGAATCGTCTCAGTGGTGGTGCTCATGTGGAGGGATACTTCTATTTTAGAAGAAAGCGCACGATCAGATGGCAGCCAACTCGTAGAGGTACTCGGCCATCGACATCACTGCGCCATCGTAACCGGCGACTTTGGGGTTGGCGGATTCAATGACGTAGTATTCGTTCGGAGCGTGCGCGCCGCTGCCGTGGCCGAGACCGAAGTGTCCCGCGGGGATATTGAGCGGAGGTCCGGTGAACACATATCCGGGCCATGAACCGGCATTGCGCGGCCAGAGGATGGGATCAATTCCGGCGCGGCGGAGGAGGCTCTGTTGCGCGCGGATCACCGCCGCGCTGGCAGGCGTACTCGTCGGATCGTAGCCGCCGGTCATGTTCACTTCGATGTCGCCGAATCCGCGCTTGGCAAGGTGCGCTTTCAACGCGGAGAGGGCTCCCTGCGCGGTCATGTTGGGAACAAGCCGGAGGTCCAGTTTTGCAGCCGCGCGATGGGGCAGGACCGTCTTGCCACCAGGCCCGGTGTAACCGCCGACGAGACCTTCGATGTTCACGGTTGGTTTGGAGACGAGCAACTCGAGCGCCTCCAGCCAATCGACGTCGTGCACCCATCGTTCGACACCGAGCAGTTTCTTCGCCGCGGCTTCGTTCTGGCGGCGAGCGCCCTCACGCACCATCGCCTTCTCCTCCGGTGTCATTGGGCGGGCTTTGTCGGCGAAGCCATCGATGGCTGGTGTGTGGCCGTCCTTGGCGATGAGCGTGTTGAGTGCCTGGACCAGATGCCAGGCGGGGCTGTCGATGCGAGCTTCGTTGCTCGAGTGCACGTCGAGCTTTGGTCCGCGTCCCCACTTCTCGCCGCTGGAAACGAGCTCTACTTCAATTACGCCTTTAGCGCCGAGACTGATGGTGACCGCGCCGTCGGGGTTCTGCATGGCGGAGGGCATGATGACGCCGCTACATTTCCTAAATGCTGCAGCGGTTTCGGGCGCGTGGACCACTTGTGGGAAGTGCGGTGAGCCGATCTCCTCTTCGCCTTCGGCGACGAAAACCAGATTGACGGGAGGCTTGCGGCCGAGCCCGCGAATGGCGTGCAACGCGGCGAGGAACGCGGATTGCGGACCTTTCTGATTCACGGCTCCACGGCCAACAATCACTCTCCCGAGGCCGGGTTTGTCGACGAGGGCGGCATCCCATGGGGGAGACGACCATTCGGCGGGATCCACCTGTTTGACGTCGTACATGAAATAGACGCCAATGGTGCGAGGCGCGCCTGCATCGAGAGTGGCGAATACACCAGGCTGCCCATCGGTGGGCATCTTCTTGACGGTGGTGAACCCGGCATCACGCAGAAGGCGCATCATCAGATCGCAGCCTTCGTTCATGCCACGATTCTCCGCGGCGATGGAGGGTTGTTTGATCCAGTTGCGCAGGCGATTCACTGCTTCGTCATGCCGTTTGGTGATTTCCGCGCGGACCGGCTTCAGATCTTCGGCGGCGTGCGCCACTGTACCGGCGGCCGCGGTGATGGTGAGAAAATCGCGCCTTTGCATAATCCGCACATGGTAGCGCACAAACGGTTGGCCGATTAGAAATCGAGACGGAGACTCACCTGGCCTGTGCGCGCGCCGCCGAACTCGACACCACGCGCCGATGTGATGCGGCCGAAGTTCGAATCGGCGATGTTGAGGTTCGGATCGGCGAGGTTGATCAGGTTGGGGACGTTGGTGAATGAGCCTTCCAGGCGCAGGACGAACTGTTCGTAGAGGCGGAAGCGCTTGCTCAGACCGAGGTTCCAGCCGACGGTTCCCGGTCCGTTTACGATGCCGACGCCGGAGTTACCAAAGCGGCCAATCGGATTGAGGTCACGTCCCGGCACCACGCCAACGGCGCAGTTATATTGCGTGGCGGATCCTACTGCGCGTCCCGGGCAGACGAACGCGCTGCGATCGAGCCACAGACCGGCATTGGGTGACGCGACGCTGCCGTTCGCATTGCCGATTCGATCGGGACGCTGTGTGCCGCGGGTGGGAGCGTTGGTGCCTGAGGGATCGCCACCGCTAAAGACCGGAGTCATAAAGGGACCGGATTGGACCGTCAGAATGGACGAGAGGCTCCAGCCTCCGGCCACTGCGTCCAAGGCGCGACTCGATTGGTTGAGGTAACTGCGGCCCCGTCCAAAGGGAAGATCGTAGATGAAGGTGGTGACCAGACGGTGACGCCGGGTTGCGTAGACATCGCCGCGATCGGCCCTCCGGTCGAGCGAATTGGTCACACGACCGCCGCCTGTTTCGCCGGCGAAGCCCGAAGGATTCGGACCGGCATTGTCGGCGAGATTCTTGGCCAGCGTATAGGCTGATGTGAATGACAGCCCCTTAGCGAAGCGGCGGTTCAACTCCATCTGAAACGCGTTGTAGGTGGAATTAGCGCCGGCATCGCGAGAGTAGATGAGATCCCAGTTGGGGAAGGGCCGGTCAGTGAGCGGGCGCTGCGCAGCGAAGTTCGTCGAAGTGAACGGCTGGTTAAGATCGGGCGCCCATGGCAACTGCGTGCTCTTGTTCCCGATGTAGGAAAGGCGCAAGCCCATGTCGCCGGTCAACTGCCGGTCGACGGTGAGCCCCCACTGCATCATGTACGGTGGGCGGAAGTCGATCTGATTGGCGGTGCGGAACTGGAAGGTTCCCACGGCGCCGGAGCGCACGCCAGAACCGGGAGTGCGTGTTTCCGGGAATGAGAAGACCGGCTTGCCGTCGGCGCCCACATTGTTGAACGACCGGACGTCGGATTGGACCGTGCCGGTGAGCGAGAAAAATACCGAGCCGAGGAGAATCATATTGTAGATTCCATAGTTGCCGCGGATGGTGGTTTTGTCGTTGTAGCGGTAGCTGAAACCGACGCGAGGCAGGAACTGCTTGTTGTAGTTTTCGCGCAGCGATTCCGGAATCCCCGCTTCCGCCGCGGTGACGAACGGTGTGCAGGGGACGCCATTGATAGCGGTTCCCGGGCACGCGTTTACCGTGGTCAACACTCCCGGTGCGAGAAACTTCCTAGCTTCGGGATCGGTGGGAATCACAACGCGGCCTGTGCGCGGCACAGTGCGATCGAAGTTGGCGATGTTGAGTCCGGCGTCCTTGTACCCTGGCTGCAGTTCGTAGCGCACGCCGAGATCGACAGTGAGTTTGGGTGACACGCGAATCGTGTCCTGCACGAAGGCCTTGTAATGCGTGACGCGGCCGTCGTTGTCCCGCGAAACCACGGCGATGCCTGTGGAGACAGGAGTACCGAGCAGAAAATCGCCGAACGCGTTGCCGGTAAAGTTGCCCGTAAAGCTGTAGTCGCCGTAGTTGTCGCCAGTGGTGAAGCCGAGATTCGTTTCGGCGCGCAGCTTGCGGATGTCGATTCCGAATTTAAAGGTATGCCTGCCATGGATCCAAGTAACGTTGTCGTTGAACTGAATGTTGTTGGAGATGCTGCGGCCGGGCCGGCCCTTGGAGAAGCTGGTCAACTGGCTGATGGACATGTTGGGCAGCGCATTGAAATAGATGTCGCGCTGAATGTCCTTGAGATTCAGACTGTTGGTAAAGGCCAGTCCATCGAACGGGAAAGTAGATCCCGACGGGGCGTACGAGATCCCGCCGCGGAATTCGTTCAACAGGTTGGATTTGATGGTGTAGGTGTAGCTCAGCACCGCCTGTTGATGATCAGTGTAGCCGGTGTCGGAGGGGAGTAGCAGGTTGTTCGGACCGCTCGTCGGATTCAGCTTTTGCGTGTAGCGGCCGAACACCGAATGCTTCGGAGTGAACTGATGATCGACGCGGATGTCCCACTGGTCGGAGGTGATCTTCGCATTCCGGTTCTCAATGAAATTGGCCGCTGTGACGACGTTGCGGTTTGCGCCGTTCGGCAGTGGATAAAAGGGGATTATCTTTTTTGCCACGTCGTTGATGCGGCTAGCGGGAATCACGGCGCCGGGGAACGGGGTACCGGTGAATGGATCGCGCAGGGCGGTGCCGCTGAGCAGTGGTTCCAGTGAGAAATCGCCCGAGCGCATGCGTTCGGTAGGAACACGATTCGTGACGGTGGATTGCCGGGGCAGGCGGAACGATTCCCAGGTGAAGTAGAAGAAGGTGCGATTCTTGCCGCTGTAGATTTTCGGCAACAGCCATGGCCCGCCGATGGTTGCGCCGAACGTGTTTCCCTTTTTGCTGGGGATGGTGCGCGCGCCGAAGGGGACCGCGTCGAAGGCGCTGTTCTGGTGATACCAAAAGAGGCCGCCGTGGTAGTTGTTGGTCCCGCCCTTTGAGGTGGTGGTGATGTCACCTGGGGTTCCATACTCGGCGCTGTTGCCGACGCCCTGGACTTTGATTTCGGAGATGGATTCGACGGAGGGCATCAGGTTGCGGTTGGGACTGTTGCCCGTGACAGCAGTGATCGAGATGCCATCCACGGAGGAATCCGTTTGGGCCGGCACGGCACCCTGGATGGAGAAGCCGTTGCCGTTGTCGGCCTGCACACCGGGCAGTGTTGCGATGAGATTGTAGGGGGTGGTGTTGCCACCGGCGCGCACGTTGGCCGGCAGTTGCAGCACTTTCTCGGGAGCCAGGAAGGAGGCAATGACCGGAGAATCCGTAGCGATGATGCCGGACTTGGCCGTGATCTCCACTGTCTGGGTGACCTCTCCCAGTTGCATGGTTCCGTCGACACGGACGGTCTGGCGCGCGGCCAGTTGAATGCCGGTTGCGTGGAACGTGCGGAACCCGCTGGAAGTAATGGAGAGCAAGTAGGTGCCGGCCTTGGCGTTGGGAAACTCGTAGTCTCCTGAGGTGTTGGACCTGGTTTCACGCGACGTGTTTTCTCCGACATTGGTCAGACGAATAACCGCATCGGCGATAACGGCGCCGGTGGTGTCACGAACCGTTCCTAGAACGACACCGAGTGTCGACTGAGCTATTGCGGCAAAGGTCGCGAGCAGGAAACACAACAGCATACGAACATGTGTGCGAAACATTTGGATGGACCTCCAGAGACTCGTTACGGACTACGGACTCGCTGGGCGAATCGATAAGTTTTTCCATTGTACCAGCGAGTCGTATCGAACGGGATAATTTTCGATGTAAATTGAGCCACTGCGTTTTCCGAAGTGCCGGGACATGGCGCGTATATTAGCATGGGAAGGTATGTCGCAAGACCGTCTGCAATCCCTTCAAGCCCTGCTGGAGCAGGACCCCAATAATGCCTTTGTGCGGTACGGCCTGGCGCAGGCTCTCGCTTCGGCTGGAAAG
>JACQZR010000297.1 GCA_016213775.1 Acidobacteriota bacterium
ACAGTGGTATACAAAAACCAGCAGGCTGCCAAACAGCTTTGTGAACGATTCCATCGGCTTCTCCTTCGGTCCAGTCTTGACAACCAGACCATCGGCAGAATGCCGGTGGAATCAAAATTTCAAATATCTTTGGCTAGGATTATTGAAGTTCGGATGGTTGAGGAAATTAGTCGACGTCATTTCCAGTCTCATCCTGACTTTCTCGAAAAGCGGGACCTCCTTGTTCAGCCCCGCGTGGATTGGTGTTGGACGGGTCCACGCCCGAAAAGGCAGGTGTGAAGCGACGGGCCTGTACCAACCGGCGCCGAACCGCTTCCCGCGGCCGAAGGGTAGATCGTAAATAGCAATGGCGACGGCGCGGACGTGTGGAATCTCGCCGCCCTGCGAATAGTCGCGCGATTCTCCGCGTGCGGTCGTTTCGTAGGTGGAGCGCGGCAACACCGGGAGAAGCTCATTGTAACGGTCGGTCTGGCTGTTCGGCAGCGGATAGTAGGTGTTCTGAAGATAGCGTGAGACCGCGCTTGGACAAACCGCTTTGAAGATTTTTGGACGAATTCCGTCGCGTCTCTTCCGCTGTGTCGCCCGCGGCAACACATCCGAGTACATCGGGGGAATAGGCCGAGAAGCCGGTATCGGTTCTTTCAATCACAACCGGATGGCGTTTCGAGCTCATTTCAGGTCTGCCTTTTTTTCGATCCATCCGTGTTTCTCAAGGAGCCGAATCACCTCTCGAACCTTCATTGTCATCAAGTCATCGCACTCGATTGAACGGAGCCCGCGAGTCTGGAGCGAGTCTACAGCCTGCGTGCGATCACGTAGTAGGCGCCGCAGATCTCGGCGCCTTCACCGTCGTAGAACCAGGTCTTGAGTTCGGTCCGACCCCGAGCGAGGCGAAGACGGAATGTGGCGGCGGAATCGTTCTCATCGACGGTACGGGACATCTCACGCCCGCCGATGCGCAGGCGCGCCCGAGCAATAGGCAGAGCGACGCCTGCGGGGTATTCCCCGACCTCGCCCTTATGTGGCGGTAGGCCTTGGCGCATTGGGATCGTCACACTCTCCGGCCAGCGGCGCAGCGAGAACTCGTAGTCGCCTGGCCGCTCTACATGAATGTGCCACACACCGTTCCTGTGATCGCCGCGGCGGACCTGGAGGCATTGGTCCATCCAGACGTCGGCCCATTCGCATGCCGATACCAGAACCGGGTTCTCGACGCTCGACCCGATGTGAGTGGGCTGCAAGTCGAGAGCATAGGGTTGAGTTCGCTCCCACCAACTCTCGTAATGCGTCCGCAGCCGGGCGGCGATCTCCTGGTGGTCGCCGATGACGTTCCGCTTCTGCGCGGGATCGGCGCGAAGGTCGTAGAGCGCGGAGCCATCGATCAATCGCCAGTGCCGCCACATCACGGCGGCGTGACCCTTTCGCGGCCCACCGGGCAATACGGGAGTGTCTCTTCCGATCACGCCCGCCTGCACCTGCACCGGGCTGTACTGGACCACCAGCCTGCGATCGGGCGGACGCTCGGTTTCGCCGCGCAGCACCGGAGCGAGGCTCACACCGTCGAATTCCACACCGGCTGGCCTCTTGAGATTGCATAGGTCGATCAGAGTCGGCAGCAGGTCCTGACATTGGGTGAGCCCGTCGACATCCCGCCCGCCTGCAAGCCCGCCCGCTGGCCAGCCCACGAAACACGGCACGCGATGGCCTCCCTCCCAGAGTTGGACCTTGCGCCCGCGCATGCCGGTGTTGAAGATGCGATCTCCGCCGATCGTGCCGTTGTCGGTGGCAAAGATCAGGATCGTGTTGTCGCGAAGCCCCGTCTGGCGCAGCATGGCTTCCAGCCGCCCCATGTTCTCGTCCAGATTGGCGATCATGCCGAAAAAACTCGCCACATCCGTCGGCAAGTCGCGGTAAGGCTCCCGGTACTTCTCAGGAACAAAGAATGGACTATGTGGGGTGTTGGTCGGAATGTAAGTGAAGAATGGCTCTCGTCGCGAGTGCCGCTCGCGCATCCACTCGATCGCCTCATTGAAGAACACGTCCGCACAGTAGCCCGAGTAGCGCTGAAGCTTGTTCCCGTGCCGGTATTGGTCGTTGTAGTAGTCGTTGTTCCAGGAGTCCGGCAAGGACCCGATGTGGGTCGACGGAAACCAAACCACCTCCTCGAAGCCGCGGTCCGTCGGGCGATAGGGATACGTATCACCCAGGTTCCATTTGCCAAACAGCCCGGTCCGGTAGCCGCTGGCAGCGAAAATGTCCGCCATGGTCGGCAGACCGGTTCGCAACAGTCCGCGTCCGCTGGACGGATTTGTCGCGCCGGTCGCCAGCGCGTCGCGCCCTGTCAGCAGTTGCGCACGGGTGGGCGCGCACATCGGCGTAACGTGGAAGTCGCGCAGGCGCACGCTGCCGGCATGAAGGCGATCGAGGTTCGGAGTCCTGAGGCGTGGATTACCGTGACACGAAAGATCGCCGTAACCCTGATCGTCGCTTAGTACGAGGATCACGTTCGGCTTGGCCGCGCCACGGGCCGCGGGCTGCGACAGTCCGCCAGCTAAGCATCCAATTGCGTCTCTACGTGTAAGGTTTCCGCACACCTCGTAAAGTGGCTCTGCCGTCAAACTTCGGGGGACAGACGCACCGTCTATGCCGCGTCCGGTTTGAAAAGCCGCAGCCGCGGAGCGCGCACTTCCTGTTCCCAAGCTTGCAGCTTGGCCTTGAGATCTCGCGCAACCTGGCTCCTGCTCGCCAGCAGATCCTGTTGCTCGCGGCCATCCTGGCTCAAGTCGTGCAATTCCTCGCTACCAGAGTCGAAGACATACTTCATATCGCCGTCGCGAATCGCCTTGCGGATCGCCTTGCCGCGCCGGTACCTCCAGAACAGCCGGCGTGCTTGCGGCGCACGCTCAGCAGTCAGCGTGGGCAACAGGTTGATACCGTCGAGGCGGTGTCCTTTCGGAACCTCCGTTCTGGCAGCGGCCAGAATCGTGGGCAGCAGGTCGATTGCCGCGCCGACTTGGGAGACCGTTCTTCCGCCCGGCAACACGCTGGGCCAGCGCATCAGGCACGGGACGCGGATCCCGCCCTCCCACAGCGAACTCTTGCGCCCGCGGAGCGGCACATTCGAACCGTTGGCGTCGGCGCCGTTATCGCTCAAGAAAATGACGAGTGTATTGGCAGCCGCACCCATGCTCTCGAGTTGTGCCAGGATGTCCCCGACTCGCTGGTCCATCCGCTCTGCCATCTTGCGGTACGTCGCCCGGTGTCCCTGCCTCACCGGGGCGGTGCCCGCCGCGGCGTCGAAACCGTCGGGATCCTGAATCGGCGCGTGTGGTGCGTTGAAGGGCAGATAGAGAAGGAAAGGCTTCTCCCGTTTCCGCTTGAGCCAGTCCAGGGCGGCGCCGGCAAACAGATCCGTGAGGTAGCCCTCGCGCTTCACCTTAGTCGAGTTGTGATACAGGTACGACTGCCCAGCGCCCTCGTTGGTCTCTTCGTGTTTGAAGTAGTCAGCGCCTCCGCCCAGGATTCCGAAGTACTCGTCGAACCCGTGCCGGTTTGCCGAGAATTGCTCCCGGTATCCAAGGTGCCACTTGCCGAAGCAGCCGGTTTCATACCCGCTGCGCTTCAGAAGCTGGGCGAGTGTGAGCTCTGAAGCAGGTAGCCCCAACTCGCCGCGCTTCTGGAGCCAGATGGCCTCGTCATAGCGGCCGTTTTCGCCAACTCCTATGGCGCACTCCAAGCCTCCGACGCGCTGCGGATAGCGTCCGGTCAGCAGAGAACAGCGGGTTGGCGTACATTCCGCCGTAGCATAGAACTGCGTGAAGCGCACACCCTTGGCGCCAATGGAATCGATATTGGGCGTGCGAATATCCGCAGAGCCATAGCAGCTCAAATCCGCTGAACCAAGGTCGTCGGCAAGGATTAATACTACGTTGGGCCGCTGTCCGCGTGTCTGTCCGACGCCGCTCGCCCCTGCTCCCAACCCCGCAAGTAAGTGTCTTCGCGTCACGTCAAGCAAACCTCTCATCATGGAATCACATCCCGCGCGCAGAGGTAAAGTGCGCTGTTGGCGGGCTTTGGGGGACACGGTGTGCCGGATGCGTGTCCTGTCCCCCAAAACCGGAGCGCCGCTGCACATGCTACATGTAGGATGACTGTTCGATCCGAGGCGCCAGAGTGCAAGAAGATGAAATCCGCGCCGTGTTTACGGATTTTTACGAGAGTTGGTATTCCTCTCTCGTCCGCTACGTAGCTCACTCGATTGGAAGTGTGGAACTCGCCAAAGACCTGGTGCAGGATTCCTTCTACGCACTGTGCGTCGAGTTGCGGCAGGGCAAGCAGATCGACAACCCGAAAGGTTGGACGTTCCGTGTGCTGCGGCGCCAGATCAGTAAGCAGATCGCTTCTTCGCGCTACAGCGGTGTGCGGTTCGAGTCCGTGGACAGCCATCCCGATTGGAGCCGTGATGACTTCGTTCATGAGGGCCTTCGAGTGGAACCGCAGCAGGGCCGCGACACCCTATCAGAGATGACCGCGCACCTCAGCGCCCGGGAACACGAGGTGCTTCTGCTCCGCTTGGAGGGATTTAAGTATAAGGAGATTGCCACGCAGCTTGGAATTGGCTCCGAAACCGTCAAAACGCTGCTGGCCAGGGCAATGGAGAAAATGCAGGCAAGATTCGGAGGCGGGCGGCCCAGCCTGAGAGTGAACCATGTCGAAGACAACGCCTGAAAAGCACCTGCCCACCGAGGCCCTCGTCGCTCACCTGGATGGCGAGTTGAGCCGGCGGGAGCACGAGCGGGTGGAGCAGCACCTCAAAGAGTGCTGGCAGTGCCGGTCGCGCGCGGCGGGCATCGAAGAGCACATCCGCAAGCTCACGGAAGCGCGCGCCTCACAAGCATATCCCAGCGCCGGAGAAGTGGACCAGGCCCGGCGCGAGTTCTTTGCGCGCTTCGACCAGCCTGGGAAGCAGACCATCTCGCAGCGCCCGGCGCCTGCGCAAGTGGTGACCATCGGAGGCCGCCTGTGGAAACCCGCCGCTGCCATTGTAGCCGTAGCGGCGGGTGTGGCGGCCATGTTCGTCATAACCGATCGGCTCCGCCATCCGGCCCTGGAGGCTTCGCGGATCTTGGCGGCGGCGCAGACCTTCGAGGACCAGTTCCGCCAATCGACGGGCATCGTGCATCAGAACATCGCGGTCGAAGTGACCGAGAGCAGCCCGGTACGGCTCCAGCGCCGTAGTGAACTCGAGGTGTGGTCGGACGGCCGGCGCTACGCTTCCCGCTGGCGCGACGCCTCGGGGAGCTTGCGGCATGCGGTTTGGCGTCCTGATACGAGTCGCGAGTGGGTCTACGATCCGGCCCTCGCCCCTCGTGTCGTTCCGGCGGTTCACCGCCCCGCTGATCCGCAAGCTCTGGCTGACCTGTGGCACTCCGGATTCGATGCGGAGTCGATCGAGACAGCCTTTCTCCAGTGGCTTCGCCAGCGTGAGTGGCGTTTGGTTTCCTTCGCCGCCGATCTGCGCACCTTCGCAAACCGGGAAGGCGCCTCTCTCCGAGTCGAGCGCGCGCGATCGGAAGGAGGTGGCCCGGCACTCCGCCTCACTGCTGAACGGCATGTGGATGGCGTATTGGTGAGGCTCGTCCTCGAGGTCGACTCGACCTCCCATCGCCCCCGCCTCATTTCGGTGGTTTTCGAGAGGGGCTCCCAGAAAGCGGAGCTGCGCCTGGCGGCCCGGCAGATGGAACATGTTTCCGAGACCCAGCGTGCAACCAGCCCGTTCGAGCCGGATCCTGCACTTCCGAAGCGAGATACCATTGCCCGGAGTCCAGACCCGGCCGCAGCGTCCCCAGACATGTCACTTGTGCCTCCGCCCGTCGAAGCCGAGCTCGATGCCGCGGAGGTGGCGGCTCGCTTTGCGTTGCATCGCTTGCGCGCCTGTCTCGGCGAACCCATTCGTGTTGAGCGCAGTGCCTCCGCCATCCGCGTGGTTGGGATCGCCGAAACTCCGGAACGGAAACAGCAGATTCTGGCTGCCCTCACTGATGTCGATGGCCGCTCGCACATCACCGTGCAGGTCACTACCATCGACGAGGCTCCCCGCCACCGGCCGCTCACCGTCTCTGCGCCTCCGGAAAGCGCGGGCGCCATCCGCTTCTCCTCCGCACAGCTTCCAACCCAGGGTCTGTTGCTCGAGTACTTCCAGCGAAGCGCCAGCGGTCAAAACGCGGCTGCAGGGATTACCCAATTCACCAACTCGGCCCTGGAGACCTCCGCCGGCTCGCTCGAACAGGCTTGGGCGCTCCGCAGGCTCGCCGAGCGTTACGCTCCTGATTCCGTGCATAGGCTGCGGCCCAACTCCCGTTGGCTGCTGGAGATCATGATTCGTGATCACCTGGAGGCTCTACGGGAGAAAACTGACGCCGCCAGGGCTCTCCTGGAGCCCTTCCTTTCGTCTACCCTGGGATCCGGCGGCGAGCCTTCCGCCGCCCAGCCCGACAATCGCCTCTGGAGCCAGTCCGTGCCAGCTCTGTTTGCTACCGTAGCCCGCACCCACGGTCTGATTCATGGTCTTCTTGGCGGCGGCCCTCCAGCGGCTCCCCCCGGGCAGGTCCAGCAGCGCCTCCGCGAGCTGCGGGCCGCGCTGCCCAATCTGAGCGCTGAAGTGCGCGATCTGGAGGTGAGAGTCGCAGCGCAGTTCTCCGCTTTCGCGGAATCTGTCCGCCAATGACCCTTCGGTTGTTTGGTAAGTGAGACTTTCAGCACAGCGCCGCAAGGATCTTGTGGGGTGCGTCCCCTGACCCCATGACTGAGTACCGCGACCGAATGCCGGTCGTCTGAAGGCCCGATTATCCGCCCCATCAGAAAGAACGAACCCGAAACCAGGTGTGCCTGGGCCCGCTCGGCGCCTGCGCCGGCATTCACCACGACTCGTGACGGGGAGATCGCGAAAACGTCCTCCTCGCGGTGTCGTGAAAAGTGTTGCGTTCTGTTGCGTTGTGTTGTGATGTGGCGAATTGGCTTCGTTCCGAATTGCGCGGGGCGCGGAGAACAGTGGATTCGACTTCGGGATTTGTGTTCAGAAGTGTTCAGTTTTGTTCAGTGCGGCGAAGACAAAGACGCCAACCGGCAGTTTCGCGAGAATCAACTGCGGCGCTGTCCCCCTCGAAGCGAGCTGATCGCCACATCATCGTTGAAATCATGCGCAGCCCATACTTATCTGCTCTGTTCCTGACAGTCGCCGCCGGCAGTGGCAACGCTATTGAACCGGCCAATCCGAATGCCTCGCAAAGTGCGCGCAAGGTGCTGAAGTATCTTTATGACCTCCCCAACCGCAAGGACAACCGGCTGATCTCGGGTCACCTGGCGGGCGGCTCCACCGGTCCCGGCGTGCAGGATGGAGGCTACCGGTTCAGGATGAGTGAGATCAACTACCTGCACGAGGTCTCCGGCCAGTGGGTCGGGTTGATCGGCGCCGACTACTGCGTGGGCTGGATCGACTATCCGAATCCGCTCGAAAGCCAGATGTACTACAAGGACGTCAACCGGGGGTTGATCGACTATTGGAACAAAGGCGGCTTGGTCGCGATCACCCACCATCAGTTCGATCCGCGCGAGTTGTACACCGACGGCGGCCAGGCTTTCTTCCGCCAGGCGAAGACGCGACTGGATATCAGCCTCGTCTACACGCCCGGCACCACCGAGTACGACAACTTTCGCGTCATCATGGACCGCTGGGCGGAGGGTCTGCAGGAGCTGGAAGACCACGGCGTCGTGGTACTGTGGAGGCCCTTCAACGAGGCGACCCACGACGGCAAATGGTGGGGTGTTGCTCCACCCGAATCTTTCAAGAAGCTCTACCGCTACACGTTCGATTACATGACCCGCGTCAAGGGACTCGACAACCTCCTTTGGGTCTATGATGGGCATGCGCTCAAAGGCGTCAACGCGTTTACGCTCTCCCACTACCCCGGCGACGAGTTTGTGGACGTCGTCGGTCTCACCATGAATTGGGATTCAGGGGAGCCTCTCCAGCCAACTCACCCCTATCCCAACAAGGTGTTCGCTTGTGTCGAGTTCAACGTGCGCACGCAACTGCCAGGCCACACGATCCAGCGGGAATACGACTATATGAAGAAGCTGGAGACAGTGAAGACGCACTTGCCGTACGCCTCGTATTTCATGAGCTGGGACCGGATCTGGGGCCCGTACGGCCGCGGAACACCCGAGAGCGTCCGCCAGCTCTACAACGATCCTTGGGTCGCCAATCGCGGAGAGATCCCCTGGCAGAAGGTTGACCTCAAGCGCCGGTAGGCAGCAGCCTTTAAACTGGCGTCTATGAAGCGAAGAGCCTTCGTCACAGCCGCCGCCGTCGCAGCAGCGCCCGCACAGGTGCAACCCCGGCGCGATTTTAAGGATATTCCCGAGGATTTTCTGCGCGAGCCCGACACCATCCCGCCCTTCTGGGTGGGCTCAGTGCAGGAGGTTACCGGGTTCCTGGACGCGAGGGTGCGCAAAGGCAAGGTCGCGGCAATCGGCAAAACCGCCGGTGGGCGTCCCATCCGCGCAGTCTTCTACGGCACTCCACGGGCGCGACGGGGCAGCACCACCTTCTCCGGATCGCTCGGCTTCCGGGACGTGAAGGCTTACCTCGGGCCCGATTCCGCTAAGAAAGTGTACTGGGGGATGTCCTCCGTGCACGGCGGCGAGTTTGAAGGAATCGTGGGCACGGTGAACCTGCTGGCGGTGATCGAGACCGGAAAGGATCTGCGCGGGCGTGAATGGCCTGAGATCACCGCCGCGGCAGAGAAGATCGACCGGCTGATCCTGATTCCAATCGCTAACGTGGATGGCCGCGCCCGCGTGCCGCTCCGCATGATCCGCCATCAAGGCACGTCGGACCGGGTTCACGAGTACTTCAACACGGGCGCCAAAGCGGACGGGTCCAATCTCGGCTGGCCCCAATGCAAGGAGTTCATCCCCCTCGATTTCACCAAGGTTCAGTTTCCCGGCGGCTATCCCAACGATGCCGGAGTCAACATCCAGCACGACGACTTCTTCGGTGTTCGGCAGCCCGAAACGGACGCACTGCTGGCGCTGGCGGCTCGCGAACGCCCGGACTTGACGATGAACATGCATACGGGAGCGCAGTTCATCCACCCGTTGCGATCATTCATCGAACCCGCACTCATGCCGTGGTTTGAAACGCTCTACCGCAGGATGATGAAGCGCTTCGCAATGGCCGGCTTGCAGCCGACTCGTGATGGCGAGCGCGAGTCGGATCCTGCGCGGGAGCGCATGAGCACCTTCAACCTCGATACCGCCATCAACCTGCACTGCGGGGCGCTGGCGGTGCTGGTGGAGTCACCGGCTCATAATCACTCCAACGCCAAAAGAGACGGCAAGCTGGTCAACTTCACGCCGGAGGAACTGTTGGATGCTCAGCTCATCTGCCACCAGGAGGCCATGAAGTTCCTGGTGGAAACCGGTGGCCGGGTGAAATGGACCCCTCGCGCGTAGCCCCAAAAAACAGGCAACTCTCCGCGCGTAATCGTCTAGAATGAATGCAGCGTGTAAGGGGGTCGCGCCGAATTGCGTCTGGTGTTGGGCTGCCTCGGGGTTGCTCTGCTGGCGATTGGTGCAGGCGGTACTTTGTCCGCGCAGACGCGAGCCGCACGCCTCACCGGCATCATTACGGATTCATCGGGAGCCGTCGTGATTGCGGCCCGCATTGTCGCCACCAATCCCGACACCGGCATCAAGCGCACCGCCCAATCCAATAATCAGGGCGTTTATGTTCTGCCGTTGCTTGACCCGGGCAACTACGGTCTTCTGGTTAGCAAAGAAGGCTTCCGCTCGGTCAGCCGGACCGGAGTCGCTTTGCACGTGAACGACTCGGTGCAAGTCGACTTCACCTTGGAAGTCGGCATTCTGGCGGAGGTTGTCACGGTAAACGCCGGCACACCTGTGCTGGAGGCCACTGGAGCCAGCCAGAGCGTGGTGATCGGAAATGTCAGGATCGCCAACCTGCCGTTGAACGGCCGCAACGCCTACCAGCTTTCGGCGCTCGCGCCAGGTGTGATTCCGGGCAGCGGATTCGAGGAAGCGGTCACCATCAACCGCATGAACAACATCAACGTGAATGGCGGGGCCAGCTTCAACAATGAGGTGCTGCTCGATGGCGCCTCCAATGTCATCGCCGGTCATAACCAGATTGCGCTGACTCCTTCGGCCGACACGGTTCAGGAATTCCGCGTGCAGACCACACAGTATTCGGCTGAGTTCGGCCGCACCGGTGGAGGGGTGGTCAATGTGGCCACCAAGTCCGGCACTAACGAATTCCACGGGACTGCCTATCACTACCTGCGCAACAAGGTTCTCAAGGCCAACAACTTCTTCAACAACCGCGCCAGCGTCGCGCGTGCGCCTTTCGTACACAACCAGTTTGGCGCCACTGCGGGCGGACCGGTCGTCCGCAACCGCTCATTCGTGTTCCTGGGATATGAGGGCTACCGCGTCCGTCAAGCGCAGAACTTCACCGGCAGTGTGCCAACTGAAGCGCAGCGGCGCGGGGACTTCAGCCGGACCTTCACCAGCGACGGCCAACCAGTCGTGATCTACGATCCCTACACCACGCGCCTGATCAATGGGGCCTGGCGGCGGGATTCCTTTCCCGCCCATCTTATTCCCGCTTCGAGATTCGATCCGGTGGCGGTGAAGGCGACGCCCTACTATCCGCTGCCGAACCAGCCGGGCATCGGAGCGTCGGCTGCGGGGAACTTCCTCTCCAACGCCTCGGCGACAGACGATCTGAATATGTTGACCGGCCGGGTGGATCACGCCTTCAGCCAGGGCAACCGGCTCTTCGTAAGGGCCAGCCGCAACGGCCGCCTGCAGGGTCCGCCGAATTTCTTCGGCAACCTCGCCACGTCCAACTCCTTCGGGCCGACCAGCGGCGTGGACTGGCACGTGACTGCCAACGATACGCACACATTCAACGCCCAAACTGTCCTCGAACTCCGGGCTGGCTACGCCCTCAATGCCGAGGAGCGCGAACCGGAAAGCCTGGGATTCGATCTGACCTCCCTGGGGCTGCCTGCGGCCTTCCAAGCGCAGGCACAGGCGCGCTACTTCCCAACCATTTCCACCGGCTACAGCATCCTCGGTCCTAGCTCTTTCAGCTATTGGGGGCAAGGCAGCCAGACACGCTCGCTCGCAGGCAGCCTCACTCACGTGCGCGGCCGGCACACCCTGAAGGCGGGCGGTGAGGCGCGCATCCTGAACCACAACTCGTGGCAGGCGCCCTCGGCTTCAGGTGTCTTCAATGCGACGGCTCTGATGACGAGGGGACCCGACCCGGACCTCGCGTCTCGCTCCGCCGGAGACGGTTACGCCTCATTCCTGCTCGGCACATTGAGCGGAGCACAAGCGCGCAAGACTGCGGACACGGCCTACTGGAACACCTATTGGGCCGTCTATCTCCAAAACGACATCCGCGTCCTGTCGAACCTCGTGTTGAACCTGGGGCTCCGTTACGGCTATGAGACGCCGCGTGCAGAGCGCTGGAACCGTCTGGCCTGGTTCAACCCTTCCATTGCGAACCCGGTTGCGAACGACATCGCCTGGAGCGGCAGTCCGATCCGGGGTGGGCTGCAATTCGCCGGCGTGGACGGCCCGCGCGGGTGGTCGGAACCGGATCGCAACAACGTTGAGCCGCGTTTCGGCTTTGCCTGGCAGGCGGTCCGGAACATGGTGCTCCGCGGCGGTTATGGGATCAGCTACCTCAGCAATGGTACGTCGCACAATGGCTACGGCGCCGGCCAGGAAGGATTTAGCAGAGCCACGAGCGAAGTCTTCACGCCAGACGGGCGCACGGCGATAAAGCGGCTGCACGAGGCATTTGCCGGCGGCCTGCTCGAGCCAACCGGATCAAGCCTCGGCCCGTACACGCTATTGGGATCGTCCATCAACGCCAACCTGCGAAACCTGCGAGTCGGCTACAGCCAGCAGTGGAGCCTCAACGTTCAGCGCGAGCTTCCTGGCGGCTGGCTGCTCGAAGCAGGCTATGCCGGCAGCCGGGGCGTGAAGATCCCTACGACGTTCGCTATGAACCAGCTCAGTGCGGAGCAAATGCAGTTGGGAGATGCGCTTCTGGAGAATGTCTCCAACCCGTTCTTCGGCCACCCCGCGGTAAGCGGCGCCCTGGCCGGGAGAACCATCCAACGGCGTCAGCTTCTGCGTCCCTATCCGCAGTTCGAGAACGTCTCATTCCCATTTCGCGAGGCTGGCAGTTCCACTTTTCACTCCTTCCAGGCACGCGTGGAGAGACGGTCGGCGCATGGCCTGGACCTCTTGGCGTCCTACACCAATTCCAAGCTGATTTCCGACAGCACCAGCGGCAAGCCGTTTGTCGGTGATGACCAGCCGGGCGCACAGAACGCCTACAACCTCCGGGCGGAACGGTCCGTAGCGCCGCAGGACGTATCGCAACGGCTCAGCGCTTCCGCGCTTTACGAGCTTCCGTTCGATAGGGGCGGGCGCCTGCTGGGAGGCTGGCAGTTGAACGCGATCGCCACTCTCTCCACAGGGCAAGTGATCTCGGTCGGCACTGCCAACGAGTCGTTCGCCTACAACCAGGGTGCGCGCCCGCATTCGACGGGGCGTAGCGCCGCCTCTTCCACACCCTCGATCGATCGCTGGTTCGATACATCGGCTTTCGTGCAGCCGGCACGCTTCACCTTCGGCAACCTCGGCCGCACGCTGCCCGATGTCCGTACAGACGGGATTGCCAACCTCGATTTCGGGATTCTCAAACACTTTCAGCTTGTCGAGCGCCTGAAGCTACAGTTCCGCGCGGAATTCTTCAATGCGCTCAACAGCCCTCGCTTCGGGCGCCCGGGAGAGAACCACTTCGCCAATAACTTCGGCGTAGTAAGCGCCCAGGCCAACGCTCCACGCGAGATTCAGTTCGGGCTCAGGCTGATTTTCTAGCCACGCACTTCTTGTCCCCCGCCCCATCGCCAAAGTAGCACATGCATACACATGCAGAGTTGTATCATTGCGGTTCTGTTGCTCGGCTTGGCGCTGCACACGGCCGGAGCCCAGCCGTCCGCCGGAACGATCACGGGGATCGTCGCGGACTCCTCCGGCGCGTCTATCGCCGGTTGTGAGGTTCTCATTACCAACAGCGATACCGGTGTCGCGCGGCGCACGCGAACGAACGCCGAGGGTGTCTTCGTAGCGCCAGGTCTCATCTCCGGTCCGTACCAGGTGGAGATGCAGGCGTCGGGGTTTCGCAGGAAACTGTTCCGGCGCGTCGTATTGCAGCTCGGCCAGGAACTGCGGCTGGATACTACACTGGAACTCGGTCCTGTCGCCGAGTCGGTGGATGTCACCGCCGAGATCTCCCCACTGCAGCAGGAAACGGCCGAGGTCAGCGATACGTTTACCACGGACCAGGTTCGCGACATGCCGCTCAACAGCCGGAATCCGCTGGGCATTCTCGATCTGGCAGCGGGTGTGACAGCCGCTGGCGACGATCCCAGCAAACTGGGCTACGACTCCTATGCCACGTTCAACGGCAGCCAGGCGCTGGGGAATTCCTTCCAAATCGACGGCGCCTCTGTGCAGCATGTGACTGGCTGGGTGGAATCGGTCGGGTCCATCGAATCCATTTCCGAGTTCAAGGTCTTGTCCCATACCTACTCAGCCGAATTCGGGCGCACCTCCGGCGGTGTGGTGACCTTCGCGGTGCGCAGTGGGACGAACAAACTGCACGGCAGCGCTTACGAGTACCAGCGCAACACCAGGTTCAACGCCAACAACTGGGCCAGCAATGCCCGAGGTATCGAGGAGCCAACCCGCAGCCGCAACGAGTTTGGGGCCACGCTGGGCGGCCCCGTGCCCGGCATGAAGCGCAAACTGTTCTACTTCGCGAGCTACGAAGGCCAGGTCGACAATGCACCTGTCACCTTCACCCGTACCATTCCCGAACTTACGTTACGCGGCGGCGACTTCAGCGCTACGCCCGTGGTTGTCAAGGATCCCCTGTCGGGGCAACCCTTCGCCGGAAACGCGATTCCTGCCAGCCGTCTGGACCCCGCTGCCGTCAAGCTGATGAGTCTGTTCCCGGCGCCAAACACAGAGGGCACGCTGGCCGCGCGCTATGGCATCCACACGAGCAATTGGGTACGTGCCGCCGCCAACCGCCTCTTCTTCAATTACGGCATCATGCGGCTGGACTACAACGCCACCAACAAGGACAAACTGTTCCTGACGTTTTCGCACATCAACGAAGACCGGGACTGGGCGCAGGACTTCGAGAGTCCCATCAACTCGCAAGCGAGCCCGGCTTGGCGGAATATGCGCCGCGCCACCTTCAGCTACTCCCGCTTTGTGCGCCCGCACCTGATGAACGAACTCATCTTGACTGCACAGCGGGACCCGTTAAAGGATCTGCCGCGATACGCCGGCTACGATGTCACCAAAGAACTGGGCATTCAGCGAAGGGTCGGGGATTCAATCCCCAACATCACTCTCTCCGGAGGCTATGGCACTTACGGCAATAGCAAGGAGCGGCGCCACATCAACCAGCCCATCGGGTTGAGCGACGCCGTCACCTGGGTGCGCGGACGCCACACCATGAAGTTCGGAGCACAGATCTATCAGACCCAATACTGGTATCACGGCACGGAGCTGAGCGACAACAGCGGGTCCTACACCTTCACGGGCGAGGTCACCGGCGGACTGAACAACCCCGTCAATTCGCTCGCGGATCTGTTGTCGGGAAACGTCAAGACCGCGCTCGTCCGCGTCCTCCAGATCCCCGTGAACCGCATGAACTATGCGGCCGGCGTGTTCTTCAATGACACCTGGAAGGTCACGCGCCGGCTGACCCTGAACCTCGGGTTGCGGCAGGACATGGAGACACGTCAGATCATCAAGAACGATGTCTACTCACGAGTGGATCCTGGGACCGGAGACTTGCTCGTTCCCGGACGCAACGCCAGCCGCAATCTCAACCTATCCACGCATTGGAACAGCGTGGCGCCTCGTTTCGGCACGGCCTATTCGCTCGGCGACAAGACCGTCATCCGCACGGGCGTGGCGCTTTTTTATTCAACCTTCTGGGTGAATAACGGCACTCTGGTCACCTACCCTGGCTGGACCGTAAGCCAGGCGTTTCCCGACCAGGGACTGGGCAAGGCGCAGCCATTCACGTTCTCGCAGGGTTTCCCAGTGGAGTCGGTGACTGGGGTTAGCGATCCGCTCGAGGTGTTTCGCAGCGCCACCCCGCAAAAACCCCTGACGGTGGAGAGCGTCACCTATCGGCAGTCCGAAGGCTTGCCGCGCAGCCTGCAGTGGAATTTCGGCATCCAGCGAAAGCTGCCTTTTCGGAGCGTCATCGAGACGGCCTACGTCGCCAGCCGCGCTGATCGCCTGGCACGCTCGACGCCAGGCAACAGCCCGACGCTCGACCGCGCGCCCGAGGCCGTGATTCAACGAAAGCCCATCCAGCAACTGCGGCCATTTTCGAACGTCGGCGCCTTCAATGTAGTCAGCTACGACGGCACGGCCGACTACCACTCGCTTCAAATCAAGGTCAACCGCCGCTTCAGCGGCGGCTTCAGTGTGAATGCCAACTTCACCTTCTCGAAGAACATGGACAGCTTCTCCAACTATCAGGGGTCGTACCAGATTCCGTGGCAGTTCCCCGAGATCGAGCACGCTCTCTCGACGTTGGACCGGACGCGCATGCTGACCATCGGGTGGCTGTGGCGCCTGCCGTTCGGTAAAGGCCAACCACTGTTCGGCGGCAATCGCCTGTTCTCGGCTGTTCTCGGCGGTTTCCAGTTCAACGGCATCATGAAGGCGAACGACGGCATGCCTCTGACGATTCGCCAGAGCAACACGAACACGATCCTGTCGGCGCAAAGGCCCGATGTCATCGATCCCAGCAACCTGAGCGGCAGAGTGGCCGAACCGGCGTTCCTCGGCGCCAACCGCGTCTGGCTGATCGAACCCGGGAGTCCCGGCTTTCCGTTCCAGCCGTCGAGCAACGTGGGAATCGGCAACCTGGGACGCAACACTACGCGAGCGCCGGGTTCGCTCAATTTCAATCTCTCCCTGTTCCGCGAGTTCCGGGCCACCGACACAGTCAAGCTCCAACTTCGCGTCGAAGCATTCAACGCCATGAACCACGTCAATTTCCTGAGGCCCGATGTGAACATCTCGAACGCCGCATTCGGACGCATCTCGAACGCCTCCCCGGCCCGCCAGTTGCAGCTCGGCCTGCGGATGTCGTTTTAGGTTTCGCACTCCGCTTGTCCCCCGGGGCGCCTCGCCGCCGCCACATTCGCCTCAGAAGGAGAATGTCCAATGAGGTCGGCGACTCGCATCGCGTGGGTTCTTCTATTGAGCGTCGCTACAGTGTACGGCCAGGGACGTACCGCCCAACTGACCGGTCGTATCACCGATTCGACTGGCGCCGTGGTTCCCGGCGCGCAGATGACAATCACGAACGTGGACACTGGCGTCGCCAGAATCGCTCAGTCCGACGGGAGCGGCAATTACGCGTTTCCGCTGCTCGAACCGGGGAAATACTCCGTGTCGGTCCAGCAAACCGGGTTCCGGCCGATCACTCGCGCCGGTATCACGCTGCATGTCAACGACTCGGTACAGATCGACTTCGCTCTGGAAGTTGGCGCGCTCAGCGAGAGCATCACTGTAGATTCGGCAGCCCCGCTGCTCCAGACCGCTGAAGCCAGCCAGAGCGTGGTGGTGGACAACCTCAAGATCATGAACCTGCCGCTCAACGGACGTAACGCATACCAGTTGTCGGCGCTCACCCCGGGAGTGATTCCGGGATCCGGGTTCGAGGACTCCACTACTGTCAACCGGATGAACAACATCAATGTCAACGGCGGAGCCAGCTTCAACACCGAGATCCTGCTGGACGGGGCATCCAACTCCATCCCCGGACACGGCCAGTTCGCGCTCACACCGTCCGTGGATACTGTGCAGGAATTCCGCGTGCAGACCACGCAATACTCGGCCGAGTTCGGTCGCACCAGCGGCGGCGTGGTGAACGTAGCCACCAAGTCCGGCACAAACGAATACCACGGGACCGCCTATCACTTTCTGCGAAACAAGGTTCTGAAGGCGAACAGCTTTGCCAATAACTGGTCCGGGCAGGAGCGCGGACAGTTCGTCTACAACCAGTTCGGCGCCACTCTCGGCGGCCCGGTGATCAGGAACAAGACCTTCGTGTTCGGCGGCTACGAAGGATACCGGGTTCGCGAGGCGGGCGGCGGCGGCGGGACGGTGCCCACCGAGGCGATGCGCCGCGGCGATTTCAGCCAGCTTTCCACCAGCGACGGATTGCCGGTCGTCATTTACGATCCCTACACGTCGCGCCAGGTTGGGAATGCCTGGGTGCGGAATCCCTTCCCGGGAAATCAGATCTCCTCCTCCAGGTTCGATCCTGTGGCGGTGAAAGTCACACCGAACTACCCCCTGCCGAACCGGGCGGGAATCGGCGCATCCATATCAGGTAACTTCACCTCCAACGCCTCGAGCGCGAATGACCTGAACATGATCACCGGGAGGCTTGATCACAACTTCAGCACAGCCAACCGGTTCTTTCTGCGGGCGAGCCGGAACAACAGCACCAACGTCCCACCCAACATCCTCGGCACCATCGCCACATCGAATTCTTTCGGGCCGAGCTTCGGAAGAGACTGGCACGTCACTGCGAACGACACCCACACACTCACACCGTCGACTGTGCTCGAGATCCGTCTCGGTTATGCGCTGAACTGGGAAGACCGGCATCCGGAAAGCCTTGGCCTCGATCTGACCACGATTGGGCTCCCAGCCGCTCTCAATGCGCAGGCCCAGGCGCATTATTATCCGAACTTCGCAGTGGGCGGCTACATGACCGTCGGCCCGAACACCTTTTCCTATTGGGGGCAGGGCAGTCAGACGCGGTCTCTGGTGGCCAGCCTGACGCACATGCGGGGCAAGCACCTGCTGAAGACAGGCGTCGAGGTGCGGATACTGAATCACAACTCGCGCCAGGTGGTGGCTGCCGCGGGGCAGTTTGCGTCGAATGGGAACATGACTCGCGGGCCCGATCCGGATCGCGTCTATCGGAACGCCGGCGACGGCTACGCTTCCTTCCTGCTGGGTACGTTGGCGTCCGGGTCAGCCCGCAAGACCGCCGATACTTCTTACCGGAACATCTACTACGCGGGCTACCTTCAGGACGACATCAAGGTAACGCCCGCACTGACCTTGAATCTGGGTGTCCGGTACAGCTACGAGACTCCGCGGACCGAGCGTTGGAACCGCCTGACGTGGTTCAACCC
Organism: Acidobacteriota bacterium; assembly: GCA_016213775.1. Lineage (GTDB taxonomy): Bacteria > Acidobacteriota > Terriglobia > Bryobacterales > Bryobacteraceae > CADEFT01. Next base: position 18,366 of record JACQZR010000297.1, read on the forward strand.
GGCCGTTGCGAACCCGATTCAGAAGGACATCACATGGACTGGAGCTCCACTTGTGGGCGGCCTCGAGTTCGCCGGGGTGAACGGCCCGCGCGGCTGGTCGGATCCGGATTGGAATAACGTCGAGCCGCGTTTCGGTTTCGCCTACAAGGCGTTCGGAAAGCTTGTCCTGCGTGGCGGCTACGGCCTCAGCTACCTCGGTAACAGCACCTCGCACAACGGCTACGGCGCCGGGCAGGAGGGTTTCAGCGTCTTTACCCGCGAGGTCTACTCGGTGGATGGGCGAACCCCCGTGAAGCGCCTGAGCGAGTCCTTCTCCGGTGGGCTGCTGGAACCTACCGGCGCCGCCGATGGGCTGTACACTCTGCTGGGCAACGCAGTGGTCGCCAACTTGCGCGACATCCGCGCTGGTTACAGCCAGCAGTGGAGCCTGGATCTCCAGCGCGAGTTCGGTGGTTGGCTGCTCGAAGCAGGCTACGTGGGCAGCCGCGGTGTAGGTGTCCCCATCAGCTACCCGATGAACCAACTCACCGAGGAGCAGTTGAAGCTGGGCAGCACGCTGCTGCAAAGCGTTTCGAATCCCTTCTACGGCCATCCCGCCGCCACCGGCACGCTGGCCAACAGGACCGTGCAGCGCGGCCAACTGCTGCGGCCATACCCTCACTTCACCGGTGTGAGCCTCCAATGGCGCGAGCGCGGCCAATCGACCTTCCACTCCTTTCAGGCGCGTGCCGAGAAACGCTTCGCGAAGGGGTTCAGCCTGCTCGCATCCTATACCAACTCGAAGCTGCTTTCCGATACCAGCAGCGGAAAGTCGTTTGTGGGAGACGCGCAACCGGGTCCGCAGAACGCCTACGACATGCGGGCCGAGCGTTCCATCGCGCCGCAGGACATTTCCCAGCGTCTGGTTACCTCCTTTCTCTACGACCTGCCTTTGGGGCGCGGAAAGCGCCTGCTCGGCAGCGCCGGTCGTGTCGCGAACACCCTGTTCGGCGGGTGGCAGGTGAACGGGATCGTCACCTTCTCAATGGGGCACGTGCTCACCATCACCACGCCCAATCAGAGCAATTCCTACAACGGCGCTTCGCGGCCCCACTCGACGGGACAAAGCGCGAAGCTGCCCACTTCCGAGCAGACTATCGACCGGTGGTTCAACACTGCCGTCTTTCTCCAGCCGGAACCCTACACTTTCGGCAATCTGGCCCGCACGCTGCCGGATGTCCGCGCCGACGGGAACCGGAACTTCGACATCGGCGTGCTGAAGCATTTCAACCTGACCGAACGTTTCCGCTTGCAGTTCCGCTCGGAGTTCTTCAACGCCTTCAACAGCCCGAGCATGGGTGTACCCGGAACGGCCTTTCTGGGGAACGGCTTTGGCCTGACCCGCGGGCAATCGAACTCGCCGCGCGAGATCCAGTTCGGACTGAAGCTGCTGTTCTGAGACAGGAGAATACTCGCGATGCGAATTACCCCGACCCTTTGGAACCGGAACAGGAGCGCAGCCATGGATGAGTTAGCGCCAAACAGGCGGGATGTGCTCAAGGTCCTGGCGAGCCAGGGCTCGGCTGCAGCGCTGGCCGCGCAAGGCGAGCCGAATCGGCCACCAAACATCGTTTTCATCTATGCCGACGACCTCGATTTCGACGAGCTCGGCTGCTACGACGCGACTCGGTATCCCTGCTACACCAGTGCCCGCAACGCCGGATGTACAGGCCTACGCAACCTTGGCTACGCTGACCCGCGAATGCTCACTCCCCAGATCGATTCGCTGGCGCGCGGCGGTGTCACCTTCTCGCGCTTCTATGTCACCAGCGCCCTCTGCACCCCAAGCCGCTACTCGGCTCTCACCGGGCGCTACGCCAGCCGTAGCGAGCCCTTGCGTCGCACCTATCCTGCGGGCGCGCCGGCGCGCATCCTCTGGAATACGGACCTCGGCCCTGGAGAGACCAATATCGCCCGCGAGCTGAAACGCGCTGGTTATGCAACGGGGATGGTCGGCAAGTGGCACCTCGGAATGGGCACGGAGGACTTCCTGGTGAAGGGCTTGAACGAGGAAACGGACCCGTTTGACCCGAAGGTCACCGCGCGCATTCGCACCACCTACTAGCATCACCTTCGCTACATCCAGGACAACTTTGGCTGGGACTACGCCGAGCGGATCTACTTCAGCAACAAGGAATGGCTTGGGTTGCCCCGCAAGATGACCCCGCACAATCTGGAGTGGATCACCGAAGGCGCGCTCGAGTTCATCCAGCAGAATCACCGGAAGCCGTTCTTCTTGTACATGCCGCTCACTCTGCCTCATGGGCAATACAGCGCGGCTTTCCTGCGCGGCGACCCCCGCTTTACTGCCGCCGGTGCGCTGGCCAAGGCCCCCGAGGTCATGCCCCCTCGCGAAAGCGTCTTCGAGAGGTTGCGCAAGGAGGGCATCGACGAGCGCAACGCCGTTGCAACCTGGATCGACGACAGCGTCGGCGCGATCCTGAAGAGGCTCGAGAATCTTGGCGTCGCGGACAACACTCTCGTACTATTCGCCAGTGATCACGGGAGCCGCGGCAAAGGGACCTGTTATGAGGCGAGCCGGGTTCCCTGTGTCGCCCGCTGGCCCCGGCGCATTGCGCCCGGCTCACGGATAGACGCCATCTGCGCCAACATCGACCTGGCGCCCACCTGCCTCAACCTGGCTGGCGCAACCCCGCCGGACAACACCACCATAGACGGCACCAGTTTCTCGCCAATGTTGAGCGGCACCCCCGCGCCCCCGGACTGGCGGGGGAGCCTCTACCTCGAGTGTCTGCATATCCGCGCGGTCGTCACCGGGAAATGGAAGTACATCGCCAACCGTCCCCCTGAGCAGATCAGCGACAGAATCCGGGCTGACGGGCTGGAGTCAGCTCGAACCGGGAAGCCCCGAACAATCGGCCTGGACGGAGAGAGACTGCGTTACGGCGCCAATATCGACTTCCCCCACTACTTCGATCACGATCAGCTCTATGACCTCGAGCATGACATGCTCGAACAGCGCAACCTGGCCGGCGACCGCTCATTCGGCCCGGTGCTGAACGAGATGAAGGGCCGGCTGAAGCGACACATGGCATCGCTCCCGCACACGTTCGGGGAGTTCAAAACAGCATGAAAACTCTCTTGAAATACCTGGCCCCGGTAGTCCTCACCGGCTGCGTCTGTCTCGACGCGGCTCCTCCTTCGGACAGGGCGGACAGATCGATCTTCCGGTATTCGCACGTCCCTATCTGGTTCGATGCCCCGGACGACCACACGAAATACGAAGCCGACGTGCTGGTGCAGGACATGGACTTGGTGGACGAACGCGACGTCAAGCAGTGGAAGGCGTTCGTCGATCGGATGCATGCGCAGGGGAAGATCGTCGCTGCCGAGATGCGGCCGCTCACCCACCTGGGCAAACAGCAGGAGTACCTGATGAACGACCCCGGCATGCAGCAGGCCGCGTGCGTCGACTTCAACCTCAACCGGATCAAGACGCCGTGGATGGCCGGACGTGCCTACCAGGACCTTCCGGTGCACTTCTACTGCTCCAATCATCCTCGCTATCGAGCGTATCTGCGGCACCAGATCTTCATGTACGTCGAAACCGGCGCCGACGCCATCATGGTTGACGACGGTGGCGGGGGTTTGCTGGCTTCTTCCCAAGGGGGGTGCTTCTGCCAATACTGCCGGATTGGATTTCGCGACTATCTGGCGAACAAGTACTCCGCCACGCAACTCGCAAAGCTCGGCATCAAGGATTTGTCCACGTTCGACTATCGCGACGTGGTGTTGCGCCACGCAGATGATCCAAACTCGTTCCGGCTGGCCAGGGCCAAAGGCGAGATCCCGTTGTTCGCCGACTTCGCGGACTTCCAGACACGATCTGACGCCGACCTGTTCCGAAGCCTGCAGGCAATGTCGAGCAAGCTGGCCGGCAGGCACGTCCCCATGGGCTGGGACAACGTCGATTTCGCCGGCAGCCGCTCGCTCTACTACGATTTCCTCGACGTGTTCTACTCCGAAATCAACTATCAGCGCTTCGCGGTGGATGGGAAGGGCTCCGACGAGCAGTTCCCGCCCGGCATCGTAATGCTGAACAAGCTGTCGGATGCGCTCGGCAAGTGGCACACGCCGACCCCGGCACCTTCTTCCTGGGGCGCGATCAAGACCAAAAACCTGACCGGGCTGTTGAAGCAATGGGCCGCCTTCTCGTATGCCAATGGCGGGCCTTTACGATACCCGCGCAGAGGCTGGTGTTTCGGCGAGACCTCTCGTTGGTACTACCCGCCGAAAGACGAGTTCGAGCCGCTCTACGATTTCGTGCGCAAGAACCGGGTTCTGCTGGACGACTATCGCGCTGTCGAGCAGGTGGGTGTGCTGTTCACGCAAAGTCGGGGCGGAGGCGGTGACCGCTACTACCGCCCACTGAAACACGTGGCCGCTTCATTGGTGAATCTCAATATCCCGTTCGGCATGGCCGTGGCCGGCGACGATCAGTTGCGAAACCGCCTCAAAGGCAACGAGGCCGACAGCTTCGAGCTGATGCTCGTTCCCGAGCCCGCGAGACTGGTGGACGGCCAGCAGGACATCGTGAAGGGATGGCTGGATCGCAAACGCGCCATCGCGGTCAAGGCGTCCGACGACGTGGCCGCGGTGGTCAACGGCAGAATCAAGCCCTGGGCCTCGCTGGACAGCGGCAGCGGCCTGTGGCTTTTTCCGCGCCGCATCCCCGGCAGAAAAGATGCATCGGTGGTCTGCCATCTGGTCAACTCCAATTACGATTCGCGGTTGAATCGGATCGTGCCGCAACGCGCTGTTACTGTCAGCCTCCGCAACGCGCTTTGGAACGGAGCCGCGGCGCGCAAGGTTACTTACTACACGATCGGTGCCGCGCCGGTTGATCTTCCATTCGAAAAATCCGCGGACGGAGTTCGGGTGAGCATTCCTGAGGTAGATCTATGGGGAATTTTGCAGGTTACGTCGCGGTAATCATCGGGCTGCTTGCCGCCGCGCCAGCGAGCGCCACAGCCGTCTGGGCCCGTTGGGAACACACTTTCACCAGCACCGCGAGCTACCCGAATCCTTACCGCGACGTTACTCTTCGAGTGACCTTCACTCACACCAGCGGTACGGCGGTTTCCGGCTACGGTTTTTGGGATGGAGGCGAAACTTTCAAAATACGATTCCTATTTCCAAAAACAGGTAAGTGGACATGGAAAACCTCATGCTCAGATATTAAGAACACGGATCTTAATAACCAGAGTGGAACAGTCGACGTAACTGCCTACAAAGAAACGAATCCTCTGTACAGGAATGGCTATCCGGTAATTAGCGCTAACAAGCGATACCTGACTTATAGTAACGGCGAGCCATTTCTGTGGATTGGCGACACCGCGTGGGGAGCTTTCATTGCCGCCAGCCAGCCTTCATGGGAGCGGTACATTCAGGACCGGGCGGCCAAGCGGTTTACGGTGACCCAGCTTCATGCGGGACGGGCGTGGCTGCGGAGGGCTGAGGACACCGATGGAAACCCGCCCTTTCTCGGAGAGGGCGCCGCGCTGCGCTGGAATCCGGCTTACTGGCAAGGCGCGGAGCGGAAAGTCCAGTACGCCAACGAAGCGCGCTTGTTGGTGTGCCTGACAGCACTGCGCGATGTCGGCCCCGGGTTTCCGATTCAGGATCCCGCGGAAGTGAGGCTGTTCGCTAGAAACCTCGCGGCCCGGCTCATGGGCAACTTCGTGGTGTTCTCGCCCGTGGCCGACGACCTTCCAACCGATCTTGCCGATGCCGCCGCGGCCGGGGTCAGGGATGCGACCTCAGTACATCTGATCACGGCGCACCCGCGCTTTCTCTGGGAGCCGGCCATCGCCTTTCACGCAAAGCCCTACACCGATTTTGCGGGCACGCAATCCGGCGCCGGCTGGACCTACGAGCCGTACAGAAAAGAGAAGCGCAAGCCATTCTCGCCCGCCCTGTCGGCTCAATACGCCTTCGAGTTCAACCTCGGCCTGTACAATGCGCGGCCAATCAAGCCAGTGCTCAATCTGGAAGGTCCCTATGACAGCCTCAGGCTCCAATCGGAGGATGCGCTTCACTACGGGCAGCCGTATCCGAAGCGGTTGCCCAGAAGCGCCGCCTACGTGAGCTTCCTTTCCGGAGCCAAGGGATACACCTATGGCTGCGGTGGAATTTGGAACTGGGGTCTGCCGCACGCGGAATCCACGGCTGGCTGGCCGTTCGATGTGGCGCTCAACCAGCCGTCGTCCACGCACATGCGATATCTGGCGGAGTTTCTCAGCCGGATCGAGTGGTGGCGGCTGGAGCCTGCGCACGCATTGATCCGGAACCAGCCCGAGGAATGGACGCGCAGAATGGCGCTTGCCATAAGCGCGTCGGGGGATCTGGCGGTAGCATACCTGCCCGAGAACTCCCGCATCGTGATCGATCTGCGTGCGTTCCCGCAAGGGTTGCAGGCGGTGTGGTTTGAGCCGTCCACAAACCGTTACTTGCCGGCCGTGGGCACCCAGGCCAATCGCGCCGAATCAGCCTGGGAAAAACCCTCGTCGTGGGAAGACGCCGTTCTCCTGCTAACCAAATCCAAGGAGGCAATCAAGTGAACAGGTGTCATTATTCGATTCTGCTCTTTGCACTGCTTGCGACGCTGAGCATCCCGGCGTTGCCTCAATCGAGCACAGGCAAAGTTTCGGGCACCGTTCTGGATCAGAGCGGAGCCCTCGTTCCGGGCGCTCGGATCAGCTTGACCAACACGGCCACGAACGTGGCTTTCTGGACGGCTTCCAACGAAGCCGGAGTGTACGTGTTCCCGGGCGTGACGCCCGGACCGTACCGGCTTGCAGCGGAAGCTCCGGGCATGGAGAAGTTCGAGGCCACCCTGACCGTCCAAGTGCAATCAGCAGTCACCGTCAATCCCGAGCTACGCGTGGGCCAGGCGGCCACAACCGTGAACGTGGTGGACGTGAATCCGCTGGTGAACGCCGAGACACCCGCCCTCGGGCACGTGCTGGAGCGCGCCCGCCTCGAGCAATTGCCGCAGAACGGCCGCGCCTTGTGGGTCCTCGGCCAGACGGTTCCCGGTGTCTCCGGATTCTACCCCCGATCCTACGGCCTACGCATCGCGGCCAACGAGACGCTGATCGACGGGGCGGTCACAACTGACCGGCAGTGGAACCGCTATGGAACCAACGTCGGCCTGGACGCGGTGGAGGAATTCAAGGTGGAAACCAACAACTCCTCGGCCAAGTTTTCGCGCCCGCTGAACATGGTGATCTCCACGCGCGGCGGCACCAACCAGTTCCACGGCTCGGTGTTCGAAACCCACCGCAACAGCGCCTTCGGAACTGCCCGCCGGCGGCAGGACATCTGGCAGAAGGCGCCCTTCCTGAACCGCGCCGAGTATGGCGCATCAGCCGGCGGCCCTGTCGAGATCCCGAGAGTCTACCATGGCAAGGACCGCACGTTCTGGTTCTTCGCCTGGGAAGGCGGCCGCCAGCGAGAACCTACCACAGCCACCTGGCGCGTTCCCACTCCGGCCATGCGGCAAGGGGACTTCTCCGAGTTGCGGGATGGATTGGGCCGCCCGATCATCCTCTACGATCCCTGGACAACCGACTCGAAAACCTGGAATCGGCAGCCATTCGCCTATGGCGGAAAAGCCAATGGGATCGACCCCGCGCGGCTCAGCCCCGTAGCGAAGTACTTCTTCTCGATCACCCCGGAGCCGACATATCCGGAAATCAATCCGCTGGTGGACGACAATCTGTTCCTTGCTTCGCCGAGATCGGTGGATAGCTACACCGTAACCGCGCGCATCGACCACAAGTTCAGCGACTCGGACCGTATCTTCGGCCGGTACACCAAAGGCTACCGGATCAATATGGTTCCAGTCAGCGGCACGCTCGGAGGGGCGCTGGCGGAGCCGAACATCGGCAGGCAAGCCCAAACGGATCCGACGCAGAGTCTGGCGATCTCCTACACCCGCGTCTTCTCCCCGACGCTCTTCAACGAGCTGCTACTCACCGGGAGCAGAAACAACTACGAGAACCCCTACGGAACGATCGGCGACTGGACCGGCAAGCTCGGGCTACCGAACCCCTTCGGCCGGCCGCTCTTTCCGGCATTAAACGGAGTGGGCCTGGGCGACTACGGAACCGGCGGCGGCAACCTCTATGTCGGCCATCAGTCCGCCGTGACAGTGAATGACAACGCCACCAAAGTGGTAGGCAAGCACGAGATCCAGTTCGGTGGCCAGTTGCGATTGGACCAGCAGAACCAGCGTGGGAATTCGGCAGGCACGGCCGGAGCAGCGAACTTCGGAACCTTTGCCACCTCGCTCTACGATCCCCGGACGCCGGTAACCAACCCCGGTGCAACGCCCCAAACCGGGTTCGAGCTCGCCAACTTCTATCTCGGAGTGGCGAACTACTCCGTCAACTTCCGTCCGGAGACCTTCTACCCGCGCTGGCGCGAATACGCCCTGTACCTTCAGGACAATCTCAAGCTGACTCCTCGCCTGACGCTCAATCTCGGTCTGCGCTGGGAGTACTTCTCCAACATGCGCGACAAGGCTCACATGCTGAGCTCCTTCGACCCCACGCAGCGAGCCGGCGTGCTCGAAACCGGCATGGAGGATTACTACCGGCGCGGTTACACGCTTCCTGCCATCGTCAACACGCTCGAGGCGCAGGGCGCGAAATGGATTTCCTCGCAGCAGGCCGGGCTTCCTGCGTCAATGGTCGATACTAACCGGCTGAACTTCGGGCCGCGCCTGGGAGCGGCTTACCGCGCGGGCCACGGCGCGCGGGCAATGATCGTACGGGGAGGGTACCGCATCTCCTACGCCGGGTCCCTCAACAACTACTTCATTGGGCAATGGCTGAACAACGCACCGCTCTCGGCCACCTTCTCGAATTCCCTGAACGACGCCGCCCGCTCCCCGGACGGAATTGCCAACTACGGAATGCGCTCAGTTCCGCGAATCATCGCCGGAGTGAACAGTAAGGACGCCATCACCCTGACCGATGCCCAGGGCTTGGCGCGCGGCTCGGCCGTGTTCTGGTACTACAACCGGAAGCAGCCGAACATCCAGGTGCAGGACTGGAACATGACCCTCGAGAAGGAGTTCATCAGGAACATGGTTGCCCGGGCCGGCTACGTCGGCAACCACAGTGAGAACCTGCCGCAATGGTACACCTACAATGACGCCACACCGGCCTACGTGTGGTTCGCCACTACCGGTCAGCGCCTGCCCACCGGAGCCTACGCCAATGTGGCCCGGCGCAACTACGACCAGCAGGCCTATGGGGCTATCAACGAGCTGCGCCGCACCGGCTGGAGCAACTACAACGGCATCCTGCTGGAAATGGAGCGGCGCTATTCGCATGGCGTGGCCTTCCACATCTTCTACCACATGAACAACGCGCTTTCGGTGGGCAATCAGGGTACACCGGCGGCTTCCCCTGTAGTTCCGGAAACCAACGTGTACCTCCCCAGCCTCGGCGTGCCGTCCGACTACGATCAGCGCAACCGCCTGCTCCACTACCAGCGCGACATCAGCATTCCCAAGCATGAGGTGCGTTGGAACTGGATCGCGGACCTGCCCATCGGGAAAGGCAAATTGCTCGGCCGCAACGCCGGCAAAATGCTCGACCGGCTGATCGGTGGTTGGCAGGTTGCCGGCCTTGGCACGTTGTCGAGTACATACTTCACCCTGCCCACCGGAACCTTTCCGACTGGCGAGAAAATCGAGCTGTACGGCTACAAATATCCGATCCAGGATTGCCGGGGCGGACGCTGCTATCCCGGCTATCTTTGGTGGAACGGCTACATTCCCGCCAACCAGATCAACAGCGTGGACCCGAAGACCGGCCAGCCCAACGGAGTGATGGGCGTGCCCGCCAACTACAAGCCGGCGGCACAGCCGCTGCTCCCCTGGCCCGCCAATCCCGACCCCAGCGACCCGCTGTATCAGTTCTACGGCACCAACACCGTGTGGCTCAAGCTGAAGGACGGCAGCGAGCAGCGGACTGCGTACGATCCGGGGCTTCACCCGTGGCAGAACCAGTTCCTTCCGTCTGTGCGCCAATGGGGGATGGATGCCAGCCTGTTCAAGCGCGTTGCCATCACGGAGCGGGTCTTCGTGCGGTTCAACATGGACGTTTTCAACGTCTTCAATCACCCCAACAACCCGAGCGGCGTGGGCGGAGACGGCATTCTCGGCACCCGCAACTCGGGGTCGGGAGCCCGGCAGGTGCAGTTTACATTGCGTGTGACTTGGTGAAAGAGGAGGATTACTATGAACAAATTCGTATCGCGAAGGGGCTTCCTCGGGGCCCCCGCTGCGATGGGCCTGGCTTCCGCTTCAGCCGCGGAACGCTTGCCGAGGGAAGTCTGGATCGCAGCCATCGGCCAGATGGGACTTACCGCCCGAAACCCCGAGGAGATGAGTGGGAAGATGCTCCAGCGCATGGAGGAAGTCTTGCCGATGCGCCCGGACATCGTCTGTACCCCAGAGGTGTTTCCCTTCGCAGGTCTGACCGTGAAGCACCCTCCGCTGTCCGAGTGCGCAGAGGAGAAGACCGGACCGATCCTGGACCGCTACGCGGAGTTCGCGCGTCGTAACCGCTGCTATGTGATCTGCTCCACCTACACCAAGGAGAAGGGACGCTGCTACAACGCCGCGGTGCTCTTCGACCGGCAAGGCCGCTACGTGGGCGAGTACCGCAAGATCAACCCCACCGAAGGCGAACTGGACATAGGCGTCACTCCCGGCCCGCGGGTGCCACCGACATTCACCACGGACTTCGGCAAGATCGGGGTCCAAATCTGTTACGACATCAACTGGTACGAGAACTGGACTCGTCTCGGCGCCGCGGGAGCCGAGATCGTATTCTGGCCGTCGGCCTTCGGCGGAGGCATGATGCTCAACAGCCTGGCGTGGATGAACAAATGCCATGTCGTGTCGAGCACGCGCTTCCAGCATCCCACCAAAATCATCGACCCGCTTGGCACCGACGTGATTGAGACCGGGCGCGCCGGGAACTGGATCTGTGGACCGGTCAACCTGGACATTGCGGTGATTCAAGGCGTGTACAACTTCGTCAAATTCCGTGAAATCCGCAAGAAATACGGCCGCCGTTTCCGCTTCCGCATCCTTCACGTGGAGGCGCTGGCGACGATCGAAGGATGCAGTCCGGACGTGTCGGTCCCCGCAGTTCTGAAAGAGTTCGGCATCCCGACATCGCGGGAGATGATTGCGGCTTCAACAAAGGCTCAGGACGCGCGCCGCCCTTCGTGAGGGCCGCTCACAATGAAAGAATGTGATTTCCCGATGACCGCGATTGCGACGCGGCGGGCCAGGAGATCGGCAGAGCGTACGTCGTCTCGCGGGAGCGTAAGGAGGTACAGTGAATCCAACTTCGCGGCGCGCCTTTCTACAGGCAGCCGGAGCGGCGCCGGTGGCGAACCGGCTTGCCGCCCAAACTCGCGTGCCCGCCGCGGGCGTTTGGCAGGGCCTGCCGCCCTCGCAGGTCGGCGGCATCCTCGGCGATCGGCTCGCGTTGTGGCGCGGTAAACGACTCTGGCATGCGGTGAAGAGCCCGTTTCTTCTCGAAGGATTCGAATCGCCGCCGGGCAGCCACCCGTGGCAGGGCGAGCATTCCGGCAAGTGGCTTCACGCCGCTACGCTGGCATTTGAGCAGACCCGGGACCGGGCGATCCTGCGCGCCCTGGAGAATACCGTCCGGCGCCTGATTGCGTCTCAGCAATCCAACGGCTACATCGGGACATACGCGCCGGCGCTTCGTTTCTGTGCTCCTCCGGGCAGGCACAGCCGCTCCTCATGGGACGTCTGGACCGCGCGCTACGTACTATACGGCCTGCTCTCTTATGAGCAATTTCATCCCGATGAGACGATCGTCCGCGCGTGTGTTCGCCTGGGCGAATTGCTGCTGAACACGTACGGTCCGGGCAAGGCAGATTTGACGAGTGTCGGCACGCGGCACGGCCTATCGTCGACCGTGCTGCTGGAATCGATCCTGATGTTGTACGAGCGCAGCAGAGAGCGGCGTTTCCTGGAGTTCGCGCAGCAGATTCACGAGTCGATGGAGGCGAATCCACACCTGCGACTCGTGGCCACCCTCACTTCGACTCAGGACGTCTCGGCGCCGGGCGATGGCAAAGCGTACCAGCTCATGGCGGTCCTCCTGGGTTACGTCCGGCTGTTCCGTCACACCGGACAAACGGACTACCTCAGCGCCGTGACCCGCGCTTGGGAGCGCATCCGCAACGAACATACCTTCGTGACCGGCGGGCCATGGGCGTACAAGTCCGACGCCGTCAAGAATCACGAGTGCTTTGCGCGGCCCGAATATTTCCATCCGGCCAACCTGGTGGAAACCTGTTCCACCACTACCTGGGTGCAGCTTTCGCTCGAGCTCCTGAAGCTCACTGGAGAAGCGAAATACGGAGAAGAAGCCGAGCGCGCGCTGCTGAATCACCTGATCGGCGCGCAAGCGCCGAACGGGCGCGACTGGGCCTATTACAGCGCTGCCAATACAACCAAGCGGGACTACAACGATGTGCTCCACTGCTGTGGATCGAGCGGTCCGCGCGCGCTGGAGGTCTATGCATGTCACCTCATTGGGGCCGCAGGGGACGCTCTGTCCCTCAACACCTATCTGCCGCTCAGCGCCAGAATCGACCTGCCGCAGATCCCCGTGCGCGGTGTCAGGATCGAGGGGCGCTACCCCTTCGAGAGCCGGGCAATCGTTCGCTTCGAAATGGATCGGCCGGCCCGGTTCGCCGTCGATTTCCGGCTGCCGTCAGGCGGCATGCAGATGCGAGTGAAGATCGGTGGCGTCGAGCAGAAGCCAGACCCGCAGGCCTCCGGATTCCTGCGGCTGACGCGCACATGGAAACCCAACGACGTCGTGGAGGTGCAGTTCGAATTCCCGCTCCGCGCAACCATCCAGCGCGGGCGTGATGGAAGGGACTGGGCCGCCTTCACTCTGGGACCGATTGCGCTTGCGCAGGGTTCACCGACGCCATCTGACGATTCACCGATCGTCAGGCCGGCGGCTTCCGACCCCACCGCCGGCCAGGCGTGGTTGGAACTACTCCAGACGGCAGAGCCCGGATTCCGAATCAAGGGCACCCAGTACACCTTGATGCCGTATTCCCGAGCGGGAAGCGACGGCAGTTCAGTGCGGACCTACTTCCCGTTGGAGCCGGAACGGAGAAAATGAGGCACGCGCATCCGGGTCGAGCAGTCGTTTCTCCTTCAACGGCACTTGAAGGATAATTGACTCATGCGCTGGACGCGTCGTGAATTGCTCCGTGTATCGACCGCCCTGCTGACGGGCGACCTGACATACGCCGGAGAGACACATCCGGTCTGGACATCACGGCCCACCGTTACGGTTGGGCCGAAAGATGCCGACATTACCGGCACAGGTGACAAGGCGATCCAGGCGGCTGTGGACCATATGGCGGCCAGTGGAGGCGGCACGGTTCGACTCCTTCCCGGCGCCTACCACCTGCGCAACGCAGTCGATCTGCGGCGGGGAGTGCGGATCCTGGGGAGCGGGGCGGAGTCCGTGTTGCGGAAAGGCCCGCTGGCGAAAGCTATGCTCGCCGAAGATGCCGAGCCGTGGGACGAGGAGATCGTGCTGGCAGGAACGAGCGATCTCCGCGCCGGCGATGGCGTGGCGATTCGTGTGGACGATCCGTCGCAGGGCGGACGCCGCATCGTTCTGCGCACTCTGGTGGCACGAGACGGTAACCGCCTCAAACTCGACCAGGCTATGGACGTTGCCCGTTTCACACTGCGCGGAAATGCGCACGTCCTGACTCAGTATCCGCTGATTCGCGGCATTGGCGCGAGCAACGCGTCCGTAGAGAATCTCCTGCTCGATGGGAACAAGCAAAACAACGGCACGCTCGACCACTACTGGGGCAATCATCTCGGCTGCGTCTGGCTCGAGCGCAGCCATCGTGTGGCGCTGAAGTCGATTGTTGCGCGCAACTGCGCTTCAGACGGCCTCAGTTGGCAAACCTCTCATGACGTGTTGGTTGAGGACTGCCACTGCCTCGACAACGCCGGTTTCGGGATGCACGCCGGCAGCGGGTCGCTGCGCCCGTTGGTGCGGAAGAACAGAATCGAGCGCAACTACATTGGTTTTTACTTTTGTTGGGGCGCCCGGCACGGAATCGTGGAACACAACACCATTACAGACAGCCAGACCTCGGGCGTTTCGATCGGGCAGAAGGATACTGACAACCTCGTCCATCACAACGAAATTCTCCGTAGTGGCGAGGCCGGCGTTCTATTCCGCTCCGTCGAACGCGCGCTCTGGCCGGATCGGAATCGTGTCGAAGCGAACCGTATCGTGGATAGCGGAAGTGAGAACGGCGTGGCCATCGATGTTCAGGCGGGTGCCGATGGCGTCGTGACTGGAAACGAGCTTCTGGAGACCCGCGGTGCGATGCGCCGAATCGGGCTGAAGATCGCTGCTGGCATCCGCAGCCTGAACGTGGCGGGTAATCGCTTCCGCGGGTTCGCCACTGAAATCGCCGATTCGCGCGAGCAGGCCTAATAGAACCTGCGAGTCATTGTTGGCAGTTCCTGGCGATACAGATCCTCACCATCGCGCCTCCCGCTTCAGCCAGCGCTCGAAGAAGGCCCTCCAGGCCGGGTCGATTTCGGGCCCATTCGCCTTGTGGCCGTCGTCGGTGAGCACAAACTCGATCCGCTCGGGGATTCCCAGGAGCTTGTAGACCTCTCGCGCGCGGTTGAAATAGCCCCAGCTTTGGAGGTCGTCAGAATCGCCGAAATGATGCCCGCCTGGTACATCGGTGTCGACAACCTCAGCCATCGAGAACGACGCTTTGGTAAACGTCACCTCGATCGAATTGTTCGCGTCGTAGGTGAGGGTGTGGTCAGTTCGCCCGATCCGTTCACGAAGCGGGCGACAAACTTCAGGTTGAACCGATCCGGCCGCGGATCGCGCCGCTCGTGGAAAGCTTGCTGTGCCGGACTACCCGCAATGTAGCGCCGACCGAAGCCGGGCAGGAGATCCTTGTCTCGCTGCGCCCGGCATTCACGGATATCGAGGATGCGCTCGACAAGATCTCGAGGTTGCGAGATAAGCCGATCGGTCGCGTCCGTCTGGTGACGCCCCGACTTGCCGCGATGACGGTGCTCGCACCCCTGCTGAAGAGATTTGCACACGACTACCCAGACATCGTGCTCGATGTCACGACGGATGAGAGTCCGATGGATATCGCCGCGGGAGGATGTGACGCGGCATTCACTTCGGGGAATACGGGTCTCCGGCGACCAGCGCGCGGCGATCGTGGGTTCTGCGACGTATTTCAAATCCAAGATGAAGACGCCCGCGCGCAAGCCGTCGAGCAAGCGCAGTCCAACCGGCCAGCACTCGATGCGTGAAAACAACGTAAGCCCTTTTGGGACGCTGGTTCACCCCTTGTCTGGATGTCGCCGCTTTCCTGGAAACCGTAGTTTGGGAGTAACGCTTCGCTTATCCCCCGGCAAAGCCGGGGGCTTTAATTTCGTGAGCCGCTCAAAGCGGCTTGCGGGCGCTGTCGCGCTCCGGGTTTGACAAAGAGGAGCATTCCTGGTTCCGTGCCGTCGATTCTGGGACTCCCGT
>JACQZR010000304.1 GCA_016213775.1 Acidobacteriota bacterium
GCGCGCGGGAGGCGTGTCCGGCAACGTTACTATAAAGGTTGTTCCCTCGCCCACCACGCTCGTTACCGCGATAGTTCCCCCATGCGCCTCCACAATCGAATGGCAGATGGAAAGCCCCAATCCGCTGCTGCCCTGGCTCTTTGAGCGAGACCGGTCCGCGCGGTAGAAGCGCTCGAAAATATGAGGCAGATCCTCATAGGAGATCCCCGGCCCGGTGTCGGAGACAGTCAGCTCGGCCGCGTTTTCCCGGCGCTTCGCTGCAACACGCACGCGCCCACCCCTGGCGTTGAAATTGATCGCGTTCGCCGCAAGATTCAGGACCACCTGCGCCAGCCGGTCCTCATCACCCACGCACTCCACCGGGGGCAATTCGCACACGAACTCGATTTCGTTTTCCCACGCCAGCGGCCGTGACAGCTCGATGCAATCGCGGACGAGAGCGGTAAGGTCGAACCGCTCACGGTGTATCGGCTCTTCTCCGGCATCGAGGCGAGCCAGCGCCAGCAGAGACTCGGTGAGCCGGCGCATCCGTTGCGCGGCACGCTGGCAGGCGAGCAAGGCATCACGGTATTCCTTGGTAGTCCGGTCTCGCGACAAAGTCAGTTGGATCTGAGAGAGCAGGACGGAGATCGGCGTACGAAGCTCATGGGAAGCATCGGAAGTGAAGCGCGACTGGCGATCGAAGGCCGACTGCAGGCGCTGGAATGTCGAGTTCAGGACCTGCGCCATCTGGCCAAGCTCGCTCGCCGTTTCGCGAACGGCGATCCTTTGCGAAAGATCCCCCGCAGCGATCTTCGATGCGGTTTCGCTGATGGCGCTTATCGGCCGGATGGCGCGGGAAGCGAGCAGCCACCCTCCCGCCAATCCGAACACCAGCAAGGCCGCGCCCGCGGCAAGGAAGGAAACAGCCAGCCTCCGTAATTCCGCACGGTCGGTCTCAATGGATCTACCCACTGCCACCGCTTCGCCGTGCGGCAGTTCCCGCAGAACGTCGCGATAGATTCCGTATTCGCGCGGCGTAAGCGGTCCTGGAGGACCTGGACCCGCGAAGACCCGCCGTGGAGGAGCACCTGCCGGTCTTCCCCGTTTGGGCAGCGCCGCGGGTGTGTTCGGTGTCTTGACGGTTGCCACGCCATTCTCGTCGTAGGCAACGTAATAGTACTGGGAGCCCGATTCCGCTGCCAACTGCTCCACCCGGCTGCGCAGCATTCGCCCCAACCACATACGCACATCGTGCGGCGGCGGCGGCATCCCCATCTGCATCCCCGGCGGTGGCTGCAGGCCCCTCAGTTCCTCAGGGGGAGGGCGGAACAGGTTCTCCAGGCGGAATTCCAACTCGTCATTGATCCGCCGCGTCTGATCGATGGAGGCCGTGCGATACGCGGTGGCGCCGAACCCGGATAGCACGATGACAAGCAGCGCGCCATGCCAGAGCTGCAACCGGAAGCGCAGGGATTGAACAATCATACCGGCGCTTCTCCTGTCCCCGAGTCGATGAAATAGCCGTGACCCCGCCGCGTTGTGATGAAGTCGTAACCTAACTTGCGGCGGATATTGGAAACGTGCACGTCCAACAGATTCGATAGCGTCGATTCGTTCTCGTCGAAGAGGTGCTCATACAAAGTGGATCGCGTAATCAGCTTTCCGCTGTGCATCGCCAGGTATTCCACCAGCGCGTACTCCCTCGCCGTCAACGCCACCTGCTCGCCGCCGCGTGCCACCGTACGGGCGGCAATGTCCACAACCACGTCCTTGATTTCTATGCGAGTTTGAGATTGCTGCGCCGAACGGCGGATGAGCGCCCGCAGCCGCGCAAAAAGTTCCTCCAGGTCGAACGGCTTCACCAAATAGTCATCGGCCCCGGTATCCAGAGCCAGTACCCGGTCCTTCACGCCGTCGCGCGCCGTCAGCATTAGCACGGGCGTGCGCCTGGTGCGGCGCAAGCGCGTCAGCAGTTCCACCCCATCCATCTTGGGAAGCATGTAATCAAGAACAATCGCGTCGTAATCGAAGGCTTCGGCTTTGAAGAGGCCATCCTCGCCGTCCGGCGCGCCGTCCACCGCGTAGCCATCTTCGCGCAGGGCTTGCAGCAGGCTCGCCAGCAGGTCGGGTTCATCTTCAACCACCAGTACTCGCATTCGGCTTCTGTTCGAACTGTAGCAAGCGCCGCCTTAAGGAAGCATGAAGACGCCAGGCTCGTTCGAATGTGTCAGTAAAGTTAACAGAGCTTTACGGGCAGGTTTCGTTTTCTTCACGTCGCATTAAGGTACGAATTCGTAAGGTGGGAATATGAGATTGCCACTTGCCTGCTGCCTGTGCGCTGCCGCCGCTTCTGGTGCGATTGCCGCCGGGGTTCCCGCCTCGTCGAAGGACCTCTTTGAAGGCACGCGTGTGTGGAACATCCAATTGAAGTTCACAGCGGAGCAATGGGCGGCCATGGAACCTGTTGGCGGTCCGGAACGCGGCCCCGGAGGTCCCGGCGGTCCAAGAGGCGGTCCGGGACGTGGTCCTGGTGGCCCGGGAGGCATGTCGCCCGCGGGAATGCTGGTACCCGCCTTCCTGAAAGGCGACGCGAACGGCGACGGAGCCCTCACTGTGGATGAGTTTCGCAATCTCGGCGCCGACTGGTTTGCGGCGTGGAGCAAGGGTAGCGGTGCAAGCATGACGGTGGACCAGTTCCGCGCTGGCCTGCAATCGGTCCTCCCAGCGCCACCGGCCATGCCTGGCGGACCGGGCGGACCGGGCGGGGGAGGTCCGGGCGGGCGCGGTCCAGGTATGGGGTTCCTCGCTCGCGAAGGCGCGCGCAATGGCATGTCTGGCGCCATGGGGATCGACTTTCCATATGTCCGCGCCGACATGCTCTTTGAGGACCAAGCACTCTCCGGCGTGGCTGTCCGCTATAAGGGCAACAACACGTTTCAGATGTCGCGCAACAGCATCAAACGCTCCTTCAAGATCGACTTCAATAAGTTCGACAAGAAGTTGAAATTCGCCGGCATCACCACGCTCAACCTCCATAACAACGTGACCGACGGAAGCTGGATGAACGAACCGCTCTCGTACCGTCTGTTTCGCGATGCCGGCGTGCCGTCTCCCCGCACCGCCTACGCTCGCGTCCATGTCACGGTTCCGGGCAAATACGACAACACCTACCTTGGCCTCTACTCCGCGGTGGAGAACATCGACGGTAACTTCGCCAAGGAGAACTATCAGACAAAGGACGGCGCCATATTCAAACCCGTGGCGCGGGACCTGTTCGGTTACCTCGGCGACGATTGGGACCGTTATGACCAACTGTACGATCCCAAGACCACGCTGACGAATACGCAGAAGGCGCGCGTCATCGAATTCGCGAAATTTCTGCAATCGGCCAAGGACGAAGAGTTCGCCGCGCGGGCCGGGGACTTCCTCGATCTTGAAGAGTTCGCACGGTTCATGGCCGCAACGGTGATGCTGAGCAATATGGACAGCATCCTCGCCATGGGGCAGAACTACTACGTCTACCTGCACCCCGAGACAAACAAGTTCCAGTTTCTGCCATGGGATCTCGATCACTCCTTTGGCAACTTCCCCATGGCCGGCGGCGACGGCACACAGCTCAGCATCAGCCAGCCTTGGCAAGGGCAAAACCGTTTTCTCCAGCGTGTATTTCAAGTGCCGGCCTTTCAGAAAATCTACCGCGCGCGGTTGCAGGAGATGAACGCGCGGCTCTATGCAAAAGATCGAATCGCGGCACAGGTGGACGAAACGGCAAAGGCCATTCGCGCGTCCGTTGCAGAGGAATCCGAAACGAAGCTGCAACGCTTCGACCGTGGCGCCAGCGCTGTATCTGGCGCCCCGGCGCAGCGCGAAGGGCGCGGCTTTCCGGGTGGTCCCGGTGGACCGGGCGGTATGCCCATCAAGAGCTTTGTTGCCGCGCGCGCCCAGTCCATATCCGATCAACTCGCAGGCAAACAGCCCGCGGTGAGCGCCTCGCGTCGCGGACCTGGCGGTCCTGGCTTCAACCCGGCCCTCATCTTCGAACGCGGCTTCCTCGCCGCATTCGACGTCAAGGACAACCATGCGATTGGCAAGGAGCAGTTCCTCGCGGCCTTTGCGCGATGGTTCGAATCATGGAATAGCGATCACAGCGGCCGGCTGACCGAAGCACAACTCCGCACAGGACTGGAACGCGACATGGTTCCACGATTCCCATTGGAATGATTTATTTCTTCGAGGTTCTCCAGAATGAAACTTCTCACATACCTGATCCTGGCAGCCGGACTGGCTGTAGCCCAGGTACCCCCGCCGCATCCCGTGTTCGATAAGGATGCGGTCCACGAGATCCGGCTCAACTTCCCCGACCCGGATTGGTACCAGACACTCACGGACAATTACGACGGCGTGCGAGCGGAGAATCCCTACTTTCCCGCTGCCATCACATGGGGCGACTACAAGTTTGAAACCGTCGGCGTCCGCTTCAAGGGCAACAGCACCTACAGTGCCACCACCACGAAAAAGAAGCCGTTCCGTATCAAGCTGAACGAATTCACCAAAGGCCAGAAGATCGAAGGCATGGCCAGTTTTTCCCTGAGCAACGCATGGAACGATCCCAGCTTCGTGCGCGAAAAGATCTACTACGAGATGGCGGCCGCCTTCGGCATCAAGGCACCGCGGTCCAATTTCGCCGCGCTCTACATCAACGATACGTACTGGGGTCTTTATGTTTTGACCGAAGTGGTGAACTCCGACTTTCTGAAGAACTACTTCGGAAAAGGGGAAGACACCGGCAACATGTACAAGGGCAATATCGGGGCAACGTTCGGCTATCCCGGCGACGCGAAAGACGCCTACACTTCCGCCTGGGAAAAGCAGTCGAACGAAGAGGAGGACGACTGGACCGACCTGATCGCGCTCTGCAAGCTGATCAACGACACCCCCGCCGAAGACTTGAAGAAAGTGCTCGAACCGCTGATGGACATTGACAGCGTGTTAGCGGCCTTCGCCCTCGACAACGCTACCGTCAACCTCGACAGCTACGTCGGCATGGGACAGAATTTCAACATCTATCGCCGTCCCTCTGACAAACGCTGGGTCTGGATTCCGTGGGATCCCAGTCTCGCCTTCGGCGCCTTGAGCCAGGGGCAGGACTTGAACGGCATGAAGACGCTGACGCTGGAGTGGTCGAACACGGGCGGCGGTTTGGGTGGAGGCGGGTTCCCTCCCATAGGACCCGGCGGCCCCGGATTGCCTCCAGGTGGTGGTGGTGGAACTGCGCAGGTGGGCCGTCCCCTTGCCACCAAGCTCTGGGCCAACACCGAATACAAACAGCGCTACCGGCAGATCTATCAGCAACTCGTCGACAAGATCTATCACGGCGACGAGATCAAAGATCGTATGAATTCGCTGCGCGAAATGATCCGGCCATGGGTGGAACAGGACACTCAGAAGCTGGTCACCATGGAGCAGTTTGAAAACGCAATGACCACTGATACTACTGGCGGACCGGGAGGTGGAGGCCCGGGTGGCCCCGGATTGCCTCCGGGAGGCGGTGGCAGACAGGGCGCGGGCATCCCGGGATTGAACGGGTTCATTGACGACCGGCTCGCCAGCATCACGTCGCAACTGGCCGCGGACGCCATTCCCACAGTCGCCATCGCCACAAGCGCAACCACCATCACGCTCGCACAATCGGTGTCCGGCAAAGCGCCCACCCAGAACATCGATGTCACGATCAATGGCACCTCGTTGCCTGCCAACTACACCGTCACGGCAACCACCGAATCGGGCGGCAACTGGCTCGTCGCCACGCCCACCGGCGGAGCCATCCCCGGCGCGCTCACCATCACCACTACCGGCAAGCTGGACCCCGGCGTCTACAAGGCGACGGTAAATGTCCACTCCCCGGCCGCAACCAACAGCCCGTTGCCAATTTCGGTGACGCTCACCGTCACGCCCTAGGCCTTCATATGAACGTCGAACATCTGGCGCGCTACGAATTCAAATACGCCGTCCGGCCGGATCAACTGGAAGCGATCCGCCGTGTACTGCGAATGTACTGCGTCCCCGACGGCTATTATCCGCCGGAGAAGAACGGCTGGTATTCCGTCGATACGCTGTACTTTGACAGTCCCGACTGGCGCATCTTCCGCGCCGCGGAGAATCAGGAACTGGTGCGCACGAAACTGCGCGTGCGCTACTATCCCGATTCTCCAGGCTCGGTGGCGAAGATCGAAGTGAAGCGCCGCATCAAGGATCAGATCGCCAAGACAAGCACCGTCGTAGCTGGCGATGGCTGGTCCCGTTGGATGGATAGCGCGACGGACCATACGCCGCTTCCGCCGGGCGCGCGCCAGTCGCTCGAGTCGTTCCTCACTCTGCAGCGGTTCCTGGACGTGCGCCCGCGGATCCTCATTCGCTATCAGCGCCAGGCCTTCCGCGGGATCTATGAAGATTATGTCCGTGTCACGTTCGACCGCGAGATGTGCACTCAACCCATGGAGCGGTACAACCTGAACGGCGATGCACGCCTCTGGCAGCCTATCGACGACGGACGCTCTATCGGCATGTCCGGCCATTTGTTGATGGAATTGAAATTCCGTTCGCGCCCGCCCATCTGGATGACGGACATGGTGTGCCGCATGGGCCTCATCCGCCAGGGCTTCTCGAAATACTCCACAGCCGTCCGCCGGCAAACCATGGGCTGGCATTCGCTGCGCGATCTGTCGCCCGCCATCCGGGGAGGCTACGCCGCATGAACTTCCTCACGCAGACTTCGCCGGTCACCGCCTTCGATCCGCGCACTGCGGTGATCGCGCTGCTGGTGGCTTTTGCCTGCTCCCACGTCCTGGCGGTAGTGTACGTCTGGTCCCACCGCGGTATTTCCTACTCGCAGTCGTTCGTGCAATCCCTGGTGATGGCTCCGATGGGAAGCTGCCTCATGATGCTGGTGATCGGCACCAACGTCGTGCTTGGTATCGGCATGATCGGCGCACTGGCGCTGGTGCGATTCCGCACTAACCTCCGCGATCCGCGCGACATGATGTTCGTCTTCATCGCGCTCGTGGTGGGGTTGGCGTCCGGCACATTGGCATATGCCATCGCGGTCATCGGCACCGTGATGTTCTCTTTGCTGGCGCTCTATCTCGGAAGAATGTCGTTCGGCTTTCGCAACTACTTCGACGCCCTGCTCCGGTTTACGCTGCGCTCCACCGAAGCCTCAGCCGCCGCGGTGCAAGAGTGCTTGACTGCCCACTGTTCCAGGTTCACTTTGACCATGGTGCAGCAGGTCTTTCAGGGAGAAGCCACGGAGCATGTTTACCAGATCCGCTTTCGCAGCTCCGATTCGCGCGACAAGCTCATTCAACAACTGGAGCAACTGAGCGGCGTCACAAACCTCTCCATGATGCTCGAAGAAGCACGTGTGGACATATAGCCATGAGACTTTCCCTCCCCATGACCTCGCGCCTCCGCTCACTCACGGCATTCGCCGTTTGGGGCGGATCCGTCTACTTCGCCTGGTGGCTTTACCATAGCGGCGGAACGGGCACGTATGCCGCTGTCGCCGTGGCGCAGGCCAAGGTACATAGGGTGTCGCCTACGCAACTCGGACGCCTGATGAATCTCGATGTGAAAGAGGGACAGCGCGTCGCCGCGGGGCAAGTGATCGCGCGGCTGGATACGGAACTGCTGCAGCGCGAGATGTCCGTGGCGCAGGCGCAGATGAAACAGGCGGCTTCCGATGTGCAAGCCACCGGCGTCAACCTCGACGTCAACCTGCTGCAGGCCGAGCGCGCGTTTGAATCGGAAGTGGAGGCCGCCACCGTAGAACTCACCGCGGCGCGATCCGATGCCGCCGGCGACCGCACGGAACTGAGCCAGCTTCAGGACGACCTCAAACGCGAGCAGGATCTGGTCCGGCGCGGGCTCACACGCTCTGATCGCATGCTGGCGCTCAACCAGCGGCGTGCCGCCCTGGAAGAGGCTGTCAACAACTGGCCGCGCCGCGTCGAATCGCTGCAGGCGCGGCATCAGGCCGCCAGTTCGCGGTTGGTGGAGTGGCGCAAGGCGCACAGCAACGGCAATGGCGCGCGCGCCGCTCAACTCCAACCGCTCGCGGAAAAAGTCAAGGAACGGATCGAGTCCGTCCACCTGCTTCGAGCCCAAGTGCACGCCATGGTGTTGCGCGCCAGCACTGACTCTTACGTCTCCATCATTCACGCCCGGCCCGGCGATGTTCTCCGTCCAGGCGATCCGATCGTCACTTTAGTGGAGAACCAGCCGAGCGAGGCCACCGCTTACGTCGATGAACGCCGCGGGACGCCCATTCCTCCCGGGACTCAAGTTGTCGCACGGCGCCGCTCCGCGCCAGCTCAGCAGTTTGAAGCCGTGGTCACCAGCGTAGCCGCCAACGTCGACACTCTGCCGCAACGGCTCTGGAGCAATCCGGCCATTCCCGCATGGGGCCGCGCCATGTATGTCGCTCTCCCACCGGAAGCCGCCTTGGAACCCGGCGAACTCCTCGATATTGCGATGCCTGCGCCGTCGGGGCCCGGCATAGCCCAGTGGATTCGACTCCCCCGCGCGCAGGCAGATGGAACAGGCAAACCCGGAATATGATCTCCGTTCTCGCGCTTCTCTTATCTATCGCCGCCGCTCAACAGCACAGCGTCCTGTCTGAAGAGGAAGCAGTGGCCAGAGCCCTGGAGACCAACCAGGATCTCGCCGCCTTGCGTTTTGCCCATCGAGCCGCCACGCTGACTCCCAAGGGCATCGGGCTGCTCGCCAATCCGCAGGTGCGCCTCGGACTCACCGACGTCGCCGCCGAACTCAACGACCCCGACCGCAAACGCAACAACGTGGGCCTCGCCTGGTCTCCTCCCAAATGGGGTGAGCTTCGCCTCAAATCCGCTCTCGCAGCCACCCGCGCTGAAGAGATCGCCAGTGAGGCCGCCATCGCGGAACAGCGTCTGACGGCGGAGGTGCGCGTCCTCTATCGCAACCTTGCGATCACCGAGGCGCAACGGGAACTCGCCAATGAGACAATCCGTCTGCGGCAGCGCATTCTCACCGCGGTGCAGGAGCAGGTAGCTGCCGGTGTTCGGGGCGTTCTCGATCGCAGTAACGCCGAGCTTGCGCTTGCGGACGCGCGTCTGCTCCATGACCAACTCAATGCCGAACGTGCCATCCACCGTCTGCGTCTTGCGCAGAAGACGGGTCTCGCCAGTGAATCCCTGGTGATTACCGCGCAGAACGATTGGTATCAGTTCCGGCCCGGCACTCACGACCGCCAGAGCCTGCTGCACTCCGCCGTCACGAACCGGCCCGAACTGCGCGGCGCCGATGTCCGCTGTAAAGCCGCGGAACTCGCCCTATCGGCGTCACGCAAAGAACTCTATCCTTCCTTCGCGTCCGTGCAGGTGTTCCGCCGCACCAACCGTGAGGAATCGCCAGGAAGTTGGGGTTTTCAGATCTCCCTGGAAGTGCCGATCTTTCGCTGGAAGGAGAATGGAGTAGCGGCGGCCACGGCCCAACTGGAACAATGCAGAATCAAACGCCGGTCTATCGAGGCTGCGCTCGCGGCGGAGATCGACGAGCTACTCGCCCGGCTCAATTCGGCATCGGCCGAACTCGCCGGCCTGCGCCAGACTTCGTTGGAGCTGTCCACCAATCACGTGGACCTGGCGCGCACCGAACTGGCCGCCGGCCAGGTGGACAAGGTGGAGCCACTGCTCGCACAACTCCGGGTCCTATCCGCGCGGCAAGGCTTCCTCGCCAAGCTTCAGGAATTGCGCGTGCTCGATGCCGGCCTGCGTCAGGCCACGGGACAAATGTGATCAGGCCTTGGCTTTCTTCTTCCCCGAACCTGCGTTGGGATTCATCAGCGGCTTGGTGGAGGGCGCAGCGGACTGGCGCGTCTTGATAAACCCGTCCTCGATGCTCTGCCACAGCCCAGCCAACTCCCGCGTCTTCTCCGGCTGCTTCTCTGACAGGTCCGCCTGCTCGCATCGATCCTTCTTCAGATCGTACAACTCCCACGGGCCATCCTTGCCGATCGACACCGCCTTCAAATCGCCCGAGCGAATCGCGCGGTTGTTGTTGTGGTGGAAATAGAGCCAGTCGCGCGGGACGGAGTTGTCCTTTTTGAAAACCGGCGCAAAGCTCTTTCCCGCGAACGGTGAGGCATCCGGCGGGAACACCCCATTCGGCTTGCCGCCCGCAAGATCGAGCATCGTCGGCACGATATCCACAAAGTGGCAGGGATTGTGCCGCAGTTCGTTCTTCGCCGTGATTCCAGCGGGCCAGTGAACGATCATGGGCGACGAAATGCCGCCTTCATGCACCCACGATTTGTGCAGCCGGAACGGTGAATTCGATGAACTCGACCAGCCCGGGCCGAGCGACAGATAAGTCTTGCCCGATCCCGGGGGCGCAGCCGGATCATGCATGTCGCCGCGAATGATCTGCTCCGCGCTCGCGCCGTTATCGCTGATAAAGAGGATCACGGTGTCACGCAACGAATCCATCGCCTTCAACTGATCCACCACGCGTCCGATCTCATGATCCATCCGCGAGATCATCGCCGCGTGAATCGCCATCTTCGTCCGCTGCAATTTCTGCTGTTCGGCGGTGAGCGAATTCCACGGCACAGCCCGCGTCACTTCACCGGGCCCGATGCGCGTCATCAGATCTTCCGATGGCAGATTCCACGCCGGCCAGATGCCGGTGTCCAGTTTCGACAATCCGCAGTTGATGAGGCCCATCTGCTTCATCCGCTCCCAGTGCCGCTGCCGCGCCACGTCCCAGCCTTCCGAGAAACGGTCCTTGTACTCGTCGATGTCCTGCTGCAGCGCATGCAGCGGAAAATGCGGCGAGGTAAATGCGAGGTAGTGAAAGAACGGTGATTGGTTGTGCGACTGTTGATGCTCCCTGAGCGTCTTCACCGCATGATCGGCGATAGCGATCGTGGCGTAATAGTTCTCCTCCGGCTTCACCACCGGCAGCGGAGAATCGTCGAGGTAATGTGTGCGAGGCGTGAAGAACCGGTCCTGATCCATCAGCGCGTACGACTTGTCAAACCCCACACCTGACAGCGCCTTGAACCGGATGTGCCACTTGCCGGAATGATAGGCGCGGTACCCCAGCGGCTTCAAATGCTCGGGCGCAAAACGGTTCCAGTGTGGGATGTTTCCGGGCGTCATCACGTCGCACGCGGTCTGTTGCGCGTATTGGCCAGTGAGAATGCAGCTTCGCGAGGGCCCGCAGCGCGCCGTGGAGTAGGTTTGCGTGAAGCGGAGTCCGTTCTTTGCCAGAGCATCGAGGTTTGGCGTGTCGACATCGCCGCCGTAGCAGCGCGCGTCAGAAAAGCCCATGTCGTCGCCGAGAATCACCAGAAAATTGGGCTTCTTCCTGCCACTCTGTGCGAACGCCGCCTGACCTCCGATGGCTCCCGCCGCCGCTTGTAAAAACTCTCTACGTTCCATCTGTGGTGGTCTCCGCGCTCTACTCTATCAAGTAACTGTCCGCTAGAAGATGAAGCGCAGGCCAGCCTGCATGCGCCGCGCGTTGGTGCCGTCCGGGAAGCCCTGCGACTGCGTCCCGACGCCCATATTCGCCGTCGGCCGAAGGACACCCGCCGCGGACTGGTAAGCCTGCTGGATGACACCCGTGTTGTAGATCGTGTTGAACGTGTTGAACGCCTCGAAACTCAGCACAGCTTTCACCCGTTCGCTGATCGGCAACTGCCGCTGGATGCGGGAATCCACGCGAAAAATCTGGTCGATGTCGAGCGCATTGAACCGCCAGAAAGGAACGCGGTTCGAGCCGAAGGACCCATTCAGAGTGGTGTTATTAGCGAGTCCGGGCAGAGCGCTGGTCACGTTGATCGTCGACGGAGTTGGTTTCGCCGATGCCATGGTCGTGATCACCGACAACTGCCACCCATTGATCAGATACCTGGCCGCAACCGAAGTGCTGTTGGTGAACTTCGGGGTCCAGAGGAAATTGATGACCACCCGGTGCCGCTGATCCAACAACGACGATCCTTTGTCGTTGTTGTAGTCGCCGTTGTAGGTGGAGCGGACATTGCTGACAAAAAGGCTGTCGCTCGCGCCGCCCTGGTTGGCCGTGTCGATCGCATGCGACCACGTATAGGAGAAGTTGCCGCTGAAGTTGCGCCCCATCCGCCGCCGCACCTGGACAGCCAACCCGTTGTAGAAGGACTTTCCGCCGTTGTCAGTCATGTATATGCTGCGGTAGCGGCGGTCCACCCGGTTGGCAAACAGATACACCGGTGTCGTAAAGCTGCCGGTTTGCGCGCCGGCGCTATCCAGAATCGTGTATGTGCGAGTGTCGCTGGCCGGTCCGAGATTTAGATCGCGGTTGGTAAACAGCGCAACACCGTGGCTCCAGATGTAATTCAACGTGAGTCCGGTGTCACGGCCGATTTGCCGCTCGATGGCGAACGTCCCCTGTTGCGTGTACGGACTGCGGAAGTCAGGGCCGGCAAAGGCGAGGCTGATGGTTCCCGCTGAACCCGCGGCCGAACTGAGAATGTTCGGGAACACCGGAGCCGCGGTGTCCGTGTTCGGGTTCAGCGAGTAATTGGCCTGATAGCGGCCATTCCCTACCAGCAGCAGGTTTTGGATCGATGCGCCGTGGAAGCGTGCAAAGAACACGCCGTATCCCGCA
The DNA here is from genome assembly GCA_016213775.1 of Acidobacteriota bacterium. Lineage (GTDB taxonomy): Bacteria > Acidobacteriota > Terriglobia > Bryobacterales > Bryobacteraceae > CADEFT01. The sequence continues at coordinate 12,670 of JACQZR010000304.1, forward strand.
CGAATGACGGTTTTGTCATTAATCGAATAGGAAAGGCTGGCACGCGGAGATACATTCAACGGGGGCGCGTGTATCTTGCCCGTCTGCGGATAGTCCGGGTTCACCACCGTCGGCTGCGGGAGCCACGTATGCTCAAAACGCATCCCATAGTTGAACGTCAGCTTGCGCGTCACCTTCCAGACATCCTGCGCGTAGAAGTTGATGTCGTTGGTCCGCATCACCAGTATCGGATTGCCGAATTGCTGCGTGAAACTGGAGTAGCTCTTCCGGCTTCCGGTATTGCCCGAAAAATCCATCGCAAAGTTGGCCAGCGACTGGTAGGAATAGCTGCCGAACCGGTTGAACAACTGGTTGTTGTAATCCTCCGTGGTAGCGAAGTCGATACCGAACTTGACTGAGTGCGCGCCCTTGGTCCAGCTTAGATTGTCGACGAACTGGAAGCGGTTTTCGCTCGGCAGCACGCGCGGGTAGGCGCCTGCTGCGCCGATTGTCGTGCCATTCAAAGTAATGCCCAGCGGGCCCGTTTCCTTCGGGAACAGGTCCTGCGCCGAGGGATCCGCCAGCCGGTCTTTGAACCAGCCGAAACGGAATTCGTTCACTGTGGCGTTGTTCGGAATCGCCGTCCACGCCGCCTTCCCGTAGCGAGTCTCCACGGTGGAATCGGCGTTGTTGGCGATGGCGTTCCCATTCGTCAGTACGGCCTGCGTCTGGATGCCGTGCGGCGAGCGCCAGTGCATGGCGTTGGCGCTGAAGCTGAACGAATTGCGATCCGTCGGCCGCCAGTCGATCTTCGCAAAACCCATCAACGACTCCACCGACCGCGGAACCAGCACGTTCATCTGCCGGTAGATAAACGCACGGGCCGCATCGCACTGGGCTATCGAGGGGCCGGGGCCGACTGTGGGTCCACAGGGTGCGTTGATCACGTTCCCGCTCGCGTCGGTGAACTGGCTGTTGATGATGCGGTTCTGGGCCGGGAAATTGCGGCGCACGATCTCCATATTCGCGAAGTAGAAAATCTTGTCTTTCTTGAGCGTCCCGCCCAGGCTGCCGCCTGCCTGATGCCGCCATTCCGGCGCATTCAATCCGTTGGCATAACGGTCAGTCGCATTCAACGTACGGTTGCGGAAGAACCAGAACAGCGTACCGTGAGTCTGGTTGGTTCCAGAGCGGGTAACCGTGTTGATGACACCGCCCATCGCGCGTCCGAACTCCGCCGAGAACCCGTTGGAAAGCACCTGAAACTCCTGTACTGCGTCCTGCGAGATTTGCGTGGCGATGCGCGTGCGTCCTGCATTCTCGTTGTAGAAACTGCCGGTGGTATCATTGCCGTCCGTGAGAAACGAATTGCCGCCCGCCACACCGCGGAAGCTCACCAGACCGAACTCACCGTCGTTGGTGACGGCCGGAGTCAGCAGCACGAACGAGTCAGCGCGGCGGCCGTTAATGGGAAGGTTGTCGATCTGGTCTTTTTCCACCACCTGCGAGACGCCGCTCTTGGCTTCTTCCACGAGCGGGATTTCGGCGACAATGTCCACTTGTGTCGCGGCCGAGGCCACTTGTAACGTCGCCTTGATGTCCAGCGTCTGGCCCACAAGGATCTCGATGTTTTTCGCTTCCCAATTCGCGAAGCCTTGCATCGACACCGTCACAATGTAGCCACTGGAGGGGAGCAGTGAGGGGGCGGAGAAGACGCCGGCCTCGGTGGTGGCCAGGTTCCGTCTGATCCCCCTGGATTCATTGGCGACAACGACAGTTGCGCCGGAAACAACCGCGCCGGACGCATCGCGTACGGAACCGGTTATACCGCCCATGCCGGCTACAGCTTGCGCATAGGCGCTCGCCGTTGCCAGCAAAAAAATGGAGAGGCACACGAAGACACGTTTAGACATAGGTGATGGAGACCTCTGAAGAGTACTTGTATCGAGACAACTGGTTTTCAGACCCGTATGCTCTATTATGGCCACCGAGGGGACGGAATTTCCACAAGCTCCGGGTCGCGCGTGTTGTCTAGAAAAAGAAGCGGATTCCGAACTGTGCCTGGAACGGGAATCCAATCTGCTGGTTCTGCGTATGGTACCTGCCGTCTGCGCTCTTCAACACCAGGAAACGTGTATCCACCGGCAGCGTGGCGCCCGCGGCGTTCACCCCAAGCCCATAGATGTTCGTCGTGCCGAAGAAGATCACGTTGTCGATATTGAACACGTTGAAGAACTCCGCCGAAACCTGCACCTTCATGTTCTCCTTCAATTGGAAGCTCTTCATGATGCGGAGGTCGTCGCCATAAACTGCGCGGTTGCGGAAGCTGTTGCGTCCGAAAGGAACGCCGGGAGACACGAGCGCGCGGTCGGTGCTCGCGCCATCAAAGTTGGTATCAGCACCAGTGCGCGGGTTGAGCGGCAATCCGCTGCGGACGCGGAACACACCGGATACGTCGATCCCGAAAGGCAGGCTGTAGACCCCATACGAGCTGAACGTGTGCCGCGCATCGAGGTTCGACGGGCTGTAGTCCTGCGCGTAGTTGAAGCCGTCCATTGCAGCCTGGCCGCCCGAATCGCGCTCGTTGTCGTCATCGGAGTAGTTCCAGGCAGCCGTATAGAACACGCCAGCCTGCAACTTCTTTCCGCGGTACTGATTGGAGAAGGTGAACCCACGATACAGTGAGTGGGCCGAGCTTTCGCGCACTGTCACCTGCCCCAGGGTCGGGATCGGACGCGGCCGGTTGCCATTGGTTACCCCAAAGAACGGCCGCCGCGAAGCGTCGTTCACCACCGGGATCGGAAGGTTGTAGTCCCGGTTGCGCTCCAGGTGCACAGCGTTCACGTAGTTGAACTGCACCCCCAGCACCCAGGGGCCGGTGATACGCGTTTCCGTGCCGATCCCCAGTTGGTACGATCGCGGATTCTCGAAGTTCGTCGCCATCGTCGTTGTGCCGGCGCCCAGGAACGGGTTCGGCGTTGCGCCAAGTCCAATCGCCGCCGCCTGCTGTACCGCAGTCAGTGGAATCACGGGCAGGTTGTCGGGAGTCGCGCTGCTCAGGTTCACACCCGCGCCGGAGAACTGCCGGTAGATGGTGCCGTTGACGGTGTTGTTGAGGAAAAGCCTGACGTTGTTTGGAGGATTACGGTAGTTGCCCGTCGGATCGGAGTACAGCAGAAGCGGCGTTGCAGCGTAGAAGATGCCTGCATGACCGCGGACCACCAGACGCTGGTCCTTCATTGGGCTCCAGGCGAACCCAATCCGCGGCATGATCTGATTCAGGTTGTCCTTGATATTGCCGACGTTGGTGCGTGCACCGTTGGGGAACAACATCGCGTCCACCGGACCGGCCAGAGCTGCATTGGTGGATGACGCAGCAGGATTCCATTGCCCCTCCCAGCGCAAACCAAGATCAACAGTCAGCGTGCGGCGAACCTTCCAACTATCCTGCGCGAAGATCGCGGCCTGAGTGGCATTGAAATCCACCGCCAGGTTGCCGATCTGCCGGCTGTAGCTAACCAGAGGCGAATCGAATTTGTTCGCCACCGTCCCGGTACCGGAAATGATGTCCAGGATTTGCGACACGTTGCTGCTGTTGATGCTGAACGTCCCGAACTGGTCGAAGCCAAACGTCTGACCTGTGGTCAGCCGGTTGATGTCCGCTCCGAACTTCACCGTGTGCGCACCTGCGATCCAGGTGAGCGAATCGGTAAACTGCCAGCGCTTGTCCTGCTGCACGGTGGGCAGAAAGTTGCGCGTTCCCAGAGTGCCGATGGTGGAGGCCACCAGGCCCGGTTTATTCGAATTCGCCAGACGCGGACGCTCTTCATAGCTGCCCGAGAACTTGAAGTCGTTCACCAGTGTCGGCCGGATCACCGCCGTGTACTGGGCCGATCCAAAGTGAACCGTGTTTTTTTCCACGCCTTCGTTGCTCAGTGCGCTCTGCGTAAACGCTTCAATCGCACCGCCCACCGTCACGGCGTTCGTTTCTTCCGAACCGCTGCGGTTGTAGCGAAATGTCAGACGGCTGCCGTTCTTCAAGAGGTAATCGCTCTTCACGGTACCGGCGCCCGCGTTGTTCGTTTTGTCGAAGGGCCCTTCCTGGCTCTTATAGAAATCGAAGACCGGCCTCTGACCGGCGCTGGGGTTGACGTTCAACAACGAGGGGAAGAATACGCGCCGCGGCTGCACGGCATGCTGCTGTTCATAGGAGACGAAGAAGAACAACTTGTCGCGCCGAATCGGTCCACCGATCGCGCCGCCCCATTGCTGCAACGACTCGGCCGGCTTCACATTAATCAACTGCCCCGGGCGTGTGATATCCGAAATTGGAATCGGACCCTCTTTGCTCAACTCCGAATTGCGGTTTTGATAAAAGCCCTCGCCATGGAAGCTGTTGGAACCGGATTTGCTAATGACGTTGAGAATCCCGCCGGACGACCTGCCGTATTCGGCCGAGTAGCCCGTCGTGATCGCCTGGAATTCCTGCACCGAACTCTGCGGCACGGTGATGACGCTATTCGAGCGCTCGCCGCCGCGGATGCCGCCAAAGAAGGGCTGGTTGTAATCCGCGCCGTCCACCATGATGTTGGAGTTGATGCCGCGCTGGCCGGCAAAGGAAAGCTGCGAGCGCGCGGGATCCAACTGCACCGTCGGCGTCAACGTCGCAAAATCCTGAAAGCGCCGCCCGTTGATTGGCAGGTTGGTGATCGCCGTGGACGAAATCAGCGTCGTCGGCGCCGGCAAGTCCACGTTGATGATCGTCTCGGAAACTTCCACCGACTGCGTTGTCCCCTGCACCTGCAACGTGACATTGATCACCGCCGCGGCACCGACGTTCAGGACAATTCCCTGCATCACCGTGGGCGCAAAACCCGAACTCTGCGCGGTCACCTCGTATTGGCCGGGGTCGAGCTGAACCGCGCGGTAAGTGCCTTCCCCAGAGGATTTCAATTCACGTAAGAGACCTGTTTGCGTATTCTTGATCTTGATATCGGCGCCTGCAACAACCGCGCCACGCGGATCAAGGACGGTACCGGATAGTTGTGCTTTGTTGGCGTCAGCCTGCCCCAAAACCGCCAGGGAACCGAGAAGCGACGCAACAAGTAGACGGACGAAATTCTTCATAGGACTACACCTCATATGGAAACGGTTTCCAACCACGGAATCTACGCGGAAGTATGGTGATTTGCCGATTGTAGCAGGTATCCTGGAATCATCAATGTCTACACCGTTTCGATTAGATAACAAGGTCGCCGTCGTCACCGGTGGTGCGAGCGGCATTGGCGAACAGACGTGTCGCGTCTTCGCAGCCGCCGGCGCCAGCGTCGTCATCGTCGACGTCAACGAAAGCTCAGCCCAGCGGCTGGCGGCGGAACTCCCCGGCGCCCGCGCCGCCATCTGCGACATCACCAGCCCGGACGCCGTGCAGCTACTGTTCAGCACTCTGGGCCGGCTGGACATTCTCGTCAATAACGCCGGAATCGGTTTGGTCGGCAACATCGAGGAAACTTCGCTCGAGGATTTCCAGCGGCTCTTTCGCGTCAATGTCGAAGGCGTGTTCCTCATGACCAAGGCCGCCGTCCCCACGCTCATCCAATCCCACGGCGTGATCGTGAATATCAGTTCGGTGGGCGGTCTGGTTGGAGTGAAGCGCCGCCACGCGTATTGCGCCACCAAGGGCGCGGTCCTGATGATGACCCGCCAGCTCGCCGTCGATTACCCCACCGAGTTCCGTGTCAATTGCATCGCCCCTGGCACCGTGGAGACCCCTTTCGTCGAGGGGTACCTGGAAAAGTACCATAAGCATGAAAAAGAGAAGGTGAGACTGGAGTTGAACGCCCGGCAGCCGATTGGGAGACTAGGGAAGCCGTTGGAGATCGCCCATTTGGCGCTCTATTTGGCATCGGAAGAGGCCGCATTTGTAAACGGAGCGGTGTTTAGTATTGATGGAGGTTGGACAGCAGCTTGACGAGTTCTATCCTGTAGACGACAATAACGACATGGCTGCGTGGCGGAGTGTTGCCGTTGGAGCAACTGCCCTCCGCGGATTCTATTGATGGACAGAGAAGGGGAGGCATGCGTTCCAGCAAACCTCAGCGCGCATTTATTGCCCTAATTGTATTCGGCCTGGTGTCAGCCCAAGCCATCCTTTCCGAGACGACTACCTCGACCTCCAGCGTAGTCAAGAAGCCGAAGAAGAAAAGCACGAAGGCGAAGACTTCGGCCAAGGCTCCCGCGACGACGAGTTCCAGAACCACGGTGCGCAAACCTGCGGTGCATAAACCTGCGGTGCATAAACCTGGTGTATCGAATTCGTTCACCAAAGGCGGCGGTGTCATCCGTCCAGCCTCCTACCGCCCCGGGCTGATCAAAGGCGGCCCCTGGCGGGAACCTACGTTCGCCGATTCCACTGACGGCGATCAGGTCGATGGCGAGGACCTGCAAGTTCGCAAGGCAGCCGTGGAAGCCCTTGGTCCCTACAACGGAACTGTCGTTGTCGCCGACCCTTACACCGGCCGCGTCCTGTCACTTGTCAACCAGAAGCTGGCACTCAAGAGCGGCTTCCAGCCCTGCTCGACAATAAAAGTGGTTGCCGCGTTGGCGGCCCTGAGTGAAGGTGTGATCGACCGCGGCACGTCGGTTCGTTTCGGACGCCGTAGGGCTCTGACGCTCACTCAGGCGTTGGCCGTCTCCGATAATCCCTACTTCGCTATGTTGGGCGAGAAGCTCGGGTTCGATCGCGTATCCTATTACGCCCGGTTGTTCGGGTTGGGCGAACGAGCCGGACTGGCAATCGACGGTGAGCAGCCCGGAATTCTTCCGGCGAGCATTCCTGATGGAGGCGTCGGGATGATGACTAGTTTCGGCTCGGGCATTTCGCTCACGCCCCTGGAACTGGCATCGCTGCTTTCCTCCATCGCCAACGGCGGAACGCTTTATTACCTGCAGCACCCCACGACCAAGGAAGAAGCCACGAACTTCATCCCACGCGTCAAACGCCGCCTCGACATTGAGAAGTGGATTCCTGAAGTTCGCCCCGGCATGATGGGGGCGGTGGAATTCGGCACTGCCCGGCGGGCCGGCGTTGATAACAGCGAGACCATTCTCGGCAAGACCGGCACCTGCACAGACGAACGCACCCCAACGCACCTCGGCTGGTTCGGATCGTTCAATGATGTGGGCCGCAACAAGCTAGTGGTTGTTGTCCTGTTGACCGGCGGAAGGCCCGTGAATGGCCCGGTGGCCAGCGGCGTTGCCGGTGCCGTCTATCGGAGTCTCTCCAAGCAGGATTACTTCGCGCACGCCAGGCCAATCTCGCCATCCGCGCTGATGTCCACCCAGATGTGTTGCGGCCGTTAGGCTAAAACAGCCGCACCGTCAGCTCGATATACCCCAACCGCGCCGAATTCCCGTTCGGAAAGATGGCCGATACCACGCTCTTACCGGCCGCGTTAGCGAAATAACCTGTCAGCGTGGTACGCGGGTTGATCCGGTAGTCGATACTCACATCCCATAACGTGGCCAGCGACTTGGCCCCGTTCGACGGTCGTCCGACATACCCAAACGACCAGGGTTGAAACGCCCCGCCGCCCAACAGCCACTGATCATTGGCGTTCGACAACCGCATCGAATGCATCTCACCATTGATCGTCACCGCTTTGTGCGGCCTCAGGATGAGAATCCCGTAGGCGTCGTCGTGGTTCATCATGTTGAACAATGGAAACCGCGCGAAAGGCCGGGGCGTCGGCAGAACCTGAAAAAACGTACCGTGCTTGTTGTCGGTGGCGCTGCGATCTCCAGTGGAATGCGAGTAGCCGCCCCGCAGCCACGGTTTCAGCTTGCCGAGGGCTTTCGGCTGGAACCCGGCCTCTACGATTCCCGCCCCAGCTCGATGCACCAGCTTGCCCCATCGGCCATGCTGCAAGGCTCCCCACAAAAGCACATCCGCGGTGCCCGCGTACGTTTGCAGAGCATGAATGTAGTGGCCGCCCCAAGTGAAAATACCAACATTCGCCAGATCCGCATTGCGCGGCGCCACTGCCCGGTTGTCGGTCTTGGCAATGTGCCGCCAGTCGTGATAGTAGAGGTTAAACAGGCGCAGTTCGCCAGCACTCTTGTCGCCTCCCAGCTTCGCACCAGTAGGCATCGCATACGAAAGGTAAGTGAAGGCGGTCTTGGTTTGCCCCCACCCATCCACCTGGAACACACCACGCGTCGGAATCGCCCCAATTGCGGTAAGTGTGCCACCTGGCTTTGCCAGCGAATAGTGGAACCCGTCAAACGACCGGCCCACGTGCGTCCAGCCGAAGTTCCCGATCAATCGCATGTTGATGCGGGCAGTCTTCATCGCGGCCAGCGTCGCGTTCTTCGGCGTCGTTTCACTGCCATCGGCGAAATCGAACCGGCCCAGCTTCAGCGACTGCCCCTTGATGCCGTTAATATCCTTGAGCCGCAGGTAAGCCTGCCGTGGAAAAATCATCGCCGCGTTGGTCTGGCGCTTGTTCGCGGACCAGTAGTTGCCGCCAACGCCGAGAAAGCTCAATGGCGCTGCGAGTTGGGAATTGTCCGGCATGCCCAGCAGAAACGGGACGTTCATTTCGATGAGCCATTCCGCTCGATGGAACTGCTGGCTGAACTGAAACCGCGCATAAGAACCAAGAAACGAATAGGTGTCGTTTCCGCCCGGTGTAGAGAACCATTGCCAGTTCTCCAACCGGGTCCGCAGCATGCCTTGCACCTGGAATTTGTGTTTGTTCGGTGCAGTGTCGGCAGCCGCCTCCTCTGCTCGAACGGGGATAAGTGACAGCAGCAGGATCGAAAAAGTAGCGAGTCTCATCTAATTGAGCATAACCCGCTACTCCGGCGGTCTTCGGTGACAAATGTCACTGCTGATGCAGCGTAGGCCAGTTCTTGTCCGCGTCCGCGATCCACTTCCCGCGGTCCTGCTCCCACTTTTGCTGCACACTCTTGTTGTAGTTGAGATAGAGCTTGCCGTCGACAATCCGCCATGCCTCCGGATCGGTATCCGCGGTATAGTTATGCCCTACCGCCCAGGCGCAATAGCCGCCGTACTGTGGAGCGTACTTTGCAGGCTCGGCCGAAAACTGGTCACGATGCGCCGCCGAAGCAAACTGCCACTTCGCGCCCATCCAATCGAAGCTGAACTGCGGGGAGCCTTTCACCGGCTTGGACTCAGTGAAGTACGCCACCACGTCATAGCCCTTCACGGCGACGCCCATTCGATTCGCATTCACCGGCTTCACCGGGTCCTTCGCAATGCCTGCCGCACAAGCCCACGCAACCAAAAAGAAGATTCGTCTGTTCATGCTTCCTGGATGCCGCCTGCCCTCCAGGGAATTCCCCTAAAACCGGGAATATCCTGTCCCCGGAAGAGCATTTCAAGAGCGGGGAAGAAGGACGGGCCGGAAAGACCCCACTTCATGAAAGTTCAATCCATACAGATATCGGAGTGCCACCGGGCCAAAGCTCTTGCCGGGGCTCTCATCGATGGAGAGTTGCAGCCTGAGACGGCGTTGGCGCTGGAACGCCACATGGGCGGCTGCGGCAGTTGCCGCCAGTTTCTCGCGGAGGTGGCGCGGCTAAAACTCCTGGTCCGCGCCGCTGTCCGCCGGTGCTCGCCTCCCCGGGGAATGAAAGGACGCATTCGTGCTCGCCTCGCGGCAGGTGCGTAAACTGATTGCATGATGCAAAAAGTGGTTGTCATCTTCGGCGCAAACGGCGGACTGGGAAAAGCCGTCACTAGCGCGTTTCTCTCAACCGAAGCGGTGGTGGTGGGCGTCTCTCGTGATATCTCGCAAGCCGAGTTCAGTGAGACCAACTTCCACGCTCGCCCGGCGGACCTCGGCACGGCGGAGGCTGCGCGGTCGCTGGTGGACGGCGTCGTTTCCCAGTTCGGCCGTATCGACGTGGTGGTGAATCTCGTGGGCGCCTTTGAAATGGGCAAGCCCGTGGAATCCGCCGACGCCTGGGAGAAGATGCTTACCCTCAACTTCCGCGTGGCCCTGTACGTCTTCTCCGCAGCCTTGCCCCACATGAAACGGCAAGGTGCGGGGCGGCTCATCGGCATCGGCAGCAAGACCGCTGTGGAACCCGCCGCCCTCATGGGGCCCTACAACGTTTCAAAGGCGGCCCTGGTGAGTCTCGTGCGCACCATCGCTCGTGAAAACAAGAACAGCGGGATTACCGCCAATGTCGTGCTGCCTGGAACCATGGATACTCCGGCGAATCGCACGGCAATGCCGGATGCCGATCCTAAGCGTTGGGTGCAGCCGGCCGATGTAGCGCAGCTCCTCCTGTACCTTGCGAGCGATGCTGCTGGACCAATGACAGGCGCGGTGATCCCGCTATTGGGGGCCGACTCATGATCTTCGTTGCCGCATACGCGATCATCGGAGCTGTATTCGCCGTGGCGTTCCTTATCGGCGGTGTCAACCGTCTCGACCCAGCGGCCAAAGCGTCGGGGCTCGCCTTTCGCGTGATCGTCTTCCCCGGCTGTGTGGCGTTGTGGCCGCTGCTCGCAGTCAAGTGGCTGCGTGGCGAGGTGATCAAATGACACGGCCGCTGCGTCAGTGGCACCGCCGCGTCTGGATCGTCCTCTCCGTCCTGCTGCCGTTACTGTTCGCCGCCGCGCTTTGGGTACGGGAATCATGAGCGTTCAATATCAGGCCGTCCAGTGGAACCCGCAGAAGAAGGCTTATGATCTCACCTTGCTCGCCTGCGTTGTGTTGTACCTCGGATTGTTCGTTGGAGTGGGCGCTGTAATCCATCCGAACGCCACAGCGGAGACTCTGTTGATTCGCGGCCTCGGCACAGGCGCGTTCCTACTGCTCCATGTGATCCTCTCCATTGGGCCGTTGTGCCGGCTGGATACGCGCTTTCTGCCACTGCTGTACAACCGGCGCCATCTCGGCGTCACGATGTTCTTACTCGCGCTGGCCCACGGCGCGTTTTCGCTCATCCAGTTTCACGCGCTCGGCAACGTCAATCCGCTGGAGAGTCTGTTCACCAGCAATACCCGCTACGACAGCCTGGCGCAGTTCCCATTCCAGCAGCTCGGCTTCTTCGCGCTGCTGATTCTCTTTTTGATGGCCGCCACGAGTCATGATTTCTGGCTGCGAATCCTCGGCGCGCAGGTATGGAAGCGCCTGCACATGATCGTCTACGCAGTCTACGCGCTGCTGTTGGCGCACGTGTCCCTTGGGGCACTCCAATCGGAGAAGAGCCTACTTCTGGCCCTCGTGATGGGCGCGGGGTTGGTGGTTATCTGCGGCCTGCATGTGGCTGCCGCTCTGCACGAACAACCGGTGGATTCGCCGCGCGGCGCCGGCGAGGAGTTTGTCGCTGTAGCCCGCTTCGATTCCATCCCCGACAAGCGCGCCATCGTCATCACTCTGGGTAATGAGCGAGTCGCCGTGTTCCGCCACGACAACAAGGTATCGGCGCTGTCGAACGTTTGCAGGCATCAAGGCGGCCCGCTTGGCGAAGGCCGCATTGTTGACGGTTGCATCACCTGTCCGTGGCATGGCTATCAATACCTCCCCGGGACCGGTGCATCCCCGCCGCCGTTCACAGAGAAGGTGGCCACGTTCGCCACCAAGGTTGTCGACGGCCAGGTCTACGTTTGCCCGCGAGCCAAATCATGAAGCACGACGAATTCTACATTGGCTACCTGCCGAAGGCGCCTGGGACGCTGTCCGGATTTCTGCGGCGGACGGTGATCACTCTGGCGGCCGCTGCCTCGGTCATCGCGTTGCTGCTCGTACTGGGACAGGCACCGTTTCCAACCGCCACCTTCGAGTTCGGCGACTTCAAACCCTGGGAAGGTACCCTAATTCGCGCCGGAGGGGTCCCGGTTCTGCTGACGGCATCCTCAAGCATGCCCGTGCTCCTGGTTGCTCCAGGCAAACACGGTTTTACCGAAGGCGCCCACGGCCGGCGAGTGAGGATCGAAGGTTCGCGCATCACTCGCGACGGCCTCACCATGCTGGAAGTGAAGCCGCAATCGCTCCAAGCCATCGGTGAGGGCCAAGCCCTGGCGCGAACGGAACCCGTCATGGCCACGTTGTACGGCGAGATCGCCGACAGCAAGTGCTACCTCGGTGTAATGAACCCAGGTCAGGGCAAGGTCCACCGCGACTGCGCCGTCCGCTGCATCAGCGGTGGAGTGCCTCCTTTGCTGATCGCCAGCGATGGACGCCGGGTGGTCCTCCTCAACACCGGCGACATTCGCGATTACATCGGGCAACAGGTGAAGCTCGACGGCAGACTCTCACAATGGGGCGACATGTGGGTGATGGACGAGGTCAGAACTTCGTATAAATAAATGGCGCCGCGCCGGTCGCCGCCACATAGTGAATCGCCAGCAGGAGCAACGCCAAGGCCGCCGCCTGCACATAGCTCGGCGCTTTTACAAAGATCGCATCGCACTTCTTGTACCAGCCATCCGGGATGTAGTGCGCCACCGCCGCGATCGCCATGATAATCGCCACCGGCACGGAGACATTCGCCAGCGACGCGCTCAACGAGGCGATACGCGCCAGAATCGCCCAGGCATTCTCCAGACTCGATGCCCGGAAGAAAACCCACGCCAGGCACACAAACTGAACCGTGAGAGTGATGCGCAGCAGGCGCGCCCACCACGCCGGATTCGGTTTCGGATTGCCGCGCCATGTCTGCCAGGCACGCACAAACGCCAGCGCCAGGCCGTGCAGAAGCCCCCAGATCACAAACGTCCAGCTCGGGCCATGCCACAGCCCGCCAATCACCATCGTGATCACCAGGTTCGTGTACGTGAAGATTCTCCATTTCGAACGTAGCCCCGGCAGCGAGAAGTAGAGGTAGTCGCGCAGCCAGTTGGATAGCGTGATGTGCCAGCGCCGCCAGAAGTCGGTGACGTTCTCCGCCGCGTACGGCATCTTGAAGTTCGCCGGCAGCTTGATCCCCAGCAGCAGCGCCGACCCGATCGCGATGTCCGTGTACCCGGAGAAGTCGTAGTAAAGCTGCAGCGCGTAGGCATACACGGCCAACAGCACCTCCAGCCCCGTATACAGGTTCGGAAAATCGAAGACGCGGTTCACCAGATTGCCCGCCAGATAATCCGCGATCAGCATCTTCTTCATCAGCCCCATGCCGATGAGGAACACGGCACGCCCCCCCGGCTCCGCTTCCAACGCCTTCGGTTTCTCCAACTGGGGCAGCAGCGTCGCCACACGTGTGATCGGCCCCGCGAGCGTCGTGGGGAAGAAGCTCACTGCGCTCAGGTAGGCCAGATAGCTCCTTGTGGCCTTTGCGTCCTTGCGGTAAATGTCCAGAGTGTAGGTGAGCGATTGGAAGCAGTAGAAGGAGATGCCGAGCGGAAAGCTCCAGTGCCATGCCGGCTTCTCCACTCCCGCCACCTGCGCGTAGTTCTCCAGCAGAAACGGCATGTACTTCAACGTCGCCAGCAGGCCGGTATTCAGCAGCACACTCACGCCCACCAGTAGCTTTCTCACCCACGGCTTCTTCGACGCCTCAATGCCGCATCCGATCGCAAAATCACATGTCGACGAAGCCGGAATCAGGAACAGGTAGAACAGATCCCATTTGGCGTAGAAGAAGTAGTTGGCGAAGAGGATCACCGTCAGCGCCAACGCGCGGTTCTTCGCAACCGGCCAGTACAGGAAGAAAATGGCTATCAGGAAAATGAAGTACGCCGAGGACGACAACAACATGTGGGGAAAGGTAATTATAGCGTTCCTGGCTACCGCTGAACTGGGAGTATCGTGAAGCATTTCAACGCTGTCGGGCCGATGCAGCCGGAATGTCAGTACTCGGACTCCTCACTCGCCAGATTGAATTGTCCCGACATCCAAGCCCGGCTCCTGTCCCGAGATAGTTTTGTCCTTCGTGCGCCAATGACCATCTGGTGCATGTGGGTTTGCAGGCGCACGATGAGCATTGGAATTCTCGTGGAAGTGCCCGCGTGACAACTCGCCGCCGCTTCAGTAATCCCGGTTCCAGGCCTCTCTGCCGCCCCGAGAAATCCGCTGTAGAGTTCGCCGAGGACTACCGGAACACATCGCCCGTTGTTTGACGTTGTTCGGAAGCCTGCCGAAACGCCGTTCCGCAGTGCTTGCATTCTTGCGGCAGCACTTCCTCGATCCGGTCCGGGTTGTCCACGCGCGGCTGCTGGTGTCCGCTGTGCCCGGGTTGACCGCCCGGTTTCCGCCACTCTGCTTGCGAGGGGAACAGCGGCGGCGTTGTTAGCCCGCCAATCCATCGGAGGAAGGAGGATTGGCGCTCCAAATCGGCAATCTGTTCCAGGGGCGTGTCCCCGCGTCCAGAAACATCAGGACCTCAACGGTTGCGCTAAATCAATACGCACTGTCAGTCGAGAAGTTGGACAAATCCCGGACGGACGACTGTCATTTGGGGACGGTTACGCCCAGGACGGCTTCGCACAGGCGGCGATTCAAGTCTGCCCGGAAACGCTTGTGGAGACTATTGGTCGCCCAAATGATCGTCACCTGGTCATCAGGATAGTGCAGCAAGTGAGAAGCATATGACGGGTGTCCGCGGCTTTTTTCGATCAGCCGGCGCCCTCCGGCGTCCTTGCGCACATGCCATCCATACCCCTCCTCCGGCCAAGGATGGAACATGATCTCCAGGCTCGCCTTGGACAGGACCTTGCCGGAGCGAAGGCCTTTGAAGGCCGTTAGCAGATCGGGAACTGAGATCATCAGGCCGCCTGCACCGTGACTACCCCACGCGAGCGGTGCGTTCGGAGCCGGTTCGGGATTGTCCGGCGGCGTTTGATAGCCGAATGCGAGGCCGGGTACCTTCTCGTCCCGGAAATAGGCCTCCCGTAACCCCGATGGAAGCAGAATCGCCTGACGAACGTAGTCATTGTAGGAAGTCCCGGAAACGATCTCGATGATCGCAGCCAGGACGCCATATCCCGCGTTGGTGTACCTGTATTGGTCTCCCGGCTTCGATTCTGCCGGAGATGTACGTACACCTTGAAGAAATGCCTCGCGGCTGTCGCCGGGCAGTTCGGCTCCACGGGCAACCAGCGCGCGGTGGAGCGCGAGGTGGTGGATGGTGGCGAGGTTCTTCGGGGGATTTATCGGGCCGATGTAGCGATCGAGCCGATCCGACGTCCGCAGCTTGCCTTGTTCCTGCAGCTTGAGGATGGCTGCCGCTGTGAACGGTTTCGTCAGAGATGCCATTTCGAATCGAGTGTTCGGAATGTTACGAATCTTACGGCGCCGGTCTGCGTAGCCATACGCCTGGAGAAACTCAAGGGTGCCGCGCCGCTCCACGAGGACCACCCCAGAGAATCCTTCGGCCTCGAAGTCGCGCATGATCGCTTGCAGCCGTACCGGAGGGGGCGCCGGGGCTTGAGCGAGGAGGGGTAGAGCGCTGAGGAGCACCAAGCACACAACAGCCGGATTGAGCATTTCTATAGGACGCTGCAAACCTGTGCCTGTTAGTGGAGTGGGCCTGAAACTGATGCATCCGTCTTCGACCCCTTCCTCTGGCCTCAGGAGGCGGTCACCCCTGCAGTTAGCCTGGAGTGCAATCACTTGCGGTAGAGTGAAGGCAAGATATCGCGAGCCCCCCGGGCTCTCGCAGAAAGGGTCTCATCATGTCGATCGCAAGGTTCTTGTCAACCGGCACTTCGGCCGGGCTCTTCTTCCTCGCCATTCCACTGTTGGCACAAACCGCGCAGGTCGCCGGGCGCGTCAGTGATCCCACCGGAGCCGTTGTGCCCGGAGCCAACATCAGAATCACCAACGTCGCCACGAGCGTTGCCCGAAACACGCAAACCAACGCCGACGGCTATTACGCCATCCCGCTCCTGCAGCCTGGCGGTTACTCCATTATCGTCGAGCAAAAAGGATTCAAAACCATCACACGGTCGGGCATCACACTCGAAGTCGACCAACGAGCCGAGATCAACTTCAAGCTCGAAGTCGGCTCCGTCTCCGAAAACATCGTGGTCAGCGCCGATGCCATTCAACTAAACACCGTCGAAGCCAGCCAGGGAACAGTGATCGACAACCGCCGCATTGTCGATATGCCGCTGAACGGACGCGAGTATAACCAGCTAGCCCTTCTGTCCGCGGGCACGGTACAGCCTACGAGCGGAAGCCGCTATGGGGGGTTCAGTTCGGGCGGGATGAAGATCACGCAGAACAACTTCATGATCGACGGCATCGACAACAATCCCAACGAGCTCGCAGGCGCGCAGCGCCGCAGTGAAATGGTTCAGCCCTCGATCGACGCTATCCAGGAGTTCAAGGTCCAGACCAACTCTTACGCCGCCGAGTACGGACGCTCGATGGGCAGCGTCGTCAATGTCAGCCTCAAGTCCGGCACCAATGATCTCCACGGAACGGCGTTCGAATTCCTTCGAAACGAGAAGCTCGACGCCAAGAACTTCTTTGACGCCCCCACCAGACCCAAACCTCCGTTCAAGCGCAATCAGTTCGGCCTCTCGCTTGGTGGACCAGTCGTGTTCCCCAAGATCTTCGACGGACGCAGCAAGGTCTTCTTCTTCGGGGATTTCGAGAGGGGAATGGTCCGCGAAAGTTCCACCACCACCAGCACGATCCCAACAGCGAGAATGCGAAATGGCGACTTCGGCGAACTCCTCGCCTCCAATAAGCGGATCACGGACCCGCTGACCCGCCAGCCATTCCCCGAGAGCATCATCCCCGCCTCCCGCATCGACCCCGTGGCCAAAACTCTCGTTGCGCTCTATCCCGCTTCCCAGAACTCGAATCTCGCGGCGAACTACCTCGTCAATTCTCCAGTCAAAACGGACACCGTGCGATGGGACTTCAAGACTGACGTCAACCTCGGCAGCAAGGACACCATGAATTGGCGGCTGAGCAAGATGGACACCGAGAATCCAGCGGTCCTGCCATTGCCCGCGCCAGCTTACGGCGGAGGTCCGTATGATTGGGTGACCGAAGGCTACAACACGGGCGCTACCTGGAACCATATCTGGAGCCCCAGCCTGATCACGTCCATCCGCGGCGGCTGGAACTTCTCCCTGTTCAAACGGGACAACCCCAACGAAGCCAAGGGGGAACTGTTCAATCAGAAGTACGGTATCAAGGGCGGCAACAGCACGATCCCAGGCGGTTTCTCCCAGATGAACATCACCGGCTATCGCGCTTTGGGTATCGGACCCAACAACCCCGTTGACCGCGACTCCCAGAACCGCCAGCTCTCGGGCGACACCACATGGATCAAAGGCAAACACACGGTCAAGTTCGGTGCGAGCCACCTCAGGTCGCAGAACAACATTTACAACATTCGGCTAGAAATCGGCACTTACACCTTCAATAACCGTTTCACCAGTGACGGCATGGCCGACTTCCTGCTGGGGTGGGGCAGCGCCTACGCCTGGGAAAGCAGCCTCCAGGTCGACCTCCGCAGCTCGAATACCGGCCTCTTCATTCAGGACGACTGGAAGGTCACGCCGAGGCTGACGCTCAATTTGGGACTCCGTTACGAGATCGTGCTTCCGTTCATCGACAAGTACGACCGGATTGGGATCTTCGACAACTACACGAATCCTGACGTACCGCGCCTGATTTACGGTGGCTCCGAGGGCTCGGATCGCTACAACCGTGCGATGTTTGCCACGGACAAGAACAACTACATGCCTCGCATCGGCTTCGCGTACAAAGTTGGCGCGAAGAACGTGGTCCGGGGCGGCTATGGAATGTTCTACAACTACCTGGAACCTCTCGGGGACGGGGAGTACCTTATCGGCAATCCGCCCAACGCCTACGGCATCTCGCTGGCGTCAAGTGCCACGACGGCAGCCGTCATTCTGAAGGACGGCCCGGCTCCAGGCGCGCTCGACTTCCGCAGAGCCACCGGACTCACCTTCGTCGCCTACGAACGCCGTGCGGATATCGGCTACGGGCAGCAGTGGAACCTGAACGTGCAGCGGGAAGTCGCCCAGAACTGGCTTGCCGAACTCGCCTACTCCGGCTCGAAGGGGACGCATCTGTTGGCGCGCTATGAGGACAACTACTCCCCCGCCGGCCCAGGGAACCTGAACGACAAGCGGCGGTACAAGAGCCTTGAACTTCCGGGAACGGGTGTCGTCACGTCGCCACTCGGCCCTATTTACGGGTACCACAACAACTCCAATTCCATCTATCACGCCTTCATTGCCAAAGTAGAGAAGCGCTTCTCACAGGGCTTCACGATCATTTCGTCCTACGGCTGGTCGAAGACCATCGGCGACACCTGCGGCAACGCCGCCGCGGGCAACACTGCCGGATGTGGCTTCCAGGACACGCGCAACATGCGCGCGGAACGGTCCGCAGACAATCAGGACATCCCCCACCGCTTCGTCGCCAGCGGCGTCTATGATCTTCCCTTCGGTAAGGGCCGTAAATGGGGTGCGAAGATGCATCCCGTGCTGAATGCTGCCCTCGGCGGTTGGTCGACCGGCTCGATCGTCAGTTGGGCTGCCGGCGAACCTTACAGCATAACGGTGCCCGGCAATCCGGCCAACATTGGCGACCGCCTGATCGTCAACCGCCCCAACCTGGTCGGCTCCCCCTACGCCATCGAGCGCACTCTGCAACGCGACTTCAATACATCTGCTTTCGTGGCCAACGCCCAGTACACTCTCGGTGATCTCGGCCGGAACACCATGCGCAACCGTCCCGACTTCAACTGGGATTTCTCTGCGCTGAAGGACTTTGTTTTCACAGAGCGCCTTCGCATGCAGTTTCGGTTCGAGGCCTTCCACGCCTCGAACACCCCGCGCTTCGGACAGCCGGGGCAGAGCTTCGGCACGGCTGCCTTTGGGACAATCACCGGCGCCGATACGCCTCGAAACCTCCAGCTTGGCCTGAAGCTGGTCTGGTAGCTCATCCGGGTACTCGCCGCCGGATTCTGCGATTGTGCAACGGGGACCTCTGCCGATGCGTCACAGTCACTCTTGACGCAGCAATTGCGCTGGATCGATCCCCAAGGCGCGGCGCGCGGGCACATAGCACGCCGCCATTGTCACCAGCACCAAACCAAGGGCGGCGGCCAGCAGCGTGAGCGGATCGGAAGGCGACACGCCGACCAGCAGGCCGCGAATCAAGCCGTTTGCCATATAGATGCCGGGGCACCGATCAGCAGCCCCGCCACTACAAGCAGGGCGCCTTCTCTCAACACGAGGCGGAGGACACGGGCGTGATCGGCGCCGAGCGCCAGCCTCACCGCCAATTCGTGGCGCCGCCGCGTGACCGAGCCCGACACCACGCCGAAGATCCCCATCGTTGCCAGAAGCAGCGCACGGCCGCAAAGGCGCCGATCAGGACCCCGCCCATTGCCTGTGGGCTGAGCGCCGCCTGGACCAGGTCCTCCATTGCCCGGGGCTCGCCCGCCGGAACCCGCTCGTCAATCCCATGAATGGCCGCCTGGACCTCAGGCAAGAGCGAGCGCGGCCCACGATTCGTCCGCATGACGAAGAAGAGAGGGCGCGCACCGAAGTTCTCGGCTCGCACGAGAATCTGCGGCCGTCCATCGGCATGCACATCATAGAGCCGCGCCTGATCGACCACACCGATGATCGCAAACGGCTGGTTACCGATTTGAATCTGCCAGCCGAGAGGTTTGCTCTCCGGAAAGAAACGCCTGGCCAGCGCGGTGTCAATGATGGCTTCGCCCACAGCTTTCGGCAGGAGTTCCGTGAAGGTACGGCCAGCGCGCAGCCGCATGCCCATCGCCTCGACGTAGTTGGGGCGCGCGTCGATCATGTCGACCAACACATTGTCCCGCTCGGCGTCGCCGGCGTTCCCGGGGGCGCCGGGAATCGTGATCGTCCTCTGGTAAGGGAAGGATGCTGCGGTAAGTGGCAGCACCGAGGTCGCGCTCGCCCCGGTGACACCAGGAATCGCGGCCAGTGCGTGCCGGACGCGATCCTGGAAGGCGAAGGCTTCGCTGGTTTTTGGGAAGAACTGCGGCGGCACTCGCAGACGTACCGTGAACAAGCCCTCCGGCTGGAAACCAGGATCTGTCCGCCATAACCGCTCGAAGCTGCGCAGCACCAGGGCGCCGCTCGCCAGCAGAACCAAGCACAGAGCCACCTGTGCCACCACCTCCCGCGGCGCCACCGGTTCTGTCCGCCGCCGCCGCGTACCGCGCTTCCGGCCAACAGCGACGCGAGCGACGCCCGTGCCGCCCATGCCGCCGGCGCCGCCGCGGCCAGCAGGCCGAGCAAACCGCCCACGGCAATCACAGTGGCGCCGATCGACGAATCGATCACGATCGCTTCGCGACGCGGCAAGTCAAGTGGAGCGAGCGCCACCAATGCCTTGGCGCTCCAAATCGCGGTCAGTGCGCCTAGCGCACCGCCGGCAAGGCCGAGCGCCCCACCCTCCAGCAGAGTGGCGCGCACGCTGGCGGTCGTGTTCGCCCCGAGCGCGCGCGAAACCGCCACTTCGCGTTCCCGCTCTGCATCTCGTGCCAGCAGCACCGACGCCAGATTCACCATCAGCATGAACAGGAGAACAAGACCTGCGGCGCCCAGCACGACCAGCGCCGGCTGGATCCGCGAAATGACGTCGGCCTTAAGCCCAACCGGATACAGTCTCACGCCGCGGCCGCTGAAATCGCGCTCGTCGATGACGCGGCCTACGGCTGCGCCCGCCGCCGCCACCGCCTCCGGCGATGCGCCGCGACGGGCGCGGATCAGCCCCGCGTATCTGCCGAATCTCGGATTCTCCCGCGTCAGATCGATGTCGGGACGCTTAGCGTAAGTTCGGGACCGCTCCTCACGGTCACGGCTCAGCAAGTGACGTATTAACAACGAGAAACGAAACAGAGCCGCGCGCGCCAGCAAGCGGTTTCCGGAATTCTTCCTTAACGTCCCACTCGCAGGTTGCGGAAATCGAGATTGGTGGTGGGGTCGTGCGCCTGCAGGCTGATGACGCCGGTGGCGAGTTTGGCTTGCTTGCCGCGCTGGCGGACTGGACCTTCGGGGTATGGGTCTTCCCAATCGCTCACCGGATAGCCGTTCACCCAGACACTGAAGTGGCGTCCGCGCAGCACGATGGTTTCTGTGAAGAACTCGCCATCGTTGGCGACCACCTTTCTTGCCGGTAGTTCTCCGTAGATGCCGCCAGTGCCAAAGTCGACAGCTTTGAGGCGGTCCCCATCTTTGTACTCGTTGCGGATCTGGATTTCGTAGCCGGTCCAACTCTTGTTCGCATCGCCTCGCAGGAAAATACCGCTATTGGGGTGGCGCTCGGGCGAACTGGCGTTGGCACGGATCTCCAACTGCATGACGAGGTCCTGCCACTCAGCTTCGGTCTCTAGCTGGCCTGGCCCCTTCTCGACGTGGATCAGGCCGTCGCGAGCGGTCCAGACGGCGTCCTCCTTTGCGCGCGAGTGTTTCACCTCGCGCCAGCCTTTGAGCGATCTGCCGTCGAAGATGGATTCGAGGCCAAGCGGCTTCAGCTTCACATTGCGGAATTCGATCTTCTTGTTGGGATTGAACTGCAGGCCAATGTGCCCCATGGCGCTCTTGCCATCCTTCCAGGAGAGAACCCGTTTGCCGTCGAGCAGCACTTCCAGGTGATCGCTGCGGTGTGTGATTTCGTAGGTCTGCCACTGCCCGGCTTTGATCGCGGCGGGTTGGCCGCGCACGTGGCCCACTATGCCGCCTGTCGGGTGGTCCTTATGGGCATCGTAGATCTGCAATTCATAGCCGGTGAGATGCGGTTGCCCTCTTTTGCTGATCGCAAAAAGATGCCGCTGTTGCCGTCAGCGGTGGTGCGGAAGTCACAACGCAGCGAGTAATCGCGGAAGGCGGCGTTAGTGCGAAGCCAGCCGTAGCCTCCTTCGTCCGCGATGACAACGCCATTGTCGACGCGCCATTTTGCGGCGCCCTCCGGCGTCCATCCGTAGAGAGAATCTCCGTCGAACAGCAGCACCCAACCGTCGGTGATTTCTTTCGCTGTGAGAGTGTTCGGTTGCTGGGAAGCGGCGGCTCCGGCGCAAGTGAGCAACAGGAAGAGTGTTCGCATGCGGCGATCATCTTATCACTGCGATGGGGAGTATGCTGGCGGTATGAGAGCGTTTTGGCTGGCTGCGCTGTTCCCTGCTCTGGCTTTGGGTCAGGTCTATCCGAACCGGTGGGTGTATGTATCGAAAGGACTCGGAACGGATCGTGATGTGGAAGACATCCGGCAGATTGCGGAGACAGCTTCGGCGCACGGGCTGAACGGAATGGTGCTGGCGGCCGGATTCGACACGCTCGATCTGAAGCCGGCGGCTTACTTCGACCGGCTCGCGCGGGTGCGGAAGATCCTTGAAGACTTCGCGATCGAATTGATCCCAACAGGATTCTCCGCGGGCTACGGCGGTGCTGTGCTCGCGCACAATCGCAACCTGGCGGAGGGTTTGCCGGTTGAGGATGCGTTGTTTGTGGCGCGGAACGGGCAAGCGCGGTTGGAGGCGGACCCGGTGGTAGCGGTTACCAACGGCGGCTTTGAAGACTTCAACGGGAACACGATGCGCGGCTACAGTTTTCATGATCTGCCCGGAGTGGTGAGCTTCACCGACAAGGAGATCTTTCACGACGGCGTGGCGTCCCTGCGGTTTGAGAATCTCACCGCGGGACCGGCGGGAAACGCGCGTGTGATGCAGGAAATCGCGGTCCATCGGCGGCGGTCCTATCGTGTGACAGCATGGGTGCGGACTGATTCCCTCGCGGGCGACTTGCGAGTGCAGGTGCTATCGACACGTGGAGTTCCCATGGCTCCGGTGACGTTGAACGTGCCGGCAACGGCGGAATGGCGCAAGGTCACCGTAGGCGTCAACAGCATGAACGAGGATCGGATTCGCGTCTACGTGGGTGTATGGGGAGGGCGCGGTGGCAGGTTCTGGGTGGACGATCTGGCGATTGAGGAAGTTGGGCTCACCAACATCGTGCGGCGCGACGGCGCACCGCTGGTGGTTCGATCCGAGCAGAAAGAGGCGGTATATGAAGAGGGCGTCGATTTCGAACCCGTGCGCGATCCGCAGTTGAATTTCCGGTTTGACCACGATGGGCCCGTGCTCCGCTTGAAGGAAGGTTCGCGAATTGAGGAGGGCGAGCGGCTGCGCGTCAACTACTACCACGGCATTTCCATCAATAACGGGCAGGTGACCATCTGCATGTCGGAACCCGAGGTGTTCGAAATCTGGACCCGACAGGCCCAGTTGATCCAGCAATACCTGCAGCCGAAGCGCTGGCTGTTGAGCATGGATGAGATCCGCGCCGGCGGGACGGACCTCTCCTGCAAGCGCCGCGAATTGTCGATGGCGGAGATTCTCGGCGACACTATCACGCGCCAATACCAGCTCATCCGGGATGTAAATCCGGAAGCCGAGGTGCTCATCTGGTCCGACATGCTCGATCCCAATCACAACGCAGTGAACAACTACTACCTGGTGGAAGGCGACTACACGGGTTCATGGAAACACGTGCCCAACGATCTGGTGATCATGTGCTGGTATTACGCGCGCCGGCAGCCGAGCCTGGATCATTTCTCCGGGCTTGGGTTTCGCACCATGGCGGGCGCTTACTACGACGCCGATACGTTGGACAATCCAAAAGGCTGGTTGAGTGCGCTCGACCAGACGCCGGGCACAATCGGGATCATGTATACCACCTGGGAGAACAAGTACGCTCTGCTGGGCGCATTTGGGGACTTGGTTTCCAACCGCTAGTGGCACGATAATGACTGTGGGTGATGTTTCGGGAGTTGATATTCGGGATCGTGATGGGTATGATTCCACCGAGTAGAGAAATGGAGTTCTAGTATGGCCCTTTCGAGACGGTATTTCTTTTATGGTTCGCTGCTGGCCGGTGCGGTTCCTTCCGGTGGCTTTGGCAGCAGCATCAACATGAAGCTTGCGGGATACAAGTCCCCCAATGAGAAATTGAATTTCGCAGCCATTGGGTCCGGCGGCCAGGGTGCGTCCAACCTGGGTGCCGCGTCTCCTACGGAGAACGTCGTCGCGCTTTGCGATGTGGATGACCGGCGTGCCGCGCCGGTGTTCCAGCGCTATGAAAAAGCCACGCGGTACAGAGACTTCCGCAAGATGCTGGACAAGGAAGGCAAGAACATCGATGCCGTGATCGTGGCTACGCCGGATCATATGCATGGCATGGCCGCGATGTGGTGCATGGAGCGCCAGAAGCATGTCTACGTGCAAAAGCCGCTGGTACGCACGATTTGGGAAGCGCGGCAGTTGCGCGAAGCGGCGGCGAAGTACAAAGTAGCCACGCAAATGGGCAACCATGGATATTCGAACGAAGGTACGCGGCAGGCGGCGGAGATTGTCTGGAGCGGCGAGATCGGTCAGGTGACGGAAGTGCATGCCTGGAGCGACCGTCCGCTGTGGCCGCAAGGCTTGACTGAGATCCCGAAGGAAGATCCGGTTCCCTCGACGCTCGATTGGGATCTGTGGCTTGGAGTGGCCGAGAAGCGTCCGTTCACCGCCGGCGGCAAGACGGAACCGGACCGTTGGGGTGGGTTCTTCTATCAGCCGTTCAACTGGCGAGGGTTCTATGATTTTGGCTGTGGTGCACTCGGCGACATGGCATGCCACATTCTCGGCGCCCCGAACATGGCGCTGCACTTGTCCAAGCGCAAGATCGTCGGGGTGGAGTGCATCAAAAAAGAAGGCACCAGCCCGTTCATGTTCCCGAAGGCTTCGGTGACACGGTACGACTTTGCAGCATACGGTGATATGCCCGCGCTGAAAGTGTTCTGGTATGACGGTCTACAAAAGAACCCGACGGTTCCTGGCGTGCCGGAAGGCGAATGGATTGGCGATCCTCCGTCGCTGCGTCCTCCGGGAACTGCCGGTGGCGGACCTGGCGGTCAAGGGGGAGCGCGTCGCGGCCAGGGTGGGCCTGGCGGGCCCGGTGGACCCGGCGGCGGGCCTCCCGGCATGATGCGGATGGGGGGCGGCCACGGGTTCCAGTCACCGGGTCGTGTGTTCAATTGGGAAGAGTTCCAGGCGCTGCGGGCTCCCGATGCGCAACTGCGCTTCCCCTCGCCGGACGGCAGCGTGTTCCTCGGCGACAAGGGCATCCTCACCACCGGTACCTATGGCGATGTCACGCGCCTGCTGCCGGTGGAAAAGATGAAGGACTTCCGCATGCCCGCGCCGCTGCTGACACGGTCGCCCGGACACATGCGGGACTTCATCCGCGCCTGCAAGGGCGGCGATCCGGCTTGCTCGAACTTCGACGTGGCCTCTCCGTTCGTCGAGTGGATGCTGCTCGGGGTGATCGCGCTGCGGCATGAAGGGAAGTTGGAATACGACCCCGACAAGATGCGCATCACCAACAACGTCGAGGCAAACAAGTTGCTAAAACCGATGTTCCGCAAGGGCTGGGATTTCCATCCCGTGAAGTCCTGACCAGGTTGATTCTTGCTAAGACATTCGATCAGACATTCAAGGGTCGGCCGAGGGTGATCCACGCGGGCTGCTGGATATGCTCAACCGGCTGGCCCTGGATGCGATCGCGGAAGTGATACCGCTGGAGCGGGAATTGACGCGGGACCCGTTGTTCATTGATCACGGGTTCATCGTGCGAAAGGACGGCCGGGAATGGGTGGAGCACATCGAGGCTTACTCGCGATTCCCCGGCACAACGGTGGTGCTCATGGTGAAAGCCTATGATCCGGGCGAGGTGCCGCCGACGGGACGCATCCAGAACATTCACCGGGTGAAGCGGTGGCCTACCTGTTGTCATTGCTGCCGTTGTTGAAGGCCAGTGGTTGCCAAGATTCGGCGGCCGATCGGCAGATCAAGTCGATTGACGAGGAGATTCTGCGGGGGAAGGGGCGACGGGGCTCGCTGCGCTATGGTAGAAAAGAGTGGCTGGGACTGTTGTCGCGGGGTGAATCTATGATCTTCGAACGCTGCGTACTCGAGTTGCAGAGGGTGTTTGCGAAGTTCGTGGGCACCAGATTCCCGTCGCTCTCCCCCCAGGGTAAGTCCCTGAAAAGCGTGCATGATCTCAAAGCTCTCGACCGGCTATTCGCTCCCAATCTGACCGCAGCCTGGAAGGCGCTCTCAAAGGTGGCGCCGAAGGTCTGAGCCTGCATGGCTTGCGTTGCCGCTGTCATCGCCGATGATTTGACCGGAGCCCTGGAAATGGGGGGGCTGCTGGCGGCGCGGCGTTTGCGGACACTGGTGACCGTGCGCCCGCACCCGGACACATCGGAATGTGACGCGTTGGTGGTGGATACCGAGTCGCGCAACACGGAGCCAGAGGCCGCGGCTGAGCGGGTAAATGCCGCGGTCCGGGCAATCGCCAAGTTTGGTTCCTGTCCGACATTCAAGAAAGTCGATTCGACACTGCGCGGGCCGATTGGGGCCGAATTGCGCGCGCTCTCAGCGGCTTTGGGAGGGCGGCGCATTCTTCTCGCGCCAGCCTATCCGCAACTCGGGCGTGTGGTCCGGTCAGGCCGCCTGATCGTTGGCGGAGTGGAGGTGGATCGGACACAGTTCGCACAGGATCCGCGCTGGCCGGTGTCCGATGCCCGCGTGAATCACGCGATTGGGTTGACTGAACCCGACCCGCTGATTCACGTTTGCGATGCCGAATCGGATGAGGATCTGCGGGCGCTCGCCGCCACAGCCGCACCGGATGTTGTACTGGCAGGATCTGGCGGGTTGGGACGCGTCTGGGCCGATGGCTTGCCGCCCGGTGCCGCGGTGCTCGAATCGGTCTCGCCGCCGCAGCGTCCGTTGCTCGTCTGTGGGAGCCGCCATCCCGTTTCCAGAGCGCAGGCGATGCACGCCGCCGCTACCGGCCTTCCGGTGATCCTTCCTCCGGACGAGACAGCAAATTCGCAGGCAGTACTGACCCAGGTGACAGTATCCGCAGCCGGTTCTATCGAAGCAAGACAGCCCGACATGCTGATTCTCTTCGGCGGGGAAACCGCGGCGGCGGTCCTCTCCCACATCGGGATAATGGACCTTTGGCCGGTTTGTGAAGTGGCCGCCGGGATTGTCGCCTCGCGCGCTAAACACGCCGACCGCGAGATGATGGTGGTGACCAAGGCAGGCGGATTCGGTACGCCTTCTGTCGTGGAAGACATACTCAGGAAGTGGCAATGATATTTGGCGTGACTTTTGGCGTAACCATGGGGGACTCAAGCGGTGTGGGTCCGGAGATTCTGTTGCAGTCGGCGGCACGTGGCGAGCTGCGTGTCCCCTTTGTTGTGTATGGCGATCTATCCGTGCTCGAAAGAGCCAATCGAGAGTTGGGCTACGGGGTGGCGCTGCGTCGTGCTGCCTCTCCGGTGGACGCGGCTGCCGGGGACTCGGTGAGCGTCGTCGATCACGGATTACTTGCGGAGAAGGATGTCACGCCAGGACAGTTGAACGCCGCCTCGGGACGCGCAGCGCGAGAGTACGTGATCTCTGCCGCCAGGGATGCGCTCGCCGGTCACATTGCCGCGATGGTGACTCTCCCCATGAACAAGGAAGCGACGCAAATGAGCGACCCGCATTTCACCGGGCACACCGAGTTGATTGGCGAAGTCTGCGGCGCCGCCGATGTCACCATCATGCTCGCATCCGATCAACTGATCGTCACCCACGTCAGTACGCATTGTTCACTGCGGGAAGCAATTGAGCGGACGAAGAAGCCGCGGATTTGCCGCATCATTGAGCTCACCTGCCGGGCCGTGGAACGGTTGAAGCCGGACTATAAGGTGGCGGTGGCGGGCCTCAATCCGCACGCCGGCGAAAACGGACTTTTTGGACGTGAGGAGATCGACGAAATCCGCCCGGCCGTGGAATGGGCACAGGAGCGCGGCTTCCGCGTGGATGGCCCCCATCCCCCCGACACGCTGTTCTACGCGGCGGTGCAGCGGCGCAAGTACGATGCCATTGTTTGTATGTATCACGACCAGGGTCACATCCCATCCAAACTGCTGGACTTTGAGGGAGGCGTGAACATCGCCCTCGGGCTGCCCATTATCCGCACGTCTGTGGATCACGGCACGGCGTTCGACATTGCGTGGAGAGGCAAGGCGACGAACAAGAGCTTTCTCAAAGCCTTCGAATTCGCGCAGCGTCTGGTTGGCAGCTAAGAACTGGGACGCGCTACAGCGATCCATACTTCGCGTAGGCGTCCTTCACGGAAACGCCTCGCCGTAATTCCTCGCGCATGCCGCCCTCGCGGCGCATCACATCCTCAGCGGCCTCCAACACCTCCACTGTCAGCATCTGCGGCACAATCACCACACCGTCAACGTCACCGAAGACAAAATCTCCGGGATGGATCACGGTCGCGCCAATACGGATAGGAACCTGATACTCGCGAATCTCCCAGCGTCCGATGGAACTGGCCGAGCACTTAAACCGCGCAAATACCGGGTAGCCCATAACGTCGACGAAATCGACATCGCGCACACCGCCGTCGATCACCGCCCCCGTGCACCCGCGTTGCAGCGCGGCCGTGGACATCATCTCGCCCCAATGCGCACAATCGCTGGAGCCACCACAAGCCCACACGGACACTGTTCCCGGCGTGATGGAATCGAGCATGGCCAACCGCGTCTCCGTGTCGTCGTTTGCGGAATCGGCGCAGGGATACCCCTGTCCGGTGAAAGCAACTCCGGCAACCCGGTTTGCCTTCGTGAAGGCCGTCACGCCATGGGGCAGAACCTGCTGGCGAAACCCGCGTTTGTCAATAATGTCGGAAACGGCACCCGTGTAGAGCCGCGAATAGCGCTCGCGAACCGCGGCGATCCCGGAAGGACTCATTCGCTTTCATTGTAGACCTTCGGAGCCCCTGTCACTTTCCTTGCGAGATTCCATCTACACTGACAGAAGGAGATCTCCTCATGCCCGAGTGGGCGCTCATGGTACTCGTTTTCGGGGGCTACTTCGCCCTCATGCGCTGGGTTCTGCCAAAGCTCGGCTACAACACTTGAATGTCATCCTGTGACGTCGGGTCCCGGCGTCCAGATGTGAAGTCGATGGGTGTCAGCCCTTCAACTCTTCCGCAATCTCCTGCGCGGCTTTTCGGGCTTCATCCACCTGATGAATCTCAAAGGAAATAGCCCCCACCTTGGGATGGCCGCCTCCCCCGTATCGTTCGCAGATTGTAGCGAGGTTGTGTTTCAGCGGCTGCGGCGCCCACGGATTCGAGCCCACCGAAACTTTAGTGCGGAACGTCGACACGCTCACCGAGACCGTATACACGGACTGCGGAAACAGGTAATAAGGGATGAACTTGTTGTAACCGTCCAACTGATCGTTCACCAGATCAAAAAAGACCACCCCGCCATCGCAGGCTGACCTGTTTCCGATAATGTCGATGGAACGCAAGTGCCGGTCGTACAGAGGCAGGTACAGCGCCTGGATCTCCGGCTTCGCAATGATCGCCGACAGGCTCTCCCTGGTCATCCACCGGATGATCTTCTGCACAATGTCCGATCCCTTGGAGCCCTCAATCACCAGCGTCAGCTTCATGGCAGGCTCGCCAAGCTCCACCGCTTCCCTGGCGTCTTTGTACTGCGCACCATCAATAATGTCGGCCCATTCCACCAGCTCTTCCAGATCCGGCGCCACATACTGGAAACGGTCCCTGGTCACGGTGGCGATGAACTTTGTGCACGAACGATACGTTGGATCAAACAGCTTCTTCCCGCTGTTGTCAAGGCGGAAGTGATCGGCGTCCTCTGGTCTGAGGAACGCGCTCTGATGATGGTCAAACCACCAAGTGAGCCGCGGATCAGGCGAGTATTTGAAATCGACGATGGCATTCACATCGCCGTCAAATAGCGAATCCTCGAAAATCTGCGACGCCTTGTGAGCCATGCCGGTATAGACGAACTCGGCTTTGGGCGCAACCGCATCACGGTAGAAACGGCTGAAAAACGCTGCTGAGGCCGCTCCGTCGAAGCAGTGATCGTGGTAAAGAACGCGTACCCGCATGGCAAGAGGTGGAAAACTGATTAGATTGCAACAAAACGGGTGCTAAATGCAAGTGGGTCTTTTTCTTGAGAAATACGCTAGAGCAAAATCAGCCCGTAGCGAAGGCCCGCCGTCACGGCTTCCGTACGCGTTCCTGCCCCCATTTTGCTCAAAATACTGGCCACGTGATACTTCACCGTGTGCTCGGAAATAGCCAGCCGCGCAGCGATTTCCTTGTTGCCGATGCCCAGCGCCAGCATACGCAAAATCTCCGTTTCGCGCGGCGTGAGAGGCTCCTGCAGCGGCGTTGCCGGCCGCGCGGGAGCATCCAACTGTGCGTCTGTGAGCGCGTCAGCCGTGTTTGGGTGCACCACCAGCAAACCCGCCGCAACAGCTTCCACCGCGGCCTCCAGTTCCGTCTCGTCCGCATCGGCGGGCAGCACACCGCGTACGCCCCAGCGCAAAGCGAGAGGCGTGAACGCCGGCGGCGGGCTGTCCATCAGAACAAGTAGCGGCAGAGCCAGCATTTCCGCTCGTATCGACTCCGGCACGCGATCGAGCAGCATTACCACGAGGTCCGGCTTCTCCTCGTCGTCCATGTGCGAATAAGGTGTCACCGCAAAGCGTGGCGTTAGCATCAGCTCCAGGCGCGAGCGCTCCTCTTCCGGTGCTTCCAGCCCGATATGGATCAAGCTGCCTTCCTGACTCCCGCCCGCAGGAAGTCGCGCACGACATTGCTCGGAATAGCGAGCGCGAGTCCGCGCGCGACCATCGTGTTGATGCCGATGACGCGGCCGAGCGCGTCAGCGAGCGGCCCGCCGGAATTGCCCGGCGCCAGCCTCACATCGGCTTGCACCCAGTTATTGGGACCCGCACCGCGCAGCGGACCTACCGTATGCACTACGCCGGTGCTCACCGCTCCAGTGAAGCCGAGCGGGTTGCCCGCCGCGATCACCATCTCCCCCGGGCGCAGTCTTGACGAATCGCCCAACTCAGCCGCCGGCAGCCCGAGTGTGTCGATCTTCAGCAGGGCCAGATCATGACGCCGGGCAAACGCCACGACCCTTGCTGGGAACCTCCGCCCATCGTGCAACTCCACCATCGGCTGATTGTTCTGGATCACGTGCGCATTCGTTACAATCCACCCCGTGCTTTCCGTGATGACGCCGGAGCCTGAGCCGCCTCGCGCATTCACCGCAGGCGCAAACAGGATCCGCACGGTGCAGTGACGAAGCTGTTCGATACGGTCGCTATGGGTGTTCAGCGGCATTGCTCCGCCGCCTCCTGCCGTTCGCCTATAACCAGCGGAACTTCCAGCAGCGCGCCTCCGCGGATGACGTGAGCGGTTACTTGTTTGCCGATGGAATCGGCGCCGAGCACACTCTGCACATCACGCGGGTCGCCAATCTTCACCTCGTCGATGGCTACGAGAATATCGCCCACCATCAGCCCTGCCTTCTCAGCCGCACTGCCCGCTTCCACCGTCAACAGGATCAGAGCGGTGTCAGTAGCCAATTGGTCGCGTAGGCTGCGCGGAATCGCCACCGGTTGCATGCCGACGCCGAGATAGCCGCGCGGAACGTAGCCGTTGCTCAGCAATGTCTCCACCACGCGGTCCACCGTTGCGTTTGGAATCGCCATACCGCCGAGCCGGGAGAACTCCGCCGTCGCGATGCCGATGATGTTGCCGCTGACATCGATCACCGCGCCGCCGTTACTTGCGGGGTAGATCGCGGTGTCGAGTTGAATCAACCTGTCGAGCGAGCCGCCTTGCCACGTGCGCCACGCGCCGCTCACCGCGCTGATCAGCCCCATCGACGCAGTGACGCCACTGCGTATCGACCGGCCCACGACGAGCGAAAGTTCGCCGGCGCGTACGGGACCGGCGGCGCGAGTGGCAACTGGCGTGGTCCCCGCCTCTACGCGCAGCACCGCGAGATCCGTTCCAGGGTCGCGGCCGGCCACTGATACCGTCTGCCGTGTTCCATCAGGAAACGCGATTTCTGCTGACGTCTGGTGCTTCAGCGTGTGGCTTGTCGTGACAATGATTCCTTCGCGCCACTGGACGCCGCTGGCAGGCAGGCGCGGATGCGCGATCACCGACACGACATAGCGCCCCGCGGCTTCCACCGCCGCGGCCAGTTGATCGGAAACTTCGAGAAGAGGATTGGGCATTTCGGATACTTCCTATATATTCAGGATGCCGGCGGGAGGCCCTTCGACGCATCGGTAAATCGGCTAGGGGTATGATGCCTGTATCGGCAACGCGATGAACCGTCGACTTTTCCTTACCGCATTCACCACGTGCGTCACGCGCGCAGCGGCTCCGCTGCAGGAGATGCCGAGAGGCTTTCTGCGCAAACCGGAAGGCGCCGGCAAGTTCCCTGCCGTGATCCTGATTCACGGTGGTTTGCGTGAGATGCCGGTCGAGCAGTTGCGCAAGTCCGCCATGGGCGTGATGCCAGGCAGATTCGCCGAGGCAGGCTACGTTGTCGCCATAGTCACCTACCGCAGCCGCGATCACGACCCTCAATCCCCGGATTCCCTGGAAGACTGCATGGCGGCGCTCCAGTTCATGCGCATGCTGCCCTATGTCGATTCGCGCAGCATCGTCGCCTATGGATGCAGCGGCGGTGGCGACCTGACGCTGGAAATGGCATGCGCCGGCGACTTGGCCGCCATCATTGCCGAAGAGCCCGCCAGCATGATGTTTACCGGCACCTTCAACAGCGCTTCCGCAAAGGAAGGCGAGCGGTACACCCCGGCCGATTCCGCCCCCATCACCGCCAATCCGAAAAAGTATTACACGCGCGCCATGCAGAAGAACGTAGACCGCAAGCTGAGTCAGATGCGGTGCCCCGTCATGATCGTGCAGGGAGATCAAAGCCCGGTCAATCGCTACAACGCCGACGTGCTGATCCCCGCTCTGCAATCCTGGCGCAAGGTGCTTGAAGTCAAGACCTATCCTGGCCGGCCTCACTGCTTCGGCTTCCAGGGCCGCGCCGGATCGGAACAGCTATTCCGCGATGTGGATACGTTCTGCCGCAAGCATCTGCCTGTGAAGCCGCGTGTGGTAGCTCGCTGAGTAGGTTCAGCCGGCCCGATGTCGGAGGACTACAGCCACGTGCGCCTGGCGATCTCCCTCTGGCCGTATCACCTTGATTCTGTGGTAGCCCCGGCTGGACTCGAACCAGCGACCCTCTGCTTAGAAGTTAGAACAGCGGGTTGGTAGGGGTTGATACCGATTGCTCATGATTGCCAGCAAGCCCTTGAATTCTCAGGGGCTTCGCTGGCTTTTGCTCTTCATGTGGTTATTCCTGAGCAACGGTGCGCAACCACGCGCAAGAGTCGGATTCCAAGTGGGATAGCGGCGGTTACGTCACAATCCACGTCACAAAACCCAGCAGTGTGTTGGGGCACGCTACTGAATCTCCGGTGAAGAGGTGGCGTTCACTCCGCTGCCAGGGAGGGGGGCGGTCATTGCGGAGGGTGCCATCATTTGCTTTCTCTACAACGCAGGGACGAACGCGAGTTAACGCAAGTAGAGAACACACCAATGTAGTGCAGCGCAAAAGCGCGTCACAGCCGATTCTGAGCACGCGCGGGAGACTCTTGCCCGATTAAGAGCGTCTTCCGCAGGTCCACGCAGCGTTTTTCACTGGCTTCTCTGTGCTCGATGAGAACTCAGGGTTTGGGTCGGTCGGGTTTGAAGAGCTGCTTCATCTTCTCCCACTCGGGCGCTGCATATTTCGTCCATCGTTCCCGATTTGCTTTAGCGCGTTCAATAGATATTTTGAGCCCATCTTCCAGCGTAAGGTAGTATTCCTTCTTGTCGGCCAAGGCACACGCCCCCTCTGTTGAGATTGTGCTGCGAAGCATGGAGACCGATTCTTGAATGCTATTAAGCCGAAGCGTGTACTGGACACACCCAAACGCTGTTTTTCGCGGCTTAGTGATAATCTCCGATTCGCCCCAGTCAGAAATTTCATACTCGTCGATGTTTAAGGAGGGCAGGAGCTGTCCGTCGGTGTACAGAATATGGACGGTAGTATCGACGCATTTGCGCAACGTTCGATTGCACTCGATGCTTGAGGTCTGAAAGGGGGTGAAGCTCTTGGCATTCGACATCACGAACGTTCCGGTAGCTTCTACTAGACTTTCACCCCAGGAGATACTCTTGCGGGGCAGTACGAACTCTGGCTCTTTACGCGCTTCACCCGCCTCTACGAGAACACACATAGTCTGCATTGTGAAGGTCCCAGTCTCTTTGAGCCCATGGATCTGTTGAACGCGCTTCAATGCCGCCGATGTTGGCCCGTCAATCGCTCCGGTAAGCTTCACCCCATAACCAAGATCATTCAAGACGGTCTGTGCCAGAATGGTGCTGAATGTGAAGGCAGATTCTGGCAGTTCGCGGGGGCCCAAATCGGACCTTTGGGTCACTTCAGCCAGAGTTGCCACGAACTGCTCCATAGGGGAATTGGTGTATGGCTTTTCTAAAGCCTCGATTTGGGGTGCTGTCAGACCCTCAATCTTCCTCAACTCAAGATATGAACGCAGGTCGCACTCGCCTAGTAATGGGCGGTTGGAAAGCAAAATCAGTAGAGCGCACGGAATGCTTTTGCGCATGTACCCAAGTGTACACGTGGTGACGCTTCCGAGCACCAGGTACCCAAGCGCGTTTTTTGCTGACTCGAACTCCGGCTGGGGGCATGAATGGCCCCCCGTCGCGTTACAGCGCCGATTCCGCCGTATACTGTTGCCATGTCAATAGAAGAACGCAATCACGACATCAGCGGGTGGCGCCCGAGTGAGATTTCGCGTGCATTGGGAATTTCGGGCGATGTCCTCTACCGCTGGCGCGTCTCGGGGAGAGGACCGGAATGGATCAAACTCGGAAAGGTGATTGTTTATCCGCGTGCCAGCCTGCAAGCGTGGATGATGGTGAAGGCCTACGACACCGAAGTGATGCTCGCCCAGATGGACGGGCAGCGAGGGCAACGGGAGCGGAAATTGCGGGAACGAAGGGCATTGTATTTCCGCGTTTGGCGCGCGAGGAATATTAACCGCAGCAACCGCCGGGCCGAAGGAAGTTGAAAGCTGGAGACTTAACAACTATGCTCCTGACGACGGCGTGAACGGGCAGTTCTACTTCCCCGTGACGCAATGTCGGCGAGTGACTCAACCCTCGTTGGAGGGACCTACCCTGAAGACGCCACCCGCGAGATTAACATCCCATCCACATCCGGCTTTTCTGGCTCTGGCATTCCTGCGAATGCGCGCGGCTATGCGATCACTGTAACCGCGCTGCCGAATGGAAACTCGTTGCCCTTCCTGACGGCGTATCCGGCGTGTCAGGCACGGCCCAATGCGTCTATCCTGAACGTACCGGCAGGGAGTAATGGATCGATCACGATCTACGCCTATCGCAGAACCGATGTGGTTGTCGATGTGACCGGTACTTCGGGCGGTAGCATCTTGCTGTGGGCAAACTGCCATTAGCCTCCGTGCGCGAAGCCTGTTACAGTGCAAATTGGCCGCCTACCTCCGGCTGATCCCCGGAGTAAGAGGCGGGGGGACCCTGCACCCGTGGCGGCCAATTCCAGTGCAGGGCAGATCGCGGAAAGGGACTGCGATGTCAGCGCAATTCACTGAACTAGGCGTGATCCTCGGGCTGGAGAGCGATGACCTACGCCTGATGTCTCTCGTTCACCAATGCGAATCGGTTCGGAATGCGGTCGTCTTCGACTTGCTGAACGACAAGTCCCTACCCGAAGGGGCCAAGGAGTATTTGAGGCAGCGCTATGCAGGGACACCATATGAAGCGGAAGTCAAGCCAGAGCTTCAGAAAATACCCGAATCTCTCCAGGACTGGGGCGAGCGCCTGATTGAAATGAGCGGCCGCCTTTGGGACCTGATCGAGCCGAACGTGCTGCGGATCATCGACTCATCCGCGCGACAAGAAACCGGATTGGCGCAGGTATATGAGCTCTTGAAGAGGGTTGCATGGGATGAGTACGAGGTGCTTGCGCGGCAAGTGGAGCAGAAGACGCGATCAAACGATTCTTCTCACGTGATCACCGTCGAAGACCAAAAGCGGAAACTCGAGTCGCAATTCGATCAGGCGATCTGGAACAAGCTCTACAGCGCGAAGCTGCGCTCGCGTTCGTTCGCTGAGGGGCTATGGCCAGATAACGCAAGGTCTGTACTGTCGCAATCGGCGACTCGCGGAAGGCGAGGGCCTCGGACCAATAGGGAGAAGGCGATCTTGATCCGGGATGCTGTCCGTAGAGTTGTCGCTTCGGAAGAAGACTGGAAATCACATTACAAAGAGGTAGTGGAAGAGTTCCATCGGTCTAGTGTCCCGTTTCCTCCCAATTGGAAAGTGGACGGCTTCGAATCTTGGGAGGATGCCGTCGAAGAGAAGACCTGCAGGTCATATGTGGACTACTGGCTTAAGAAAGCCAAGGACTGTAAGTAATCGGGTAGTCGGCGATAACTTTCTGCAACTTTCCGCAACCTTCTGCCCCCCTCCATTGCGCTCTTTTGACCAGCTTTTGCTCGATTTTTGAGCAGAAAGTTTACAACGCAGTTTTCTGACCTCAGTATCAATTCATGAGCAACGAATTCACCGAATTGCTGAACGAGTTCGAGGTCGCCAAGGCCCTTCGCGTGTCGATTGCGACGGTACGGCGATGGCGGCTTTTGAGACAAGGTCCCCGCTATTTGAAGATTGGCGCATCCGTTCGGTACACTTCGCAGGCACTTGTCATGTTCCTATCCACCAGACCCACGGGCGGCGGGCAGGAGGATCGATAAGATGGCAGACTCGCCCATCACCTTTAGCTCGAGCGAAGTCGCCACCTACTACAAGGCGCGCGTCCCGCAGTTTCAGCAGCGGGAAGCCTCTCAGTGGCGCGGCGCGTGTCCAATACACAACGGGAAACACCATTCCTTCGCAGTGGAGCCGACAACCGGGCGGTGGTTCTGTCATTCCGCTTGCGGGCGGGGTGGGGACATCCTGGCGCTCGAAGCCGAGCTATCTGGGGGAAACTTCACGGCGTGCAAGGCTGAAGTCTTCCGAATCATTGGCCGAGACGATTCTCCCAGGGGCAATCCCAAAGCGCGCCAAGCCGAGGAGGGGAAGGCGAGGAAGACATTAGCAAGCGATGTCAGGCGCACCCTGGAGTTAAGTGGATGGCGCTTGAAGAAGGAGTTCGAGTTTGGTCCAGAGCTTCGGAAGGTCCGTTTCGAGCACATGTCGGATGTGCAGGAAGACAAGGAGCGAGCGGAGAAGACGTATAGATGGGAGCACCTGGAAGGAGGCAAATGGTGGAGCGGCGACGGAGGGAAGCAGAAGCGGCTCTACGCGAATCGCGCATTCTGGGAACGCGACCAAGTGGAAATTGCTATCGGCTTCGAGGGCGAGAATAAAGTGGACGCGGCAGGCGAGATGAGCATTGCCGGGTTCTCATTCAAGGAACTAGACGAGGAATCGGCGCGCCCCTTGGAAGGCAGTAACGTTGTCCTCTGGCCGGATCATGACGAGCCTGGGATGCGTATGGCGAAGGCAAGGGCAGACCTTTTGACCCCAATTGTCGGCAGCTTGGGCTTGATCGAGCCACCAGCGGAATTGCCGGAGTCGGGGGATATCATTGACGCGGTGGCTCTCGGTTGGGGCGCAAAGCAGATCCGCGAACTGGCCGCACGTGCGAAGCCGCTACCAAGGCAGTCGGCTGATTCTCAGGATTCTGGGGTTGACACTGAAGTGAGGCCACAAGAGAAGATCGAGACACGGCCCAACCGCCCGCACCAAGCGCCTCTCAAGGTCCATGCGATGGACACGCAATTTGACGAGCCCGACACTGCTGTCGAACCACTCATTGAGGATCTACTCTTCCCAGGTCTTACGCTGTTCCATGCTCCACCAAAGCGGGGCAAGACATTCTTGGCCGTTCAAATCGTTCATGCGGTGGTTACTGGCACCCCATTGGAGAATTGTCTCATTGTGAAGAAGACAGGGCCGGTACTCTATCTGTCGGAAATGTCCCAGGCGCAGTCGCGTAAGCGCACCAAGGCTGTTGGCATGACCCGAGAGGACCATAGGCAGTTATTCTTTTCCGCCGTGCACGAAATGCGCCCCTGGGCCGGTGGCGGGGCAGAGGAACTCGAAGCGACAGTCGAAGCAATGAACCCGAAGCCCGTCTTGATCGTCGCTGATTCGCTCCTTGGCATTATCAAAGCCATGCAGTCGAGAGGGAGCGTTGCGGTTCAGGAGTATGCGATTGTTGATCGTTTCAAGCGCATCAGCGATAGGTTCAGCATTTCCATCCTCGTAATCCACCATTCGCGCAAACTGAAGGGCGACGCCATCGAATCGGCGATGGGTACCGGAGGAATCCCAGCGGCATGCGATGACGTATGGGCTCTCGCGCGAGAATCGGACGGTGACGGCATACTCACTTGCGAGGGGCGCGACAACGAATCGCGGGTTTACCGCTTTCGGCAAAGGTCTGGAGATCAAGGCGGTTTTTGGGAACTCATCGAGAGCGGTGAGCGCGCGGCGTTGGGAGTCCAGCGGCGCACGGTGCTGAAGTTTGTCGAGGAGAATCCCAACCTGAACCCGAAGCAGATTGCTGAGCGGCTCAACATGAATGAGAAGACACTCGGAACACACCTTCGAAGGCTGGCTGATGCCGGTATGGTTCGTAACGAAAGGACTGGGTATATCGCCCTCCGAGGACAACGGTCCGTTGGCGGATAGTTGCTGTAAGGTCTGTAAGGCCTGTAAGGTGAGTGCGCCGTGCGAGACATGCGCATGGTAGCGCGAACGGCATGAGCAACCGCATTGTCTACTATCACTTACACACACACCTTACAGATCAGAGTGAGAGAGAGGAGCACGTCGAATGTTGTGCTATTGCGCGCCTATCGCATTCGCATCTCCGATTTGCAAGTCATGTTGCCCCCCTGTAACGCCGTCGCAAACCAAGGCAAACCAACGGGATGGACGGTAGAACTCGGAGGCGATTGTATTCGCGCGCGGGCCACATGCGCTAGGCGTGCCGGACTCGCAGGAAGGGCCCCCTTGGGGGGCGGTCCCCCGGCATGCTTGCGTTGGGGCCCCCTTTCGTCCTTATGCCTCCTGTTCTGCCGTCATTCCATCCGGCACGCTTGCACCTCCACCGGGCAGGCCGGAAATGTTCTCGGTGGGCAACGTGGCGCGCACTTCCACCGAGGGCAGGGCGGGCCTGTAACGCTCACCAAGCCCCTACCGTATGAACCGACGTGGCAGGTGACGAATAGCCGGAGGTTGGCTCACTCACGCTATAGCGAACCTGAATAGCGCGATAGGAGGTTGAATAGCCAAATGAGTGCTGATTTCTCTTGCAAAAGATAGGGCCTAGGTTTATTCTAGACCCATGAAGAAACCACCGATGCCGGATGAAGTCCGGAAGTTCTTTCAGCAAACAGGTGCTGAAGGTGGCAAGGCCCGAGCAGAGAACCACTCCGCAAAGCAGTTGAGCGAATGGGGCAAACTCGGCGGGCGGCCAAAGGGCAGCACCAAGAAGAAGACTGCAACGAAGCGAACAAGAAAGGGAGCAAAATGATTTTCAAGCGTGGCGACCATTGGCATCTCGACGTAACCATCAGCGGTGTCCGTTACCGCGAGGCACTGGAGACAACGGACAAGCGCGAAGCAAAGGACCTGGAGAAGGAACGCATTGCGGCCATCAAGCAAGGCCGTGGCGCATGCAAGACAGGACGCGAATTCGCACGGCGGCCATTCCGCGAAGCCGCTGAGATCTACGTGGAAGAGAAAAAGCCGCACGTGGCGGAACGGACAACGCAGTTTGAGACGCAACGTCTCCGTCCGCTTATCCGACATTTTGGGGATAAGCCGGTACTTCGATTCAAAGCGGAGGATGTTGCCGCCTACCAGTCGGCACGGCTGAAGGCGGGAGTATCGAACCGGACCGTCAACATGGAGACGGGCATCCTTCGGCGCATCCTGAAGCGGGCCAAGGTCTGGAGTGCCATCGCGGAGGACGTAAGGACCTTGCCGGAGAATCAAGGCACCATCGCCAAGGTGCTCCCCAGCAATCTGAAACGGATGCTATTTGAAATGGCAGGGAGCAAGCCGGAATGGATGGTGGCGCATTGTGCGGCGGTATTGGCTGTGTCCACAACGTGCCGTGGAGTGGAAATCAGAAACCTCCGCTGGCAGGATGTGGATCTGTTCGACCGCATGGCGACCATCAATCGCAGCAAGACCGCTGCCGGACTTCGGACGATCCCTCTCAACGGGGATGCAATGGCGGCCATGGCGCGTTTGGCGGAACGTGCGCAAAGCAACGGCTGTGGTGAACCGGAGCACTATGTCTTTCCCGCTTGCGAGAACTTCAAGTTCGATCCGTCTAAGCCACAGAAGAGCTGGCGTAGCGCTTGGCGGAGTCTGGTGAAGGCAACGGCACGGCGGGTGGGCCGCGAAGCGGCACAGGAAGCTCTACAGACCGGAATGGGGTTGCGGGCAGCCATCAAGGCCTGGAAGCGGGCAGCCAAACCAATCGCGGGGCTTCGCTTTCATGACCTTCGGCATCAAGCCATAACCGAATTGGCGGAAACAGGTGCCACCGATGCAACGATGAAATCCGTGGCGGGCCATCTGTCCCAACGGATGTTGGAGCACTACAGCCACGTGCGCAAGGCCGCGAAGCGCACGGCATTGGACAAGCTGGAAAGCGGCCTGATGGGAAAGCGTCCCGACGAAACGGCTCTGCCATCGGAGAAGGTCAATTGAAGCGGTTACGTCACAAACCACGTCACAAAAGCCCCATCCTCGATCTACCCTTGTCCGTATCTTGTTGATTCTGTGGTAGCCCCGGCTGGACTCGAACCAGCGACCCTCTGCTTAGAAGGCAGATGCTCTATCCACCTGAGCTAC
This sequence comes from Acidobacteriota bacterium, assembly GCA_016213775.1. Lineage (GTDB taxonomy): Bacteria > Acidobacteriota > Terriglobia > Bryobacterales > Bryobacteraceae > CADEFT01. Next base: position 53,564 of record JACQZR010000304.1, read on the forward strand.
GGGACCACTATCTCTATCATACCCTTCAGAGGGCCATTTGCTCATGCGGGGTGGTTCACCCGCTAAGAGAAACGCTTGCCTCGCGTCAGTGATTCCCGGCAGCGATTCGCACTAACGCAAACCACCAATCCCGCCGATATAGGGGGAGGCGTGGGTGGTATGGCGCCCAATCGCCGTTGGCGACGAAAGGCAAGGTTTCGTGGCAAGAAAGAAAAATCTCGTACCTCTGTTTGGCGTGGCGTTCGTTGTGGCCATTATCTCGACCGGAGTTTTTTACGGGCTGTTCGTTGGAAAGCTGAACTCGGCATCGCCTTCCGCCGCTAGCGGGGGAAGGGTTTGGGTGGCTGAACACGCCATGGCGGCCGGAACGGTCCTAAAGACAGAGAATCTGAAGGAGATCAACTGGCCGGTGTCGCCGTTGCCGGCCGGAGTGGTCGCCAAGCTGGAAGAGGCCACCGCAAAAACGCTCGTCGAGCCGATGGCGGCCAATCAGGTATTGTTCCACTCGCACATCGCGGCGGCCCACGGTGGGAGCACGGAGAGTGGCGGGATGGGGATCCCGCAGGGCAAGCGCGCGGTTTCGCTCCAGGTGCAGGATTCGGCTGGGGTGGTTGCTATGCTCAAGCCCGGTCATCGAGTGGATGTTCAAGTCGTAGGAACGAGTCCGGGAGCACAGATTCAGGAACCGGTTATTCGCACTTTCCTTGAGAACATGACGGTTCTCACGGTGCCCAAGGATACCGGATCGCGCGGAGGCAGCCAGATCGTCACGGTCCTGGCCTCTCCGCGGGAGGCGACTCTACTTGGGCTGGCCGATTCCACGGCAAAAATCCGAATCGCCTTGCGCAATCCGATTGATCAGAAGCAGGAGAATCCGGGAACAGTGGGATTGAGCGCTTTGTTCCGCGGCGCCGGTCCCGTCAGCATGCCCTCGATGAACTCCAAGCAAACGCCCTCCGCAGTGCACTCGGGCACACCTACGCCGGCTCAGACCTTGGCGGCAAGGCCGGTCCAGAACCAGATTGAGTTGCTCGTACGGGTTGCCGGGGCGGAGTGGGAGCAGATCGCTCCTCGTCTGGCGCCAGGATCGCAAGCGGACAGTTTGCAGGTAGTCGCATTGGCCAAAGGCGAGCCGTTCGGTTCAGGTGTGGAGACGATCTCCATATCCCGGCTCGCAACGGCCAAGGGACGCGAAGCCGGGCTTCGCTGGACACTTTCGGAAAAGACCGGGCCGGACGCTTCCTGCGGGCTGGATATTCAGTTCTCCCCGCATATCGAACCGGAAGGGCGGGTACGCGTCCGGGTACAACCCGAAGTGACTTTTCCCGGCGCAAACGGAGTCAACCGGCGGCGGCTGAACACGGAAGTGGACGTGGCCGACGGTCAGAGTTTCCTCGTGCGCGGTTTCGCCGCGGCTGCGGATCTGAACGTGCTGTGGGAGAGACTCTTCAGTCGTCCGGCCGCCAGTACGCGGGAAATCATCGTTGTCGTCACCCCACAGATTGTCAGGGAACAGACGGCAAAGATAGTGACCCCGGCGTCGGAGTAAACCTCGCCCATGGCGTTACCAACCGCAATACTGGTCTTTGTAGGAACCTTCGGGCTCGTGCTGGCGGCGGTGTGGATCGCCAGGATGGTGATGGAACGCCGCGGCGCTGACCCTGCCCCAGTGGAAGACGTGGAAGAGGATCCCGAAGTGGCGGCAGCGTTGTTCGGTGAAGAATCCCCGCTGCTCCGTCGAGGCGTAGAAGTGAGTTCTATCTCGATTCTGGCCTGGGCGCTCCAAAGGATCGATTTTGTCAAGCAGTTGCGGCACACACTGTCGCAGGCAGGGTTGGATTGGAGCGTCGGCCGTGTCACATCGTCCATGCTCCTGTTGGCCGCAACCAGCTACGCCACACTGGGCATGATCCATTGGCTGCCATGGTGGGCGAAGGTCGTTATCGCGTTGATGGCCGGCAGCATTCCACACTTCTACATTGTCGGCAAACGAAACAAACGCTGGCGGGTGATGGAGGAACAGCTTCCGGATGCGCTCGAATCGCTGGCCAGGGCCACGCGCGCAGGTCATCCGTTCAGTTCCGCACTCGACAGTACCGCCAACCAGACCCCTAGTCCGCTCGGGCGAGAACTGCGAATCACCTATACCGAAGGTGCATTCGGGGTCACCTGGGACGCGGCGCTCAACAACCTCTGCGAGCGCCTTCCCATGGAAGAGGTCTGCATGTTCGCCTCCGCGATACAGATGCAGAGCAAGGCTGGTGGTAATCTCAGCGAGGTGCTGGAGAAACTGGCGGAGAACATGCGCGAATCCTCCGCCATCCGTGGCGAAGTAAAGTCGTTGTCGGCCCAGGGCCGCGCAGCGGGCGCCATTCTCTCCTTGCTGCCGTTTGTCATTTGCGGAGTCCTGCTCTACGTCAACCCGACATCACTCAATCCGCTTCTGGAGCGGGACATCGGGCGAACCCTGCTGGCCTGCGCATTCATCGGACTGGTAGCAGCGCATCTCATCATCCGCAAGCTCGTGGATATCCGCCTATGACTGAAAACCTGGGATTGCTGGCGGGATTCTTCGTGTTCGTGCTGGGGGCGATAACCCTGTCCGGCTACTTCTTCACGGGACGCAAGGAGGAAACGAGCCCTCGAGATCTCGACGGCCCGCGCGAGTTGGCACGGGATCCGGGTCCGCTGACGGGCGAGGAGGACTCCTCAGTGAAGTCGTGGGTACTAGCGCTGCTCCGAACGCTCGGCGAGCGCATGCCATCCTCGCCCGAAAACCGGCGCAAGATCGAGCAGCGGCTGAGCTATGCGGGATACCGAGGGGCGCCGGCCACCACCGCATACTTCGGCGTCAAGTCGACCAGCGCCGGAATCCTTGGTGTGGTTCTGGCGGGCCTGGCGTTGTGGAATCAGGGCGAGGTTATCATGATGTTCGCGGCTGCTATGTGCGGTCTCGGCTTCGGGTTTCTTCTGCCGGAACGCTTTCTCGATTTCGTGATTTCCGGCCGTAATAGCCGGCTGCGTCGGGCGCTGCCTTCCGCCATCGATCTTATGGTAATGAGTCTGGAGGCCGGTCAAGCGGTGGACCAGGCTATCCTGCTCGCCAGCCGAGGCTTGGAACGCTTCGCTTCAGACTTGGCGAGCGAGTTGGATCAGGTGATCCTGGAAACGCGATCGGGAAGCAGCCGCGCGGAATCACTACGCCGGATGTCGGAACGCAACAGCGAGCCGGAAATCCGCAAATTCTGCACCCTGTTGCTCGATAGCGACCGGTTCGGCTCCAGCCTCGCCCCGACGCTACGCCAGCATTCCAAGTACATGCGAATCCGTTTTCGCCAGCGCGCGCAGGAGACAGCGCGGAAGATCACGGTCAAAATGGTCTTTCCCGTGTTCTTTCTCATCTTTCCGGCCATCCTGGTGGTCACGCTGGGACCCGCTGCCATGCGCATGTATTACTATTTCCAGGAGATGGCGAAGTAACGCCGGCACGCACTACCACGCATGTAGTTAAATTGAAATCGAAAAATAGTGGAAACGGCGATCGGTTCCGGGTTATCATCCGGCGATGTAGGATAACCTACACAAAGCTCGAAGAACGCATTTGCCTGGAGGCGCACCCTTGGATTTCAAAGCTATAACCGATTCTGCTCTTGCAACCCTCACCAATGTAGGGTTGAAGATTCTTGGCGCACTAGTGTTGTACATGATTGGCCGGTGGTTGGTCAGTTTTGTGGTCCGGATGGTATCGGGCGCACTGCAACGCCAAAAGGTGGAACCCACACTTCTTAGCTACATCGCGAATACTGTAAGCGCACTACTGCACCTTGCCCTGGTGGTGGCGATCCTCGGCTACTTCGGCATCGAGACCACCTCATTTGCAGCACTACTGGCAGCGGCCGGCATCGCCATCGGCGCAGCTTGGGCGGGGCTGCTGGCGAACTTCGCCGCCGGCGTTTTCCTGGTTATCCTGCGGCCATTCAAGACCGGCGATTATGTCTCTGCCGGCGGCCAGACCGGCACGGTAAAGGAGATCGGTCTCTTCGCCAGCACCATCGTCACTCCCGACAACGTGTTGACGATTGTTGGAAACAACAAGATTTTCTCCGACACCATCCAGAACTACTCGGCGAATCCTTACCGCCGTGTCGACCTTGTAGCCCAGCTAGCCGGCTCGGTGGATCACAACGCGGCCATTCAACTGCTGAAAACGAAGCTGCAAACCATCCCGAACGTCGTGAGTGAACCGAGACCGGACGTCGAGATCCTCCAGTTCACGCTGGTCGGGCCGGTGCTCGCGGTCCGCCCGTACTGCCATACCGACCACTACTGGCAGGTCTATTTTGACACCAACAAACTGATCCGCGAAGCTTTCGGCGAAGCCGGTTTCCCTGCCCCCGAGCCTTCTATGACGATTCACGCGATCCAGGCAGGAGCGGCCGCAGCCGGCCGGTAGCTTCGAGCGCGAAGCCCAACCCGCCCCGAGGCGGTTGACGTGCCGCCATCAATTCGGTTATCTCTACTAGGGTAGTCTGAATTCCCTGCTCATGAACATATCCGTCAAAGCGGAGTACGCTCTGTCTGCCATTTTCGATCTCGCTATGCGGCCGCCTGGAGAACCCGTGCGCATTGCGGACATCGCGAAGCGGCAGCACATTCCACAGAAGTTCCTCGAACTGATTCTCGCTTCGTTGAAACAAGGGGGATTTGTCGAGTCCCGCCGCGGTGCGGAGGGCGGGTATTTGCTCGCTCGTCCAGCACACACAATTATGGTGGGCGAGGTGATGCACTATGTCGACGGGGCCAAGGGCCGAGACAATCGCCGGAAGCCGGAATCTCCGTTCGCTCAACTGTGGCGTAGGGTGGATGATGCGGTATCCTCCATAGTGGATGAAACGAGCTTTGCGGATTTGAGCCGGGCATGGGAGGAGCGGCAGGCGCGCTACATTCCCAATTGGGACATTTGAGGAGAGGAGCACCTATGGTTTTCAGTGACAATTCCTTGAGCATCGGGCGCACGCCGCTAGTGAGATTGAACCGTATTGCCGGCGGCGCCCAGGCCACTGTGCTGGCCAAGATAGAGGGGCGCAATCCCGCCTATTCAGTAAAGTGCCGCATCGGGGCATCGATGGTGTGGGATGCCGAGCAAAAAGGACTGCTCAAGCCCGGCAAGGAAATCATTGAGCCTACCAGCGGGAATACAGGAATCGCGTTGGCTTTCGTGGCCGCCGCCCGCGGCTACGCCATTACCCTCACTATGCCGGAGACCATGTCCATCGAGCGGCGGAAGGTGCTCAAGGCGTTCGGCGCCAACCTGGTGTTGACGCCGGGTCCGGAAGGCATGCGCGGTGCAATCAATCGCGCCGAAGCCGTCAGCCAGTCCGACCCGGACCGCTACGTTTTGCTTCAACAGTTTAAGAACCCGGCCAATCCGGAAATCCATTTCCGCACCACCGGGCCGGAGATCTGGGAAGACACCAACGGCGGCATCGATGTGCTGGTGTCGGGCATCGGAACCGGCGGCACCATCACCGGCGTTTCCCGCTACATCAAGAACGAGAAGGGGAAGCAGATCCTCTCGGTTGGTGTGGAACCGGCCGCCAGCCCCGTCATCACGCAGACCTTGAATGGCGAAGCGCCCAAGCCCGGTCCGCACAAGATCCAGGGAATCGGCGCGGGGTTCATTCCAGACACGCTGGATCTCAAAATGGTGGACCGCGTCGAGCAGGTGACCAACGAAGAGTCCATCGAAATCGCGCGCCAATTGGCCCGCGATGAGGGCATCCTCTGCGGCATTTCCTGCGGTGCGGCGGTAGCGGCGGCTTTGCGGCTGGCCAAGAATCCCGATATGAAGGGAAAAACCATCGTGGTCATTCTCCCCGACTCGGGTGAGCGGTACCTGACTTCCACCCTGTTCGAGGGCATGTTCGACTAACAGACCACCGTGCTGCGGCGTCTGGCATCCTCGCTCGCACTCAACCGGCAGACAGGATTGCTGCTCACTGCAATCCTGCTCATTCACTCGGGCGAAGAAATGTGGATGCGGTTCATCCCCAAATACCTCGAGGTGTTGGGCGCGGCGCCGCTGCTTATCGCCACCTACGATGCGCTGAAGACGCTGCTTGGCGCGGTCTACGCCTATCCCGGTGGATGGGCTGCCGACCGCTTTGGACACCGCTCGGCCTTTCTCGCCTTCACCGCACTTTCGATTGCCGGATACCTCATCGTGGCGCTCACCGGCACACCCGGAGCCGTCATCGCAGCGATGTTCCTGTTCCTGGCCTGGACCAACTTTTCCCTACCGGCGACGTTCTCACTCGTGGCTGAATCGCTGCCTGCCAATCAGCATGTGATGGGGATCGGCATGCAGTCGCTCATCCGGCGGATTCCGGTGATCGTGGGGCCGGTGGCCGGAGGCGTGCTCATTGACGCAGTGGGAATGGCACGTGGTGTGCCTGCCGGCGCGGCGATCTCCGTTGCCCTGGCAGTCGCCGCGGCCGCACTGATGACGAGGATGCTCCACAATTCGCCGCACCCGTCGCCTTTTGAAGGACTGCCGCACACCATTCGCAGTTTCACGCCGCAGTTGCGCAGGCTGCTGTTTTCCGACGTGCTCATCCGCTTCTGTGAGCGGCTTCCATTTGCGTGGGTCATCATCTATGCCATGTCGCAGGGCTTGCAGGCCACGGATGCGGGACTGCTCACCGCTATTGAGATGATCGCGGCCATCGCCTGCTACCTTCCTGCAGCGGCGCTCGCAGATCGCTACGGCAAGGAACCGTTCGTGCTGGTTACTTTCGTGATGTTCACCCTCTATCCACTGATGCTGGCCAACGCTCACGGCTTCGCGATGCTCGCGGTTGCCTTTGTCCTTCGCGGACTGAAGGAGTTTGGCGAGCCCGCGCGCAAGAGCCTCATTGTCGGGTACGCCCCACCAGGCGCACGCGCGGCTACCGTTGGCGCCTACTACCTCATCCGCGACGTCATCGTGACTTCGGGTTCGTTCCTGGGCGCCTGTTTGTGGGAGATCGGACCGCGAGCGAATTTCCTGACAGCGGCCGGGATCGGCGCCGTGGCCACCATCGTGTACGCAATGCAGCTACGGACGCGCGTAAACTAGATGCTGGCCATGTAATATTCTCTTGCCATTCGTCGTATCTACTGTTACTACTTGTAGCAGTACGATACGTAACACTACAGAGAGTAACAATCTGATGCCGGGCTTGAGGCGGCCCGCGACGTAGACACCGGTGCCGGGGTGTTCTTGCATGACATACGGAGTGTAGATGTCGGGCGAAGTGACGCCGTAGACCTGGAAGCCGGGCTGCATGACGCCGATGATCTGCCACGGAGCCTTGTCGAGGATCATCGTGCGGCCGAGAATGTTTGGGTCGGCTGCGAAGTGGCGAAGCCAGAAGCCGTGATCGAGTACGACAACGTGGCTGCGGCCGGGTTGGTCTTCTTCGGGGGCGAAGGTGCGGCCGAGGAGCGGATTCTCGTTTTGCAGTTGGAACCAGTTGTAACGGACCTCGATAATCCCCAGCTCAATTGTCAGACTAATCTCCGGCTTCTGGGTACGAGGGTTACGGGAGGCCAAGGCGGGATTTCAGGGCCTGGAAGCGGGGGTGGGTCCGGTAGGGGTCCCAAAGGAAGTCGTTCAGGGTGAAGAGGAGGTCGCTGTCGCCGCGGGGCACGCTGTCTTCGAGGGCCTGTAGGGCTTTTTCGCGGTCGCCTAAGCCTGCGTAAACGTGCGCGACATAGACGTTCTGGAAGCCCACCAGCGCGTCTTTGCGAGTCTCGAGCTGGGAGAGGCATTCGAGGGCCTTGGCGCGCTGGCCAACAACGGCATAGGCGTGGCCCAGGCGGCCGAGGATAAACGCTCGCGGTTCAGTGAGGGCGAGCGCTTTCTCGAGCTCGGGTACCGCGGCTTGAGCCTGTCCCAATGCCAGCAGGCAGGTGCCGAGGAGGGCGCGGGAACCGTAGTGGTTGGGATTCGCATCGAGTGCGGCGCGAGCGCTGTCGCAGGCCTCCTGATAGCGGCCAGTGGAGTAGTAGATGACACCAAGCAGGTGGTTGGCGACGTAGGTGACGGGGTCGAGCTCGACGGCCTTGCGTGCTTCGGTGATAGCCTCATCGGTGCGCTGGCGGGTGGTGAGAGCGAGGGAGAACCAGTAGCGGACGTCGGCGGATTGCGGGTCGGCTGTGATGGCGCGGCGGAAGGAAGCTTCGGCGGCGGGCCAATTGTGATCGTGGGCGTAATTGACGATGGCTTGTGCGCCATGGGCGAGGGTCATGGAATCGTCGAGGGAGATGGCGCGTTTAGCAGCGGCACGGGCGCGGGGGATCGCTTCCGATGGCGGAGACCAGCGGTGAAAGCCGAGCAGGGCATAGGCGGCAGACAAGGCGGCATGAGCGGCGGCGTAATCGGGTTCGAGGCGGACGGCGTCTTCGAAAGCCTCGACGCTGCGTTGGTAGTCTTCGGGGGTGCTCTTCTTGTAGAGATAGAGGCCTTTCCAGAAGAGGTCGCGGGCCTGGAGGTTGGCCGGCTCCTTGCGTTTGGGGACGGCGGCGGTCGCGCCTCGAATGGCGCGCGTGAGGCCGGCGGAGATCTCGTTGGCGAGCCCGAGGGTCTGGCCGGCGTTGCGGTCGTATGTGGCGGACCAGAGGTGATAGCCGGAGCGGACGTCGATCAACTGGGCGGTGACGCGAAGCCGTGAGCCATCGGGACGGACGCTGCCTTCGACGATGGCGTCTACGTTGAGTTCGCGGCCGACCTGTCGGAGGTCGTGGCCTCTGGCGGAGAAGCGAAAGGCGGCGGTGCGGGAGGCGACCCGAAGCCCGGGCACGTGGGCGATGGTGGAGGTGGCTTCATCGACGAGGCCGTCGGCGAAGTAGGCGGTTTCGGGATCGTTGGAAAGGGCGAGGAACGGCAGGATGGCGATGGACTGCACCGGCTTAGGCCGGGTGACGATTCTCCAGCCGGCATAGATAGTGATGGCGAAAAAAAGGACGAAGGCGGTGATGAACCGTGTGTGTTTCGCGGACCGGGGGGCGGCACGCACGGTGGGGAGGCGGCGGCGGAATTCGGGGGCGTAGCTCCCTTTGGGGAGTTCGATTTCGATGGACTCCGATGCGCCATCGCTGGCGTAATAGGCAGCGAGTTTGGCTCGCAGACGGCGCGCTTCGACGCGGACAACGGAGTCGAGGCGGGGGTCGAAGGATTCCGGGCGTCCGAAGACGGCTGTGGCAACAGAGTATTCCTTGAGTTCGGCCGCTCGGCCCTGCAGCACGTAATCCACCGTGGCGGTGAGGAACTGGCGGAGGCGGCCCGCGTTCTGGAAGTGCGTCGAGGCGAGGATTCGATCGAGGGCCGCGCGGACATCGGGGGCGGAGATAGGATCTCCCGCATCCCCCCGGGTGAACTGCGGGGTTTCCGAGCGGGTTTCCATACAGGCTCTGGGTGAAACCATCCTCAGTGTAGCACTGAGGGAGCGGGAGAGTGTTCTCAATGTGTTACAGGCGGAAGTAACGGTTACACTACCCCGCGGGTACTTCGATCGCGGCGATGCTGAGGCAAATTGGGTACAGGAGTCATACAGTCATGGCATACGCGCCGAAAACGAAATACAACTACAAACAGTTCCTGGAAAACGGAGGGTCGCTGAAGAAGTGGATGAATCAGGGCGACCTTCACTTCGTCTTCAACTCCTGTTTGGGGAGCCTGCAATTGAAGTGCTTTGATTATGGGGGCCGGTTAGTATGGAGCGCGTTTCCGCGCCTGGAGATGGATTCGGACCGGATGGAGATTGTGCATGATCTGGGGATACCTCATGTGCTGCATACCGGGGAGCCGCATGGCATGCCGTGGTGCTGGTGTGTTTGGGGCAATCCGGCGGACCGCAGCGGCGGAGTATTCAAGGAAATCATGGAGTACGACCAGAAGGGGAGCCTGCTGCGGTTCGTGTTGGCGGGGTGTTCGGCGAAGGAGTTTCCGCAGGAAGGGTGCATGTCGGTTGCCACGTACGCGCTGGTGGACGCGGATTTCCAGCAGTTGCGGAGCTTTGTGCTGGGGCGGCGGTGTTTGATGACGCCGCATTACAGCGAGAAGTAGACTGGTAGCGATCAGCTAAGGGCTTCGAACATCGCCATCACGTTTTCGATTGGGGTTTGGGCTTGGATGTTGTGGACGGTGCAGAAGATGAAGCCTCCTTCTTTGGAGAAGATCTGGCAGTGGCGTTGGACTTGGGTGCGCACGTCTTCGGGGGTTCCGAAGGCTAGCACCTTCTGCGTGTCGACTCCTCCTCCCCAGAAGACAAGACGGTCGCCGTAGGTGGATTTCAGGTGGGCGGGGTCCATCCCGGCGGCGGAGATCTGGACGGGGTTGAGAATGTCGAACCCCGCTTCGAGAAAGAGGGGAATGAATTTCTCAACCGCCCCGCAGGAGTGTTTGAAGGTTTTCCATTGGGTGTTGGCGTGCACCCAATCGTTGGCCTGACGGTAGTAGGGGAGCCAGAGCTGGCGGAAGGTTTCGCCCGAGCAGAAAGTGGATTTCTGGGTTCCGAAGTCGGTTCCGCAGACGTAGAGTACGTCGATTTCGCCGCGCAGATGGGCGGCGGCGCGGCGGAGATTCTCGAGCAGGAAATCGAGTTGGTGTTGGAAGACTCCGTGGACGTAGTCGGGCCGCGAACGGATGGACATGTACCATTCGGCCACGTCGCGGATGCCTTTGGGGTGTTTGAGTCCGACGCCGGGGATGGTGGCGATGTCGCCGAAGCCGGAACCGAATTTGCCAACCACGGCGCGCCCGGTGGCGCGTGCCCGTTGCGCGGATTGCGCCAGATAACTCAGGTCCCCTTGAGAAAGTAGGCCGTATTCCTCGACGTTATCGGTGGGGTCGAGGGTGTCTTCGTTGATAGGAGCTTGGCGGATAATAGCGTCGAAGAAGTAGCCGCCGTTGGGCATGCGTCCGCTGGGGGGCGCGGTGAGGTCGCCGTGGGGATGGAGCAGGGTATCGCCATTGGAGTCGATGGTGACGTTGAAGTTGCCGGGGACGAGGACCTCCAGACCGTCGTACATGCGGAAGGGCTTCCAGTTGTCGAGGATGAGGCCATAGTTGGCTTTTCGGGGGAAAATGGCTTCGACGTCGATGCCGAGCGCATCCTTGAGATCGTCGTCGAGCCAGCCGAGCATCTGGCCGGGTTCCCAGATTTTGACAGGGCGGTGTTCGAGCCCCAGCCGGTGGCGGAGGGCGGCGACAACGCTGACGTGCATTCCGGTGACGGAGGTGGCGCCGAAATCGACGGGGATGCGATCGGGTTGTGTGTGGTTGAGGGCGGCGAGGACGCGCTCGCGACTGGTCATGGCATGAGGATTGCTAGCAAGCAAAGAGCCAGAAGCAAAAACAGGGAGCTACGAACATATGGCCGATCTCGAAGAGCTGCGGGAAGCGATTTTGAATGGGGACGCCAGGAGAGCGGACTCACTTACCCGGGAGGCGATTGCCCAAGGTGTTGAGCCGCTTGCGTTGATTAATCAATCGATGGTTCCGGCCATGGATGAGGCGGGGCGGCGGTTCGAGTGCGAGGAGTATTTTGTGCCGGAGTTGTTACTTGCGGCACGTGCGATGAAGGCGGCCTTGGAGCCGTTGCGGCCTCTGCTTGCCGCTACGGGTGCGCGGGCCGCGGGGAAGGTTGTGATTGGGACAGTCAAGGGGGATTTGCACGATATCGGGAAGAACCTTGTGGCGTCTCTTCTCGAAGGCGGCGGGTTTGAGGTGATCGATCTGGGGGCGGACGTTTCGCCGCAGAAGTTTATTGACGCGGTAACGAATTCAGGTGCGAACATCGTGGCTTTGTCGGCGCTGTTGACCGTGACGATGCCCTCCATGCGAAACACGATCGAGGCGTTGAAGCAAGCCGGCCTGCGCGACCGCGTGAAGGTGATGGTGGGTGGTGCGCCTGTGACACAACAATTTGCCGATCAGATTGGGGCGGATGGCTACAGCGAAAATGCCCCTTCGGCGGTCGCGCTGGCACGGCGGTTCGCGGGTAGCGCCGCATGAGTGGGCTGGCAGAGTGGCTGAAGGATGGTCCACTGCTGACGGATGGCGCGTGGGGGACGCAGTTGCAGGCACTCGGGTTGGAGTTGGGGCAGTCACCGGACTTTTGGAATATCGAGTTTCCGGAGAGGGTGGAGCAAGTCGCGCGCGGGTACGTGGAGGCAGGCAGCCAGATCATCCTGACGAACACGTTTCGCTCGAACGCGATTGCGTTAGAGGGCGCTGACATTGCGCGGTTAAATCGCCAGGGAGTGGCGATTTCGCGGCGCGCGGCAGCGGGGCGGTGCCGCGTGGTGGCGTCGATTGGGCCCGTTGGGAAAATGCTGTTCAGCGGCGAGGTGAGTGCCGAGCAGGTGGCGGCGGCGTTTGTGGAACAGATCGCAGGGCTCGTGGCGGCGGGTCCGGATGCGCTGTTGCTCGAGACCATGAGCGATATCGAAGAAGCACGGATTGGGGTGGAGTCAGCGCGGGCGACGGGTTTGCCGGTGATTGTCTCGTTCACGTTTGATACAGGGCGCAACAGAGACAGGACCATGATGGGGGCGACTCCGGAGCAGGTGGCCTCGGCGATGCAGGAAGCGGGCGCGGACGCGGTGGGCGCGAATTGTGGCCAGGGGATTGAGCACTTTCTGCCGTTGTGCCGGAGGCTGCGGGCGGCGTGTTCGCTGCCCATTTGGATCAAACCGAACGCTGGCATGCCGGAGGTGACCCCGGAGGGCGTTGTTTACCGGACCGTCCCGGACTGGTTTGCGTCCCATGCGCCGGCACTATTGAAGGCGGGGGCGAGCTTCTTGGGCGGATGCTGCGGGACGAGTCCCGAGTTCATACGCGCGCTGGCAAGTGGGGCGGGCGAGTGGAGAGCATGCGCTACCAGTTGATCAGTTGCGAGGTGCTGTTTCGCGAGATGTGCGACGCGGTGGCCCGGTCGCCGCACCAGGTGGACGTGGTCTTTCTGAGCAAGGGGCTGCATGACTTGGGCGGAAAGGCCATGCGGAAGGAGTTGCAGCAGAAGATCGATGCCGTAAAGGCAGGCCAGCATGACGCCGTGTTGATGGGGTATGCACTGTGCGGCAACGGGTTGGATGGGCTGGTGGCCAGGGAGGTTCCGATTGTGGCTCCGCGGGCGCACGATTGCATAGCCCTGTTGATGGGGAGCCGGTCGAAACATGCGGAATTCTTTGAAGCCAACCCCGGGACGTATTTCCGATCCACTGGGTGGCTGGAACGCGGCAAGTCCGGTCATCAGCTTTCTATGGGGGCCGATCTGTCCGGCACGAATCTGGATGAGCTGATCGAGGCCTACGGCGCGGACAACGGGCGGTATCTGTACGAGGAATTCACGCGCTACCGGGCGAATTACCAGCAGTTGGTCTACATCGAATCGGGATTGGAGCCGGATGGGCGCTTTGAGGAAGCCGCGCGCGATGAGGCGGCGGAGAAGGGGTGGGCGTTTCGCAAGATCTCCGGAAGTCTGGATTTGTTTCGCAAGCTGATTCACGGGGAGTGGCCGGAGGAGGAGTTCTTATTGGTGCCGCCCGGGCATCGCATCGCGGCTAGTTACGACGAGTTGGTGATTCGGGCAGAGAGGGATGCGCCATGACAGGCAAGGAACGTGTGCAGGCGATGGTGAACGGGGCGGCTGTCGACCGGTTGCCGCTCATGCCGATTACGATGATGTTCGCGGCCGATTGCGCGGGGGTACGGTATCGCGATTATGTGACACGGCATGACGTACTGGTGGAAGCCCAACTGGCGGTGGCGGAGCGGTTCGGGTTCGACTATGTGTCGGTGATTTCGGATCCGGCGCGGGAGGCAGCCGATTTGGGCGCGGTGGTGGAGTGGTTCGACGATCAGCCTCCAGCGATTGTGGAGAGCCGGGCGCTGCTCACGGAAAAGGCCGCATTCCAGTCGCTGCGCTTTCCGGATTTCTCCGCGGGCCGTGTGCGGGACCGCATCGAAGGCGTGCGATTGTTGGCAAGACATACGGGTGCGGAGCGGATGGTGGAAGGTTGGGTGGAGGGGCCATGCGCCATGGCGGCGGATCTGCGCGGGCTCAACACGCTGATGCTCGATCTGTACGATGACGAGGGTTTCGTGCGCGAGCTGTTCGAGTTTGTGGTGGCGATGGAGGTCGAGTTCGCGCGGGTGCAGGTAGCGGCGGGGGCGACACTGATCGGCATTGGGGATGCGGCGGCATCGTTGATTGGACCGAAGTTTTATGCTGCTTTGGTACAGCCATTGGAGACTAAGCTGGTGGCCGCAATTCGCGAAATGGGCGTGATGACGCGCCTGCATATCTGCGGGAACACGCGCAAGATCCTCACCGGGATGGGTGCGACGGGCGCGGATATCGTGGATCTGGATTTCCTTTCGCCATTGAAGGAAGGGCGCGCGGCGATGGGACCGCGGCAGGTGTTGCTGGGGAATATGGACCCGGTGCGGGCGCTACGCGATGGCACGCCGGAGTCCGTGACCGCGGTGCTGGAGCGGTGTTGGGACGAGGCGGGTCCGCGGTGGATTGTCGGTGCGGGGTGCGAGGTGACGCGGGGGACTCCGTTGGAGAATGTCGAGGCCATGGCGGCGTTTGCGCGGAGCAGGCATGGCTGAGTTTGTCCGGCTGGCCGGCGGGCGCGCGCTTCAGGATCAGCTCTTCGAGTTAGGGGTGGAGTTCCCATGCGGCGGGGCGTCAGCGTGCGGTGGTTGTCGTGTGCGGTTGATTGATGGCGAGATCCCCGTGACCGAGGGGATGCGCGATGCCTTGAGCGAAGACGAGCTTGCCGCAGGGTGGCGGCTGGCGTGTCAGGGGCAGGCCGTTGGTACGGTGACGCTGGACATCGAGCAATGGTCGGCGAAGATTCTGACGGATGAATCGAAAGTGAGCGTGGAGCCTGCCGAGGGCTTCGGCGCCGTGATTGATCTCGGAACCACGACGCTGGTGGTGGAGGTAGTCGATCTGGAGACTGGCGACGTGGTGAGCGTGTTGACGGGGCTGAATCCGCAGGGCCGGCATGGCAGCGATGTGATGAGCCGGATCGAGTTCGATCTACGGCATCCGGGCGTGTTGACCGCCCTGATTCGCGGGGCGCTGGGGGCGATGGTGGCGCAGGCGGCCGGCGGACGCCTGTTGCGCGAGGTGCTGGTGTGCGGCAACACGGTGATGCACCACCTGTTCTGTGGGGAGAGTGTGGAGCCGTTGTCGCATGTGCCGTTCGCATCGCCGGCGTTAGGCGCGCGCTTGTTTGACGGCGTCGAGCTGGGATGGAACGGCGTGGGGCGAGTGACGCTTCTCGGCTGCGCGGGTGGGTTCGTGGGGAGTGATCTCATCGCCGGGCTGGTCGCGTGCGGGATGCATGAGGCGTCGGCGGTGATGGCGTTGATGGACCTGGGCACGAATGGCGAGATTGCGGTGGGGAACCGGGAACGGGTGGTGTGCGCGTCCACTGCGGCGGGGCCTGCGTTTGAGGGCGGCCGGATTCGCATGGGGATGCGTGCGGGCGATGGTGCGATTGATCGCGTGGAGCGCGACGGCTGCCACGTGATCGGCGGCGGCGCGGCTGTGGGAATTTGCGGGAGTGGGCTGGTGGACGCGGTTGCGATGTGGCTGGACATGGGGATAGTGGCGCCCTCGGGGCGGTTTGCGGATGCGGCGAAGCCGCGAAGGTTGGCCGGGGACGTGGAGTTATCGCAGGCGGATGTGCGAGAGCTGCAGTTGGCGAAGGGAGCGATTGCCGCTGGGTTGGATTTGTTGCGCCGGCGGATGGGCCTTGAGCCGGACGGGATCAGCTCGATTCATCTCGCCGGGGCGTTTGGGAATTATGTCCGGGTGGCCAGCGCCCGGCGTATTGGGCTGTTGCCGGCGTGGGACGTGCCTGTGGTGGCGGCGGGGAACAGCGCGGTGCGCGGGACGCGGGCGCTGTTGCTGAGCCCGTCGCGGCGGGAAGCGATTTTGGATGGGCTATTGGGGCGGATGGAGCATGTAGAGCTGGCGGCGGATGCGGAGTTTCAGGAGGCGTTTGTGGAGAACATGTTGTTCCCGAGGTGATCCCATCTATTCACCGGACACGCGGATCCCTACGAAGGGAATTACATAACCATGCGGCCTCTGAATGTTTCGGCGATTTTGGCTTTGGTTGTTGCGCTCGGGGTACAGGCAACACCACTCAAGCTGGACTACAACACGCAAGGGACGGCGACGTTCACGCCGCTCAGATCCCAGGAGTACTCATACAACTACGGATTTCACCAGCACAACGATCCATACACCATAGGTCCCAACAATTGGGATGTCTGGCTGACACCAGATCCGCCGGAGTATCTGCGCGGAGCTTCCGTGAATTTCGCGAATCTGATGGGGGCGACCTTCAAGACATCGGATGGATGGAGCTATCAAAGCGCGGCCAATGAGCTCTCCGACAACAGTCTCATTGTGCGAATCTATGCGGCACGGTCTGGCAGCGACCTCGCCGGTGCGGAGTTTCTTGTCGAGTATGCTCCGGGCTTCCAAGACCCGCTGCTGGATGTGCACTGGATCCAGGTCATCACAGATAACCACGCAGTGGGCGCCGCACATGGAACGCCGGAGAATGCGGTTGACTACCGCTACGCCGGCAGCCCTTACTACGATCACGGAGGAGTGGCTACCTCCACGTGGTTCTATGACTTCCCGAAACGGGAGTGGGATGCGGCGCACACCTGGACGGCGGAGTTGTACCTGGTGACCGGTCCTCCGGTGATCGAGCAGCCGGATGGGAAATACCGGCCGACCCCGGGGGCGGTGACGGTTCTCGGCGGGATCAAATGGGGTTGGGAGAATGCCTGCTTGGGTGGTGGCGCGAGGGCCGCCGGCGGCGGGGGCGGTACGGATGGCGGCAATATGGTATGTGCCGATGATGTGTCGACACCCGAGGCTGGGAGTTTGGTCTACTTGCTGTCGGGGCTGAGCCTGTTGTGGGCTCGGGGCGCGTTGCGCCGGGCGAGGTCTAGTATAGCGTTTCACTAAAACATATCCAGTGTGATTTGTTTTTTGGTAGACTCGTTGCATGGCGAGTCATTCGCGGCATCCGAAGCTCTTCTTGTTTGAGGAGGAGCAACACATGCTCGATCAGTTACGGAATTCCAA
>JACQZR010000294.1 GCA_016213775.1 Acidobacteriota bacterium
GCCTCGGCCTGAAACTCGCGCTTCGAACGGCGGTCCACAAAGATCGCTCCATTCGCGAGCCCCGTCTTCGGATCCACGGTGATCTCGCGCACCACCGCATTGGCGGTCAACGTCAGATTGCCGCTCTCAAACGCGGCCGGCAGCAACAGGTTCGACGAAGCCGCCAGCGTGCCTGTGGCCCGTCGCATCTTGGTTGCCGTGATGCCGCGCTGTTTGCACGCATCCGAGAACCGCTGCACCGCCTGCGACTCCCGCGCGTCGTCATTGATGTAGATCCCGTCAGGAAGCTGCGGCAGCCCTTCCTTGCGTCCGCTCACTTGAAACATCGGCTCCACGCGGCCGTAGAACGGAGCAATTGTTCTATAGTCGATGGGCCAGTTCTCGCCGAATCCGTCGTGATCCTTGCACTTGAACTCGTAATCGCTCAGCCGCCACGACTGTCGTCCCCACCGCAGCGTCTTCCCTCCCACCGCGCGAATTCGCACCCAATAAAAAGGATCCTTCGGATCGTACGTGTACGGATTCTGCTTCTCATCCGCCCACAGGTTGGCATCGAATTCCGATGCCTGTGTCACATGCGGAAACCGCCCCGGCTTGCCGAACCCGCGATACGGCAGGTCGTACACCGCCTTCATCACGCGCTGTTTTTCGTAGTCGATCTGCGGACCGGCCTCCAGCATCAGGCACTTCGCACCGCCCCGTGCCAGCACCCACGCCGCCATGCCGCCGCCCGCGCCTGATCCAATGATGAGGGCATCGTATTTCTGTTTCATCGCTGTCCCCTTAATCCAGCGGCAGCCAATACGCGTTCATGCCGCCCGCCGACCGCGACCGCGCCTGCATCGCAATCGCATACTCGCGTGAGTTCACCGTGGCCTGCAGCAGATCATCTTTGGCCTGACGCAGAAACCGCGCAAACGCATCCACCGGGGCCGCATAAGTCCACTGCTTCTGGAGCGGTTCGAGAATCGCCTTCGCCTCAGCCGCGTTCACCTCCGCGAATGCTCTCTGATACCGCCGCCGCGCTTCGCTATTCAGCCGGTCCAGGCCGGTCTTGTACAATAACTGCCGCTCCAACGGAGACGCCTTCACCAGGAAATCGAGAAACTCCGCCGCGCCCGCTTCCTCCGCCCCCGGCCGTTCCGCAAATCGCGGAACCATCAATCCGGCGAGTTTGCTCAGTGCCGCGAACTGCTCCGGCGAAAAGAACCGCCGCGCATTCCCGGCGACAGCATCGGCCGTGGTTTCCGGCAATAGCGGAAACTCATTGGAACCGGACGGGGCAGGCGTAGCCCGTTGTGCCTCCGCCGTGGGCGCAAGACCTTGCAGCGCGGGAAGGACTGCCACCGATTGCAGCCAGCGTCGTCGTTTCATTCTCTGCAACGTACCATAGCCGGCGGGGCTGTCGCAGGGTGGAGGCACGACGATGGGAGGAGATCCATTCGCCTTGCCGTGAGCTGCCGCCGCCGATCTGGGCGACCAAATACCGCGAAGGGTTTACTTCACCCATTAACCGGCCGTTACTTTTTCAGCAGGCCGACGGTGTGGACGATGACGCCGAGTTCGCGTTTGTCGGTGTCGGACGGGGCGAGGAAGGGGGCGATGGTGAAGTCCGCGGTGATGGCGGTTTTACCTTTGAAGATGTCGCCGGGGACTTCCCTGCGCATTTCCTGAAGGCCGCCTTTTGTGCACTTTTCCGCGGGCAGGGGGATGCCGTTGATGGAGGCGGTGAGGGAGACTTCTTTTTGCTTTTCGAGGACCGCGTCGGGGAGGCTGTATTTGAGCAGGAGGACTGCACCTTTGTCGGCGTGCTTGGGCGGCTTGAGGGCGACGGAGAACTGGGACATGCTCCAGCGCCAACCTTGCTCGACGGGATGGAAGCCTTTCAGGAGCTGCGGTTCGAGGCCAGCGTCGGCGACGTTAACGACTTCGGCAAGTTCGCCTTCCTTGTTCTTCCCGCAGCCGGTGAGCATGCACGCCAGGACGGTGGCGAGGACGAGGTTGCGCATGAGGATCAGACCTTGACGGGGCGACCGGTGAGGGTGGCTTCCTGAGCCGCGATGGTGACCAGATTGGCCATATAGATATCGTCGAACGGAAGGGCGGTGGGCTTTCCGTTGTAGACGTGATCGAGGAAGTCGAGGAAGAGGGGACCGCCTTTAGGAAGGTCGGTGATGATTTCTGGTTTCTTTCCCTCGCGCAAGAGTGTCACGCCCGTGGCTGCCATGTATTCGAGGACACCGTTGATGCCGGCGAGGCGGAGGCGATCATCACCGTGGGTGGGAGCGGACTCCGGGCGGCAGTAGTCCATGTGGAGGGTGCCGACGCCGCGATTGTCGAGCCGGAATACAGTAGCGGTGGTGTTCTCCATTTCGCCGATGCCCGGGGGAGCCTTGATCTGGGCGCGGTAGGAGAAGGCTTCGGTCATTTCGCGGCCGGAGGTGAAGCGCATGAGGTCGATCATATGAATGCCGATCCAGGGGATGGTTCCGCCGTAGGTCTTCATGTCCTTCATCCACTGCGGACGCACGCCGGCCTTGTAGGATTTCTGCGTGGTGATGTTGATGATCTCGCCGATTTCCGGAGCGTGTTTCTTGAGAGCGAGATAGTGCGGATCAAACCGCATTGGCAGCAGCGTGCCGAGTTTGGTGCCATTGGCAGTGAGTTTGGTTTTGATGCGGTCGAGGGTTTTGCGATCGAGGGCGAGTGGTTTTTCGGCGATGATGTGGACTTTGCGATCGAGGCAGGCGAGGATGGCTTCGGCGCGAGGACCGTTGGCGTTGCAGACGGAGACGACATCGAACTGCTCCTGATCGAGCATGCGGCGCCAGTCGGGGTAGTGTTTGGCATGCGCGAGGCGTGGGTTCTTCTTCTGCCTGTCGACAACGGCGGCATCGGGGTGAGCGATGGCGGTCACTTCGACGTCCGGGAGCTGGGAGAGGGGGCGAATGATTTCGCCGGCGTGCCCTTCGAGGTCGAGGAGGCCGAGACGGATTTTGCGGGGCAATCGCAGTTCGGCAACGGCGGCGGGGGCAAAGAGGGCCGCACTTCCGGCGAGGGCGTGGCGTCTACTGATGCGCATGATTGTGATTGTGTCACAGGCTGATACAATCGCGTGAGTATGCTATCGCGAAGGGGTTTCCTATCGACGCTGGCTGCGCCATTGGCGGCGCAGAAGCAGAAGATGAATGTCATCGTGATTCTGGCGGATGATCTGGGGGCGATGGATCTCACGTGCTACGGCAGCCGTTACCATGAGACTCCGAATCTGGATGATCTGGCGGCGTCGGGTGTGCAGTTCAATCAGGCCTATGCGGCGTGTCCGGTGTGTTCGCCGACTCGGGCGAGCCTGATGACCGGGAAGTATCCGGCAAGGCTGCATCTCACCGATTGGATTCCGGGGCGGCGGCAGTGGGCGGGGTCGAAGTTATTGTTCCTGCCGTTTGAGCAGCAGTTGCCGCTGAAGGAGACCACGCTGGCTGAGGTGATGAAAGCGGCGGGGTATACGACTGGGAGCATCGGCAAATGGCATCTGGGCGGGCAGGGATTTTCGCCGGCGGATCAAGGTTTTGATTTCAATATCGCGGGGACGGAGAGGGGTTCTCCGCCTTCGTACTTTCCGCCGTATCCGCTGCCGGGAGTGGAGGCGCGATCGGAGACGGATTATCTGACCGACAATCTGGCGGCGCGGGCAGTGCAGTTCATTGAAGCCAACAAGGACAAGCCGTTCTTTTTGTATTTGCCGCATTTCGCGGTGCACACTCCGCTGCAGGCCCGGAGGGAGAAGACGGATAAATACCAGCGCAAGGCGGGGAGCGTGCGGGCGCAGAGTGAACCGGTGTACGCGGCGATGCTGGAGAGTCTGGATGACGCGGTGGGCGCGGTGGTGGACAAGGTGGAAGAGGCAGGGTTGAAAGACCGTACGGCGATTTTGTTTCTGTCCGATAACGGGGGGTTGCGGTTTGAAGGGGCGAGGAAGACTGCGGTGACTGACAATTCTCCCTTGCGCGCGGGGAAGGGTCATCTGTTTGAAGGCGGCATTCGCATTCCGATGATTGTGCGCTGGCCGGGTGTGACGAAGGCGGGGACGTCGAACGATACACCGGTATGTTCGATTGACGTGCTGCCGACGGTGGCGGATTTATTGGGGCTGACGGCTGGGAATGTCGATGGTGTGACGATTGCGCCGTTGTTGCGGGGCGGGAAGCGCGTGAAGCGTGACGCGTTGTTCTGGCACTATCCGCACTACAGCAACCAGGGCGGATCGCCGGGTGCGGCGGTGCGCGACGGCGATTGGAAGCTGATTGAGTTTTACGAAGACGGCCGGTTGGAGTTGTTCAACGTGAAGGTGGATTACAAGGAGAAGCTGAACCTGGTGAACCGGCAGCCGGCGATTGCGAAGAAACTGCATGCGAAGTTGAAGCAGTGGAGAGAGGCGGTGGGAGCGGTGATGCCGCAGGTGAACCCGAACTATGACGCGGCGAAGGCGGACCAGGGCTTGACGGGATTTGAGAAGCCGACGCCTCCGGCTTGATAATTGAAGTCTGGAGTCAAGAAACAATGCCTGAAATGCGCCATTCTGTCTGTGCACTCGATTGCCCCGACTGTTGCTCCCTGCTGGTGCAGGTGGAGGACGGCCACGGCGTCAAACTCAAAGGCGACCCGACACATCCGATCACGCAGGGCTTTCTTTGCCGGAAGGTGACGGATTATCTGGAACGAGAGTACAATCCGGCGCGGCTGCTGTATCCGATGAAGCGCGTGGGCGCGAAGGGCGAGGGACGGTTTGCGCGGGTCTCGTGGGATGAAGCGCTCGATGTGATTGCGGAGAATTTGCAGCGAGTGGCCCGCGAGCATGGGACCGAGGCGGTGCTGCCGTATTCGTACGCGGGGACGATGGGGTTTCTGAATGGGGCGGGGATGGACCGGCGATTCTTTCACCGGCTTGGTGCGTCACGGTTGGACCGGACGATTTGTTCGAGCGCGGGCATGGTGGGGATGAATGAAGCGTTGGGCGTACGGTATTCGACGGAGCCGGAGCAGTTCCGTCACAGTAAGCTGATCATTGCGTGGGGCGGCAATATTCATGGGACCAATGTGCACCTGTGGCCGTTTGTACAAGACGCCCGGCGCAATGAGGCCAAGCTCTACGTCATCGATCCGGTGAAGACGCGCACCGGCGCGGTGGCAGACAAGTGGTTCCCGATTTATCCCGGGACGGATCTGGCGCTGGCGCTGGGGATGATGCACGTGATTCTCGGCGAGCGGCTGGAAGATGCCGAGTACGTGGCGGCGCACACTCGCAACGTGGACGAGTTGCGGCGGCATGTGGCCGGGTACACGCCGCAGCGCGTGGCTGGGTTGACGGGAATCGCGGCGGAAGACATTGTTTCGTTGGCGCGTGAGTATGCGACGACGCGGCCCGCGGCCATCCGTTTGAACTACGGCGTTCAGCGCAGTGAGCGCGGAGGACGGGCGATCCGGTCAGTAGCGTATTTGCCGGTGTTGACGGGCAGTTGGAAAGAGGTGGGAGGCGGATTGCAGTTGTCCACTTCGCAGGGATTTCACGTGAATCGCGCAGCGTTGGAGATGCCGCAGTTGCAGCAACGCTCGGCGTTGGGGCGCGAGGCACGGATGTTGAATATGTCCGAGTTTGGCCGGCTGTTGAATGAGACGAATGACCCGAAAGTGCATGCGGTGGTGGTGTATAACTCGAATCCGGCGGCGATTGCTCCGGATCAGGGTGCAGTGAAACGCGGGCTACGCCGCGAGGATCTGTTTATGGCCGTGCTGGAGCAGTTTCAGACCGACACCGCGGATTATGCGGACGTTGTGCTTCCGGTGACGACGTTTCTGGAACACACAGACATGTACCTGGCGTATGGGCACTACTACATGCAGATGGCACGGCCGGCGCTCGCGGCTCCGGGGGAGTGCAAATCGAATGTCGAGATATTCCGGTTGCTGGCGAAGCGCATGGGGTTTACGGATCCGTGTTTCGATGATTCCGACGATGACTTGATGCGGGCGTTACTGGCGAGTGAGCATCCGTTTGTGAAAGGGATCACGCTGGAGCAACTCGAGCGGGAACGGTTTGTGCGATTGCATGTGTCCCCACCCGGGACTCCGTTTCAGCCGTTTGCCAATGGAGGTTTTGGGACCGCGGACGGGAAGTGCGATCTTGCGCCGGTGAATCTGGATTACGTTCCTCCGGTGGAATCGCGACTGGGAGATCGGGATTTGCTGCGGCAGTTTCCGCTGGAGCTGATGTGTTCGAAGAACGACAACAGCATGAACTCGACGTTTGGTCATCGCGATTCGACGGATGCTGAGACGGCGGAGTTGTGGATGCACTCGACGGACGCGATGCCGCGGAAGATCGGGAGTGGCGATGCGGTGCGGGTGTACAATTCGCGCGGGAGTGTGATTATGAAGGCGCAGGTAAACGGGGGGGTGATGGAAGGCGTGGTGCGCGCGCCATCGGTGCGATGGCCAAAGCGATCGCCGAACGGGCAAGGGATCAACACGCTGGTTGGGCCGCGATTGACGGATGTTGGCGGCGGGCCGACGTTTTTTTCGTGCCTGGTGGAAGTGGAAAAATGCGGAGATTGACGGCGATCGGATTGTTGATCGGCGCGGCTGGGTGCAAGACTCCGAAGCGGGTGAGGGTGTCGGCTATTGACGATGAAGAAGGGGCGCTGCATTCGATCGTCCAGGTTTCCGATCCGAAGACGGCGCTGCAGTTGGTAAAGGGGTTTCACGAGTTGGAGGGAAACACGTGGCGGTGGACGAAGGGCCAGTTCGCCGTGACGCTGCGGCCGCCGTTGAATGCGGCGAGTGATGGGGCTTGGCTGGTGTTCCGCTTTGTGCTGGCGGAGAGCGTGTTGAACAAGGTGGGCGGCGTGCGATTGACGGCTTCCATTGGCAATGTCACACTTGCGCCGGAGGCGTACGAGAAGACGGGCGAGCATATGTACCGGCGGGAGGTCCCGGCGGCGGCGCTGCAAGGGGAGACGGTGACGGTGGAGTTTCGCTGCGATAAGTTTCTGGCGGCGGGCCAGGTCGAATCGCGGGAACTGGCGCTGATTGCCTATGTGATTGGGTTGGAGGCGAAGTGACGGCAGAATGTCCGGCCGCCTGTGCTAGATTGTAGTTTCCATGTCCGATACTACGGCTGTTTTGAAGCAAACGCCGCTGAACGCCGCTCATCGCCGTTTGGGTGCGCGGATGGTGGATTTCGGCGGTTGGGACATGCCGGTGCAGTACACCGGCATTATTGATGAGCATCACGCGGTGCGGCGCGCGGTGGGACTTTTTGATGTGAGCCACATGGGCGAGATCGAGATCCGCGGGCCGCAGGCATTCGATCTGATCAACTACCTGACTCCGAACGCTGTTTCGAAGTTGAAGTACGGCCAGGCCCATTATTCGGCGCTGCTCTATGAACACGGCGGCTTTGTGGACGACATTCTGGTACACAAGGTTGCGGATGATCATTATTTCCTCTGCGTGAACGCGTCGAATCAGGACAAGGATTACGCGCATATTTGCGAACACAACAGGTTTGATGCGGAAGTGGAGTTTGCGAGCGAGCGGTATGCGCTGATTGCGGTGCAGGGACCACGGGCGATCGACACTTTGCAGAAGCTGACGCCAACTCACCTGACGGAGATCAGGTACTATCATTTCGCTGATGGCGAGGTGGCCGGGGTTGGAGCGCGGATTGCGCGGACGGGCTACACGGGCGAGATCGGTTTTGAGTGCTACATCCCTTGCGCGGAAGCGGCAGCGGTGTGGGACAAGATGATGGAAGCCGGGCAGGAGTTCGGGATCAAGCCGGCGGGGTTGGGGGCGCGCAACACGCTGCGGCTGGAATGCGCGATGGCCCTCTACGGGCACGAGATCACCGCGTCAATCAACCCGTTTGAAGCCGGGCTGGGGCGTGTTGTGAAGTTCGATAAGGGCGATTTTATCGGGCGCGCGAAACTGGGGGAGATTCACGATAAGCCGTTGACGCGCATCCTGACGGGGTTTGAAATGACGACCCGCGGGATCGGACGTGACGGTTATGAGATTCACGTGGACGGGCAACCGGCGGGATGGGTGACCTCCGGCGGGCCGTCGCCGACGCTGAACAAGAATATTGGATTGTGTTATGTTCCGGCCGCACTTTCACAGCCCGGGCAATTGCTGCATATCATCATTCGCAATGTGCCGACCGAGGCTGTTGTGCGTCCCATTCCTTTCTACAAGCGAGCGAGTTAATACATGTATCCGGAAACCTTCCGCTATACCAAGGAACACGAGTGGGTCCTCGTCGAAGGCGACCTGGGAACGATCGGCATTACGTTCCATGCGCAGAAAGAGCTCGGCGATATCGTGTATGTGGATCTGCCGAAGATCGGCACGGTTGTCGAGCAAGGAAAGAGTATCGGCTCTGTGGAGTCAGTCAAGGCGGTTTCCGACATCTATTCCCCGGTAAGCGGAGAGGTGACGGAAACCAACGAACTGCTGGCCACGGTACCGGAAAAACTGAATGAAGACCCGCACGGGGAAGCGTGGCTGGTGAAGATCCGGCTGTCACATCCCGGTGAGGTGGAGAGCCTGATGAACGCGGCTGATTATCAGGCTTATGCGGGCGACTGATACCCTTGCGGCAAGCGCTGGCGGTTGTGGCGGTCGTGCTGTTGCTGCGGCTGCCGTTTTTGCATCAGGCGATTCAAGGCGACGACGTCAACTACCTTGCGGCGGCGCAGCACGCGCAGATTGATCCGCTGCATCCGACTCACTTCCGGTTTGTCTTCCAAGGGGAAGAAGTGTCGATGCAGGGGCATCCACATCCTCCGTTCAACGCCTGGTTTCTTGGTGGTTTGCTGGCAGTGGTCGGAGATGTGGAGGAAGTCCGGTTCCATGTCGCCTATGTTTTGTTCTCGCTGATTGCGGGGTTGGCGGCGCTATCGCTGGCGCGGCGGTTTTGCACGCGGCCACTGCTGGCGACGCTATTGTTTTTGAGCTTTCCGGCGTTTGTGGTGAACGGCAATTCACTCGAGAGCGATCTGCCGCTTCTGGCGTGGTGGCTGGCGGCGAGCGCGCTGTTTATCGCCGCGGTGGATCGCACTTCCCTTCCCTTGCTTGGCGCGGCGGTGGCGTGTATGTTGCCGCTGGCGATGAGCGGGTTTCAGTCTGTTGTGTTGATTCCGATTCTCGGGCTGTATTTGTGGCGGGAGCGGCGCGGGTGGGTCGCGGGGTGGGTGGCGCTGTGTATGATTCCGGCGGCGCACGTGGGGTGGCAGTTGTTCGAGCGGCTGACGAGCGAGCAGTTGCCGGCGCAGGTGCTCACCAGGTATTTTTCACGGTACGGTTTGCAGACGCTGGCCAATAAGGGGAAGAACGCTCTGGCGTTGACGGCTCATTTCGGATGGATGGGGTTGGCCGCGGTTCCGTTCACGCGCAACATTGGTGTGGCTGTTGGGGCCGCGGCATTCGGCTTGTATATTGATCCGCATCCGATGTTCTGGGCACCGTTCACTGCCGGCGTTTTGCTGGTGGTGTGGTGTGTGCGGCACGGAAAGGATTATCTGGCGCAGTGGGTGTTGGTGTTCTTTGCTGCGGCGCTGGTGTTGTTTTTCGCGGGGTCGGCGCGGTATCTCCTACCGCTGGCCTTGCCCGTAGCCGTGCTCTTGACACGGGAGGCGGGGCGAGGGATGGTGCGCGCGGCTGTCGCATTGAACCTGACAATCGGCCTCGGGCTGGCGTCCGTAAACTATCAGCATTGGGATTCGTACCGGCAACTGATTGCGAAGATCTCGCAGGATTGGGGATATGCGCGCGTGTGGGTGAACTCCGAGTTCGGATTGCGACACTACGCCGAAGCGGCCGGGGCGCTCCCGCTCACGCGCGGGCAGGGGGTGCGGCCGGGCGACATCGTGATCACGAGCAAGCTGGGGTTCCCCGTGCCATTCACTACCGGCGGCGGAGCTCTGGCACCGGTGAGCGAAACAACTGTTACGTCGCTGCTGCCGCTGCGGCTGATCGGGCTCCATTCGAAATCCGCATACAGTACCGCTACCAACGGCTACCGTGCTTTCGGTTTGGAAACGACACCCATTGATGTCGTAACTATACAGTCCGTTGTTGAGCGCAAGCCTGTGTTGAGCTACGTGCCGATGAACGCCGCGGAGTCTGATTCGCAGATCGTGAGCGGGCTGGACAAGGTCGAGGATGGCAAGGCGAGGTGGATGGGGAGGAAGGCTGCTGTGCTGTTGAAACGGCCCGGCCCACCCGCGCCGGTGGTGGTGGAGTTGTATCTGCCCGACGCTGCTCCCGCGCGCGTAGTGATACTTCGGGTGGATGGTATTGAAGTGGCGCGGCAGGAATTGCCTGGCCCGGGGAAACACACCGTCACATCCCCTGTGCTGCCGGCGGCGGATGGGGACGCTACGCTGGCGATCGAGTTGGACAAAACGTTTTCGGTGGCGGGGGACCAACGGACGTTGGGTGCGATCCTGATTGGGGTGGGGTTTCGACAGTAACTGTATAGCTGCACTGATCAGCGGCATCCACACACCCATTGACACTGTCTTTCAAATGTGGCAAGATCCCTGAGTTTCGCTTAACTGGGACACAAGGGGTACAAAAAGGATGCGCAACGTTACCAAGTTGTTCGTGCTCTCTTTATTGGGAGCCTTCTCGCTTTTGCTGGAAGCACAAGCGCCTACCGGCGGGATCGACGGACGGGTACTGGACGAGTCGGGGGCAGTGATACCTGGGGCCGCGGTGACGGTCCGAAACAAAGAGACGGGGGCATTGCGAACGCTGACGAGTGGTGCTGACGGGACGTTCACCGCACCGCTACTTCCGGCCGGTGATTATGAGGTTCGTGCGGAGGCGAAGGGATTCCGTGCGATGCTGCTGCCGATCACGGTACAGACCGGGAGCACGGCGACAGCGGAAGTGAACATGCAAGTGGGGTCGACCAGCGAAGTGGTGATGGTGGAATCCGCGGCGGCGCAGGTGTCCTACGACAGCCATAAGATCGACGGTGTGATTACGCGGCAGAAGATTCAGGAACTGCCTCTGAACGGGCGAAGTTTCCTCAATCTGGCCAACCTCGAACCGGGCGTGACGGTTGGCACCGGAACAACGTCACAGTACAACTCCCTCTTCTCGGTATCCGTGCTGGGCGGGGATTCCAACAAGACCAACATCACGGTTGACGGCGGCAACATCCGGAACTCAATCGAAGGCAACACGGGTATGAACTTCTCGCAGGAGGTGGTGCAGGAGTTCCAGCTTTCGAGCGCGAATTTCGACCTTTCGACGGGGATTACGAGCGTCGGCTCGGTGAACGTCGTCACCCGTAGCGGCGGCAACAATTTCCATGGCAGCGCCTACTACTTCTTCCGCGACCACAACATGTCGGCCTATCCTGCTCTGCAGCGCAGTGCGCTCAACCCTGATCCATTCTTCGCCCGCCGCAACCCCGGCTTCTGGCTCGGCGGCCCGATGAAAAAGGACAAAGTGTTCTTCTTCTTCAATCTCGAACAAGTCAATCAGACACAGGTATTCACGTTCCTCGCCAACCAGCCCTCCGTTTCCTCCTTCACGGGCAACTACGGGAGCCCCTATCGCGGCAAGCAGATCAGCGCCAAGTTCGACTACATACACAGCCTGAAACACCGTTTGTTTGCCCGCTACTCTCATGATGGAAACAGAGGCTTCGGACCAAACGGCGGTGCCGTCCCGCAATCTAACTGGCTCCAGAACAAGAACTGGTCAGACCAAAGCGTTCTCGGCGTTTCCAGCAACATCTCCAACAATATACTGAACGATTTCCGATTCAGTTATCAGTACTGGCAGAACCGCAACCTCTTCCCTGATTCCTCGGTGTGCAAAGACTGCGTCGGGTTGAACGGCCCGCAGATCGGCATTAACGGCACTAACGTCACCATCGGCAACACGTCCAACGCTACCCAAGGCCGCGATCTTCGCAAATTTCAGTTCATCGATACGGTGAACTGGCAGAAGGGCAAGCATGGCATCCGTTTCGGATTCGATCTGGAGTACAGCCCGGGAACCGGATTCTGGGGATTCTGTGATCCCTCGTGCATCGTCGTCCTTTCCCCGGAAACAGTGCGTGGCGGTCTCACCGCGGCTGGTGCCGCCTCCCTCATACCCGTCCTTTATCCGACCCTGCCGACCCAAGTCCGCACATACGAGGATGTGCTGAATCTGCCTTTCGCCGGAGCTTCCATCGGAATCGGCGATCCCAGCCAGCCGCCTCCGTACAACGTCGATCAGGCAAAGCTGAACAAGCGGCAGCACTGGTTCTTCCAGGATACGTGGCGTGCCACTCCGCGTTTGACAATCAACGCAGGTCTCGCGTGGAGCTACGAGAGCACGCTCGTCAACGGCGACCTTTCCAAACCGAAGTTCCTCGCCCCACTATACGGCAACGACCTCAGCCCGACTAACAATAACTATCACAACTTCTCGCCCGCGGTTGGATTTGCCTATCAGGCGGACAAATCCCGCAAAACGGTCGTTCGCGGCGGATTTGGGATATATTACGACACGGAACTTCTCTGGAGGAGGTTGCAGGAACGCTCCTATACCGGACCGGTGGGGAACGGTCGAATTCTCTTCCCATCGAGCGGCTTGACCAACACGGTACCTGGTGCACTGGACGTGCTTCGACAGACGCCAATCCCGGTCGGATCCCCTCTCAACATTCCCAGTGGGGTGAGCAACATCACGCTCCGGCAATACCTGGCGATGCAGAACGCTCAGGTGCCGGTGATCGCAGCCTCCCTGGCGCCCAAGAATATTAACGACCTTTCTGTACGCAACATGGAGATCAGTAAGGCAGGCACAAACCTCTATCCTAAGGACTATCCCGTTCAAAAGGGCCTCCATTTCAACATCGGCGTGCAGCGGCAAGTGGGCAGCAACACCGTCGTCACTGTCGATTTTGTACGCCGCGTATACATCAACACTTTGTTCGGCGATGTGGATTACAACCGATGGAATCGTTTCATCAACGGAACCCGGTCGCCGGTAATCCCCGTTTGTACGTCCGCGCAGGCCGCCACCCCGAGCTTCAACTGCTCCACTGGGCCTATCAACTTCTGGACGCCGGGCGGACGCGAAGTCTACAATGCGCTGCTGGTGAAGGTGGACAAGCGCTTCTCCAAGCGCTTCTCGTTCACGGCATCGTACGCGGCGCCGTTCCAGCATGGGTACAACGGGTTGCAGAACCTGGATCAGTGGAATTCCAGTTGGGCGACCAAGGGCTCCCATCACATCCTGAATGTTTCGGGTCTGGTGGAACTTCCGCTGAAAGTTCAGCTCGGCGTGATCTCGTCCTTCTCCGCCAAAGGACCGATGACGGCGTTCGTCGGGGGCTCCGATCCGCAAGGCGATGGGACGACCAGCCAACCACTCCCGGGTCTGGCGATCAACTGCATCAACCGCGGATGCGGCAAGGATGACATTGCGCGCGGCGTGGACAACTGGAACAGCACATTCGCCGGCAAGCGCGACGCACGCGGCACCGTGATGCCGCGCGTGATTCTTCCCCCAAGCTACGGGCTCGGCGACCACTTCACCTCGCAGGATGTGCGCGTCGGCCGTCCCTTCGAATTCGGACCCGACAACCACCGCATGAAGATCACGGTCTTCGCCGAGGTGTTCAATCTCTTCAACGTGGCCAACCTCGGCGGCTTCTCCAGCACGCTCGATCAGGTGCAGTCCACCAACCAGAGCTTCGTCTTCGGCCAACCCACCAGTCGCGCCGGGCAGGTGTTTGGATCAGGCGGACCGCGCGCGTTCCAGTTGGGTGCGCGCTTCCAGTTCTAGTTTTTCAAGCAGGTTTGCATTGTGGGGCGGGCTTCAGCCTGCGCGGGACTTCAGTCCCGCCTCTGGAGTTTGTACATTCCGCCGTCGTGTGGGGCGGCCAATCCTGGCCGCGGCTGGCCTTTCAGTCCAGCCTAGCCCGGGACTTCAGTCCCGCCTCGATTCACACGCGTTCGATGATTTCGTAGTAGACGGTTGGGCGGTCTCCGATTGGCATTGTTGCGATGCGAAGGAGGGAGCCTTCCTCGTCACGGTCGGCGACGATGCCGAGACGGGAGAGTTTTCCCGGTTGGGGGTTGGCGCCAAGTGGCATCGAGAGGAATTCCACGCCGCGGGCACGAAGCTTTTGAACGGTTTCGACGATGTCGTCGGAGGCGAGGGCGATGCGCTGGACACCCGGGCCGTCGTAGGATTCGAGGAATTCCTCAACACGGCACTGGCGATGAACGTCAGAAGGGGCCTGAATGGGGAAACGGACTTTTCGCTGTCCGTCAGTCGTGGTTTTGGAAAGCACGGAAGATCCGCAGTCCCCTGATTTGGAGGAGCGGCCGAAGCCCATCACATTTTCGTAGAAGGCGGCCCACTTGGTCTGCTCGCCGTGGGCGACGTTGCCAACAATCTGGTCGATCTGGCGGAGTCCAACGGGATTGGCGATAGAGTCCGATTCGACGGCTACGTAGCCGGGGAGGAAGGGTCCATGATATTGCCCCCTTTCGACGAATGTGTGGACGGTCTCGCCGTAGGTAGCGACGGAGAACATGCGGACGACGCCGTGTTCGTCACGGATTTCTGTTGGTTCTTCGACGAAGAACCCACCCCGGGCTTTCACCTGCCAGTAGGCTTCTTTAGCGTCGGTCACGGCGAGGGCAATCGTCCGGACGCCGTCACCATGCCGCAAAACATGGTCAGCGATGGGGTGATTGTCGGCGAGGGCGGTGGTTAAAACGAGGCGAATGTTGCCTTGTTCGAGGACATATGAGGCGCGATCGCGGATTCCAGTCTCGGGGCCTTGATAGGCGATGAGGCGCATGCCAAAGGCGGTACGGTAGTAGTGCGCGGATTGTCTGGCATTGCCGACGTAGAACTCGACGTGGTCGGTGCCGGTCAGCGCGACGGAATCTGCTTCTTTGCGCGCTGCGGTATCAGCGGCTTTCAGCATGGATGAGAACTTCCCTTTCCTGGCAGTGGCCGAATCGTTTCCTGTTGTGAGGAAGAGCCACCGATACCAAGTTAGCTGGGACGAGGGGAAATCGAAACCGGATTTCGGTAAGGAAACGGTAAGGAAGGCGTAAGGCCGAGAGTCGAAGAATCGATTAGCGAGCTACGTGCAGCTCGCGAGACGCAGCTCTCGCTCCAGACGACGGGTAGCGCGATCACTGATCAGCTCCGCAACTTGCCCCAACAACCCAGGCAGATCTTGCGGCTCGATGAGCACGGCACGGTCGCGGCGGTTTGGGCGAACATGAAGATAGGAGTGGATCAACGCTGCGGCAGGGGCATAGTCAACCAATCGAGCGTGGGCCAGCACACGTAGTCCAGCCTCAGGCGATTCCATTTGAAGGTCGCTAAGGACCAATTCGTACTCTTTGCGATCCATCTTGCCGATTGCTTCGGCGGCGGAAGCTGCTGAATCGACGTGATATCCGCCCGCTTCGAGGACAGTTTGAAGGGTGAGACGTGTGGTGGGATCGCCGTCCACCAACAAGACCCGCGCGAGCGCCAATACGGAAGGCCTTGAGGGGCGGAACTTTCTGGCGGGTTTGCGAATTCTTAGGTCCACTGTGTCTTAAGTAGTTTAACTCAAAACGCTGCTTTTTGATCCCATAGATTTCGCTACACCCGTGGGTGTAGTTCCCCAAAAGAGGCCGTACCATGCGTACTATTTGCGAGCTGCTTCAATTGCCCCAACGAGCTCAGGTGATTCGGGGGCGACCGGGGACCTGAACCGTTTTAAGACCTTGCCATCCTTATCTATAAGATATTTGTTGAAGTTCCAATCGGGTGCGCCGGCGGCATCGGAGAGGAACTTGTACAGGGGGTGCTGATCGGGGCCCTTTACCGACACCTTGGAAGCCATCGGGAAACTCACTTTGTAGTTTCTCGTACAGAAGGTTTTGATTTCCTCGTTGGTGCCGGGCTCCTGGCTGCCGAAGTTGTTGGCGGGAATGCCCAGGACGACTACCCCCTTATCCTTGTACTTGTTGTAAAGTGACTCCAGACCGGAGTACTGAGGAGTAAAGCCTCACTGGCTGGCGGTGTTTACGAGCAACAACACCTTGCCTTGGTAGGCGGAGAGGGGCATGTCCGCCCCGTCGATGGTCTTGAGGCTGAAGCCGTGCACCGAATCGGCGCCGAACAGAGGTAGAGTCATAACCACACCCAGTAGCATCCTTTGCATGCATCCATGGTCGGACATTTGGCAGGCAGGAGGCAACTGTGGGCGAGTTGTGATATTGTGGCCTTTCTCATGACTGACCGCCGACGTTGGACCATTGTTTGTCTCCTGAGCCTCGGGATGATGATCGCCTATGTGGATCGCTCGAACCTGTCGGTAGCGCTGGCTGACAAGAACTTCATTAAGGAGTTCGCGCTCTCGGATAAGGATCGGGGGCTGATGAATTCAGCGTTCTTCTGGTCGTATGCATTTCTGCAGATTCCCGCAGGGTTTCTGGTGGACCGCTATGGGGTGAAAATCCCCTATGCGATCGGATTTGCGTTGTGGAGCCTGATTTCGGCGGCCTCAGCGGGAATTGGCGCAATCTGGCACCTGGTGATCTTGCGCGTGATCTTGGGGTGTGGGGAATCCATCGTGACCCCGGCCAGTTTGCGCTGGATCCGGTTCAACGTGGACGAAAAGCGGCGCGGGTTGGCGGTCGGCCTGTACATGGCGGGGACGAAGTTGGGGCCTGCAATCGGGGCGCCGCTGGCGGCGTACCTGATCTTCAACTACGACTGGCGGAACATGTTTCTGATCCTGGGTCTGGGGTGTTTGTTGTGGCTGGTGCCGTGGCTGACGCTGGTGAAGGACAACGACCGGGAGTTGGAGGCGCGGTTAGTGAAGCAGTCGCAGACGAAGGCGATACCGTTTTTCCGGCTATTCAGCACGCGCCTGATCTGGGGGATCATCATTGGTACGTTCTGCTACAACTACTTTGTGTACTTCTGCATGACGTGGCTGCCGGCGTATTTCGCGGAGTCGAGGGGATTGTCGTTGACGAAGTCGGGATGGTTCACGGGGTTTAGCTTTGGGGGAATGGCAACGGTGGCGACGCTGGCAGGGTGGTGGGCGGATTCGATTATTTCGCGGGGCGGGGATCCGGTGAAGACGCGGAAGATGTTCACGATTGCGGGGCTGCTGGTGGCATCGACGGAGTTGATTGGGGCATTCTCGGCGTCGAATGAAGTGGCGTTGGCGTTCGCGATCATTTCGCTGAGCGGTTTGGGGTTGGCGACGGCGAACTACTGGGCGCTGACGCAGACATTGATGCCCGGGGCGGCGATCGGGAGGATTGCGGGGATTCAGAATTGCGCGTCGAATCTGTCGGGGATCGTGGCGCCGCTGGTGACAGGGTGGTTGAAGAATTCGACGGGAAGTTATGCGGCGCCGATGTATGCGGTAGGGGTGTTGTTGCTGACGGGGGTGTTGGCGTACACGTTTATGGTGCACGCGCGGTATGCGCCGAAGGCGGATTCGCTTGGTTTGGCTGGGCAGGGCTGAGAAAAAGTCGAGTGTGGAGCGTTGCTCCACTTCGCGAACGGAAGCATTTTGCCGTTGGGCTGTAGGCTCGTTATCAAGGATGACTGCGAACGCGGATTTGGTCTCGCCCCCGAGGGCGATCGCCACTTTGAAGGTGGCGCCTGGAGTTTGGACATTTCGCCGTCGTGATCGGGTCGAGTGACGGGGTTTGTGCCCCGTCACCCTCCCACACCACCGGAC
>JACQZR010000295.1 GCA_016213775.1 Acidobacteriota bacterium
CACGCCGCCTCCACCAACCGCGATCGTCTTCGCATCGCTTTTCGCGCCATCGCCGAATGTGTTCAACGCCTGCTGCCAGAGCTTTGTTCCATCCGGCGAAAATGTCGCCGTGACCCATTTGAATCCACCAGTCACGTGGATGTTCCCTCTCTCGTCGATGGCGAGCGCCTTGAAAAGCCCGGCGTCCGCGTCGGCCTTCTGCCAGAGCAGATTGCCGGCTTCGTCGTACTTGGATAGAACCAGACCGCCGCCCACGTCGTGACCGATCCTGGTTAGTGTGGCAAGTGCCGCAACCACGATGCTGCCGTCCGGGCCAATGGCGATCAGTTGTCCCTCGTGCCACAACATGGAGCCGTACGCATCACTTGCGTAGTCGACCTGTCGCGCCCAGATGAGGGCCCCGTCGGTGTCGATTTTCAGGGTGATCTGGTCGTACTGCATGACGAACTCACCGCTCACGTTTCCACGAAGGGCTCCCGTCACATAAACGTTACCCGCAGGATCGACAGCCAGTGCAGCGAACCAATTGATCTGATTCGGGGAGCCATCGGCGTATCCCCAGACCAAGCCTCCGGCGGAGTTCATTTTCAGCAGGATGAACCGGCTCTCGGTCTGGGAGATCCTTGCTTCTCCGCAGACATATACATTGCCGGCGGGATCAATCCCCACCGACTTGGGAACGTGGTTCGATACCCCGGGTACGGAAATCCTCTCCGCCCATCGCCGCGTACCATCCTTGTCGAACTTCAGAACCGCAAACGGATAGTTTCTGCCGCCGTCTTCGGAGATTTTGGCCACAACGACGACATTACCTTCCGTATCGGTAGCGATCGTCCTCGGTTCCTTGTAACCCGGGCCATCGCCCTCGAATTGCGCTGTCCAGAGCCGTGTGCCATCGGGCGCGTACTTCACGAGAACTATATTGCTGCTGCCGTCGGGCATTCCCACGCTCAGGGAGCCGGCCACGTAGACGTTTCCGTTGGTATCGGACGTCATTACGGGCGCTGCCGGCTCGCCGGAGTTCACACTGCGTACGGCATCGCCGGACAGTATGCGGACCTGGCTTGACTGGGCCGCCAGCGAGGCTGCCATCGAGAGCACGCTGATCAGAAGATTGCAGAGGTATTTCATATTCCACTCCATATTCCACGGATGCCAATGCCGGGCGCATATTCTTGCCTGGCTGCAAAAAAGTCAGAAACGCTTGCCGGGAGAGCACGCCGGGGCCAAAGTTCAGGGCCCTAGCGGGCCGCAGCGGCGGACGGTGGGTTGTAGCGCAAGAGCTTCGCCCCAATCCTCCCGTCAGGGCCGGAGCTGTCGGCCAGAATAGGAAGTGGCAGCTCACTATTGACACACTGCGTGCTCGCGTTCTTTAACCGCCGGACGCGGCCCGCGAATTCGGACGAAGCTCCAGTGCAATCGGTTTGCCCGGCCGGTGTCTCGTCGGGCGTGAATAGAAGGCCGGCCACCTGGCGGGCGAAGCCGGTGTCCGCCCATCGTTCAGCGGTCAGATCCTGGAGGCCGAATGCAGTGCTGTACCGGACCTCCCGATCCAAGGAGATCGTGCCGAGCTTGGCGTGGATTGTGACCCGGAGCTGCCCTCCCGGGAGGCGATCGGCGGCAATCAGCAGTTCGCCCTTCGGCAGACTGTCTGAATGGAGTTCATACTCGAACTTCTCGCCGTCGCGAAAGTCGAACAGGCGCATACCGATGTTGAACTTCGGTCTGCCGGTTCTGGCCTGCCGGTCCGCCTGGTCAAGTGCCACGAGAAGGTCGCCGGTACTCGCTCCGAAAACGTCCTCCATGGCTTGGCGGGCGCGCTTTTGCAGCGCCTCCAACGCGCGGGGGTTCCGGCTGGCGAGGACTTGGGAGTATGAGTTGAGAAACTCCAGCCAGCGGTACATGCTGTTCTCGTAACGGAGTTGTGGCGCTAACCGTTCCGCGTAGCCAGGCGCCGCATGGGCAATCCGGCAAATCTCATAGATCTTCCGTGGCACTTCTTCGCTGGTGGAACGATATCCGAAAATGATGGCGAACAGTATCTCCGCCTCGCGTGCCATCATGGTGGCCAGATGGTTTTGGGGAAGTGAGCTCGGCCGTGATGCCAGCTCCCGCTCGGCGATGTCGAGGGCTTGGTTGAGCATGGCTTCGAGTTCCCGGTTACTCCCGGTCTTGCTCGCCGTTGCCTTGACAAACTCTCGTGGCCAGAGACGGCGGCCCGGCGCTGTCGTGACCACCAGCGGCGGGTGCAGCTTTGCCGGATCGAAGCCTTCGCTGCCCGGCACCGCGGGCTGGCGGCCGGTCCCGGGCGGCAAGGTGACGCGTAGTGTTGTCCGGTAACCCCATACAGGGGTTTTTAGGGCATACCGCGTACTGCGCATATCTCTGTCCAGCCTGTCGTCCGAATCGAGTCCGCGAATCCATTCCGCGCTGTTCTTGCCCAGCACTGCATCCAGGCCTTCCTGCGCGCGTTTCCGCAGATTCTCGATCGCCCCACGATCCCCTCTCATCCGCGCCGATTGCCAGTCCGTGTCGAACTCAAGCGTCATCAGCAGGAGGGTCTCGTAAAGAGCCTGCACCTCCTGCGGGTTGTCCACCACCTTCGCCGCTTCCGGCGACCGGTTGGCCTGCCGGAAACGCCAGTACGTATTCCGTACCGATTCCGGGGAGATGTCGTCCAACCCGCGCAGCGCCATGTAGCAACGGAGGGTCAGCAATGTATAGGCCGTAGCGAGGTGTGTGTGCGGAAGATCCAGGAGCACGTGCGGCTGCGCCCGCACCCCCTCCTCGAATTGGCTCAGCGAGGCCTCCGCCGAGGCTTCCACCCGTTTCGCCTCTTCGCCGGAAAACTGTTGTGCCTTGCGGCGAGGTGCGATGCGCTGTCCCGGCTGGGAGGCCACAATCACAGGCGGGTAGCTCGCTTCGATGGCCGCCCACTCGCGCCGCTTGCCGTCGGCGATATTGATGAGCATCTGCAATTCCTGAACCCGGTTCTGGCCGGACCTCAGAACGAGGCACGGAAAGGTCCCGCTGTAGTAAGTACTGGAGGGGTTACAGTCGAACTGCGCCGGCAACAGACCAGCCCCGCCAACCACCAGCATCGCGATCAACGTCTTCTTCATGGCCATTGGTTCTCCTTTTTTGCCGCCTCATCCTGTTCCTTCGGAAATTACCGCTGCGGCGGCCAGCAGCTAATCCACAGCAAGCTATCTTGCGAAATACCCGGCGACTTCGATCGCCACGTGCGTGAAACCCGCCACGCGCAGATCGATGGAACCGTTTGACGATGCGGGCACGATACCGGAGTTGGCGACGGTCTGGCCCTGAAAAGCGTTGAGCTGCGAGATGTTTGGCCAACTGGTTCCGGACGGCCACATGCTCAGGAATGGCATTGGCACACCACTGGGAACCACGGAAGCATTCAACGCCCAGGCGCGCGCTGTCGCCGGCAATCCCGCGCAACGGCCCGATGGGATCGGCAAACTGCGGTCTGCGGAATTGCTTACGGCCGGTCCGCCAAACGGGCCCGTGAGCGAGGGGTCTTGGGTGTTCATCACGCGGCATTGTGTTAGGGGAAAATACAGCAAGCCTCTTCCTGTCCCGTCCTCGGGTGCAAAGTAGCCGGTAACGTCGATGATCAGGTTCGTCGAGTCGTAGGCATACACATCGATGCTGCCATTCGAACTCGCCGGGATAATAGCGCTGTTGGCGACGGCATAGCCGTAGAGTGCGTTCATGTTGGAGATATTGGGCCGCGGCACACCTGCCGGGTATGCCGTTAGGAACGCCACTGGATTTCCGTTTGTCAGATCTCCCGGAGCGAGCGTCAACTGCACCGAGTAGGCCGCGGCGGCTGGAATCTGGCAGGTGGCGTTTGGGGTACCAGGCAGCCTGAGCGTCCGATTCTCGCGAGCCTGCATGCGCTGGTTTCCGTATGGCGGGGCCAAGGAACTGTAAACCGGACCACGAGTGTCCACGGCACGGCAGGGACTGACTGGATAGTAGAGCAGAGAGGTCGCGTTGACTTCATCCGTGAAGTAACCGTTGATATCGAGAATCAGGTTTACGTTGTTCGACGCATAGACGCTCACGCCGCCGTTCACTCCAGCTTTGACGATCGCTGCGTTGGCCACATAACCGCCTGTGGTAGTGCGCGCCGTCCAGAAGTCGGGTCGCGATTCCCCAGACGGCCAGATGGTGAGAAAATCCACCGGCCCTGTCTGATTCTCAACAGTGTCGAGTGTAACGTTGAACACGTATGCCTTTGCCGTCGATGGAACCGTGCACGTGGCTGAGGCTGTGACGGGGATCGTTCGAGTCGTCCCGGCGGCCAAGAGTGGGGGCCCAAAAGCGTCAGTCCGGGAACCGGCGTACGCGGCTCGAGTGTCCACCAGACGGCAAGGGCTCAGCGGCACGAACTTGAGGCCGGCGGACGGTGGTGGAGGAGAGGCGCCGGACTGTGTAACATTCACCGTCTGGCCGCCGATAGTCAGTCTTGCAGTGCGCTCGGAAGGCGATGGATTCGCCGCGGCGGAATATGTTACCGTCCCATTGCCGCTACCGGCGCTCCCCGCGGTGATCGTAAGCCAATTCATGTCGCTGCTCGCCGTCCACGCGCAGCCGGCCGCCGCGGTGACAGCTACACTGCCGCTTCCTCCGGACGCGCTCACGGGACCAGGCTGGGACAGCGTGTAGGCGCAGGCGGCGGCCCCAGCCTGCGTCACCGTGTAACTGATCCCCTGCACGGCTATGGTTCCAGTCCGTGCACCGCCCGCATTCGGGGCCACAGTGTAGGTAACGGCGCCGCTGCCGTGCCCGGAAGCGCCGGAGGCGATGGCGATCCACGTGGCGCTGCTCGTCGCCGTCCAACTGCAACCGGCGTCATTCCCCACGTTGATGGTTCCGTTTCCGCCCGAGACCGGGAACGCCTGCCCGAAGGAGCTCAGCAGGGGTGTGCAAAGAGGCGCGGTAGTCATCGCGGCCGTGTAATAGTTGGGACCGCTGATCCCGGTAGTTACCGTCCTGCCTGCGCCATCGACGACAACGCCCGTGGCCACGTTGTTGGACTGGGCAAAGTACTCTTGAGCATAGGCGATGTCGCCGGCGGCGTTGTACTTCACGACGCAATACCTCACAGTCTGCGGATAGGCGGTCAAGCCGCACGAACCTGCAACGTAGGCGTTCGCGTCCCGATCCAGAGCCAGGGCTTTGGCGCGGTTTCCGTTTTCATTCCGGCTGAAGGCGTTGGACCAGAGCAACGTCCCATCAGGCGAGAACTTCCTGGTATACCAACGGAAGCCGTCCGAGCCTGCCAGGAAGATGTCGCCGCTGGCGTCGATAGCCATCTCGTCGGCGGGCCCATGCTCACTGTCGAATCGACGCCACAGGACCCTGCCGTCACGGTCATACTTCAGCAAGAGGGCATGATAGAACAGAAAAACTGTGCTTAAGGACGGATTGTAGTTGTTGACATGCATTCCAACTACAAGATTCCCTTCCGGGTCAAAAGCCAGTTTCGATCCTACAAACGCCTGTGCCCACCACTGTTCAGAGAATTGAACGATTTCGTTAGGAACACTCCTGGTCCATAAAGGAGTCAGGCTGGAATCGAATTTCACGGTA
Organism: Acidobacteriota bacterium; assembly: GCA_016213775.1. Taxonomy (GTDB): domain Bacteria; phylum Acidobacteriota; class Terriglobia; order Bryobacterales; family Bryobacteraceae; genus CADEFT01. Next base: position 5,623 of record JACQZR010000295.1, read on the forward strand.
ATCGCATCCGCGGAGAGGTCCAACCTCTCGTCGGTGGATCCAGTGGCTCCCGTCATGTAGACGTGGCCTTCTCCGTCGAGTGCAATGGCTTTCAGAACGTTCACCCGCCCGGGTACGCCATCCACCACTCGCGCCTGTAACACTCCCGCCGGACTAAGTTTTGCGGCCATAAACTGCCAGTTGTTTGCAGCCAGCCTGGCGCCTCCAGCGAGGTAGACATTGCCCGCTGGATCGACGGCCATGGCGTGAAGGTAGTGTACTGCGGCGTTATCGGAGGCGACCGCCGCAGCCCATGCCACTGCGCCATTCGTGTCCCACTTCACCACGGCCCAGACGACGGCTCCGTTGTCCAAGGTGACGTTCCCCGCGACGAAGACGGCGCCGCCGGACCCTACGCCGATGGCACGAGCGATCCACAATGTGGTCCGGTCCTCGCGATGACTCTGCGCCCACAGTCGTACGCCCGCGGGGCTGTATTTGACCAGAAAGAAACTACTCTGGCCTGGCGGTAGTCCCAGGGAGATGGAGCCGGCGACGTAGAAGTTCCCCCCGGAGTCGGCAACCACCAGTGGCGGCACAACGTCTGGCGACGCCGCCACCGGGAGCGTGTCCTCCCAGAGGATGCGAACCTGGGCGCATGCCTCGCGGGAGAGAATCATGTTCATTAGGAAGAGGCATAGGATAATGACGCGCACAGTTCACTCCTTTCAGCGAAGTCCGCACTCCTGCATGCGTCTGATGCGCACACCGGTCCGATATTCCCGCCGGACTGAATAAATGTTGAAAAAGTTCGCGCATCATAGCTGGAGCTTGCTCCACTTGCGTCAGCCTGTCAAGGGCTACCTCCGGGCGTACAAACACGGGGCGGGCGAGAATCGGATAAACGTTGGCCTTTCCCTCCCGAGCGGCCTGATGTACACTGTGCTCGCCATGCCCCCGATGTATGCACTTCCATTGGTTCCTGTTCTCATCGCATTCGCCTCTCTGGCTCAGACACCCACACCGGACCAGTTGGCGCAACAGTTGGTCCGTGCGAAATCGGAGGCCGACCGAACCAGGCTGATCGAACAAAGCCCGCAATCCCTCACCCCTGCGCTAGTGAAAGCGCTGGAAGCGGAAATCGAGAAGCTGCAGAACACCGGCCGTCTGAAGGAAGCGATCCAGGCGGTCGGATTCTCGTTGAAACTCGCGGATCGCATCCAGGACGCCGGTGGGAAGGCCGTGCTGCTGGGGCGCAGAGGCTCGGTGGCGTTCGATCAAGCCGATTACGCGCTGGCGGAAGCTTCCTACGAAGGAGCCTTGGCGCTCCATCAGGCGCGGAACGACGCGGCCGGAATGGCACGGGTGCTGGCCGGGCTCAGCGGCTGTTACTTCCGCCGCGGCGACACCCAGCGCGCGCTCGACTACGCGCTGCGCGGCATCGAGACCGGCGGCAAGAGCGCCGACGAACGCAGCATTCGGCCGGCTCTCAATAACCTGGGGGTGTTGTACGAGAGCACCGGGGAATTCGACAAGGCCCTTGCCGCCCACCAGCGCGCTCTCGACCTGGGGCGCCGCTACAAGAACCCGAGATGGGAAGCAGATGCCTTGAACAACATGGCTGCCGTCCATTACCAACTCGCCGACACGGACGTGGCGTTGAAGTTGTTCGAAGAAGCGCTCCAGTTGCGGCGCGCCAGCGGCCTGACGGCGGACATCCCCAGCAACCTCTCCAATATCGCGGCGGTCTACTCCACCAGAGGGGACCTTCTGCGCGCCGCGGAAATGCTCGAGAACAGCCTCACCCTCTCGCGTAAGCTGGGACTCAACGACGATGTGGCGGTGATCCTCAACAATCTCGGAACGATCCGCGATCACTTGAGCGACAGCAAGGGGGCAATCCGCTTTTTCGAGGAGAGCCTCACGCTGGCAACGAAGCAGTCCAGACCCGCTGAAAGGATTCACCCGCTGGTCAATCTGGGCATGGTGTATGAGAAGCTTGGATCCGCCCGGCGCGCCCTGGGTTACTATCAACAGGCCCTGGACTTATCCCGCAAGTTGAACGACAGCGCCACCACTGCGTCGATTCTGCTCCCGCTGGGCGCTCTCTATGAAACGCAGGGGGACCTGAAGCAAGCTGAGGAATATTTTCGCGAGGGTTTAAGAATAGCCGAGAAGCTCAATAGCAAATTCACGATCGCCCAGGCCGAACAGGATCTTGGCAGCCTTGCCGAGCGGCGGAGCGACTTTCCTCAGGCGGCCAGGCATTACCAGCGGTCGGTAAGCCTGTTGGAAGAGATTTCGCGGTTCAGTACACTGGCGCAGGGCTACTCCGCTCTTGGGGAAGTCTTCGGGAAACTGGGAAAGTTCGCCGAAGCGGACAGCACGTTTGAAAAAGCCATCGCCGCGGCGCAAAAAGGCGGTCAGCGGTTATATCTGGGAGGCGTCCAGGTGGGCCTGGCCCGTCTTCGCCTGCTTGAGCGGAAGCCGGTGGAGTCGCTGGCCGCGGCGCGGCGTGCCATCGAAATCGCGGTTCAATTGGACCAGCCCGATCTGCATTCCTTCTCCGCAATGGCGGCGGGCGAGGCACTGCGCGCGCTCGGACGAGGCGATGAAGCGCGTCAGGCGTTTGAAGAGGCCATCGCCAAGGTCGAGCTCAGGCGGGAAGAAGTGGCTGGTGGGGAACAGCAAAGGCAAAGTTACCTCGAAGGCCATCTCGACGCGTACCACCACCTGATCGGCTTGTTACTGGAGCAGGGGCGTCCCGACCTCGCTTTTTCAGCGGCCGAGCGCACCAAGGCGCGCGTGCTGCTCGACGTGCTCGGTCAAGGCAGGATCCCGATTAACAAAGCCATGACCCCAGCGGAATTGGGTAGTGAAAACAAACTACGGCTGGAGCTTGCCAATTGGAACAAACAGATTGCCGCTCAGAACGAGAAATCGAAATCCGATCCCGCACGAATCACGCAACTGCGCAACAAACGGGATGCCGCCCGTCAAGATTACTCCGCTTTCCAGATGACGCTCTATACGGCCCATCCGGAGCTGCGGGTCAGCCGTGGCCAATCGGCGCGGGTCACTGCGGCCGAGGCACAGCGGCTGCTGCCCGACCCATCGGCCGCGATTCTGGAATTCGCGGTGATGGTAACCGAAACGGTCGTGTTCGTCATCACGGCGGACGGGTTGTTCCCGCATCGGATCGCTGTCGGCAAAGACGCACTGGCAAAGCAGGTGGAACAGTTCCGGACGCAGCTCGCGCAGCGTAGCCTCGGCGCCGGCGAGACTTCCAGGAGGCTTTACGATCTCGTCATCCAGCCTGTCGCGAGCAGGCTGGAAGGGAAGTCCACCTTGCTTGTCGTGCCGGACGGCGCCCTGTGGGAACTGCCGCTGCAAGCGTTGAGAACAGGACAGGACCGGTACATGATCGAGGATCATACGATCTCCTATGCGCAGTCGGTGAGCGCGCTCAGGGAAATGGTGAAACCGCGCATCGGCCGCGAGCCAGGGGCGGGACTGCTGGCGATGGGGAACCCGGCGCTGCCGGCGAACCTGGCTGCGTTGCCCGAGACCGAAGCGCTGGTTCAGAAGCTTGGCGTGCTGTATGGTCCGGCGCGGAGCCGCGCCTACGTGCGCTCGCAGGCTGAGGAACAACGCTGGAAGCAGGAAGCGCCGCGACACCGGGTTCTCCACCTGGCGACTCACGGCGTGCTGGACGATGCAAGCCCGATGTATTCGCACGTGATGTTGTCGCGCGGCGCCAGCGGGAAGGAAGATGGGCTGCTCGAGGCGTGGGAGGTGATGGAATCCGATCTCAATGCAGACCTGGTCGTGTTATCCGCGTGTGAAACCGCTCGGGGCCGCGTCGGCGCCGGAGAAGGGATGACCGGCTTGAGCTGGGCCTTCTTCGTGGCTGGGGCGCCGTCGGTTGTGGCGAGCCAGTGGAAAGTCGCGGAGCTGAGCACCAACGAGATGATGCTGGAGTTCCATCGCAGTCTGCAACAGGGCAAATCGAAGGCCGAGGCACTGCGCGAAGCCGCGCTGCGGCTGATGCAGAATCCCCGCTACCGGCATCCCTTCTATTGGGCGCCCTTTGTGCTCGTCGGGGCATCGTGACGGCGGCGTCCATCTTGCCGCATTATTTCTGAAGTCGCAGGTAATACGGCGGAATAGCTTTCATCGTCAGCCCGTGGAGGTTATTCCGATGAAAACGTTCCTCACCATTCTTCCCCTGACGCTTCTCGCGGCGGGGTTTCCGCTGCGCGCCGAGACCGTTCATGGCACATTACGTTACATGGACTCCAACGGAATGGTGCACCCCATTGCCAATGCCACGGTGGAAATCTGGCGCTGGCGGTGGCGCTGGGGGATGTTCAGTGGCTACGACTGGTTTAAGGACGGCTACGCCCTTACCAATGAGAACGGCTATTTCCTGACTGCGCTGCCATTTGAGGGCGGAGGCGTTGTTTGCTCGGTGCGCGTTCTGGCGAATAACCAGGCGGCGGTGGTGTATAACGAAAACTACGGCGGTACTTTCTATGCCGAGCCGGGGCATCCTGCCTCGGGGTTCAGGCTCAAGGTAAATTGCCCTTCGGATGTCCTCGACTTTTCCTGGGATTTTTGGGATCCGGCCGTGACCCGCCACTATCACGCCGCCGAATCGATTCGCCAAGCGTATCTGTACGTCACGCAGAATCGCGACCCGATGGAGACCGACCCGCTGCCACAGGTCAACGTGATTTTCAGGGATTCCACGAGTGACCCATTCGATGGAATCATCTTGCCGAAGGGGTCGGGACTCCAGACAGTGACCGTGCTCGCCGCCTACGCGAAGTTCATGCTGGCGAAAATCAGTGGAACCGGCTCCAAGGCGAATACGGACGCACGAAAGGCGTGCGCGGGACAGGCATTTGCCGAAGGCTTCACGCGCTTCTTTCCGCGGGCAGTGCTACGCAAGTTTCCCGAGTGGGCATTTGAAACTCCGAGTCAGATCGAAACCGCCAACCGCGAGCTGGAAAATGCCTATGTGGCCGGTGAAGTCATCGGCCAGTATGGGAATTGCGGTCTCATCACGCCGGACCTTATTCCGGGGCTGATTGCCGCGGCGCTCTGGGACCTGGCTGATGCGTCTTGCGGCCAGTCCTCCCGTTGCGACCGCGGTTCGGCGATCGAGGACTTCGACAATGCCTCGGATCTCGATGGCCTCATTCTCAAGGTCATCGACCGCGACATGCCCAGCGGGTACGACTTCCCCACACTGACACGTTTTTACACGGGTTTTGACAAGCGCCGTTTCGGAGCGCTCGATTCGATCTTCAGCCACTATGGACTACCAGTCCCTTTGCGGCTGTTTTACAGCGATTGGCGGGGGGACAACTTCAGCACGGCCACGAGCAAAGGGATGCAGGACGCGATCAACGCAGGGTACCGTTTCGTGAGAATCGAAGGCTACGTGTTTCCCAATTATCAGAATGGAGCCGTGCCGCTCAAACTGTACTGGGGCCGTTCGGACAACTTCACCACGGCCACGCCGGCAGGGGAGCAGGATGCGCTCGCGGTGGGGTACACGCTGGCACGTGTCGAGGCCTACCTCTATCCGAATCCGCAGCTCGGAACAGTGCCTCTGAATCTGTACTACAGCGTAGCGCGAGGCGATAACTTCACCCTTGCCACGACGACGGCCGAGACCGACGCACAAAACGCCAGCTACAGATTCGTGCGCAACGAAGGCTACCTTCTGCCGGTGAACTGACGGAGCGCCGGCTCATGCTTGTCGGCGTCCCGAAGAAGGGGTGGAGAGTCCCGCAAAGCGGGTGGCTTGAGGAGTTGGACCGCCTCAAAGCCAACCTCAGAGCCAGCCTCAAAGCCGGCCGGTCTCTGGGTGCAGGCGTCGCACGCCGCGCGCCTCATTGCGTGATTCAAACCTGCCCGCTCTTCCCATCCGCGGTCTCCTGCGCGCGGATGTATTGGCGGACTGGCTCCAACTCGAATCCGACGGTGGACGCTGCGTAGTCGCGAGCCAAGAAGTGCTCTCCTGTAAAGTCCCGCTCCTTGCCACACAGCCGGGCCGATAGGGATGGAGCTCTTACCTTTCAGAAACCCAAGCGCCCCTGCTCTCTGTCCCCACCAAGCCGTCCCAATGACGTTGACTGTCGGCCCTCGGGGGCACCTTAAGACCGCCGTTAACAATTTGTGGTGTGTTAGCCGTTTTGGACCACGTTCGCGAAGGTCCTTGTCGAAGGGCGATTCGACGCGCCGATGCGAACCCCAAGAAAAATAACTCCTCCGGTAATCGGCCCGCCTTTTTCGCTTCCTCAGATACTGTCGGGAGCACAAAGCTCCACCGACACAAGAAAACAAGGAGAACGAAAATGAAACGCGCATTGTTGGCACTTATGACGGCGGCAGTCGTCAATGCTCAGGTTTTACCCGAGGGCACCACGGTGACTCTCCGGTTGGAAGAGGCAATCAGTTCCGCGACGGCGGAGAAGGGCCAGCCCATCGAGTTCACCGTGATGGAAGATGTTCTCTCCGGCGATACCGTGGTCCTCAAGCAGGGTGCGCGCGCACTTGGAGCCATTACCGAGGCCGAGCCGAAGAAGAGAATGGGACGTTCCGGCAAGGTCGACTTTACGGTGGAGAAGGTGCGCGCCGTCGATGGCAGGTACGTCACGCTGCGGCCAACCAAGAGCAATTACAAAGGTCACGGCAACGGGCTGAAGGTCGGATTGATTGCAGCCGGTGTCTCGGCCGTGTGCTGGGCCTGCGCGCCCGCGGCCCTGCTGATCAAGGGTAAGGATGTCAGCATCCCCAAGGGAACCCGCTTCAACGTGTTTACGGACAACTCCTATACGCTGTCCGCGACGACGGCGGACCGCCCTCCCGTGGCGGCGCGAATCGAGGAGCGGCCCCAGCGTCAGGCGATCGAGTCGCCGACGCTGTCCACCTCCACCGCCAGCGTCACCATCAATTCTTCTAGCGCCGGCGCAGAGATCTCCGTCGACGGAGTGTTCATGGGCAGCACGCCCACCACCATGAATCTCAACGCAGGCAGGCACAAGATCGTCGTCTCCGATGCGCAATCCACCTATGAGCGCGAGATCGTGGTCACCGCCGGCGGCAAGATCAATATCAATGCCCAACTCATCCCCATCGCCCTGGCAGCCAAGCACTGAAGTAGAGAAGTCCGGCCACCGGGCGTCGAAAGGAGCTAGATCAACATGAACAAAGTACAGAGAACGTTGGAGATTCTGGTCAACGTCGCCATCCTGGTGACAGCCGGTCTGGTGATTGCGACCCTGGCAGGTGGGTATCGGAACACGGGCGGTATGGCCTCGAACCCACACGAAGGAACGAAGCTGGCGATCGAGGGACACGACTGGAGCGCCGTACGCTCAACCGTTGTCCTGGTCCTGGACACCAAATGCCGCCATTGCGCGGAAGGGACGCCCTTCTATCGGCGTCTGGCTGAGGCGGCGCGGCGCGAAAAGGCCGGGCTGTTGGCGATACTGCCGCAGGCGCCGGCGGATGGGAAGAAGTATTTGTCCGAATTAGCTGTGAACGTGAACCAGGTGCGGCAGGAAGATCTGGTCAAGCTGGGCTTCCGTGGTACGCCTACCATCCTGGTTGTGGACCGGAAGGGCGTCGTGAAGCGGGCATGGTCGGGAGTGCCAGCGTCGCAGGATCAGGCGCTCAAAGAGTTTGCGGACCTCATTCGTTAGCGATCGGTGAACGATGCCGTTCGCAGGCGATTCCTGCTCGCAGGCGACCCTGCGGGAGAAACAAGTGGCAAACAACAATTTAGCTGAGATGAGAAAGGAGAACGAGAATGTTCACGATGATTAGGAAACGGCTGCTTTCGCGGTTGGCCATCCTGGCGGTTATGGTTGCCTCGTTAGCGGTGGTGGCGCCAAGTCCGGCGCGGGCTGCAAGACCCGGCGAAGGTGGGAATTGTCCCCCTGGTTATATCGAAACGACTTGCTATTTGGTACAGTGCTACTACTGGGGAGAACTCGTCTGTTGGTTCTACCCATACAGTTGCTGCGCCGAATACAATTAGGGGCGAGCTTTCACACGGCATCGCTGAAGTTTCACATCGGAGGCCACCAGCCGGCAACGGTTGGCGGCCTTTGTTTTGCGTGTTGTTGGCCCTGCCCGCCCGGTGTTGCAGGACGACGCCGGATTGTTCGCCAGCGGCCGGCCCGTCGCGAACAGACACACAAGACACACAAACACACACAACGCGGGCCTTCCCAGTTGGCCTTGCCTCATGTAAACTATCCTCGCGATGATGCCAGTCCACGCTCTCCTTGGTGTTTTACTAGCCGTCGCCTCTCCGGCTCAAACCCCCGCACCCCAGTCTCTGGCGCAACAGTTGGTCCGCGCCAAGACCGAAGCCGAGCGGAACAAGCTGATTGCGAAAAGCCCGCAATCCGTCACTCCGGCACTGCTCCAAGAGGTGGAAACAGAAATCGAGAAGCTGCAAGACATCGGCCGGCTGGCGGAAGCAATTCAAGCCATCGCATACTCGCTCCCACTCGCGGACCGCATCCAGGACACCAGCGGGAAGGCCGCTCTGCTGCGCCGCCGCGGCTCCGTGGCGCTCAATCAAGGCGATAATACGCTGGCTGAGTCCTCCTACACGGAAGCCCTGGCGCTCTACCAGGCGCGCAACGATGCCGGTGGAATGGCGCGGGCTCTGGCCGGGCTCAGCGCTTGCTTCTTCCGCCGCGGCGATACCAAACGCGCATTCGAATTGGCGCTACGCGCCATCGAGACCGGCGGCAAGAGCACCGACGAGCGCAGTCTTCAGGCGGCGCTGAATGTGCTGGGTCTGCTGTACGAGAACACCGGAGAGTTGGACCAGGCGGTTGCCACCCACCAGCGCAGCATCGATCTGGCGCGGCGGTGCAAGGATCCGGGCTGGGAAGCACGTGCGTTGAACAATCTGGCGATCGTCCACTACCGCCGCGGCGGCTACGACGAGGCGCTGAAGCTGTTCGAGGAAGCGATCCGGTTGTGGCGCGGGCAAGGCAACACGGTAGACATTCCAGGCACGCTGGCGAACATGGCAACAGTGCACTCCGTCAGAGGCGACCGTCTGCGCGCCGGCGAGACTCTCGAGATGAGCCTCACTCTCACACGTGAGATGGGCCGGATGGACTCGGTGGCGGCGATCCTCAATAATCTCGGTACAAACCGCCTTGAGCTGGGAGACCGCAAAGGCGCAATCTCCTTTTTCGAGCAGAGCCTGGCCCTGGCAACCAGCCAATCCAGACCGGCCGAAAGGATGCTGCCACTGGTGAATCTGGGCTTGGTGTATGACAGGCTCGGATCCTACCGGCGCGCGCTCGCCTACTATCAGCAAGCCCTCGACTTATCCCGAAAACTCAACGACAGCGCCACCACTGCGTCCATTCTCAGCCCGATGGGCTCGCTGTATGAGACGCAGTTCGATCTGAAGCAAGCCGAGGCCTACTATCGCGAGGGTCTGAAGATCGGCGAGAAGCTGGGCAGCAAGAGCGCGATCGCCCAGGCGGAGCAGGATCTCGGCCACCTCGCTCAGCGGCGGCGCGAATTCCCGCAGTCGGCCACACACTATCAGCGTTCCATAAAGTTGTGGGAGGAGATGTCGGCGTTCAGCTCAACGGCGCAAGGCTACGCCGGACTGGGAGAAGCGCTCGGAGAGCTGCGAAAGTTTCCAGAAGCGGATCTTGCGTTTGAGAAGGCGCTATCCGCCGCGGAGAAGAGCGGTGAGAAGGGGTACCTCGGACACGTTCTGGTGGGCCTCGCCCGGATTCGTCTGCGTGAGAACAAGCCGTCTGAGTCACTGGCCGCCGCGCGGCGAGCCATTGAGATTGGGGTACTCATTGACGAGCTCGGTCTGCAATCCTCTGCCGCTACCGCGGCGGGGAAAGCACTACGTGCGATCAACCAGCCTGACGAGGCGCGGCGTGCCTTTGAAGACGCCATCGCCAAAGTGGAGCTCATTCGCGAGGAAGTGGCCGGAGGGGAACAACAAACGCAAAGCTACCTGGAAGGCAATCTCGAACCGTACCACCACCTGCTCGCCTTGTTGCTGGAGCAAGGGCGTCCCGATCTGGCCTTTGCCGCCGCTGAGCGCACCAAGGCCCGCGTGCTGCTCGACGTGCTCGGTCAGGGTAGAATCACGATTAACAAAGCCATGACTGCCGCGGAAACCAGCCGCGAGAACCGGCTGCGTCTGGAGCTTGCGAACTGGAACAAACAGATTGCCGCGCAGGGCGAGAACCCCAAATCGGAACCCGCGCGGATGGTGCAACTTCGGGATGGGCGCGACGCCGCGCGCCGTGCTTACTCCGCTTTTCAAATGTCGCTCTACGCAGCCCATCCGGAACTGCGCATCAGCCGCGGCCGGTCAGCTCCGGTGACAGCAGGTGAAGCACAGCGTCTACTGCCCCAACCATCGGCGGCAATCCTGGAATACGCGGTAATGGAGACGGAGACGCTCCTCTTCGTCATCACTACGGACGGCTTGTTCTCACATCGCATCCCGCTTGGTCAAGTAGCCCTGGCGCGGCAAGCGGAACAGTTCCGCTCGCAGCTTGCGCAGCGCAGCCTCGGCGTCGGCGACACTTCCCGCAAACTATACCGTCTCCTCGTTCAACCGGCGGCGAGCCGGCTGGAAGGAAAATCCACTCTCATCGTCGTACCCGACGGCGCTCTGTGGGAGCTTCCGCTACAGGCATTGATCTCGGAACAGAACCGGTACATGATCGAGGATCATACGATCTCTTACGCGCAGTCGGTGAGTGCGCTCAGGGAAATGTCGAAACCGCGCAACAGCCGCGGAGCCGGCCTGCTGGCGATCGGTAACCCGGCGCTGCCAGCCAACCTGCCCGCGCTGCCCGGCACGGAAGTCCTGGTTCAGAAGCTCGGTGCGCTGTACGGTTCCGCGAACAGCCGTGCCTACGTCCGCATGCAAGCGGATGAACAACGATGGAGAATGGAAGCGCCGCGATACCGGGTTCTGCACCTGGCCACCCACGGCGTGCTGGACGACGCGAGTCCCATGTATTCCCACTTGATGCTTGCGCCCGGATCGAGTGGGAAAGAAGATGGCCTTCTCGAAGCCTGGGAGGTGATGGAGACCGATCTGAACGCCAGCCTGGTTGTGTTATCCGCGTGCGAAACGGCGAGAGGACGCGTCGGCGCCGGAGAAGGCATGACCGGCTTGAGCTGGGCCTTCTTCGTTGCGGGTGCGCCGTCGGTTGTGGCCAGCCAGTGGAAGGTGGCGGAGCTGAGCACCAACGAGCTGATGCTGGAATTCCATCGCAGTCTGCAAGAGGGCAAATCCAAGGCCGAGGCGTTGCGCGGGGCCGCGCTGCGGTTGATGAAGGATAAGCGCTACCGGCATCCGTTCTACTGGGCGCCATTTGTGCTCATCGGCGCATCGTAGGGGCGAGGCGTCTTGCCAGATTCTTTCTGAATTGCAGGGTGATACCGCGGAACATCTCGGCTCCTTTCGGCTTCTCCGCGGCGCTCTCTCGTAGCGGCCGTAAATGAAGATACCGGGCGTTCTGAGTTTTCCCGCGACTTGTCGCGACGTGCCTGCCATCGGCCTGACCGCGGGCCAGTGTGGAGCGGCGTAACTAACCTCAATACTGTGCACTTCACGTGGGGCGGGCAATCCTGGCAGGCAATCTTGCCCGCAGCCTGGCTTTCAAGCCGGCAAGCGCCGGGTGGAAACCCGGCGGCAGCCAGGATCGGCTGCCCCACCCAAGCTGAACAGTATCGTAACTAACCTCAACTAACCTCATCACAAAAAATGCTCCGGCAGGTAATACGCGGGAGAGAACCTCATCCTCGCTACTGAGAAGCCGCTAGGCGGGCCCGTGGGCGAAGAAACTCGGGCCGTGAGAAACCGCGACGTTCTGTCAGACGCTTTGGGTAACGGTTTCTGGATAACTGAATGAAATGAGGAGATGCACCATGGGTGACCATACAAATATTCGATCACTTGGAATGACAGCCGTCACTATGTCGTGGTTGCTGTCAGGAACTCTCCTGGCGCGGGTCACCGCCCCGGTAGCGATCACCATCGCCGTCGAGGAGGAAGTCAGGGTAGGCAAGGAAATGACGGTGCATGTTGTGCTGGAACCGCTGCGGGACCTGTCCCAGGGTTACTTTCAGATCACACATGCGGAGCCTGATTGGAAGCTGTTGGCAGGCCGCACAACCTGGATCGGGGATCTGAAGGCCGGAGCCCTGATCAAACTCAGGTTGACTTACATGCCGCTGGTGGAGAACCCGGAGCCGATTCGAGGAAAACTGGAAGTGCTGGGTTGGCCGGCAGTAGAGGGCAAAATGGCCCCCAGGCAGGAGACGCCTGGCACCGCCAAACCGGATGAATCCGGGTCTACTCCCGGCAAGCGGCCGCTGCCCGAATGGGAGGCGGCATGGCCGGTTCCCTCTCCCGAGGCGGCCATGGAAACGCGCCGGCCCGGCGACTATTCGACGCCGCGCCAGAGTGACTACGCGGCCATTTCCAAAGAACGTCGAGCCGGATATGTGGCCACGGTCACCGGGAGCTTTGTTTACCGCGACGAGCAGGGCCGGCCATTCGGGGTGCGCAATGCCACTGTCGAACTGAGAGACCGCGATGGGGACACGTCGAAGTTGTGCGGCGTAGGCATGACCGACGCCGACGGGAATTTCTCGCTGCGAGGGGAATGCGCCGACGTGATGTGGAGCTTGGTGAGCCCGCCCGATTATTTCGTCAGGCTTATACTGAGCAACAACGTTGTCGCAGTAAAACCCGATGGCATTTTCGACGGACCGTACACCTTCGATTCCGGAGTGACTGAGAACTGGGGCGGGGGCACGCTCGATTTACGTGAACTGCGGGTGAACAATGCGGCCGCCTGTCAGATTCATAACCTGGTAGTCCGCGCCTGGCAGTTCCTGGCGGCCCGCAACGAGAATCTGCCCAAGGTCGAAGTGCGATGGCCGGCAACGGAAACCTCCTACGCAGCCGGACTGGCGCCGCTGACGCCCATCATCAGGGTTGAGCCGGCAAGACAATGGGATGAGTTCGCGGTACTGCACGAGTACGGCCATCATTTGCTGTATAACCGGGCAGAAAGTCCCGCGCCTGACTACAACAACGGCAACTGTGACCCGGGGCACTGCATCTGGTGGCCGGAACTTGGCTCGATCAGTTGGACGGAGGGATTTCCGAACTTCTTCGGCGCCTACCTGATCACATTATTCGACCATGACCCCGGGTCTTTCGAAACCCATGCGGAAAACGCACCCGGATGGGAAGACCGCATCGAAGGTCACATCGCGGCAATCCTATGGGATTTGTGGGACAGCGTGCCTGACGACCAGCACTTCGACGGCGCGGGAAGGCGCGATAGTGCTTTCGTTCTTAGTTTCGAGCAGATCTGGGATATTGTGCTCCGCTACGACCCCTCCAGCGCCAACGATCACAACCATCCAACAACGATCCACGAATTCTATGATGGGCTCAAAGCGCTGTATCCGTCCGCGGTTAATCTTGCGGCTGAGATCTTTCGGGAACACCATATCCTCAAACCGCAGCCTGACCTGGCTCTGAACGGCATCGGAGCGCTGCCGGCCACGGTGGATGCCGGGTCCTCGTTCCCGGTTTCCATCGCCGTGAAGAACGCTGGGAACGAGGTGGCGGTGTCGTCCGCGACGATGCAACTGGCGCTTGTCGGTTCGCACTCGCCGGTAGTGCTGTCACAGACACTTTCCACACCGGCTTTTTTTGCGGCGGGTGCCATTAACAACTGGAACGCCAGCGTCAACGTGCCGCCTGGTACGCGGCCGGATAGCTATCGCCTGCGAGTTTGCGTCGATGTTCCGGCGCAGGTGCCCGAAAGTGACGAGGGCAACAACTGTTCCACTTCGACGGCGAGTTTCATCGTCCCGGCTGCCTACCCGGTCGTCGTACAGACCATGAATGGGAACTACCTCACGGCTGTTGGCGGCGGCGGCAGACTCAGCGACGTGCTCCATAGCGACGCTCGGTCTGTTGGCGCCTGGGAGAGGTTCACCCTGGTTCAACAAGCCGACAATCGGTGTGCGCTGAAGACGGTGAACGGCAATTACCTCACATTCGTTGGCGGCGGAGGAAGACTCACTGACGTGGTTCATTCGGATGCAACGGGAGTCGGCACCTGGGAAAAGTTCACGCTGATTCCGCTGGGCGGGAGCCAATACGCCCTGGCGACCGCCACTGGTAACTACCTCACCGTCGTTGGCGGCGGAGGACAAGTCACCGATGTGGTGCACACGGATGCGAGGGCGATCGGCGCATGGGAGAAGCTCACGCTGGCCGGGACGCCTGTTGGAGTGTGCCAGAGGTGAAGTGGGGAGCTCTCCGCTTCAAATCCCGAAGGCATGTGAATGGAACGCGGACAAGCGGGATTCCGCCGGGCCGGCGTTCCGAAGTTACAGAAGTTACAAATTGAAAGGAGGTCGAACAATGAGAAAGAGAATGAATTCCATCGCGGGTTTGCATTCAGCCAACACCGCGGCAACGAGGGGATGGCGCAGTGGATTGCGGTGGGGCGTGGCCGCCGCCGCACTCTTGTGCGCGCCCCTGGCCTTTGGGGAAACTGTCAGGGGCCACTTCACCTATTCGGACACGAACGGTGCGAAACCGATTGCGTCGGCAAAGGTAGAGATCTGGCGCTACGCCTATTGGACATGGGCGAACGCGGCCACGGTGTGGACCAACAGCGATGGCCGGTTCGAGCAGCCGATGCCGTTCCTGGGGAGTGGAGTAGTGTATGCGGTTCGGGTGTTCGCCACGAATGCGGGAGCCGTAGTCTGGCCCGACGATGTCGTGCACACGTTTCCGTTCTACCGCGAGCCGGGTGAGCCGGGGACGAAGTACACGCGCACCGTGAGGACGTCCACCGACGTGGCTGACTTCGATTACAACTTCAGCGACGCTTTCGCCGTGAAGCATTTCAACCTCGCCGAGACGGTGCGGATTGGATATCAATACGCGGCGGCGCGACGGGATCCAAACGAGCGGGACGGCCTGACCCCGGTGAACGTACAGCCGACCGGCGCCGCCGTCATGAGTTGGTACAATCCCGCGGCTGACACCCTGGTGATCAGGAGTACGGACGTGATGAACGACCGCCTGATTTTGCACGAGTACGCCCACGCTCTGCAAGCCAGGATCGGCAGTTTCGCCTGGATCCCGGCGAATCACAACGGCTGCGAGGCCAGGGACGTGGTCACCGGACAACTGATCAACAGTGCCGAACATGCCTGGATGGAAGGATTCGCCAGCTATTTCGCGGCGGTGGTGAGCCACAGGGCAGGTTCCGCGGCCATTGCGGACAACGGCTGGTCTGGGACCATGTCACCGGCGCACCTCGAGAGTCCCGCGGCTTGTACGGTGATCGGACTGCCCGGCTCGTCGGGTGTCATCACGGCAAACATGGTGGAAGAGCGGGTGGCTGCCATGCTGTGGGATCTGTTCGACAATTGCCCTTCGGTCGGCACTTGTGACGGCATACCCGAATCCTTCGATACGCTCAGCAGGATGGACCTTGCGGTGTTCCAGATCATGGATCGCGAACTGGGCGTTCGCGGAGTCTGGCCGACAGTGCGCGCCTTCTACGATGCCTGGGTGGCGCGCGGCCTGCCCGTGGCGCCGCTGGCCAGTCTGTTCAAGGCCTACGGCCTCTCGCTTCCGGTAACGTACCCGGTTGCGGTTCAGACGGTGAACGGGAATTACCTCACCGCGGTTGGCGGTGGAAACAGGCTCACGGATGTGCTTCACAGCGATGCAACTTCCATTGGCGCCTGGGAGAAGTTCACCCTGGTGCAACTGGGCCGCCAGTGTGCATTGAAAACCGCAAGCGGGAATTACGTCACGTTTGTCGGCGGTGGTGGAAGACTCAACGACGTGGTTCACACGGATGCCACGGCGGCCGGGGCTTGGGAGAAGTTCACGCTCGTTCCCCAGGGCGGCAGCCGGTACGCAGTGCAAACGGCGACGGGCAACTACCTCACTGCCGTCGGCGGAGGAGGGATGCTCGACGACGTGGTTCACACGGACGCCACAGGGGTGGGTTTGTGGGAGATCTTCACGCTGGCGGGCTTGCCAAGCGGAGTGTGCCAGTAGTGAGTGAAAAGCATGGCGGCCGGAGGCATCGACATTCGGTCAGGCCTTCGGCCGCCTTACTTGAGCTTGGGCGCCCTATGTGCTCATCGCCGCCGTCGTAACTGGGGCCGCACGCGATCCTGAGCCGCGGAGATCGGAGGGAATGGTAATCAGCCTGTAGGGTTTGGGGGCCGGTTCGAGCGTTGCATGATTCGATTTGCCTTCCTGAGAAGCTCTCGAATTCTTACAGTAGTAAGTCCTTTCTCGCGGCATCCTCACACTTAGAAGCTGGTGGCGTGACGGTCCCGGCAGACGGCAGAGATTACATGAGAATCGCCGCACCGCGAGCCGTTTCAGCCGCGTTTGCGCGGAGTTCAGTGAAGGGAGAAGCGACAATGAAAATCGGCGGCGGGACGGCGATCCACGATGAGATGACCCTTGGAGGTAACAGACTGGCTCGTTTGTCCCGGACATTCTGGTGAACACGCCATCCTGGTGACAGCCGGCCTGGTGATCGCGACCCTGGCTGGCGGTGGCCTGCGTACATCGCGGGCGTCCAACCCAAGTTCGCTGGAAGGAAAGAAGCTGTGGGAAAGAAGATGGGCTGACCGAGCGCGGATTTATTGCGCCAACTGGACGCAGTGCACGAAAGGACTCGCGGCAACTCGACGGGGCGGACGACACTCCGCGTCTTGACGTCGGCTGGCGCCAAAAGCCCATACGCGAGATGATGACGAAGTTCGATACACGAAGTTCGATACCCCTTGCATTAGGCAGTGCAACGTATATAATCGGGCAAGCGATCACTGGGCAACGACCGAATCGAGGGGCGGATTGGAGCGCACATGACGGCCATCGCTCCAAGGCAGCCTTGGCAAGCTGGTTTTGTGCTTCCCCACACGGTGGGCCCTACCAGATTTACCCCGACCTCGGACGTGAGGGGCCGGAGACGAGCAACACCAGGGTCAGCCCTCCTCGTCTTTTTCACTCGGGCGGAGCCGCGACAGGATGCCGACGCTCGGCCCCACCCGAGAGCGGGCTTGTCCTTTCCCGCCGGCTGGCGGAGTGATCAAAAAGAAACATGCCATGGTAATCGGAGCCGTGTTTTTTACTCCGTTGGCATTGGGAGGTAAGAACCATGAAAGAGAATGGGTTGAAGGGAGAATCCCAATGATGAAGCCGTTACTGATCTCCGCATTGCTCCTGGCGGGAGCCGCGATTTTGTCGGCGCAAAACATGAACGATCCCTTGATGCGCTCGGTATACCAATACAACGAAGGGTTCCGAACGCTCATGGGCGACGCCAACAGAAACGCAATGCAACTTAGCGCCATGAAGAGCCGATTCATGTTGGAAGATCAGCTCCAGATGGCTGAGCTCGACAGGCAGTATCCTCCGGTGCTTGTCGTCTCGCGGGTGGGCCAGCGCATCTTCCCCAAGCGGGCCCGAATTCTCGGGGGAGAGAATGCGAAGTCGGCGGAAGCGCTCTTTGAGTCTTACCTGGATGATTTCGAGATTGGATTGCGGAGTCGGCCGCACGCGCTGCTGGATTTCCCGCACACACACCTTGCGACAGCCTGGATGCTGTCCACCGTGAGACGCTACATGGTGCTACGGGGGCTGGACGACGTGTCGCCAGATCTGGCGCGAGACCTGTATTGGCGGTTCCGGCAGGCCAACCGCTCGCCTCAGGCGGCGAAGTTCATAGAGAACCTTCAGGAGGTACAGGCGCATTACGAGTTCTTGCTGATCGACAGTGTCAGTCTCGATGCGGACTGGCAGTCCGCGCGAATGAGAGGCGATCGCGGAATGATCGAGTCAATTCAGAAACGCGTGGAGCGGGGTTTTTCGGAGACGTTCGGCATCTCGAGCGCGGATTTGTTGCGCCAACTGGACGCAGTGCACGAAAGGACTCGCGGCAACGCGGCGGGGCGGACGACACTCCGCGTCTTGGCGCCGCCGGGCGGCTGGCGGCAGTTCGACTTTCAGAAGAGCGAAGACTTCGAGTATAAGTTGGAAGTCATGGCGGCGGGTCAGCTTGAGAAGGGTAGCGTTCACATCGGCGTCCGGGTGCAAAACGGCGACCGGACCATTTCGATTTCCGCCAGTCTGGCTGGCAAGACGATGGCGCACGCGGTGACCTACAAGCGCGCCGAAGGACCGCCCAATTTCACAACCCTTCCGTGGGCGCAGACTGACTTTGGGAAACTGGTTGCCAGTCTCCTGTTGGCTCCGATGCCTGAACTGACTGCTCGCGTCCTGACTCCCGGCCAAAAGTGGTCGTCTCGCAACGGCCAGACGGAAGCGCAGTCCGAGATAACCGGCCCATGCAAGCAAGGTGAGGGTCTGAATGGACAGCAAGTGGCAGGGACAATTCGCCTTGCCGCATCAGCAGCAGTCCACATCATCTCCTATTGCCTGGGCTCCGATGTACCTTTACCTATCTCTGTAGACTACTTCCTTCCAGGAGTCTCTATTGCGGCCAACATGGTCCGACGGTCGGCGGCTGAACCAGCGATTCCCAGGTAGTCGGCCTCCCGTCAGATCGCCGCTGAATAGGAGAAAAGGATCCGAGCGGTTATAACGCAGTCTCCTATTGATCCATGAAGATCAGACGCTGAGAACGGAAACGGGATTCAGCGAAGGAGATGAGTGAAGGGTTAGAGATGATAAGGATCTCAGCCGGTCAGGCTACAAGGTAGCGCGACATCGTTGTCCTGCTGGAAC
This sequence comes from Acidobacteriota bacterium, assembly GCA_016213775.1. Classification (GTDB taxonomy): domain Bacteria; phylum Acidobacteriota; class Terriglobia; order Bryobacterales; family Bryobacteraceae; genus CADEFT01. The sequence continues at coordinate 24,461 of JACQZR010000295.1, forward strand.
TGCGGCCTCCGGCGCCGCCAAACTCCCAGCCGTACGCCGGAGCTTTGAGATTCCACAACCATCGCCGTGAAGCTGATAAAGGAGGGATGCAACGAAGTTTCCGCCAGGTCCGATTCGCCGCGCCGGCGCACCCGGCTTGTCGAGGCTGACCTCTGAAGTTGGCCCTACACTTGCCAATCGTCTTCTGTTGACTCGGCGGTTGGAACTCCTCCCAATGAACACTGTCTGTGAGAGCTGACAAACAATTTCCCAAAGGAGGGTTTCCGATGCCGGCCTCGACCATCGTCACTACTATCGTTCTTGTGCTGTGGGCCTTTGGGCTCGGTGCACTCATCGTTGCCGCAATCAGGCGGTTCGGTGACCGGGCGGAGCTGAGCCGGTTGTCGCAACAGGTCTCGGTCGCGCTCGCGGCAATCGCGAGCATCGGATATGGGGTCTACCTTGCCGCAACCGCACCGGGAAAAACCGCGATTCCGGTATTCTATGTAGACATGATCTCTCCGGCTGTTGCGGGAGAGTCGCGCATCCCCGTCCTGATCGAGAAGGCGCAAGCCGAACATGAGTTGCTCATTCAACCCAGTTCGCCCGACGGACAGGGTCGGACCATCAAACTCCACGCCACCATCACCGCGCCATCCGGAGCGCGGATCTTCGCCGATGACAGGGAGGTCAAGGCAGGGGAATCAGCGAAGTTCCCGTTCACTTCAAATCAGGCCGGCAATCACACTCTGACCATTACGGGAATTGTGGCCACACGCGGGTCAGAGACGAAGCCGGCGGACAGATTCAAAGTGCAAATCCGGGAGGCCGGAGCGACCGCTTTTTCTCCATTTGCCACCTTACACATTTGGCTGCTGGCGGCCTTTCTGACGCCATCCTCCCTGGTAATAGCAGGCTGGTATGCCTATTCGGCTCGGGCAAAGGAGAAGCTGCGAGAGGCCGCCGAAAGGCATGGGCTGCAAGTTGTGCCTCGCGGCGAGAAGCCGTTCCGGCTCGAGGATCTCCAATGCGCGATTGTCAGCGCATATCCTGGAGGCTCCGTCGCAACTCTGATGCGCGGCGACGTGAATGGCTGTGGCGTCTATGTGGTGAGTTATGTCCACTCGGAGTCCACCAGCTCGGAAAGCACCACAACGCTGGAGTTCACAGTGTTTGTGTTCCGGTCGCCGGACCTGCGTCCCGCGCCCGAATCCCCAGCCCCTCGCACCCCCAAGATGTTGAGTTGGGAGGGTAAGTGGACTCTGGAGACGCGCGCCGGGGAATCGTATATCTATCGTGGCGGAGGGTTCTCGACGCGAGCATTCGACAGGGACTTCGAAGAGGTCCGGTCCATCCTGGCTACCGTTCCGCGCCGTGGCGCGGGCTGAGGAACTCTTCCTGGAAAGGTTGGTTCAGTCCATTTCAGAACAAAAGATAATCGGCGCGGTAATCAGGCAGGCGCTTTACCATCCTAAAGAACAGGCGCTGAGAAACGGGAAACGGGACTCAGTGAAGAAGAGTAAAAGTCAGAGACGATGAGCTGAGCGCAGCGAATCGTCCGGCAGGCGATGATGCCCCGCAAAACTGGCGGCACTACCGACAAAAAGCGCGCCGGTAGTTTTCGTCAGGCTTGAAATTGTCAGGCTACGGGGTAGCGCGACATCCTTGTCCTTCCGGTGCGATGCCCTGCGAGATGCTCTTGCGAACCCTGCGGGGACTTTGGATTCCGGTCCGGTCCCCTTCCCTTACGTCCCACCACGAAGCCTCTGTCCAACTCCACTCCGTCTGCGGGCACTGGCTGCCGGAATGCACGGTTTCACCACGTCACCCTTGGATTACCCGCACCTGTCCCCGCACAGCCTGAGATGCCACGGAAAGAAAAGAGCCGCGTGGTAATACCTTCCCGAGCTTCGCATCCTCAAAACCAGAAGGTGATGGTGGAACGGCCCCGGCGGCTTCCCATTGAAGAAAGAATATGCCGCGCCACTAGCCGTTTCCTCATCAGTTTTCGAATGAGTGAAATGAAGGGAGATAAGACAATGAAATCCAACAATGAAATGACGATCCAGAACGCCAGCGGAAAGGCCGGCGCGCTCATCGGTCACCACAACGTGACGATGCTGCCCGGAACGCGGGTGGCGTAGAGCCCGCTGCACGGTACGGCCCCCCGATCCTGTCGCGCAGTTACATTCCCCTCAGTCCGTCTGGCGGCGATGTCACATCTGTGACAGAATCATGCTATGAACGAAGTGCTCTCGGTCATGCAGCTTCTGGCTGCCTGGGGGCACGGCGTCCGGGCGGCTCTGGAGCGTTGGAGCCGCGGGTCCATCGGGGATTGCGGTCAATTGCCAGCGCCTACCTCCGGCGCGGTCGCGGTCTCGGCAACCAAACCCTCCAGCCCCCTGAGCCTATCAACGAAGCCTACCTCCGTCTCATCGATCAACCGCAACCGGTTCAATTCGAGAACCGCGCACACTTTTTCGGGATCTCCGCCCGCATCATGCGTTTTGTTCTGGTGGAAACACGCGCGGACGCGCCATGCGTCGAAACGTGGCGGCGACGCATGTCCGGTCACGCTAGACGAGGCGTGGCTGATCGCGCCCCCTTCCGCCCTGCATCCGCCTTCTGGAAGCTCGTGGTGGAACGTCCCCTGCCGGCGACGGGAATCGTCTCAAGCAGATTCGCCGCACCGCAGCAGCCGTTTTCACCCGGTTTCCGAAGGAATTCATTGAAGGGAATGAGCTTGAAGGAGATTCAAAAGGAGGACCTCCCCATGCAATCCGTACGCCTCATCTTCCGATCAGCCGCGATCCTGCTGCTACCGTTTCTTTCCTGTCTCGCGCAGCAGGAAGAAACCACCGTCAACATCACCGAAACCGACCTTATCGAAACAACCGGCATCGTGCACACCAAGTGGGTGTTCACCTATAATCCCCCTCGCGCTTATGACCGCGTCAAGCGGTTGTACCCGAATCTGTACGTACTGTTTCGGGACTATGGTCCGGAGCGGTCCAGGCTGGAGATCAACAAAGATACATTGAAGATCGAATCCGACGACGCCAAGCGCATGATCACCTTCACCGCTGATGTCCTGGGCCATGTTGTGAGCCGCCGCAACCGCTGGCAGATTCCCCTGCAGCCCAACGAGCAACTGTTGACCCAGGACGGCAACAAGATCATCACCGCTCTCCAAACCAGCCAACCCGGCAACAAGATCAGCGTCATCTGCACCAGCGTGCTGCCAAAGGATGCGCAGAACATCCGAGTCGATCAGCAAGCCCACATGATTACCTACACGCTGCCGAAGATGCCTGCCGCCGGTCCCATCGAGCAGCCGCAGGTGGACGTGAGCATCCGCAGCAAGAAAAGAATCATGTCCGCTCTCTACAAGATCTACGGAGACCCCGAAGCCGGAGATGGGGCGTATTGGGTTTCGAAAGCCATCTTCATGAACACCGGCAAATCCCCCATCTATAACGTGAAAATCACGAGCCGTCTCGGCGACATCGCGGAGTCGAACATCGCCGAGCCCTATTCGGAGATCGCCGCCGGAGGCTCGGTCGTGGACTGTTACTACCCAACCATCCAAGCCCGTGCGGCTCAATTCAAGACCATGAATCCGCTTCAGCTATTCGTCCGCTACGAGTATGAAGACGCCAGCGGCAAGGTGTACTTTGGGGAGACCACACGCCGCGTCGAGATGCTGGGAATCAACCAGTTCGAGTTCTCCAACCTCAACGACGAGGATCGCAGCGATAGCTGGTTCGATTACTTCAACAATGCGCCGTTGCTGTCCGCCTACGTCACAAAACTGGATGATGTGGTGAAGCAGTTCGCCGGTTACGTGAGCACGGCCTCCGGCGGCGCGGACGCCAATATCAGCAAGGAAGGCGCTGTCCGTTGGCTCGAGGCCGCTTACAACATGCAACTGATGAACAACGTCTCCTATCAGACTCCTTCCGGCTTCGTCACCAAGGACCGTTCCAGTGGGCAGGACATCAAATATCCGCGGGATGTCCTGCGCGACAAGGCCGGCACCTGTGTGGATCTCGCGATTACCTATGCGGCATTGGCCGAGGCGGTGGGACTGCGCGCTTACCTGATGCTCGTCCCCGGCCACGCCTTCGCGGTAATCCGCCTACCTGGCGGCGATCTCATGCCGGTGGAGAACACGGGACTCGGAGGGGGCAACCAACGTATGACGTTTCAGCAAGCCGCCGAGGTGGGGCTCAAGAACCTTCAGAAATACTACGGCGACGGCGTCTATTACCTCGTGGATGTGCAGCATCAATTGTCGCTGGGGCGCGTACCAAACCCCGAGCTGCCAGCGGTGGGAAATGACTTTCTCGAGAAGAGTGGCATTCGCCGATTGGAGGACATGAAGTTCTCCCGCGGCCCAAGTCAGGGGAACCCGGCTCAAGGAGTCGCGTTCCGGCTCGTACACGACCATTTCGGCAACAACCTCTCCGCGTATTGCATCGGCAGACTTACGGTGTCGGGCGACTCAGCGGCTTTCATCGCCGAGAGCGCTACCGACGGCCGCATGGACCGGTTCCAATTCCGGAAATCGGAGATTGTCGAGGTGAAGAAGAACAGGATGCCGATGGGACAGTTTGGCAGAGTGATGCTGCCCGCCTTCCACGTTCGCTTCACGAACGGAGCCAACCTCAACTTCGCCCTGGTCAATGAGCAGGGGGCAGGATTGCTCGCCGACACGGTGATCCTGGCCCTGCAACCCGGCCACTGACTGCAACTTGTCTGGCATCGGCATGCACGCTTAATCGGCTTGGCCAAAAAGGAGCGGTTGCGGGTGGCCGTGGGATGCAAGGATCGCAAGCGTGTCAAGGGGATTGTGTCAAGAAACGCGCCGCAAGGCGCGATGATGCGCGAAAGATGAAGATAGAATCCTCCGAGATCGCCTGGCGCAAGGCCGCCCCCGTGATCCCCGATCTCGGATGAAGCTGCCCTATGCTCTTGAGACGGCACTCTCCTAAACCTGCTCTCCGTTCCGGACCGCGCCATCAGCTCCTGTTTTCGACTTGTCCTGGGACGGGCAAATGATCGCGGTGAGCTTCGAGACAGTGGAATCCGACATCTGGGTCATGTTGTCGCGCTGAGAAGAGCAGCAATCAACCACTTTCGTCCGGCAGACGGGCCGCTGTAAAGCAAGAAGATTTTGATACTTCATGGCGCGGTGTGGATTCTGTCACAGATCAGGTAATCCGCGCTCCTGTTCTGCATCCGCAAGGAATCAGGAGGCAAACATGAAACTCAATCGGTCTTTTTCTAAGCGGATGTCAGTCGCATTCTGCTCGCTGTTCACTGTTTTGCTGGCGCTGCCGGCGGCAGCAAGAGTTACCACTCCCGTTGCCATGAGCATCAATGCCATGGACGAGATCAAACCGAACTCGCCCGCAACCGTAATCGTGGTTCTGGAAGCCCTTCAGGATGTACCAGCCGCCTACATGAAGCTCGCGGTGCCGGAGTCCAGTTGGGTTTTGAATGAAGGGTCTCCCTATTGGTCGGGAACCATGCGGGCCGGTGAGGTCGTGAAGCTCACGCTGACACTCGTCCCGAAGGTGGCAAACCCCGAGCCGGTCCGTGGCAGCGTCGAGGCGCCAGGATGGGAACCCACCCAATCCATGCTCACCAGGGCGCCACTCAAACCCGAGCCGGAGCAGGGTCCCTCGGCCAGCAAGGGATCCAGACCGGCGGAACGATCCGCAACAGCAAATGTAATCGCCACGGGCCAGTGCTTCTACACGGAGAACGAACCCGTCGGCCTTCGCTTTGCCAAAGTCGAGCTTCGGGACGATGATTCGGGGGAGTTCAAAGCGGACGATTTCTGCGGTTCCGGAATGACCAACGTCAACGGATACTTTCAAATTTCTGGCTCTTGCGGCGACCCGTTCCGGGACCTCCCCGACTACTTCGCGACGATCGTGATGAACAACAACACCCTGGAGATCAAGCCCAACGATTTCTTTGCAGGGACCTACACTTGGAGGCGTGGATACAAAGAGAACTTCCCAGGCGGGAATCTGGACTTTGGGTCACTGGATTTGGGAAGTGCCACGCATACTGGGCGCAATGTCCTCCACATTCACAATCTCATCATGCAAGCGTGGGAATACATGGCAGGGTTGGGTGAGGGTGTCCCCAAAGTTCTCGTCGAGTACCCCGCCGCGAGCCTTGCCTACATTCCCGGCACTTGGCCTCTCGTCTCACGGATCTACATCCCCCAAGATTTCGAAGACGGGCAGGTTCTGGAGATGTTCGCGAATCACGTGTGGTATTCCATCGTTCGCACCAGCGCTGACAGCGGCACGATTCAGTCCTGGGCGCGATTTCACTCCGCGGCCATGCTTCAAGCGTTCGGCCGCCCGTTGGGCAGCTACAACGTCGAAACTCACCAGGACAATTACGGCAACGACCTCGCTCCCAATATTCTCTGGGATCTCTTCGATAGCGGCGATGACGACCAGCACGGCGAAGGCGCCGGCGCACGGGACGCCGTATCGATCCCGTTCAATGTGCTTTGGGACGTGGTCCGCCATCCGCTGTCCTACTCCGGCCAGTACGGATTTGAGACTTTCCTGCAGCATCTCTGGCAAAAGCAGCCCGCGTTGAAGAACCTGGTGATCGAAGTGTGCCGAGAGCATCACCGGATGTATCCCTTGCCGGACCTGTTGGTGAGTGCTCCGGCCGTCTCCCAGACAGCGGTGACTCCAGGAGGGCAGCTCACTCTCACACCCAGCACCGTTTCGAACATCACTCCAGGGACAACATGGGGCCGGCCCTTTACTGTCAGGTACAGGCTTTCCGGCCCGACCTTAGTCACGCTGGTGGACTTTGGGGTGTCTCCCGTATACTCGTCCGGCAACTCCACCATTCAGGCCCTCTACGGCACGCCCCAAATCACTGTGCCCGAATCCACCCCGGAAGGAACTTACTACCTGGAGACGTGCGCCGATGTAACGGGGCAGGTCCCCGAGGAGAATGAAAACAACAACTGTGCCAAGACGGCTAGTCCCATCACGGTCCGCTATTTGAGGTACCCCGTTACCTTGCAGACGGTGAATGGCAGATACCTCACCGCTGTCGGCGGCGGCGGCTTGATCGACGACGTGATCCATTCGGATGCCACTGCCGTCGGAGATTGGGAGCGGTTCACGCTCGTTCAACTCGCCACTGGCCAGTGCGCAGTGCGGACGGTGAATGGCAGATACCTCACCGCAATGGGCGGCGGCGGTAGAATCTACGACGTGATTCATTCCGACGCGACGGCAATTAACGCCTGGGAGAAGTTCGCGTTGTCACCACTGGGCGGCGGCAAATATGGAGTGCAGACGCTCAACGGCAATTACCTCACTGCCGTCGGCGGCGGTGGACGGCTCGATGACGTAATCCATTCCGACGCGACGGCCATTGGCTCATGGGAGACGTTCACAATTGGGGGGCTGCCAAGCGGAGCGTGCCAGAAGTGAGCCGCCGCTGTGGCGGAAGAAGCGCGGCGGGATTGCTTCGGGGATGGCTTTGGGACTGACCCTTGTGTTGCGGAGATGATCCTATATAATTGAGCATACAATCACTGGGTTTGTGAGACCGAGGGGCGGATTGGAGTGGACTTGATGCCGATTGCCCCAAGGGAACCTTCACAACCCGATCCTGTCCTGATCTCGTTTCTCCAGACTGACAACGAGGCCGAAGCCGAGCATCATCTGGACGACTTGATTACCGGACAAGCCAGTCAGCTTATCCGGAAAGTGGTCCGGCACCGGCTGTTCGATGCTTCCCGCGAAGATATCGAAGATACAGCCGGCGAAGCGCTGCTTGGCGTACTCAAGCGGCTACGGGATTTGCGAAGCCACAAAGGCGATGAACCGATCGCCGATTTCCGCGGGTATGTGTCCGCCGCAGCCTGCCGCGCTTGTGACTTCCACATCCGCAAGAAGCATCCGCAACGCTGGAGTTTACAGAACCGCTTGCGATATCTGCTCACGCATCAGAGCGGCTTCGCCTTGTGGGAGACGGCGAATGGCGCCTGGGTTGCCGGTTTTGTCCCATGGAGCGGACGGGAAAAGGGGGCGGACGGCAAATGCACTCTATTGGAGACCAATCCCGCCGAAGTGGAAAGGCAGTTGCGCGGGGACCATAAAGCCGACTTGAGAGAACCGCTGTCGCTGTTGCAGGCCTTGTTCCGTTGGGCAGGCGAACCTCTCGAGTTCCATCGTCTGGTGAATGCCGTCGCCCATTTCTGGGGGATTCAGGACCGGCAGGCTTCCCTGGAGCCTCGATCCAACGGCGAAGCCGATCCCAAGGATCGCCTCGCGGATCCGGCCATCGACGTGTCAACCCGGCTGGCCCAACGGCAGTTTGTGGAGCGCATGTGGAAAGAAATCCTCGAACTACAGCCGCGGCAACGTGTTGCGGTCTTGTTGAATCTCAAGGACGGAGACGGGGCGAGCGCTATCGAGCTGTTTCCCATGACTGGGGTCGCTTTCCTGCCGGATATCGCCGCGGCTGTAGGATTTCCTGTGGACGAGTTCGCGCGGCTCTGGGTGGATCTGCCACTCGACGATGCAGTCATCGGTCAGCGCCTGGGGATCACCCGGCAGCAAGTGATTAACTTGCGCAAGTGCGCCCGAGAGCGGTTGGCGCGGCGATTTCAAGACCGGGGGCTTGTGTGAAACTTTTTTTCACGGTGATGGTAATTCGCGGCAGATTGCGGCATCCTAACCTTCCGGAGCAGGACCGGCCGCGGGCTGGCCGCTGGTGACGCCATGACAGAACATCTTACACAAGAACAGATTACGCTGTATCTGGAGCGACGACTGGCTGGGGGCGAGCTTCGCGCCGCCGACGCACACGTGGCGATGTGTGAAGCGTGCCGCGAATCGTTGTGGGCGGGCAGAAAAGATGCTTCGTTCGCAATGGCTCAGGCCTTGGCTCCGGGCGCTGACGAACCCTTGCATTTGCAGTACGAGGAACTGGCGGCGTTCGTCGACCGCGCAATGGACCCGGCGGATGAGGAGATCGCGAGGACGCACCTGGAACTCTGCACTGAATGTGCCAACGAAGTGCGTGAACTCCAACTGCTCAAGACATCTCTGCAACAACGCTCCGTCGAGGAGGCAGCGCCAGTCGCTGTACGGCCATCCCTCCTGTCGCGCATCGGAGAGTTCTTCCGGACTCCTTTGTGGCTGCCGGCCCAGGCGGTCGCCGTGGCTGCCTTGACATTGTGCGTCGTCTGGGTTGGTACCCAGGGCCAGCGCAACAAAGTGCGGGGGATGGAGACGGAATTGTCCCGGTTGCAATCGGAGAACAGCAGGCTACGGCACGAATCCCAAATGGCTCAGAATAAAGTGGAGCAGCTTGGTTCAGAGTTGGCGCAGTTGAAGCAAGGTCACACCGTGATCGCCGTGCAGGATGGAAGCACGCGCGTTGTACTTGCAGCCGGGGGACAGCTTCAGGGATTGGAATCCATTCCAGCCGATTACCGTTCCTCCGTACAAGCGGCTTTGGTTTCGGGCCGGCTGCCATTGCCCGCCGGTTTCAGCGATCTTCTGGGCACGCGGCAAACGCTGATGGGCACCGGTCAGCGTGCTCCGTTTTCAGTGCGAAAACCAATGGGGACAAAGGTTGAAAACGCACGGCCGGAGTTTGAGTGGCAGCCCTTGCCCGGAGCGTCCAGCTACCGCGTCACTGTATTCGACGCTGATCTGAAGCGCGTGGCCGCGAGCGTTGAAGTCGGGGCCCTTCGCTGGAGGCCACGCGAGGATCTGCCGCGCGGCGTGGTCCTGACATGGCAAGTGACGGCGATTCAGGACGGTAAAGAGGTTACAGCACCTGCGCCGCCAGATGCGGAGGCGCATTTCGAGGTGCTGGCATCCACCGGGCTCGCTCAATTGGAAACTGCCCGGAGAAGTTGTGGCGGATCCCGGCTGGCATTGGCTGTGCAGTACGCGAAACTCGGATTGCGAGACGAGGCGCGGGCGCAGTTGGAGGAGTTAAGGAATACAAATCCCGAGTCGAAGGTAATTCGCAGCCTGTTGAATGCACTCGATCGGCCAAGGTAGCCACGATTCCGTGAACTTACCCGCTGCGAATTTGGTGGGTATGGTGCCAAAGAGCTGACCGGGCATGGTGTGTAGCTACTTGGCCCCACCGAAAGCATAGAACGCCTTCTCGCTCCGCACATAGACACGGCCGGAGGAGATCGGCGGAGTGGCATGACGGCCTCCCCCAAGTAGGTAGTCGGATTCCCTTCGAAGCACTTTCGATGGAAGCTGGGCGATACCTCATTGACGAGTACCAAGTAGGTTATCTCACTGTGGGTCGGGATGTCATGAGGTTTGGCATTGGCCTGGGAATAGGTCCTGGGCAGTCGATCGTGGCGGCAGCGCCCGACTTCGACCTCAGCCTCTCATCTGCACCTTCGGAACTGCGGGAACCGCCCGCAGCCGGTCAGCAGTCGCGCAGTTTGGATCTGCGCTCGTTAAAGGGCTCCTCTCCAGAAAGTGTAATGGCACGTGAGCTCCTTTGGATGCTTAAACTTGCTAGCGGGCGCGGTTTTCGCGAAGCGTGCTGAACTGCCCGTGTTCGGGCTCGGCACCCTCCAGGAATGTCGATGGTGGTGGCATCCATGATTCCGTGAGACTGGACGCCGGATTGTCGCTGGCCTTGAGCCCAGCCCCGGAACGGAATCGGTGTCCTGCTCTTGGACTCTATTGAAATCGGGCATGGGAATGGAAGCGTCGTCCAGCGCTCGCCGCATCCCCAACACCGACAGACCCGGCGCGCTGAGGCGCAGCCTCAACTCATTGATGGGAAGCCCCTTATCTTCGATTACCCTTTCGGGATAGGAGCCCGTTGAAGATTACTGCGCTTCCGGAAACTCGGACGGAAGGCGAGCACATCGCAGCCTTGTTGCGAATCGAACCGTGGCTAGGGCCAATGGTTCTGGAGGCTCGGATTAAGCAATGCCGATCGCCGCGAATACTCCATCTTGCCACACATGGTTTGTTCCTACCGGACCAGTCGGCCGACCATCAGGGTCAATCTGGCACATTTGCTGGAACGGGAAGATTGAGGGGTCCAGGCATGGAGAATCCGATGCTGCGGTGGTTCCTGGCGCTCGCCAGCGCCGAAACCTGGCTGCGAGGCGGTCAGGTGCTACCGGCCGCCAAGGATAGTATGCTTACCGCCGAAGATGTATCCGGCATGGACCTTTCGGCTACGGAGCTTGTGGTCCTCTCGGCATCCAACACGGGACTTGGCGATGTGCGCATGGGTGAGGGGGTATTCGGATTGCGGCGTGCGTTCTCATCGCGGGGGCCAAGACGTTGGTGATGAGCCTCTGGGAGGTACCGGACGAGATGACCCGCGATTTGATGATGGATTTTTATGAGCGTGTTCTGCGTGATCAGCCACGTGCGCAAGCCGTTCGGGCAGCACAGCTAGCGATGCGGAGACAGTATCGCGACCCTTCTCTGTGGGCCGGATTTGTTTGCCTTGGTGATCCCGGCCCACTATTGTCCTCGATTCCGAGGCTCAGAAGCCCTAGAACTGTACTCAGGGCCAAAGCATCGCCACAATCAAGGGTTCAAGCCAGCGGCGATCTGCGGCCGCACGGTAGGTACCCCACATCTCTATCGCGGCCTTGATTCGGGCGACCTCGGTGTCTGGGAAGTCGAATTCCCTAACCGGGATCGACAGCAACGGGTTCCACACCGTATGCTCTTGCCCGTTCACGAACTGGCGATTGAGTTCGATGGCTGTCTCTTCGTCTGCATCGAGGGCAATTTTGTCTTGTACCGCCCAAATCGCGCGAATGGAGCTCACGTCTGCCCTCTGTGCTCCGAGTAGCGCGTGGAGGTTCAGGCGTTGAGTGTGGTCCAACGTCAACTTCATCCTTTTGTCCCTTCTGAAACTACGGACTCGTGTAGAGCAGTAGGTACCCAAGCGTTGCACCCGCCGGTGTCTTCACTTTGAGCACGCCGGACCAGCCGCTGGGGTTGGTGGCGCCCATCAGTTCCGCCAGTCGGTATCCGTCACCCGAGCCGCCGGCGATGATCAACTCGCCGCCGCTGGTCACCTGGAACAGCGTCTTGTCGGCGAGGTTCGAGCCGGGACCGTAGACCGTTAGTGGAGGCTCACTGCTGTTGGCGGCGGTGATCACCGTCGCCCCGAGCGCGACGCCGGTGCGGTTGCGAGGCACCTGTGAATTCCAGGTTCGGGCGTAGGCGCGCTTGGGATCGTTGCCTTCCTGGAGGCAGGCGCCCCACACGTAGATGACGATGCCGTTGGTCCACTCATCACTGCTGCCGGAGTAGTTGCGGACCACCACCCACAGCCCGGTCTGGCCAGAGGCCAGAGTGCCCGTGATCTTGAACCGCTGCCAGGCGGCGGTGAGTGTCACCTGCGTCGGTCCTGCCAGGTACGTAGCGTAGGCGTTGTCTACGATGGCGAGCGAGACCTTGCGCGTGCCGCTGGCGACCTTGGCCCAGACGTAGAACGTGTACGTGCCCACGTCCGCAAGGCCGGCGACCTGCTGCTGGATCTTGGCGGCGTCACCGTTCGAGGTCAGCTTGTCGGCGGTCTGGTTGCCGTCGGGCGCCAGCGTGTCCGAGGTGTTGGCCGCCACCGAGCAGAAGCCGCCGTCGGTGCTCCAGACGGTCGAGAAGTCCTCGGATCGCTTGAGCATGTTTTCGAGGTCGCCGCCGACAGTCTGGAACGGGCCAGATTGCTGGAACTGGGCGGGCAGGTCCGCCAGCCCGATGGCACCAACAGTGACCGCGTTGCCGGCGGCGTCCTGGCGCAGGACCCCCGGGCCGCTCGCCGAAAGATCCGCGCCTGTGCCGCCACGAGCCAGGGACAGCGCACCGGAGACGACGTCGGTCACGGCGTGCGTATGGCTCGAGTTGGCCTTGGCTGAGGAGGTGCCGTCTACGAGCACGCAGTCGCCGGGGTTCCCGAGGGCCCCGTCGATCCCGCCGGAGGAATTGATGACGGCTGCGCGAGACGGTGCGAAGCCGAGGCCTTTGAGCGGTCGGGCAGCCAAGTCCGACACGAGCCCAGTCACGTCAGTCTCTGTGTGGCCGTGGCTGCCGAGCGCAAGCAATCCACCAGCGAGTGAGAGGCCCGTGCCGATAGTCAACTCGGCGAGCGTGTCCTGGGACGGTGAGTAGAGCAGCTTGTTGGCGGCGATGGTCGTCAGGCCCGTGCCGCCGCGCGGGACGCCGAAGGCACCACTAGCGATGTTCCCCGCTACGTGCGTATGCGCGGGCAGATCGGAAGCGTCAAGCGACGCACCGGCTGTGACGCGACCCTTGGCGTCCACGGTGACCTTGGGGTACGTGCCGGGCGTAACCGCGGCATTCGCGAGCGACAAAACTCCGGCCGCGACCGCCAGCCCGCCGACCGCGTCGATCTGGACGATGCCCTTGCTCCCAGTCGTGGCATCCGGATATGAGAACGCGCCGAAAGTCTGGCCAACCGCGAAGTCGATGATCGCTTCCATGGCCACGTGGTTCGCGGCGTTCAGGCTCATCCCGAGGTCGCCGGAGTTGTCGGCCTTCCGCCACCTCAACGCTCCGTCATTCGGCAGCCGGACAAGGCCGGTCGAAGCCTTGGCTCCCGCTCCGAACTCCGCGCCGTCCACGAATGACTTCAGGCCAGTGATCGTGACCGCGCCGTCCTTGCGGACGTAGTTGCGCGCGGACGTCACACCAACCTCATTCTCGATGGCGAGGACGGCCGACTGGAGCGCGGTCAGGAAGCCGGAGACCATGTTCGCCTTCACCGCGACGCCGGAGAAGTGCTGCGCCGCCGACGTGCCGAACGCTCC
>JACQZR010000296.1 GCA_016213775.1 Acidobacteriota bacterium
ATGCAGCGGATGTGGCAAGCCGCCGCTGCCGTTCTCACCGGCAACTCATGGTCTGACCCTGTGCTGCTCGACCGCAGCCTCGGCCGCCAGTCTGTCCACTTCGCCAGCACGCTCACTCCGTCCGGCGACCTCTGGGTGGCCTACGCCGGCGACGACCGTACCGAAGCCCGCACCTTCAAAGCGACACACAACAACGTCTACGCTTCGCTGATTCCTAAACTCGTCACACCTGCCGCCGAGCCCGCTCCCGGCGCGCCACGTACAGTGCCCGCCGCAGCCACGCGCGGCTATGCCAAGGCTTGGCCCAACCACTCCGTCACACTCAACGGCCGTACTTACAAACTCGTCTGGGGCGAACTCCACCGCCACACCGATGTCGATCATCATGGCCGCCCCGACGGGACTATCGAAGATGCCTTCCGTTACGCCCGCGACGCCGCCGCACTCGACTTCTTCGCCACCACGGAGCACATCGGTCCCGCACCCAAAGAAGGCACACTCGGAGAAGACGGCATGAACCCCATGACGTGGTGGCGCTCGCAAAAGTTCTCCGACCTTCACCGCGTCAACGGCGTCTTTGAACCGCTCTACGCCTACGAAAGCAGCAAGACCGCGCCGCAGGGCCATCGCAACATCGTCTTCCCCAGCCGCGGCGGCCACCTCTACGGCGGCATTGAAGGCGAAACCCGCAACGACCCGCGCCCTCTCTGGTCTGCCCTCCGCAAAGCCTCTCACCCCGCCATCGCCATCCCCCATCAACTCACCGACTCGGGCGTCGATTGGAACCTCAACGACCCCGACCTCACGCCTGTTATGGAGATCTATCAATCGCGCCGCCAGAACTACGAATATGATGGCGCTCCGCAGCCTCCCGGCGTCGAACAGCGTTGGGGCAAACGTGCCGGCTCCTGGGCCTGGGACGCACTCTCAAAAGGTCTTCGCATCGGCTTCATCGCCAGTTCCGACCACATGTCGAGCCACATGTCCTACGCCGCCGTCTACGTCGAAGACATCTCGCGCGAAGGCATTTTCGAAGCTCTCCGCCAGCGCCGTACCTTCGCCGCCTCCGAAAACATTATTCTGACTTTACGTTTGATCGCCCCGGGCCGCGAATACTTCATGGGCGAGGAAGCCCGCATCACCGGCGCGCCCCGTTTCAGCATCACCGCGATTGGCCGAAAGCCCATCGACACGGTTGAGATCGTGCGCAACGGCCAGTTTGTCTTTACCGCCAAACCGAACAAAGACCGCGTGGCAATGGAATTCACGGACCCGCAATTCCCCGCAGGCGAGGCCTACTACTACCTGCGCGTCACACAGACCGACGGCAACCTCGCCTGGTCATCGCCAATCTGGGTGGTGCGCTAATCATGCAGTGCTCGGTATTCATCGCCGCCACCATCGATGGCTTTATCGCCAGGCTCAATCACGACATCGATTTTCTACCCGAAGGCGACGTCGAGGAGCACGGGTTCACGGAATTCTACGCAAGCGTGGACGCCCTTGTCATGGGAAGGCTCAGCTATGAAAAGGTGCTCTCCTTCGGCGAATGGCACTATGGCAGCAAGCCAATCATTGTCCTCAGCAGCCGCGACATCCCCATGCCTTCCGCAAGCGAGGCGCGTGTGGAGCGGTTGTCCGGATCACCACGGGAAATCGTCCAAGCCCTGAGCAGCCGCGGTTGGAATCACCTCTACATCGACGGCGGCGTCACCATCACCCGCTTTCTCGAAGCCGGACTCATTCAGCGCATGATCATAACGCGGGTGCCCGTGCTCATCGGGACAGGTATCCCGCTGTTCGGCGCTCTGCCCCGGGACATTCAACTCAGCCACGTCGCAACACGATCCTACAAGAGCGGCCTGGTGCAGAGTGAATACACTGTGACAGATGGCGCAAGCGGATGAACGCCGATAGGCCTTCTGTTTCCCACGGGATGGTCGCTCTGAACTAAAAAACCGTCTTCTTTGCGTCTTTGCGATCCCCTTGGCGTCTGCGACTCAGCGCCCGGACTCTCCCTGAAACGCAACCAAATATCGAAGCATTCGGCCAGTCGTGGCTACCGCTTCGATTCCCGCTGAATGTCCCTTTCGAGGCGCTTCATCTTAACCTGCAGCTCACGCGTCGCCTTCGCCTGCTTTGTAAGTTCCTCGCGCAACCGTTCCGCTTCCACCTGTAGCCGCTCGCGTTTCTCCCGCGTCGCCTGCATCTCCTTGGCCTCGGACTTAGGAACAGGCGACCCCACATATCGCGCCCATTGCTCGCCAACCGGCTTGCCTTTCTGCCTCAGCACCAGCCGTACTTTCACGTCCTCCGACAACCGGTGATAGGTAAGCGAACCCGCCCGCGTCGTCTCGCGGTCAAGATCAATCGGATCCAGTTTCCCCGCGTCTTCTATATACAGCACCGCACTGTCGGCATTACGCACCGCCGCGCTCTCGCGGTCCCATTCCACGCGAAGCTGCCCGGCTGCGTCCATCAGGCTCAGCCGCACATTCTGCGGATCGATGGCCGCCGTTCGCAATTCCGGCAGCGCGAACACCGCCAGCGCGCAGGCCAATACTCCAACCGCCGCTGAAGCCCACGCAAAAAGCCGGCTCTTCGGCCTGGGTGCAATGGTGGCTATTCCGTCGCGCCGTGCTTGAAACGGACGCGGTTCCGCCGTCGGCTGAATCGGCCGCGGTACCACCGATCTCGAGTTCTCAACCTTGAACTCCTGATAGCTCGACTCCCTCCGGATGGTGCCACCCCGTTCGCGCACAAAGAACCCCGCCCGGGTCTCCGCCATCCGGTCCGGCTTGTACACCAGCGTTACCTGCCACGGTTCAGGAAAAAACTGCCCGTAAACTTCCTCATCGTCATCGGTCAGTGCCACACCGCTCCTGGTGTGCGAGACAAACCACCCCACCGGCTCCAGAACCTGGAGTTGCGGGTCCGACTCCGCGGCTTCCATCATCCCCATCAACCGTTGTTTGTCTTCGTTGGAAAGTAGAAACGCAGCACCACGCGCGTGTTCGCACGGAATGGGCCGCCATGCCATTACCCGAATGATTTGATCGTTACGCCGCCCAAACAGAATTCCGCCTGCCTCCACGCCGCCCTTCGACAAGCGGCGGAACCCCTCCTGGACTACAGCATGGATCTCTTCCAGAATCGCCCACGGGCATTCGATGGAACGATCCGCGGCCGTCCAAAGCAGCGTATCAACCTCCCGCTTTGCTTTTGATGCGGACACGGTACTACTCCTCCGATGTTGTGGCGCGAGGAGTTGCTGCGGCTGTTGCACTAGTTCCGAGGAAGTCAGAACGACCTCCGGAGATGATCCGAAGGCCGAGCAAGTATCTCCCCACGCCCTCCGATGTTCCCTGCGATCATTCTAAGGGGAAGCTCTGAGGATAGCAATACACCTGTTGGTACAAAAGGTTGTATTCCCCGGAACAGAACTCCTAGAACCCGTAGTACTTTGGTTGCACCCATCGCCGCCTTCCAGTGCAGTTTTGTATCAGTGCCGCAGCACCTTACTGTACTGTATAGCGTCATTGCGACCGGAAAAAGGTCACATCTTCTACAGATTTATGCCACTTTCGCTATTGATCGCGCCCATGCCGTCAGCTTTGCTTTCGCCCGGCTCTTTAACAACCGGAACTGCGTGGGGGTCAGTCCCATCTCCCGGCAGATCTGGTCCAAATCCTCGCCACCAAGATAGAACCGCGTCAGCAAATCCGATTCCCGGTTCCCCAGCCTCTTCAGCCCCTGGCCGATAATCGCCAATCTTTCTCGCCTCAAGTACTGCCCCTCCGGGTTCTGCACCCCCTCCGATGGATCATGCCGGTCAACGCACTCCACCGTCCTGTTCCGCTGCCTGACAACGCGCAGGATCCGGGTTGCCACCTGCCGCCGCACCATGCTGTGCAGATATCCGATCAGCGCCTCAGGCTGACGCAGGTTCCCATTACGCAGTTTCTCGATCACCGCCGGCAACAGTTCGTGAACCAGATCTTCCGGCTCCTGGCTCGGCAGCCGGTTTCGCAAACGCTGCGCCACCACTCCCTGCAACAGCACATACAACTCCACTACCGCCGCACGCTCCCCATCAATGATCCGGCTGACAATCCCCGCCGCATTCGTCGAACGGAGGTTTAACTCGGCTCGGGCGTCAGGGGTAATTTGAAGTTCAAGGCACACGCGGAACCGCCCCGATCGACTAACGAAAGTATATATCGAACGCTCAAATTAGGAGTAAACCCCATTGTGGAGCTAGCAGTACTAAGATTCTATAGTACTTTAGTAACATTTCGGCAATTAAGTCGAAGTTTCCCAGAATTCCTAACTTCTCCCTAACTGAACAACTGGTGGATAATCCCACACTGGGATCGATGTTAGAGTCGTGGAAAGTTCATCCGCCGCCTGCCATCAGCGCACCGTCGCTGGGACGCACGGTCAACAGGTGCATTCGCGCATCGAATGCCTTGTCCGCGTAGTAATGCCGGACCAGATGTTCCCGAACGCCATCCACTGTATCCGGCTGGCACAGAATCACCGCGAATCCGCCGAACCCCGCACCCGTCAGCCGCGCACCCAACGCCCCGCCCTCAACCGCGAGTGCCGTCAGCCGGTCCAGTTGCGGAGTGCTCACGCGCAGCAAGCCGCTCAAACTCGCCTGCGATTCATTCAGTAATCGCCCAAACGTGAGTGGATCGTCCGCCCCAAGGGCCGCCACGGACGCTTCCACCCGCCGCGCCTCCGAGACCACGTGCGCGAACGCCCGCCGCTCGCTGTCCTCCAGCATCGCTGTGTCCACCCCGGCATTCAAAGCTTCGCGGTAATCTCGCAGCCCGAGCCGCACGAGCGCCGCGTTCCCCGCCGTCCGCCGCACATTGTACTCCGCACGCAGCGCCGTCGATTTCTCCGCTGTCGTGAGACTGTGCGCCGCCAGAAACACCCAATCCTTCGGAACCGGCACCGGCGTGGCTGTTACCGGCGCGAACCGGATCAGCAGTGCGCAGTCCCGTCGCGCCGCCAGCACTGCCGCGTGATCCATGCCGCCCCCACGCGTCCCCACGAAGTACTCCGCCTCGGGAAGCACCGCCATCAATTCTTCAAACGACCCCTCGATTTCATTGGCCCGCAGCAGCGCCAGTGTGATCCCGACCAGCAGCGCCGACGACGATGACAATCCCGCGGCCAGCGGCAGATCCGATTCCACCGCCGCTTCGATCCCGCGCCCCGGCGCCCACCGGTCATGCACGGCTTGTGCCGCCGCCTTAACATAGTTGAGCCAGTCACCCGCCGGCCCCGGCTCCAATGCCTCAGTCCACGCAAAATCGCCGGCAGTCGATTGCGAATCGCTTATGCACCGGATCCGCCGCTCCGCCAACGCGCGAAACCGCACTCGGATCCTCCGGTCGAGCGCCACCGGCAGCACCGGCAGATTGTGATAGTCGATGTGCTCTCCAATGAGATTCACACGCCCCGGAACGCTGATGATCTGCTCGGCGCTCATTGAGTGTTGGGCATCCCCACCTTCGGTATCTCGATCCACGCGATGCCATGCTGCCTGGCCACTCCGGACGCTTCCTCCATCTGCCCGCGGACAATCAGCGCGCGCACCCGGCGTTCGGCGTCACCTAGAAGCTCCGATGTATCCAACACGCTTTGCGCCTCCTGCCGGGCTTCATCATTCCGGCCGGCGCGCCGTAACACCTCCGCACGCACCAGTTTCACCTCGGCGACACCTTGCGGATTGTCCAACGAGAACTCCTCCTGCGCATGCTGCAATTGCCTCAGCGCGAGGCCCGTGTTCGCCACTTCCTGCGCCGCCGCCGATTCCAGCAACGCGAACCTGTTGGCCGGCGCTGTCGTCAAAGCGAGTTTGCTCGCCTCGCTCGCGAATCTTTGCTCCGACGCTAGCCGGTAGTATCGCGATGCAAGCGACAACAGCAACGCCGCAGCCTCCCGATCCGCTGCCACCGCCGCCACACCTGCGCCTTTCAGTATAGTAGCCGCCTCGCGCGGTTTACCGCTGCTCAAAACCCGCACCGCGTCCAGAAGCCCACGATCCACCGGCCCCAAAGAGTCCCCCTTGCGGCTGAGCCGTTCGGCCGTCGCTAACGCGTCCGCTGCCGGTTGCGTCCGCCGCATCAGCACGTAGAGGTGCGCCATCCAGATGTACGTCGCCGCGGAATCCGGTTCCAGCGACTGCGCCAATCGAAGATGCTCTTCTGCCTTCAGGTACGACCCGGTCAGCAGAGACTCCGCACCCTTCATCCGTCGCTGCCGCGTTTCCGGATTCGCCTGCTCTTGCGCAAACCGGTAATAGACCAACCCAAGCCCCGCGGACGCACCCACCACCGCCGCGCCAATCCACTGCATTCGCGTCAGCAGGCGTCGTCGCGGGCGTGTCCCGCTCTCAATCGCCTGCGTCACCAGCGCCGCATTCGCAAACCGGTTCTTCGGATTGCGGCTCAGACACTGCAGGATCACCCCTTCCCACAACGGCGGCAGTTCCGGGCGGACCTCTCTCGGCGGACGCGGCGGCTCCTTCAACTTCTTCGCAGCCACCGTCAGCGGACTCTTATCCGCGTACGGCAGTACTCCCGTCACCATCTCGTAAATCACCACTCCCAGCGCGTAAATGTCCGTCTCCGCCGTCGACGATTTCCCTTCAATCTGTTCCGGCGCCATGTAGGCCGGCGTCCCCATCGCTACGCTCGAGGATGTCGAAAGCGTCCGCCCCGCCTCCGGCGCAATGTCGCGCGCCATCCCGAAGTCAGTGATCACCACTCTCCCCGCGGCATCGATCATCACGTTGCCCGATTTGAAGTCCCGGTGCACCACCTTTGCCGCATGCGCCGCCGATAGTCCCGCCGTCAGTTGCCGCAGCATCGTCAGCGCCCCCTCTGTGCTCATGGGACCATCGCGCTTGATCCGCGCCGCCAGCGTCTCGCCCGTGATCAGCTCCATCGTCAGAAACTGAATCACCGTCGCGCCTTCCTGGTGGCGAAACAGATCGAACACGCGGCAGACATTTGGATTCGTTACCCGCCGCGCCATCTGGATTTCCCGCTTGAATCGCGCCATGATCTTCGCGTCGCCCGCGAGATCGTCGTGGAGTTTCTTCAGCGCCACCCGCGCGTTCAGTTCCTGATCGAGCGCCTCATAAACCTCGCCCATTCCACCCGCGCCCAGGAAGCGGATCACTCGAAAGCGGCCGGCGAGCACCTTGTCCGGCGGGATCGCACTGGTGCGCGCACCGCGATGCAGCGACGCCACTCGCTCCTGCAGACCATCCAACCGGTTCGACTCTGTATCGTGGTGCCGCAGTAGCCGCTCCACCTCCTCGCGCAGTGTGAGATCGCTCCCGCACTCCTCGTCCAGCACATGTTCGCGATGCGGGGTGTCCTCTTCACTCGCCAGAGCGAAAATCTCATTGATGCGGCGCCAGCGTTCCGGGCTCATGAGGGATCGCTGAGTTGTGCCTCCAGCCACGCACGCGCCACTGACCAGTCGCGCTTCACCGTCTTCTCGGAAATCGACAGAACCTGCGCCGTCTCTTCCACCGACAGTCCCCCGAAAAACCGTAACTCCATCACCTCGGCCTGCCGCGCGTCCATCGCCCGCAACCGCTCCAGTGCTTCATCAATGATGAGCATGTTCTCAACTTGCGTTTCGCTGAACAGATCGCCTTCTGTGAGTTCGGCCCGCGGACGCGAGTTCGGACGCTTGTCCGCAACGCGCCTCCGCGAGTAGTCAATGAGAATCCGCCGCATCGTCCGTGCCGCGGTCGTGTAGAAATGCGCCCTGTTCTCCCAACTCACCTCGCCCTTGCCAAACAGCCGCATGTAAGCTTCGTTTACCAGCGCCGAAGCCTGTAGCGTATGATCCTTGCGTTCGGCTCGTAAGTAGCCGGCTGCCAGCCGGTGCAACTCCCCGTATACCAGTTCCAACAGCTTCTCCTCACTGGAACGGTCCCCGGCGCGCGCCGCTATTATGAGCTCGGTTATCTCTCCCGCAGGCTCCATCGGATTCACCTTAGTCTACTAAAAACGCGTCCTGCCCAACAAAATTCTGCGAGTGCGATACACTTCCGGTATGCACCGCCGCAATTTTCTGCTTGCCAGCGCCATGGCCGCGCGTTCTCTATCCGCCCTGGAACTGTCCAGGATCGCCCTCGGCATCACCACGGACGAGATCGACGAAGACCCCATTGTGGCAAGTAAGTTCCTCAACGAGTTCGGCCTCAAATATGCCGAAATCCGCAATGTCTGGGGCAAGTACAACACCGCCCAGCCGTTGGACAGGATCCGCGAGTTGCGCGCCATCCTCGATCAGCACTCCATTAAGACTTCGGTCCTCGGAACAGGCTTCTTCAAAGTGCCGCTACCCGGCGACGATGCAGCCGGCCGCGCCGCGCTCGACAATCAGTGGTCGCTCCTCAACATCGCCTTTGAACGCGCCAAAATTCTCGGCACCGACAAGATCCGCACGTTCGCCTTCACCTATAAGGAAGGCACCAGGCCCGCCCCCGCCGACTACGCCCGCATCTACGACTTGGTGAAGGAAGCCGCCCGCCGTGCCAGAGAACGCGGTTTCCGCCTCGCGCTCGAAAACGTCGGCGGCAGTTATGTCTCCACCGGCGCCGAAGCCGCCGATATCTTGCGAGCGGTCAAGAACGATAACTTTGGCCTCACCTGGGATCCCAACAACGCCGGCGCGTCCGGCGAGCAGGCCTTCCCCGACGGCTACAGGAAACTCGACCCCGCCCGCATCATGCACGTCCACTTACGCGACTATAAGAAGGTAAACGGCAAAGTGGAATGGTGCGCCGTCGGCGATGGCGAAATGGACAACCTCTCCCAGATCCGCGCCTTACTCAAAACCGGCTACAAAGGCACCTTTACCTTGGAGACTCACTACAGGAGCCCGCAAGGCAAAGCCCACGCTTCGCGCACGTCGATCACGGCGCTGTTGAAGGTGATCGAAAAGGTGTAGCTCTTATGACCGCGCAATCCTGGCCACGGAGAATGGGCGCCGGGACCGGTCGTATGTGAGCGTTCTGCCTCCGTCGTAACGAGGCACGGGTACAAGCTGTTGTGCGGTGACAAGCGCGCTCACCAGCGCGGTCACAGGCGCAACGACGGGGTTGACTTCGCCTGGCTTGGCGTAGCAAGCTGCGGATATGTCACTACGAATCAATCAAACGGCTCCGGACTTTACGGCGGAGACCACACTGGGAACTATTCGCTTTCACGAGTGGATTGGGGACGGGTGGGCGATCCTGTTTTCGCATCCGAAGGATTTCACGCCTGTCTGCACAACCGAACTGGGGTACATGGCAAAACTGGCGCCGGAGTTTGCGCGGCGGAACTGCAAGATTGTCGGGCTGAGCGTGGATCCGGTTGCCAATCATGGAAAGTGGGCGGCGGATATTGAGGAGACTCAAGGGGCGAAGGTGGAGTACCCCATGATCGGGGATCCCGAACTGGCGGTGGCGAAGCTCTACGATATGCTTCCGGCCGAGGCTGGCGAGAGCTGCGAAGGGCGGACGGCCGCGGACAATGCGACGGTGCGCACGGTGTTCGTGGTGGGTCCGGATAAGAAGATCAAGCTGATGCTGACGTATCCGATGAGCACCGGGCGGAATTTCGACGAAGTGCTGCGGGTGTTGGATTCGATGCAGTTGACCGCGAAACACAATATCGCGACGCCAGTGAATTGGAAGCCGGGGGAGGATGTGATCATTCCACCAGCGGTGTCGGATGAGGCGGCCAAGGCGAAGTTTCCGGGTGGGTGGAAGACGGTGAAGCCGTATTTGCGAGTGGTGAAGTCACCGGAGTAGCGGTGATAAACTCGATCGAATACAGCTATGAAGCAACTATCCGCGTTCGTTGTCCTGGCGGCCTTGGCCGCCTTTGCCCAGAAGAGTTCGTACAAGCTGCCAGAGCCATTCCATACGCCTAGCGCGGCGAATGGGGCGAAGGTGGTTCCTCAGCCACAGAACATGAAGCTGAAGCTCCCAGCGCGCTTTAGCGCCGAGGAATATGCTAGCGGGTTTCAGAAACCGCGGTATATGGTGCAGGGGCCGAGCGGTGAGTTGCTGGTGACGGAGAGCGTGGCGAAAGGCGCAGTCACACTTCTGACCAATGGCGGCAAAGACCGGAAGAAGCTGATTGAGAATATCGACCGCCCGTATGGGCTGGCGTTTTGGAAGGATTATCTCTACGTCGCGGAGCCGACTTCGTTAAAGCGCTACAAGTACGATGCGAAGGCGATGTCGGTGGGCGCGGGCGAGGAGATCGTCAGCATGAAGGATTTTGGCAAGGGGCACTGGACGCGGTCGATCACGTTTGACCGGAAGGGCGAGAAGTTTTATCTGGGGGTTGGATCGAGCGGGGACCTTGTGGTGGGGGATCCGGAAACGCGCGCCGCCATCACGCGGTATAACGCCGATGGTTCGGGGATGGAAGTGATTGCCGGCGGAATGCGGAATCCAGTGGGGATGAAAGTATATCCGGGCACGGATACATTGTGGGCGGCGGTTCAGGAGCGCGATTTCATTGGCGACGATCTGGTGCCCGACTATTTCACCAGCGTGCGGCAAGGTGCGTTTTACGGATGGCCGTTTGCGTACATCGGACCGCATGAAGATCCGCGCAATAAGGGCAAGAGGCCGGATTTGGTCGACAAGACCGTTGAGCCCGACATGGTGCTGCAGCCAGCGCACGTGGCGGTGCTCGACTTCACGTTCTATACGGGGAAGATGTTCCCGGCGCACTATCGCGGAGGCGCGTTTCTGGCGTTCCACGGATCTTCAAACCGAGCGGCTCGCGTGGGGTACTCGATCGCCTTCGTGCCATTCAAGAATGGCAAGCCCGCCGGTCAGGCCACAGACTTCCTGACCGGGTGGATGATCTCGCCGGATGTGAAGGAAGTGTGGGGCCGTCCAGTGGCGGTGCTGGAAATGAAGGATGGGAGCTTGCTGGTGAGCGACGACGGCGGGAACAAACTCTGGCGGGTCAGCTACAAATAGGACGGCATGGCCCGCGTGCGCTGCTGCACTTGCAGTATCGCAGTCCGGGTAAGCATCTGGCGTTGTATGGCCCATGCACCGAGCCGGATGCCATCGAAGTTTCGGCGGACTTCCGCGTTGGGGCTCGCAAAGCGAATCAGGCGCTGCTGGGGCCGTATAGCCGGACCTCATACACTCGCGCGGATTTGGCGCCGTTGGCTTCGTGGATTTCGATGCGCACGCGGTCTGTGCCGGCCTCCGGGAAAGTGTGCACGCGACGACGCATGTAATTGCCGGTTTCGCCGGCCACCCTCTTCCATGTGCTGTTTGCAGCAACCAGTACGTCGTAGCGTTTGACGCAATCGGGATAGATGTAGAGCGGTTTGCGCGAGTGCCGGTTCATGTCGGTGTCGAAGGTCAATTGCACTTCCGATATTTGTGTCGGTTGGGCGAGACGCAGTTCGAGCCATGCGGGGAGCGAATCCGAGATGTAGAGGTTCGGCCAACGGTCCGGGCGGTTTGCTCCTGTGACAGTATTGGCGGGGCCGTAGGGGGCCTGTGCCGGTGTCACGCGCAGGCTCAAGCTGGAGCCGCGTGTAAGTGGATGCCAGTGTGTGGCGCCGGGAAGTTCGGCGGCGGTGGTGCCGGCGGGGACTGTGGCGGGCGCGTCGAAAACGTCGGTGTATTGGGCCCACGAGACGCCTTTGAGCGCAGGCAGGTGGACCCAGTAGAGGTGGTGCGCCTGGACCAATTGGTTGAAGCGGAACGGAACGTAACCTTGCGAGCGCGGCGGGATGGTGGCGGCGGCGCGGGCCAGGTCCTGCCTGGCGCGGAAGTCATAGACGAAGCCGGCTTGGCGCAGGCCCAAAGTGACGGTGACGGGTTCTGTGCGATCGGAGCGGAGCAGCAGTTCGATGGTTTCGATACGGTCCGATGATACGGGGAAGAGTTGCGCAGCGGGCGTGTTGAGCGGGAAGAATTGACTGCCTTCGGGGAAGGCGAGCGGGGCTTGGCCGGAGGCGGTGACAGTGGCGCCGCGGGCGAGATCGGCGGGGTCGTCGTTGTCGAAGCCGGGCAGGTAGCAGTCCTGGCGAAGGAGCGTACGGCGCAGTTGCGGAGCGTGTTGTTGCACGAGCTCACGAGGAGTGCAGTTATTCTTGCGGCAGAGCGCGGCCGCGGCGCCGACACCTTGTCCGACAATGGCTCCAGTGCGCAGAACCCGCGTCGAGGAGAACGCAACGTAGCTGGTGCTGATGGGGCGGCCGGCCATCATCAGGTTGTTCACGTTTCGCGAGTAGCAGGAGCGCAGCGGGATGCCGTAGGGTATTACACACGCATCGTCCCACGTCGGCCTGGTGTTTGGTTTGTTGCGCGCGAGGATGCCGGCGGGTTTATGAATGTCGATGTACCAGCAGCCGAAGGCAACGGCGTCGGGGTGGACGGGCGGGTTCTGGAGATCGCGCTGGGTGAGCGTGTGATCACCGATGATGCGGCGGGCCTCACGTTTGTAAGGCCAGAAGCTGACGAAATCAAGGCCGTAGTTTCGGGCTTTGTCTTTGCGCTCGCAGCGGTTCTTGATGTGATCCCAAACGCCGAGCAACTGGCGGAGTGCTTCATGCTTGATCTCTTCGTTGTCGCGAATCTGATGGTGTGGGAGGCCGACTTCGATCCACCAGTAGCCGCCTTCAATCTGGGTGTGATTGCGGCCGAGGAGGTCGGCTTCTGCCGGGAAGCGCGGGACCCAGGAGGGTGCGTCAAACGGCACGGGAACGCCTGCGTCGCGTGCGCGAAAGAAGAGCGTGCTTCCCATTTGCGGCTGCGCGGCCGCGGCCTCGGGCGCTTGCGATTCGTGGAACTCGGCGCGGGCCTCCATGCCCCAGCGGAACTCCGCGCCGGCGCGGTGCGCGATTGCGCCATCGCCAGTGCAATCGACGAAGAGCGGTGCAGTGAAGAGGAACTTGCGCTCAGTGCCGAGCTGCACCGCGTGGATGGCGAGGATCGTGGAGGGATCCTTCATTTCGACTTCGCGCGCGGTGGTGTTGAGGAAGAGCGTGAGGTTGGTTTCGCGGACGACCCACTCGTATAGCACGAGGTCCCAGACGGAGTTCATCAGGCCTTCGACGTAGGGTTCGTGATTGCGGCGGCGCTCTTCGACGTGGATCTCGTCGAGGATGCCGGCTTCCTTGCACCAGACGTTGTGAGCGGTACTGACTTCGGGGTAGAGCCGCACTTCGCTGGAGGAGTTGCCGCCGAGCATCGAGCGCTCGTGGACCAGGGCAGTCTTCGCCCCGTTGCGGGCCGCGGCGATGGCGGCACAGGTTCCGGCGATTCCGCCGCCAACGACGACGACGTCGAAGTCGCGCCGAAGAACTTCTTCGCGGTTTGAAAGGATGTAGCCGCCGAGCGTGCCGGGCCTTTGCGGAGCGGGCGATTGCGGCTGAGCCGAGAAGCCACTGAAGCCGGCCCATGCAGCGAGGCGTTCGAACAGCGTCCTGCGATCGAGACTCATTGGTTCAGTTTACGCCGCATCGTCCGGTTCCCATGTGGTGACGTCGGACGCGCTGTAGTTGCCGGCGGGGATCACTCGCTTCACGGCTTGCGCAGGTTGACGATGATGGTTTCGATGTGACGCCATTCGGGCGTGCGCGTGTCCACCAATTCAAAGTGACCGGCCCCCGGGAGGATCACAGCTTGCGCGTCGTCGCCCGCATTGGCTGCGGCGCGGGCGTAGGCCTGCGACATGGCGGAGGGAACGATGTCGTCGCGATCGCCGTGAATGAGGCGGGTGGGGATTCGAAGCGGGAGGTGTTCGAGCGGCGACGCCGCGCGATAGGGTGCGTCGAGATCGTCGGGGCTGCCGCCCATCAGATCGGCGACGACTCCGTTGCCTAGCCGGCGTTGGAAGGCGTCGCGGAGATCGCTTACTCCGGCGAGTGAGACAGCGGCGGTCAGTTTCACTTTTGGGTTGTTGCGAGAGGCGAGCCATAGGGCCAAGTGACCTCCGGCGGAGTGGCCCACTGCGATTACTCTGCGCAAGTCGAGTTTGTGTTCAGGGGCGATGGTGCGCAGATGATCGACGGCGGCGGCGACATCGTCGAGCGTGCCGGGCCACCCGCCACCGGGCTGGCCGATGCGGCGGTACTCGATGTTCCAGGTCGCGAAGCCCCGCGCGCTGAGTGCGGCACTCATGTGGCCTGCATAGACAAGGTCGTAGGCGGCGCGCCAGAAGCCACCGTGAATGACTACGATGACTGGATGCGGTCCAGGCGCGTTCGGGAGTCGAAGGTCGGCGAACTGGCTGGGATCAGTACCATAGGCGACACGCGTGTCGGCGGGTGGCGGCGGCAGTGTGAGGATCTCGCGAGACATGTTTCGAATGGGCTTCTGCGCGCACCCATTGGAGGCGCACAGCATCACGATGAGCATCAAACGCACGTTCTATTCTTGCATTCCCACTCGCGTGAGGCGGTGTTACAGTAGGGGCCATGAACGACTCCACGCGCCGTCGATTCCTTCAATCCGCACAGCTGGCAGCGGCCCCGGCACCTGCCGCAGCACAGAGTCCCGCGCGGACACGCCGCGCATGGCGGCGGACCCGCTTTGCCCCGGATGCCGCTCCGCAGAAGCTGTCGGAAAACGTGTTCGTCTTTGCCGACACATGCAACGTGTATATCGTGCGCGACGGCGCACAATGTGTGCTGATCGACTTTGGGTCGGGGAAGGTTCTGGATCACTTGGGGGCGCTTGGGATTCAGAAGGTGGACTGGGTTCTGCACACGCATCATCATCGCGATCAGTGCCAGGGCGATTACAAAGCAGTGGAGCGCGGGATTCCGATCGCGGTTCCGGCCCATGAGCGCCACCTGTTTGCCGATGCCGAGAATTTCTGGCGCAACCGGCGGGTGTTTCATCTTTACTACGTGCGCAACGATTTCAACACCATCACCGAGAATATTCCGGTGGCCCAGACGCTCGCCGACTACTCGAAGTTCCCGTGGGGGAAGATGGAGTTTCAGATTCTGCCGGCGCCGGGGCATACGCTTGGTTCGATTACTTTGATCGGCACGATTGACGACCGGCGGGTGGCCTTCACGGGCGATCTGATGTATGCGCCAGGCAAAATCCAGAATCTCTACGATACTCAGGTCAACTACGGCGGATCGGAGGGGATCGACCTGGGAATCTACTCGCTGGCGCGGCTGCGCGAACAGAACCCATCGCTCGTATGTCCCTCGCACGGGGAGCCGATTGCCGTGCCGGATAAGGCCATCGCGCAGACGATTCGCGCGTTGACCGACTACTACCGGTTCCAGACCGGCGGCGATCCGGTGGAGGAGAACAAGCCGTACGCGGTGAGCCCGCATCTGATTTGCCATTATCAGACAACAAGCTCGTTCTATGCGATTTTGAGCAATTCCGGCAAGGCGATGTTCATTGACTACGGCGCGGCGTCGGGTGTGCACTTTGGGAATTTCGAGCGTGCCACCGCGACGACAGACCGCATCCGTTTTGTGGAGCACAACATCGACCGGCTGAAACGCGACTACGGCGTGAAGAGCGTCGATGTCGCCATGCCGAGCCACATGCACGACGATCACATGAACGGATTTCCACACCTGATCCGGCATCACAACGCGAAGGTCTGGTGCTACGAAAACATGGTGGATATTTTCCAGAATCCTCGCGGGCACAACCTCGGTTGCACATTGGGCGAGCCGTTTCGGGTGGCGCGGTCGTTCCGTCATGGAGAGAAGTTCCGCTGGGAGGAGTTTGAGTTCGAGATCACGCATTCGCCGGGACACACGGATTATCAGATGGCGCTGTTTGTGACGATTGACGGGAACCGGGTGGCGTTCACCGGCGACGCGTTCTTTCCCAATCCGCGCAACGATGGGACCCTGCGGCACAACCTGATCTTCCGCAATCACGTGGAGAACGACAGCCACCTGAAGTCGATTCGCAATCTGATTGCGCATGAACCGAACCTGATTGCGCCGGGGCATGGGCGTGCGTATCCGGTGAATCGCGAGATCATGCTGGCGACGGAGCAGAAGTTTCGCAAGCAACAGCAGCACTTCTTCGACCTGCTCCCGGAGGGAGAGACGGACTTCGGGCTCGATCCGAGTTGGGTGAAAATCTATCCGTATCAAATGATGCTCGGACCGGGGTCGGTGCAGAAGGCCGAGGTGCGGGTGCAAAACTACCGGCCGACGCCGATGAAGATGGAGATTTCGCTGGTGACGCCGGCCGAGTGGCAGATCACGCCGGAGACAATGGTGTTTGAAGTGCCTGCGAAGAGCCACGCGCGGCAGGCGTTCACGATCACGGTGCCGAAGGGATGGCAGGCGCCGTCGCCGCGGCTGGCGATTGCCGCGGATGTGCGGGCCGGGGGGCGCTATTTGGGCCAGATCACGGAGGCCGTGGTGGATGTGGGTTAGTGAATGGACTGCGAAGTTACAGGGCCGCTGTGGTAGAAGGAACCACAGCGGCCGAATAGCCTGCAGCCGACTTCCCTTGCGTTCACTCCATGTCCCGCTAGCGGGAAACCACATCCTTCACGGCGTTTCCCAACGCGAGAATCAGCATGGCGGTGGCAAAAGGCATTAGCTCGAGTGCAAGCGTCATATGGACGGCGGCGACTTCAAGGGCAACGTATGTGGCTGTCCCGGGCTGTTTCTCCTCAGGGGTCAGCGTTAGACTTCTGATACGCCGCCAATCACGAACAACCCGAATCCATATGGTGAGCAGGCTCACCCACGCAAATCCAATCCAGCCCTTTATGTCCCACGCGAGATACTGCCCCGATTTCCAATAGACGACAACCGCTGCGCCCAACGCAATCAAGAGAAAGACGCTTTCTGCGATGAAGGCTGCGGATCGGTGTAGGGGTTTCTCGAAAAACGCTACACCGGGGCGATTGGATGTAAGTACAAACACATCGCTTAGGTTCAGTTTGGTCATTATTGGACACCCTAAATACGACACCATAATCACTGTTCTGGCGATGGCTGCCATCCACCAGCCGACCGGATATCAAGCGAGGCCATTAATGAGAGGAGAACCTCTGGGCAGCGCCCCCGCGATTCTCACGCGTTTTGACGGTTACGAAAAGCCGTCTACCAGAACAATAATCCAATTAATCTCCAAAAGCAACGAGGAAGATTCATAAGGCGAGGGAAAATCCATCAACACAGCCCTTCTTCTCCAGTTTTCTTGCGGTTCGAAAACTCTATGCGGCTCTCAACGGCTTTTCCGCAAATTGAAGGCATTCATTCGCTGCGCCGAAGGAGTCAAGAGTTGCTTTGGGACGGACACACGCACCCCGAGGAATCCGCAGGTAGTGGAAACCATTTCGATCATCTTCAACAGGTCAGTGATGGGGCGACGGAGCAGAAGTTTGGCAAGCAACAGCAGCACTTCTTCGACCTGCTCCCGGAGGGCGAGACGAACTTCGGGCTCGATCCCAGTTGGGTGAAGATCCATCCGTACCAACTGATGCTCGGGCCGGGGTCGGTGCAGAAGGCCGAGGTGCGGGTGCAGCACTACCGGCCGACGCCGATGAAGATGGAGATTTCGCTGGTGACGCCGGCCGAGTGGCAGATCACGCCGGAGACGCTGGTGTTCGAGGCGCCGGCGAAGGGCCACGCGCGGCAGGCGTTCACGATCACAGTGCCGAAGGGGCGGCAGGCGCCGTCGCCGCGGCTGGCGATTGCGGCGGATGTGCGGGCCGGGGGGCGCTATTTGGGGCAGATCACGGAGGCCGTGGTGGACGTGGGGTGACGGGGGGCGATCGAGGAGAAGCTGGGGGCCATGAGAGTCTATCTGGACGCGTGCTGTCTGAGTCGTCTCACGGATGATCCTTTGCACGCCAGAATCCGAGAGGAAGCCGAAGCGGTCGAGCGAGTTCTCGCCGCAGCCCGTCGCGGAATGATAGGGCTACTATCGAGCGAAGCGTTGGAGGACGAGGTGCGTCGCAACCCTTTCATGGAGCGTCGCGTCGAGGCGCAGACGATTCTATCGTTGGCCGTGGCTAGGGTCGTGATTGATGCGCCAATGAAGCGCACAACCCGGAAATTGGGCAACCCTCGAATTCCGGTGCGGAATCCGCTATCTTCGATCAAGGAGCAAGAACTGTGGTTGCCATCGACCAGTTGACGGACGAGCAGTTTGAACGGCACGCCCTTGAACTCCTCCAGCGGGAGTTGGGTCCCGATGGGCTCGCCCGGTTCTTGCGGTTGAATCGCGCTGGGACGGGTGACTACACTCGCGACCGCGAGCAGTGGCAGAAGGATTTGACGCTCGATCAGATTGTCGAGTCCATACGCAGGCATCGGTAAGGCCTCCCGGATACCTCTGCTGGTGGGTCTTTTTTGTCAGCGGGTTTGGAAGCCGCCCTCAAAGGCGGTCGGGCCGTTGGTCCGGGCGTCGCGCGTTGCGCGCCTGACTTCAATCTCAAAACAGTCCACTGTTTTCATCCGCGGCTTCATTCGGATTTCCATGTTGTCCGGCCGTTTTTCTTTCTCACGGAGCGCACGGAGGTCACGGCGACAGATCAGGTTGGTTTGGCTCCGTGATCTCCGTGTCCTCCGTGAGAGATATTCTTGCTGTTGCCTCTACAAGACCACACGGCACTGGCGGCCCACTTCGAATGGGATGGGCTGACAACGCTGTACACAATACTCACTCTGTGTGCGTTCATCAAGTCGCTTGGAGAGGATTCTACTCCAGCAACGGTCAAACCTTTTCGAGTCTCACGGGTCGAACCAGTGGCTTACCAATTCTAGTTAGCGTTCGGGATCATTCAGGAATCCCATTCACCTTCCCTGCGGAATGGTGTCCACCTTCGGTGGAATACGCACCGATCTAATGGTCGAGCCGAGTCACATCAATTCCCGCCGCCTGGCGCCTACCGGTCTCTTAAGCATGCAACCGGCGGCCCGCTTCCGTTGTTGCGCACGAACCGTCGGTGCGGTCGTGGGTCCCGATCATAAGCCGCAAATTACGACATCATTGTCGAGAGTATAACTAACCAGAGCACGAGTGACATTACAATCCTATCGGGGTCAGTTGTGAGTGCACGCCTGATTTCCGTTTCGAACCTGATCGCATCTTGTTCGGAAAGAGCATTTCTCACCTTATCGAAGTACGACTGCAGATTCTTACTCCGGCACCGGTACTCGTAAATAGCCACTAAGCAAAGTGCAACTTGGGCTACCATCGCCGCATTATGAAGACCACTTCCGCGACGCCAAAACACAACCGTCCAAGCCACAGTCAAAGCCAACCAGGAAGCGAACGGAATATTACGGTAAACTGCCCTGCGCATATCATTGCTCCCGCACTGCAATATCTGGAGCGTCAGGAGGGGGAGGGTTGGATCCCATTACACATGGCCTGTCCCGGCAAATCCAACTACAGATGCAGCCAGTCCGCTTCCTATGTTGCTCCACTTCCAATATTCGCATAACTTCGTGGTCTGGACGGGGGTGAGTTGTAGCTCAAAATCTGAGGCCATACTCATGCTCTGGCTAGATATTGGCTCGCTCGTACTCCCATTGGTAGACAGTGGCTCAAAGTGTACCCAGCCTGTCGGATTGACCTCCATTCCATCCGACGCGGCGCCGGGGACCCAAGCTCCCGTTGTGTTGAGCACACGTGCCTCATCCGGCTGAGGTTCAGGGTCCGGCGATGGCTGGGAGTCCCAAGGATCGCTGATGACTCCGCTGTTCGGGTCCGTCAAGCCCGGCCGGAGTCCCTGCGGATCGATCAGATTCGTCGGATTCCCCTCGACGTAGGAATACCGGTTCCAACTCCCGCTACGACTTGGTGTGGCACTTGCCGGATGCGGATCAGTGCTGAGGAACCGCCCACCGCCGGCATGTAATACCGGTTCATCGCATAATCAAACCCAGTACCCGCATCCCGATGGTACGTGGCGAACTTGTCAGTGTTGTTGCCAGTGGAAGGCGACTCCTCCCCATACGGGAAATATCGCGACCCGTTCTGCACCGTGCCCAACCGGTCTCCCTTCACCCCCACCTCGCGCCCCGCAAACCGCACGGTCGGTCCCTGTTGCACCGACCCGATCACTCCGCCGCTCACATTCCGCACCTCGCGCACCGATCCATCCAACCCGCGCACATACAGCAACCCGGCCTGTATCGTCCCCTTCAAAATCCTCGTACTGCCGGGATTGCATACATAGCTCTCCCCGGCCGCCGAACTCATCCGGCCCATACCATCCCAAGTCATTGTGATGCCATTGGCCACAGTGGTGTTCCCCGCGGCGTCATAGCTGTGCCCGACAATCCGGTTATTCGCATCCATCGCCACCGACATCGCCGACAGCCTGCCGAGCGCATCGTAGGAATAATTCACTTCCTCCCCATTCATCCAGTTCTTCATCGCCGTGATCTTGCCGTTATTCTGCGTCGCCACCAAACGTCCGCGCTACCAGAAATGTGCGGCCAGGAATCGTGGAATGCCGGCTTGGCGATTCACTACCGTGCACTCGAGGACGATCTGCACGTTTTTGGCGTCCCACTTCCGGGGCGCTGGTGCAAGAACCGTCTCCATCTGATTCGGATCCGTAAGGAGTGCCACGGCAGCGTCAGTTCCCCAAGCGCTGAAACCGCCGGACAACACAGTGACGCGACCGCTTGCGGAATCGGAAACGCGTGAAATGAGAACGAAATCCTTATCCCTGTTGCTGCTCGGCACCTTCGCATCGAACTTCCACTGCCGGCTGGAGGGATTCTGCCTGTCTCGGATGAACCGTTCCGATCCTTCCCCATCGAAGTAGAACCGCGCTTGCGGCAGAAGCCGGTTAGTCCACTGATTGTTCAGGCCCCCAAGGATCACTGCTGGTGTCTCCCGCAGGTCGCCCATCGTCAGGTCGTGCTCGCCCTTGACGATCATGTGCTTCCCTTTGCTTCCGAGAAACTCGGAGAGCCGGCATGCAACTGACAGGTCCCAAGTGTGAACCAGTGTTCTGGAATACTGCTCCCAGCTCACTCGCATCTTGTCCGGCACAGGCGTGAGCGCATCAGTCCACGTCAACTGTGTATCCTCCACGCCTTCGAGCCTGACGTGGTCCGAGAACTGAGGAACCGACAACAACACCTCACGCGGTCCTCGCGTCACCGGCGCCCAGAAAAGCTCATGCACGGAAGGCAGGAAAATCGCCACTCGAGCCAAAGCGGCCACTATGCATATGCCCGACAGAGCCGCCACGAGGTACCAACGACGCCGCGGGGTCTTCTGTGCCGGCTCCGCGACCGGTGCGGCAGAAGGACTTTGCGCTTTGGAGACTTCCCCGATAGGAGGTTGCGCGCCTGGCGCGACAAACTCCGCCACATATGATCCCTTGTGGACAAGAACCCGAATCTCGCCGGCGTGCGCAGGATTCTCATAATATTGGGTGAGCCGCTTGCGCACCTCACTTGCGGTCACCCGAACGATGGGGTCGGCGTCGGTATCGTAGTTTGGCGGTCGCCCAAAGACCTCAATGCCGAGGGACCTCTCGCTCAGCGGTTCCTGGGTGTTCCTCAGAGCGCGCTCCGTGACGTAACGCAGAAATGACCCGTAACGTTTGCTCTGGCTGAACAAGGGATCAGCGAGAATGCGTTCGACCTGAGCCCGTTCCTCGCAGGGCGGGCTGGTAGTAGGTGTCACCTGCACAACTTCGGATTCTATCATTGTCCCGGGGGCATGCACGTGCCTCGTTGCGCTCGCCGATACGGAGATGCAAGCGGTTGAAACCTTAGCTCTTAACGTGCCGCATACCCCGTTTTCAGATAATCCTGTTGCTATTTGCGCTCGCCTCGCCCTAACATTGATCGCAAGCATCGAAAATGTGAAGGGGCTCCTATGAGGACAGAATCCGGGCTCAAGCTCGTACCGCTGGTGGCAGTTGCGTTGGCGGTATACGGACAAGGTCAAACTGGCCAGATCTCCGTTCACGGACTCCGTTGCGAATATCTTGTGAACCCGCTGGGAATCGATGTCGAGAAGCCGCGCTTGAGCTGGGTTCTCAATCCCGTTGCGAACGTTCGAGCCCAAAGTGCTTATCGGGTACTGGTTGCGAGTAGCGCCGCTTTGCTCCAGAAGGACCAGGGAGATCTGTGGGATTCGGGGCGAGTAACCTCCTCGCAATCTACATGGGTTGAATACGGCGGCAAGCGGTTGAGTTCGGGACAGCAGGCCTTCTGGAAGGTCCGCGTTTGGAGCGACGCTGGTAAGGCGATGCCCTGGAGCGCCCAGGCAACCTGGTCCATGGGCCTTCTTCAAGCTTCCGACTGGCAGGCGAAGTGGATCGGTGAAGCCCGCCCCACCGGAACCGCGGCAAACACCCCGCTGCCGTTTCCCTGGCTGCGAAAAACGTTCCATCTGACCGGGAAGCCGCGGAGGGCTGTAGCCTATGTCAATCCGCTCGGCTACTACGAACTGTACATCAACGGTAAGAAAGTGGACGACCACCTGTTGAGCCCGGTTGTCAGCGATTTCTCCAAGCGAAGCATCTACGTCACTCACGAAATCGCCGGCTATTTGGTTCCCGGAAATAACGTGGTTGCCCTTTGGCTGGGACGCGGCTGGTACGTGCGCGGCCACCCAGGCGTCATCCACGATGGGCCGCTCGTGCGCGCGCAGTTTGAAATGACTATGGACAATGAAAGCAAGTCCCGGGTCATCACGGATGAAAGCTGGAAGCTGCAGGAAAGCTCGCTCACGCCGCTCGGCCGCGCGACGGCATTCGGTGACTACGGCGGGGAGCGCTACGCCCCCAGTCTGGACATTCCCAATTGGAACGCGATCACTTTGGACGATGCGTCCTGGCAGGCGGCAGCGGTCTTCCAGCCGCCGCAAGTTCCAGCCTCCGCGCAGATGGTGGAAGCCAATCGCATCGTGGAGACCCTGCCGGCGGTGCGGGTGGACACCTATCCGCAGGGTGGGTACGTCATCGATCTGGGCAAGAACCTTACTGGGTGGCTCGATGTGAAGCTGCCGGCCTTTCCGAAGGGCACGGTCGTCAAGCTCGAATACTCCGACCAGATGGAACCCGACAAGCCGGCGCCTCCCAGCCCCTTCGGACCCGGCGGCGAACGGCGTGGCGGCCGGAATCCGCAGGCTTTCCCGAACACGTTCAATCAGCGCGACGAAATCGCCGGCAACGGCAATCCCGTGACCTTCCGCTCGCGTTTCAACTATCACGCCTTCCGCTACGTTCGCGTTATCGGCCTCGACAAACCTCCAGCCCCGGCCGACGCAAAGGGCTACCTGATCCGAACCGCGTACGACCGCGCGGGCGAGTTCTCATCGTCGAACGTACTTTTCAACCAGATCCACAAGCTGGTCACTCGCACCTACGAGGCACTTACGCTCGGCGGCTACGTAGTGGACTGCCCCACGCGTGAGAGGCTGGGGTACGGCGGCGATGCGGGCACGTCGTTCGAGACCGGCATGTTCAATTTCTCGGTCGGCGGTCTCTACAATAGCTGGCTGGCCAACTGGCGCGACTCCCAGGACGCCAGTGGTTCGCTGCCTCACACCGCGCCCAACTACCCGAACCAAGGCGGGGGCGGCCCAATGTGGGGAGGCATGGTCGTCACTCTACCCTGGCAGATGTACCTGCAGTACGGCGACCGGCGTGTGCTCGAGACCAACTACCCGATGATCAGCAAGTGGCTCGGCTACCTTGCCTCGGAAACGCAGGGCGACCTTCTGCTCGACCACAAAACCCACGCGATGACGATGCAGATGTGGAACTTCCTGGGAGACTGGCTAACCCCGAAGGGCAGCTTCCGCAACACCAATCCGGATCCCACGCCGGCACAATTGATCAACAGCGTGCACTACCTGTACCAGCTTCAACTGGCATCAAAGATCGCAGACGTCCTCGGCCGGAAGGACGAAGTCACTGCGTTCAACGCGCGTGCGGCCGCCGTTTCGAAAGCGATTCACGCGCGCTTCTATAATCCGGCCGAGTCCATGTACAGTAACGGTGATTCGGTTCTCCAGGCATTCCCGCTGATGACCGGCGTAGTTCCGCCGCAGTTGCGCAAGGCCGTCATGGACAAGCTCGAAAACACAATTCTCGTCCGGAACCAGGGACACCTCGACACCGGCATGCACGGCACCTACTTCCTGATGAAGTACCTGTGGGAGAACGGGCGCAACGACCTCGTGTTCGAAATGACCAACAAGAAAACCTACCCCGGCTGGGGTTACATGCTGGCCAATGGCGCCACTACCGCCTGGGAAGGCTGGACCGGACAATCGCACATCCACGACACGCTGATCTCCATCGGCGCCTGGTTCACGGAGGGCTTGGCGGGCATTCAGAGCGATGGGAAATCTCCGGGGTTGAAGCACTTTCTCATCAAGCCCGCCGTGGTCGGCGACCTCACTTTCGTCAAGGCGAAATACCGTTCAATCCATGGCAACATCGCCAGCGAATGGCGGATCGAGAACGGAACATTCAAGTGGAACGTCACTGTCCCGCCGGGAACAACAGCGACGCTGTTTGTGCCGGGTGAGGGCCCCGTGCGGACAAAGGCGCTGCCAACGGCTGCGGGTGATCGTCGTTTTGAAGTAGCTCCCGGAACGTATGCTTTCGAAACCCCGCTGCGACAGGCCGCCTCAGGAGGTCGACAGTGATGCGGCTCACCCGGCGCGAAACACTGACCTCGACGTTCTTTGTGAGCGCCGCATTGTCGGCAAAGACCGAATTCGTCGAGGTGAAAACAGCCTATGGGCGCATCCGCGGTGCGATGGGCGACGGCGTTGCAACCTTCAAAGGTGTCCCG
This sequence comes from Acidobacteriota bacterium, assembly GCA_016213775.1. GTDB lineage: Bacteria > Acidobacteriota > Terriglobia > Bryobacterales > Bryobacteraceae > CADEFT01. Next base: position 24,814 of record JACQZR010000296.1, read on the forward strand.
TACGCGGGTTCTGTTTCTGGAGCGAACCGCTTCAAGCCAGCGCCTCCACTTCAGCCGTGGACGGGTGTTCGCGACGCGCTCCAATTCGGCGCGCCTTCCTGCCAGCCGGGCCAGCGCCGCAACGAGCCGCCGCAAAGTGAGGATTGCCTATTCCTGAACATCTGGACGCCCGCGCCGGATAAACGGAAGCGGCCCGTCATGTTCTACAGCCATGGCGGCGGCTTCACCACTGGATCGGCGGCATCCGCATACCAGGATGCGTCGGGTCTGGCACGTACCTTTGACGTGGTCGTCGTCTCCACGAATCACCGCCTCGGCCTGATGGGTTATCTCTACATGGGCGACCTGGGCGGCGAGGAATTCGCATCCTCAGGAAACCAGGGTTTGCTGGATATTTGCGACGGGCTCAAGTGGGTTCACCAGAATATCGAGGCATTCGGCGGCGATCCGGACAACGTGATGATCTTCGGGGAAAGCGGCGGCGGCGCAAAGACGTCCTGCCTCTACGCGATGCCTTCGGCCGCACCGTTCTTCAACAAAGCCTCGATCGAAAGCGGGCCCGGGATCCGCATGTTTCCGCGTGAGGCCGCCGCTGAGACCACGTCGATGGCTCTGAAGCAACTCGGGCTGGAAAGGCGCGAGTGGCGCAAACTGCTCGATGTGCCTGCTGACAAACTGATCGAGGTGCAGGCAGCGCTTGCCAAGGCGCCCAGCAGCGGTCCATTGACCATGACCGGCGGACGCAGCGGCATCGGCGGCAATCGACGACCAGGTGGCTTCGGACCCGTCGTGGATGGTAACGTTCTGCCGCACCACCCGTTCGACCCGCAGGCGCCGGCCATCTCGAAGAATAAGCCGCTCATCGTTGGGTATAACCGCGACGAGACCGTGTTCTTCTTCCAGCAGCGGCGCGATACCAGCGTGTTCCATCTAAGCGAGGCGGCTCTGAAGGAACGGCTCGCGCAGGAACTCGGCGCAAACGCGGGTGTTGTGTTCGAAGCCTATCGCAAGAGCCGGCCGGAGGCTGCGCCTACTGACCTGTACATCGCCATCACCACCGCCCGCATGATCGGTACCGGAGCCATCACCATTGCGGAACGCAAGTATGCACAACACGGCGCGCCGGTCTACATGTACATCTTCACGCACGAGTCCGACGCCATCGTACCGGGCACGCAACACAAGGTCGGAGCAGCGCACGCCTTCGAGATTCGGTACAAGTTCTACAATTTGAGCCCTCCGTCCGACCGGGAAAGCGAGAAGACGGCGCATAACATGAGCGAGATGTGGAGTACCTTCGCGAGGACAGGCCGCCCCGCCGCGAAGGGCCAGCCGGCGTGGCCGGCGTACACCACGGGAAGACGAGCCACTATGGAGATCGCCGCGCAATGCAGAGTGGTTCACGACCCGTACCGTTCAGAGAGAAGCATGTGGGAGAGGCTGGAACTATGAGTGTCTCAATGCGATTCGCAGTATTTGTCTTTGCCTTTTGCACCGCCTATGCGCAGCCGCCCGGCGGTCGTGTGCCCCCGCTGGTATCTCCGGAAGTCGCTCCCGATGGGAGCGTGACCTTCCGTTTGCGCGCCCCCAACGCCAAAGAGGTGTACGTGACCGGAGTCAATGCAAACGCACCGGAAGGCCGTCTCGACATGCAGAAGAACGAGCAGGGAATCTGGACCGCCACTACCGGGCCGATGAAGCCGGGCATCTATCAGTACACGTTCAACGTCGACGGAATGCGCACTACCGACCCTGGCAATAACCGCTTCCAAACAGGATTCAACAGCGCGAGATCGAGCCGCCTGCATGTTCCCGGGGGCCTTTGGACTCCCCTGCCGGGAATCGCGCGCGGAGCCATCACCAGGCACTTCTATCATTCCGCAGTGGCCGGAGATGACCGCGATTTCTGGGTCTACACGCCCGCGGGTTACGACCCGAAACGCAACGAGCCCTATCCGGTTTTCTTTTTGCTTCACGGGCTGGGCGACGAAGCGAACTCGTGGATCGAGAACGGCGCCGCGAACGTGATCCTCGACAACCTGATCGCGCAGGGCAGGGCGAAACCGATGATCATGGTGAACACCCTCGGCTATGGCTACGCCAACGGTCCGCAGGGCGCCATGAGGGAGGGGATGCTGAACGCTTACGCGAAGACGGCGATCGAAGAAGTGCTCCCTCTAGTGGAGAAGAGCTATCACGCGTCGAAGGATCGCACGCAGCGAGCGATCGCCGGCCTCTCGATGGGTGGCGCGGAAGCCGTCTACACGGGGCTCAACCATCTGGACAAGTTCGCCTGGATCGGTTCGTTCAGCGGCGCCTACGTGATGTGGCCCCGCGAGAGAACAGCGCCCGCGCCTGATGCGGCGCCTGGTGCGCGGCGCATGCCACAGATCACTCCTGAAGCCGTCGCGAAGGTCTTCCCGAAACTCGAGGCAAAAGCGAACACGCAGATCAAACTGCTCTGGATTACCTGCGGAACAGCGGATAGCCTTGTGGGCGCGAACCGTACGTTTCGCGACTGGCTCAACACCAAGGGCGTGAAGCACACGTATATCGAGGTGGCTGACATCGGGCACGTGTGGCCGTTCTGGCGGCAGAATTTAGCAGACTTCGCTCCACTACTGTTCCGCTAGGAGTTCTCAATGGGCGATGCCGGAACGGCGATGAACGCAACTCGCGACCGCTATTTCATTCACGCCGTCGCCCACGCCGTCGATGTCCTGCGCGCCTTCGGGACTCCCAAAGAGGTCCTCCGCCTACGGGACATCGTCGCGCGTGCCGGCCACAGCAAGAACATCACGTTCCGGCTCTTGTACACGCTGGAAAGAACCGGCCTCATCGAGAAGGTCGGCGCAAACGAGTACCGTTCGACGCTGCACCATCACAAGCTCCGGAAGTTCAAGATCGGCTACGCCGCGCAGGGGTCGGACTACCTGTTTTCGCACCAGGTTACTTCCGGCCTCAAGCGCGAGGCCGACCGTCTGGAGAACGTAGAACTGCTCACCCTCGACAATCGCTATAGCGCCAAAGTCGCTTTGAAGAACGCAGACCTGTTCGTCAAAGAACGCTGCGATCTGGTGATCGAGTTCCAGACTGACGAGAACGTTGCGCCCATCATCTCGGCCAAGTATCGGGAGGCAAAGATCCCGATGATCGCCGTCGAAATCCCCCATCCGGGCGCCGTCTATTTCGGCGCGAACAACTACGAAGCGGGGCTGTTGGGCGGACGGGCGCTCGGACGCTGGGCCAGGCAGAACTGGGAAGGCCGCGTCGACTCGATTGTGTTGATGGAACTGCCGCGGGCCGGGGCGGTTCCGCGCGCCCGGCTCACCGGAATTCTCGTGGGTATCCGCGAAGTGCTGCCCCACTTGGAGACATGTCCGGTGGTGCATCTGGATGGCGACGGTTGTTTCGAGCCGAGTTGGAAAGCAATGAGAACCCATCTCAAGAAGACGATGGCGGAAAGGTGCCTGGTCAGTGGCATCAATGACGCAAGCGCTCTGGGGGCGCTACGCGCGTTCGAGGAGTGCGGGCGCGTCGACGGGTGCGTAGTCGCAGGTCAGAATGCCGCGCCGGAAGGCCGCGACGAACTGCGTCGCCCGTCCCGCTTCATCGCGTCCGTTGCCTACTTCCCGGAGAAATACGGTCCCGGGCTGCTCAAACTCGCCCAGGACATTCTGACCTTCAAATCCACACCGCCCGCTGTCTTTGTCGCGCACCAGTTGTTAACCCCGAAGAACGTCGACCAGTTCTATCCCAACGAAGTGATTTCCTGAGAGGCACTGGACTTTGGACATTTCGCCGTCATGTAGGGCGGCCGGGCGGAAACCCGGCCGTCACCGGCTGAATATGTTTGGTTCTGGCAAATCAGTGCTAATCCATCAATCTGCCAGCCCTCGCCTTCAGGTCCGTGCTAAGTGCCTGCGTTCCGCGTAGCAACCCGCTGGGGAGTGGAAGGCTCCGCTGTTTGGTCCTGTCAAACGCCGGCAGATTTGCGGAATCTTGCAGCCCGGCGAGAACGCGGATGGTAGTATGCCGCAACGCTGGGTCGAGTGGAATTGTCCAAAGCGGGTCGCCTGAATAGTATCCTCTCTCGCCAGCAACGTCTCGCTGCCCGATTCCTTATCGGGCCATGAAAGAAAGGGATCTCAAATGAAGCCACACTCCAGGACGAGATTGCTTCTCCTGTTTTGTGCCGTATTGCTCCTGACAACCGCCATCCCAGCGCTCCAGGCCCAAACCGCAACAGGCCAGATCACAGGTCAGGTGACGGACGCGAGCGGTGCGGTCATCCCTGGCGTCAAAGTAACTCTCACCAACCAGAGGACCGGTCTGGTTCGCATCAGTGTCACAACGGATACCGGTTCCTACTCATTCCCACTTCTACAGGTCGGTGTGTACTCCGTCGCGGGGGAGCGGCAAGGTTTCAGCACAGCCAAACGGTCTGATATCAACCTGAACGTCGATCAAGTGGTCCGCGTCGATCTCCCGATGTCATTGGGCACCACCACGGAAACCATCAACGTCGCCGCTAGCGCCCTCGCCCTCGATACTGATACCGCCGGCATTGGACACGTCGTCACCACCCGTCAAGTGACGGAACTGCCGCTGAACGGGCGGAACTTTCTGCAGTTGCTCTTCCTCGGTGCGGGGGCCGTCGAAACCACTGGTGAGCAGGGCACCATGCGTCAAGGCGCCCTGGGCGCGATCAGCATCAATGGATCGCGGCCGACATCGAATAACTACCTGCTCGACGGCACGGCTAATACGGACACAGCGCTGGGAACTGCAGCCGCAATCCTGTCCGTGGATGCGATTCAGGAGTTCAAAGAGCAGACCGCGACCTACTCGGCCGAATACGGCTTCAGCGCCAACCAGGTGAATATCATCAGCAAATCCGGCACGAACGAACTGCACGGCGCTGTGTTCTGGTTCCTCCGCAACGATGCCCTGGACGCGAACAACTTCTTCAACAATGAAAGAAACATCCGAAAAACCAAACTGCGGCAGAACCAGTTCGGCTTCGTGGCCGGTGGTCCGGCCTTCATCCCGAAAATCTACGACGGCCGGAGCAGAACTCACTGGCTGGTGAACTATGAGGGCCGGCGAACGCGCCAGGGCGCAGCCGATCTTCTGACCATTCCCACGCCGGACCAACTCGCTGGGCGGTTCACAACCGCGATTACAGACCCCCTCACCGGGAATCCGTTTCCAGGGAACAGCGTCCCGGAGAACCGGTTTACTCGTCTGGCACGGCTGGCCGGCAAACTCTATCCCGCGCCCAACACCAACCAACCCGCGGGCAACTACATTCGCAACCGGGCCCTACCCAACGACACCGATCAATACACAGTCCGTGTGGACCAGCAATTGGGACGTCGAGGCACTGTCTTCGGACGCATCACCGACACAGACTGGACCAACATCGCACTCGGCAACACCACGCAGTTGGGGGACAACTTCTTCATTCAGAAGACGCGAAACTGGCAGGTCTCGCACCAGATCCCGATTAGACCAACGCTCGTCAACCAGTTCCGCATCGGCTACATCGAAGCCACAGCGAACCAGAATGGCGTGGCTGCTCCGCAGTCAGACATCGATGCGCTTCAACTCACTGGCACCTTCCAGAACCTGCCGGATGAGCAGCGAACCTACCCGGGCATTCAAGGCTTCGGCGGTGTGGGCGCCGGCCTGGCCGGGATCGGCAGCGCAGTGAACGACTTCACAGCCAGCAATCAGCCGATGTGGGATGTCAGCAACGGCACAACCTGGATTCGCGGCCGGCACACTTTGAACATCGGATTCAACTACCGGAGGTGGTGGCTTCAGCGCGACCTCGCCAACGACTTCAACGGCCAGTTCACGTTCAGCGGCTTCTTTACCGGCAACAGGACCAGAGACCACGCGGTTGCGGATATGCTGCTGGGCTACTTCTCAGCGGCGACTGCGTTCCAGCCGGCCGGCTTCGGCGTGGCAGGTAAGGTTGGCAATCCACGCGAGTTCAATTACTACTATGTAGCGCCCTACATCCAGGACGACTGGAAAGTGACCTCGCGCCTCACATTCAATCTGGGCGTGAGATGGGACTACCGCAACATCCCCTATGAAACCAATAACCGCATGGGTTGGCGCGACCTTGCCAACCCGCGCGGAGGGCTGCTGGTGGCCGACCAGACGCTGGTCGACAGGGGCGGTGTCGGCGACAGTTCGTCCTCCAAGTTCGCGGGGCGGCGGAATCCGAGAGAGGCCTCAAAGCGTGTTTTTGCGCCCCGCCTTGGTTTTGCTTACCGGCCCTTTAGCGACGACAAGACGGTTGTCCGCGGCGGCTTTGGCGTGTTCTTCGATTCCGCGGAGGGCCGCGAAATCGACGGCGCCTCCGATATCTACCCATATGTGAGCCGCCTGAGCACGAACCAAACCCTCGGCCAGGCAAATCCGCTGACGACCAACCAGATGTTCCCACCGGTTTCGTTCTCCGGCGCTGTGAATCCGGCGACCAACAGCTTCCTGGCCGTAAGCATGTCCCCGCAACCGCGCAACCCATACGTGCAGCAGTGGTCGTTCGGCATTCAGCGCGCATTAACCGGCGACACGACTATCGAGGTCAACTACATCGGGAATAAGGGAACCAATCTGCTTACCCGGCGTCAGATCAATCAGGCCTTTCAGGTTCGCAACCCATCCGCGTGCGCGGCCAATCCGGCTATCGGCGATTGTCCCATAGCCGCTCGCAGGCCTTTCCCCAACTTCGGCGTCTACATCGACTCGGATTGGGGCGCCAACTCCAGCTACAACGCCGGTAATGCCAAAATCCAGCATCGCAGCGGCTGGCTGTTATTCAGTTCGGCTTACACCTGGGCGAAGAGCATAGACACCAAGTCCGCCGCGGCCGGCATCGGCAACGATGTAGTCGGCTTCCAGGGGAACCTGTTCAATCACGATATCCGGCGGGACCGTGGCCGGTCGTCATTCGATGTGGATCACCGTGTCGTGAGCAGCGTTGTTTTGGAGATTCCGGTGGGCCGCGGCCGCAAATACCTGACTAGCGCCAACCGGGCGCTTGACGCCATCATCGGCGGCTGGCAGGTGAACGGCATTGTGACCTTCCAGTCCGGCTTTCCAATGGACATCACCGCCGCGGATGTGGGTGGCCTCAACGACACTTTCGGGGCGAATCGCGCCGATATTGCAGGAGAACTCCACCCAGGCGGCTTCAACTCAACCAAGGAGAGGTATTTCAACACCGCGGCATTCCGGCAACCAGGAGTCGCCGTTTTCGGAAACGCAGGACGCAATATTCTGCGCGCTCCGGGCATCAACAACTGGGACACTGGACTATTCAAACGGTTCCAATTCACCGAGCGCGTGCGGACCGAATTCCGCTTCGAGTCGTTCAATGCCTGGAATCACACTCAGTGGGGCACTCCGGTGCGCAACGTGGCCGATCCGAACTTCGGCCGCATTTTGGGCGCCCGGCCGGCGCGCATCAACCAGTTGGGCCTCAAGGTCCTTTTCTAATCTGTGCACAATCTGGCCGGCCGGTCGAGCGGACCCGCCGGCCATGAACTTGCTCAGCGAAACGTGACGCCATCCGGCCGCCTTTGGTTGGGTCAGTTCTGTCGCGACTCATCCTGCGCCGGGCTTCAGCCCAGCCCTGGAGTTTGGACATTCAGCCGTTTCGTAGGGCAGACGCCCTCATCTGCGCGCGTTTGTACATTCCGCCGTCGTGATCGGGTCGAGTGACGGGGTTTGTGCCCCGTCACCCTCCCACACCACCGGACGTGCGGTTTTCCGCATCCGGCGGTTGAACGCAGCGGTTTATCGCGCCGCAAGATCTGA
>JACQZR010000049.1 GCA_016213775.1 Acidobacteriota bacterium
AAGATGCCGCGGATGGCAACAGCGGATTGTTTTGAGGTCGAGAATAAGGCGCGCAACGCGCGACGCCTAGAACACCAGGCCGACCGCCTTTGAGGCGGCCCAACTCATCAAGCCACCCGCTTCGCGGGGGGTGTCTGACTTAGCGGCGATGCGAAATAGCCGTTGCAGCTAGTCGTAACTCGAGGAGTAACTTGACCATGTCAACAAACACAAACTTGAATCAGGCCAGCAACTCCGGAGCGTAGGCCAACTGGAGAGGCACCCGGCCGTCTACCGGGGTCAGGCGAGTTCCTTTCTCGTACGCTCCGCCACGCTATCGCCGTGCGCAGCGATCCCCGGCCAATCGAGATCAAATCGCGCTAAGTATTTTCGCAGCCGGTCGGCGTCGTTCGACGTGGTCTTCTTTGCCCGTGACGCGCTGAACAAAACGCGGCCTGCCTCCGACAACGACCGGCTCCGCGTGCACACCGCCAGCACCTCGGCCAATTGCGCCTGATCGAACAGGTCAATCGCGGCCAGTTGTTTCGCGGAAAAGAATTTCCCGAGGACCCCTCGGCTGGATTGCGCCGGCCCTCGCCACCCCGCGCGCAGCCGCTCGATCTCCTCGGCTACGACATCGTCGGAAATGCGCCCCCCTGGAGCAAGCGTCGCCATCCGGGCCACCGCGGCATTCAGGTCGCGGAAGTTGCCCCTCCACGCCGATGACGGCGCGAGCGCGAAGCTCAGAAACTTCGCCCGCGCCTCCCGGCTGAACGTGATCCGCCGTCCGGTGCGCCCGGCATACTGTTCGAGTTCGAATTCCAGGTTCGGTTCGATGTCCTCGGGCCGAACCTGCAATCCCGGCAGCGCAAATGTCCAAAGATTGATCCGTGCCAGCAGGTCTTCGCGAAAGCGGCCCTGGTGCACTTCAGTGAGCAGGTCGCGATTGGTCCCGGCGATCAGTTGAAAGTCGCTGCTGGCGTCGCGGTCCGAACCCAGGGGCAGGAATGTCTTTTCCTCCAGAGCCCGCAGCAGCATGGCCTGCTCATCGAGTCCGAGTTCACCAATTTCGTCGAGAAACAGAACGCCGCCATCGGCAGCACGAAGCAGACCGGGGCGGTCGCGCAACGCGCCAGTAAAGGAGCCTTTTGTATGACCGAACAACGCCGACATCGCGCCATCACCGCGAATGGTGGCGCAATTGACATCCACGAAATCGCCCTTCACGGCATGCCGCAGTTTCTTCAGCTCGAAGATCTTGCGGGCCAACCGGGACTTGCCGGCGCCCGTGGGTCCCATCAGCAGCAGCGGGTCGCGCGTCGCAATCGCCACTTGCTCAATCCGCGCGATCAGGCGATTAAACGCCTTGTTGCGCGTCTCAATGCCGCTCTTCAGAAACGACGCGCCCTCCCGTTGCTCCTCTTGAAACCGCGAGGCAATACGGTCGTAGCGCGATAGGTCGAGGTCGATGATCTTGATGGTCCCGGGCGCGCTGCGGTCCCGCTCCGGCGAGCACTGCAGCAAACGCCCGGGCAGCCATCGGGCCTCCGTAAGGAGAAAGAGACAAATCTGCGCGACGTGCGTACCGGTGGTGATGTGGATCAGATAATCTTCCGCATCGTCAAACCGGTACGCCTTGGCGAAGCCGAACAGCGTGTCGTACACCTGCTCAAAGTCCCAGGGATCGCCGAAATCGACGGCGTGCAGCCGGACCTCGGTCTCCGGCGATACGGTCTCAATATCGCCGCGGATCAGATGCGCCAGCGCACTCTCCCGCGGACCATGCAGCAGTTCGAAACGCCGCACAATCAAATCCGGTTGGCGGCAAACAGAAATCGTTGGACGCCAGTTCTGCCAGCGTTCCGGGCTCTTGCCCTGATCGAGTGTGCTGCCGAGAAGTCCGATAACCGTGGCCATATCCAATATTCTAAGTATTTATTTTATCAGATCGTATGGCACACCGACGAGAAGACGCCAAACAAGCAGAATCAGCAACATACGGTTTGGCACATGCGATGCACTGCAAGAAAGCGAGGAAACGAAACATGGCAAGCAAGTCACTGTTCGCAACGTTGCGCGGAGCGCTCATCCCACAAACCAACACCGTCAACTCGCACGGCGCTTCCGCCTACGGGCTGGCGCCCAAGCAGGCCCTGGCCCAGTACGCCGCAACGGGATGCTTCGGCCGCACCTTCTATGCCACCGCCGGCGAGCAGCTCACGCGAGTGCTCCAGTTGTGTGACGCCCTCCATCCGCGTTACGTCGCGCAGGTGGCCATTTACAGCCGTACCAGCTCGCTCATGAAGGACATGCCCGCGCTGCTCTGCGCCTGGCTGTCCCATCGCGATCCGCGGCTGCACGAGGTCGTCTTTCATAGAGTCATCGACAACGCGCGCATGCTGCGCAGCTACGTTCAGATCTTGCGGTCCGGTGTGGTTGGCCGGAAATCGTTGGGAAGCGCTCCCAAGCGGCTGGTGAGGGAATGGCTCGCCAGCCGTTCGCCGGAGGCTCTCTTCCGTGCCGGCGTGGGCCAGAGCCCGTCACTCGCCGACATCGTGAAGATGGTTCACCCGAAGCCGGACAACGCGCAACGCCAGGCCTTTTACGGCTACATGCTTGGCAGCGGCTACGCAGCCGCTGCCCTGCCCGCTCTCATCACGCAGTTCGAACTGTTCAAGTCAGGCCAATCGAAGCAGGCCCCCGATCTCCCATTTCCCATGTTGACGGCGCTCCCGTTGACCAAGGCGCATTGGATCGAGATCGCGAAGAACGCATCGTGGCAAACCCTGCGCATGAACTTGAACACCTTTGCCCGGCACGGCGTGTTCTCGCACGACGGTATGCCGCGGCAGATCGCAAAGCGCCTGCGCAACGCCTCTGAAGTGAAGCGCGCGCGGGTGTTCCCTTACCAATTGCTGACGGCGTATCAGCATTGCGACGCCGCCGTTCCGCAAGAGGTGCGCGAAAGCCTCCACGAGGCAATGGAGCTCGCAACCGCGAACGTGCCTCGTGTGAAAGGCGACGTAGTCGTGTGTCCCGACGTCTCCGGCTCCATGAAGAGCCCGGTATCTGGACACCGCAAGGGTGCGTCGAGCAAGGTTCGCTGCATCGACGTTACCGCGCTTGTGGCGGCAACCATCATTCGCAAGAACCCCTCGGCGCTGGTGCTGCCCTTTGAGCAGAACGTGATTTCGGTGCGGTTGTCGCCGTCGGATAGCATCATGACGAACGCGACAATGCTGGCGTCCATTGGCGGAGGCGGAACCAACTGCAGCGCTCCGTTGCGGCAGTTGAACGAAGCCAAGGCCAAGGCCGATCTGGTGATCTTCGTGTCCGACAACGAATCCTGGGTGGATTCGGGACGGGGACGCGGAACCGCATTGATGGCGGAGTGGTCCGCTTTCCGCCGCCGCAATCCGCAAGCCCGTCTGGTGTGCCTGGACATCCAGCCCAACCAGACGACGCAGGCGGCAGAGCGCGCGGACATCTTGAACATCGGCGGATTCGCCGACCCGGTGTTTGAGGTAATCGCCGCCTTCTCCAGGGGCGAATTGGAGGCGGACCACTGGGTGGAGCGTATCGAAGCAATAGCAGCGTAGGAACGTGGGCGGCGAATGCCGAAGGAACTACATGGCTCATAACCCGACGGTTCCCGGTTCGAATCCGGGTCGCGCGATCAATTGCCGCGCGGTAGCTCAATGGTAGAGCATCGACTGTTTCTTCACACCTTGTCGCCGTCCACTTTATGGCCACCTATATCGACGACCATAGAAATAAGGAACGAACATGCCGGAAGCAACCTACAACGTCATCAACACCAAAGAAGGCGTGCCCATCAAGGCCTGGACCAAGGGCGTCCAGCTCGAAGACCAGGCTCGCCAGCAGCTCATCAACGCCGCCCAGCTTCCGTTCATACACAAGTGGATCGCGGCGATGCCCGACGTACATTGGGGCGTCGGCGCAACCGTCGGCAGCGTCATCCCCACCAAGGGCGCGATCATCCCCGCGGCGGTCGGCGTCGATATCGGCTGCGGCATGATGGCCGTCCAGACCAGCCTCAACGCCATCCATCTGCCCGACAACCTGCGCGGCATCCGGCTCGCTATTGAAGAGGCCGTACCGCACGGACGCACCAACCATGGCGGCTCCGGCGATCGCGGCGCATGGCACGACATCCCCACGCGCAACCAGAACGTATGGCTCGGCGAGTTGAAGCCTCGCTACGATGCGATCCTCGCCAAACATCCCAAGCTCGACCGCGGCAACCACGCCAATCACCTCGGCACACTCGGCACAGGCAACCACTTTATTGAGGTCTGCCTGGATGAAGCGGATCAGGTCTGGTTCATGCTGCACAGCGGATCGCGCGGCGTTGGCAACCGAATGGGCACCTATTTCATCGATCTCGCCCGGAAGGATATGAAGAAGTTTTTCGTCAACCTTCCCGACGTTGATCTGGCGTACTTCCCCGAGCGCACGGACCACTTCAACGATTACGTCGAGGCGGTGGAATGGGCTCAGGACTATGCCCGCCGCAACCGCGATCTCATGATGGCCCAGATTGTCGAAGCCGTGCGCGACTGCGGACTCGTGCCGCCGTTCAACGCCGAATTGAAGGCCATCAACTGCCATCACAATTACGTCGCCCGCGAATCGCATTACGGCGAAAACGTCTTCGTCACCCGCAAGGGTGCGGTGCGGGCTCGCCTCGACGATATGGGTATCATCCCGGGCAGCATGGGTGCGCGCTCCTACATCGTTCGCGGCAAAGGCAACCCCGAGAGCTTCCATAGCTGCAGCCACGGCGCGGGCCGCGCCATGTCGCGCAACGAAGCCAAGAGGCGGTTCACCGTGGAAGATCACAAGCGCATGACTCAGGGTGTGGAATGCCGCAAGGACGCGGACGTGATCGACGAAACGCCCGCCGCTTATAAGTCCATTGACGCGGTGATGGCGGCCCAGTCGGATCTCGTCGAGATCGTCCATACGCTGCGGCAGGTAGTGTGTGTCAAAGGGTAAATGAGGTGAACCGTGGTTCGCATTGATGGTTCGTTTGGCGAAGGCGGAGGGCAGATTCTGCGCTCGTCGCTCACCCTGTCGTTGGTCACTGGCACACCATTTGCCATAGAGAAGATTCGTGCACACCGGGAAAAGCCCGGTCTGCTCCGGCAGCACCTTACGGCAGTTCTCGCCGCGGCGGAGGTTGGCGGCGCAACTGTCGATGGCGCCGTGCTCGGATCCACTTCGTTGCGCTTCACGCCCGGCAAAGTCCGCGGCGGCGAATACCGCTTTGCCGTTGGCACCGCCGGCAGCGGCACCCTCGTCTTCCAAACCGTGCTCCCTGCACTGCTGCTCGCAGGCGCACCCAGCCACGTCACCATCGAGGGCGGAACCCACAACCACGCCGCTCCGCCGTATCACTTTCTCGCCCGCACGTTTCTGCCGCTTGTCGAGCGCATGGGCGCGCAATGCACACTGCAATTCGACAAGTACGGCTTCTATCCGGCCGGAGGCGGGCGCTTCACCGCCTGCATCACACCAGTGCCGCGGCTCACCCCGATCGTTCTCGGTGAGCGGAGCGAAATCACCACCCGCCGCATCGTCGCCGTGGTCGCGAACCTCGCACGCCACATCGCGCAGCGCGAAGTGGACACGGCGGGCGGCATGCTCAACTGGTCCCACGACACGCATGTCATCGAATCCACCCGGGAATCCATCGGGCCCGGCAATGTCGTCATGATCGAGATCGCCACACACGACGTGACCGAGATGTTCACGGCCTTTGGCCAACTAGGCGTTTCGGCAGAAAAGGTCGCCACCACCGCCGCTAAGGAAGCCCGCGAATACCTCGCCTCGCGGGCCTCCGCCGCTGAACATCTCACTGACCAACTGCTGCTCCCCATGGCCCTCGCCGGAGGTGGCGAATTCACGGCGCTCAAACTCAACATGCACGCCCGCACCAACATGGACGTGATCGCCCGCTTCCTCCCCGTCCGCTTTGAGGCCATCGAGCATGATGGATACGTACACGTGAAGGTCACCAAGGAATAACCCGTGCTATTGCACATCACACAAACCGGCTCCAACGCCACCGGCCTCGGCTACCTTCTGCACAAGAATCCGGCGAATCTGCACGAAGTCAAACTGCCCTTCGGCAAGGCCACCGTCTTTTACCCGGCGGCTACGGATGACCGTTGCACGGCCTGCCTGCTTCTGGAAATCGATCCCGTCGAACTCGTCCGCGGCGCGCGCCAATTGGAGGCTTACGTCAACGACCGTCCCTACGTCGCGTCCTCTTATATGACGGTCGCTATCGGCCGCGTCTTCGGCACCGCGCTGGCCGGCAACTGCGCCAGGCGGCCCGAGCTGGTCCACTGCAAACTACCGCTCCAACTCACGGTGGAAGTGGTCCGAACGCGAGGTGGTGAAGAAGTGCTGCACAGGCTCTTCCAACCTCTCGGCTACCACGTCGAAGCCAGGCGTCTCCCGCTCGACAACAAGTTCCCCGAATGGGGAGAGAGCCCGTACTTCCGTCTCACCCTGACAGCCGAGATCACCGTCCACAACGCCCTCACGCACCTCTACGTCCTTCTCCCCGTCCTCGACGATGAGAAGCACTACTACATCGGCGAAGCAGAAGTGGACAAGCTGCTCCGCCACGGCGAAGGCTGGCTCAAACAGCACCCTGAACAGCGCATGATCGTCTCACGCTACCTGCAACGCCGCGGCGCTCTCACCACGCAGGCCTTTGAACAACTGCTGGAAGAAGAGACCGCCTCCGTGGAAGCAGCGGAATCCAAAACCGAGAAGGCGGCGCAGCAGGAACGCGAACTCGAGCGTCCCATGACGCTTCACACGCAGCGACTGAATACCGTTGCCGCACGCCTCAAGGAACTCGGCGCTCGCAGCGTCCTCGACCTCGGCTGCGGCGAGGGCAAACTCCTCCGCCGTCTTCTGGCGGACCGTACCTTCGAACGCATCGTCGGCATGGACGTCAGCCATCGCTCCCTGCAGATCGCCTCGGCCCGGCTGCGCCTCGACCGCATGCCGGAGCGCCAGCGCAAGCGCATCGAGCTCATGCAGGGTTCGCTGCTTTATCGCGATCAACGGCTGAGCGGTTTCGATGCCGCCGCCCTCGTCGAAGTGATCGAGCATCTCGATGTCCCCCGTCTCGCCGCACTGGAACGAGTACTGTTCGAATTCGCCCGGCCGCGGCATATCCTCATCACGACGCCCAACCGCGAATACAACGTCCTCTTCCCTACCCTGCCCGAAGGCCGAATGCGCCACGGCGACCACCGCTTTGAATGGACCCGCGCCGAATTCGCCGCGTGGGCCACAGCCACAGCTACGCGCTTCGCATATGACGTGAAGCTGGAACCTGTCGGACCGTTGACGAAACGCACGGTGCGCCATCGCAGATGGCCGTGTTCACACTGCGGGAGGAATCGCACCAATGAAGACCATCGAAATCCCTGAACTCGCCGTTGTGGCGCTCATGGGCGCCACCGGCTCCGGCAAGTCCACCTTCGCCCGCGAGCATTTTCGCCCGACGGAGATTCTCTCCTCGGACTATTTCCGCGGCGTTGTCAACGACGACGAGACCGATCAAAGCGCCACTCAGGATGCCTTCGACGCTCTTTACTATGTCCTCGCCAAGCGGCTGGCGCGTGGCAAGCTCACCGTCATTGATGCCACCAACGTCCGCCAGGAGGACCGCAGGCGCATCGTCGAAACTGCGCGGAAGTTCCACTGCTTCGCCGTGGCCATCGTCGTCAACACGCCCGAAAAGATCTGCCAGGAGCGCAACGCCCAGCGTCCCGGCCGCGACTTCGGACCACATGTCGTACGGCGACAGGTTCACGATCTGCGCCGCGGTCTCCACGGTCTCGATCGCGAAGGTTTTCGCTACGTGCACATCCTCGGCGGCACGGATCGGGTGGAGATCCAGCGCACTCGCATCTGGACCAATCGCAAAGAAGAAACGGGTCCATTCGACATCATCGGCGACCTGCACGGCTGCGCTCCCGAACTTCGTTTGCTCCTCGACCAACTCGGCTGGCAGCGCCACGACGTCGACCCCGCGGATCCCGTCTGGGGCAGCGAGAGCTTCCAGCATCCGCAAGGCCGCAAGGCTATCTTCGTCGGCGACCTGGTGGATCGCGGCCCGGGAATCCTCAACTGCGTCCGCATCGTTCGTAACATGGTTCACACCGGCCATGCGCTCTGCGTGGCCGGCAATCACGACGTGAAACTCCTCCGCTGGCTGCGCGGCAAGCAGATACAGATGCGGCACGGTCTCGATCTTTCCGCAGCCGAACTGGAGCCTCTGCTGCCCGATCACCGCGCCCCCATCGCATCGTTCCTGGATAGCCTCCTCAGCCACTACGTGCTCGATGGCGGCAAACTCGTCGTCGCCCATGCCGGACTGCGTGAGGAAATGCACGGACGTACCTCGGGGCAGGTCCGCGAGTTCTGCCTCTACGGCGAAACCACCGGAGAGACCGACGAGTTCGGTCTGCCTGTCCGCTACAACTGGGCCTCCGAATACCGTGGACGCGCGTCGGTGGTCTACGGCCACACACCCGTACCATCTCCCGAATGGCTGAACAACACCGTCAACATCGACACCGGCGCGGTCTTTGGCGGCAAACTCACCGCGCTCCGTTATCCCGAGCGCGAATTCATTTCCGTGCCAGCCGCACGCGAGTACGCTATACCCGCGCGCCCCCTCGCGCCTCCGCCGGAAAACCGCACCAATCAACAAGTGCTCGACGACGTCCTCGATCTGGAAGATGTCACCGGCAAGCGCTTGATTGAAACACGCGTCCTTCGTCACATTACTATCCGCGAGGAGAACGCCATCGCTGCACTCGAGGTCCTGAGCCGTTTCGCCACCGATCCGCACTGGCTCATCTATCTGCCGCCCACCATGTCGCCGAGTGAAACCTCCGATCGCGAGCACTACCTCGAATACCCGGCCGAAGGCTTTGCCTACTTTCGCAAGAACGGCGTCGACCGCGTCATCTGCGAAGAGAAGCACATGGGCTCCCGCGCCGTTGTCATCGTGTGCCGCGACACCGCTGCCGCCCGCGAACGCTTCGGTACGTTGGAAGACCGCATCGGTGTATGTTACACGCGCACCGGCCGGCCGTTCTTTCCGGATGCCGCCGAAGAGCGCGCATTCCTCGATCGTGTCCACGCGGCCATCACCCGCGCCGGCCTTTGGGAAGAGTTCCACACTACGTGGCTCTGCCTCGATTGCGAACTGATGCCATGGTCCGCCAAAGCGCGTGAGTTGCTGCAGCGGCAGTACGCTCCGGTCGCCACGGCCGGGATCGCGTCACTGCAGGCCACCGCGGCCGCGCTTCGTCAAAGCCCCGCGGCGCAACACATGGCTGCGGACTTTGACCAGCGCCTCGCACGCCTCATGAAGTACCGGAAAGCTTACCAGCGTTACTGCTGGCCCGTCACTTCGATAGCCGATTACAAACTCGCGCCGTTTCATCTGCTCGCTTCCGAGGGCGCTGTACACACCGACAAGACACACCGCTGGCACATGGACACCCTCCATCGACTGGCTGAGGCCGACCCCGGCTTCCTCATCGCAACCTCCTTCCTCGACGTAAACCTCAACGACTCGGACGCCGTGGCGCGCGCCGGCGAGTGGTGGGAACAGCTCACTAACCACGGCGGCGAGGGTATGGTCATCAAGCCGCTCGCTTACCTCTCCAACGGACCCAAGGGACTCATCCAACCCGCCCTCAAATGCCGCGGCCGCGAGTACCTGCGCATCATTTACGGTCCTGAATACACCGCTCCCGACCAACTGCCGCGCCTGCGCAAGCGGGCCGTCTCTGGTAAGCGATCGATGGCCGCCCGTGAGTTCGCTCTTGGTCTCGAAGCCCTCCACCGCTTTGTCGCCCGCGAACCGCTCCGCCGAGTGCACGAATGCATCTTCGGCGTCCTCGCGCTGGAAAGCGAACCTGTCGATCCACGGCTGTAAGCGGGAAGGAGTACTATGGCTACAAATGCGCCTCCTTACATTGTTATTGACTATCTTCGCCGCAGACGCAGCCGCGCAACTGCGTCTGGATCGCTCGGCGCCTAACTTCGACAGCCTCTTGCGATTCGAAGTGGACCACCCAGGTAGCAGACCGTTCGGATGGAGTGGCGGTCCAGGGATCGTCGCGGTGGATAAAGATGTCGTGCACGGCGGTAAGTGGTCGGCCAGGATCACCCGCCAGCCCGACACCGAAGGAGGCTTCAGCAGCGTCACTACAGGTATCCCGGTGGACTTCGCCGGGAAGGAAATCGTCCTCAAAGGGTTTCTCAAAACCGAATCCGTCAAGGACTTTGCCGCATTCTGGATTCGGCTCGATGGGGACACTCCGGGCATGGCTTTTGACAGCATGCAGAAACTGGGCTTCAACGGGACCAACGACTGGGGCGAGCACTCTGTCCGCATTCCACTCCCCGCCGGGGGCAAACAACTATTCTTCGGCTTCCTGCTGAGTGGTCCCGGCACTGTCTGGGCAGACGACATAGAATTAATTGTCGACGGCAAGCCGGTAAGCACCCTCCCGAAAGTAGAACGGACTAAGACCGTTCTCGACACGGACCGCGAGTTCGAAACATCTTCCGGTATTAATTTCACCGTCCTTTCCGATGTACAGATCCAAAACCTGGCTACATTAGCAAGAGTATGGGGATTTCTGAAATACCACCATCCGGATGTTACTTCCGGGAAGCGCCATTGGGATTACGACTTATTCCGCATCCTTCCGGCGGTGCTCGCCGCCGCGGATCGCAACACCAGCAACGAGGAGATCCTCAAATGGGTGGATAAGCTCTCACCTGTTCCGCCGTGCACGGCCTGCGTCACGCTCAGCACCGAAAAACTGCATTTCAAACCCGATCTCGACTGGCTTGGGAACGCATCCCTTCTCGGACCGGCACTCAGCCAGCGCTTGATGTCCATCCAGCGCAACCGCCCCAAACCCGACAAACAATTCTTCGTTGGACGGAACATGGGCGTCGGCAACCCCGACTTCCAGGTGGAGCCCGGCTACTCCGCCGTCAAATTTCCCGACCCCGGCTATCAACTCCTTGCCGTATACCGCTTCTGGAACATCATCCAATACTGGTTCCCCTACCGCGATCAAATCGGCGAAGACTGGAGTGCGGTGCTCACCCGGTTCCTGCCTCGGGTCGCACTTGCCAAGACCAGGGACGAATACCAACTTCAGTTGATGGCTCTCATTGCCACCATTCACGACACGCATGCCAATCTATGGAGTTCGCTTCAAGTGCGTCCTCCCGTGGGACAGTGCCAGCTTCCGGTGTACCTGCGCTTCCTCGACAACCGTGCCGTGGTCACGGCCTACGCCGATCCCAAGGACGGTCCGGCAAGCGGGATCAAGATCGGCGACATCATCACCGACATCGAGGGCAAACCCGTGGCCAAGTTGGTGGAAGAATGGCGTCCTTTCTATGCAGCTTCCAACGAGCCCACCCGCCTGCGCGACATTGCAGGCTCGCTCACCAAAGGCCCTTGCGCCGAAACCTCGCTACGCGTGGAAGGCGTCGACGGTCCTCGCGAAATCAAGGCAACACGAGTCACGGTCAAGGGGCGCGAACCACACGACGTGCCCGGCGACAACTACCGCGTTCTTTCCAAAGACGTTGGCTACATGAAGCTCTCCAGTGTCAAGTCCGACCGTCTGCATTCGTTCATCGACAGCATTGCCTCCACCAAAGGGGTGATCATCGACATCCGCAACTATCCATCCGATTTCGTCACGTTCACGCTCGGCCAACTGCTGGTGGACAAGCCATCCGAATTTGTCGTCTTCACTTCGGGCGATCAATCCAACCCCGGAGCCTTTCACTACGGCACCCCGCTGACGCTCCAGCCGCAGACTCCGCACTACAACGGCAAGGTCGTACTACTGATCGACGAAGTGACGCAGTCCTCCGCTGAGTATCACTCGATGGCGTTCCGCGCATCGCCGCGGACCACGGTCGTGGGCAGCACCACGGCCGGCGCTGACGGGAACGTTTCGCGCTTTTCGCTCCCGGGCGGACTCAGCAGCATGATCAGCGGCATCGGTGTCTTCTACCCCGACCATAGACCCACCCAGCGCGTTGGCATTATCCCCGATGTACCCGCGCGTCCCACACTCAACGGCGTCCGTGAAGGACGCGATGAAGTGCTGGAGGAGGGAATCCGCCAGATCCTCGGCAGCGACGCATCGCAATCCACCATCCGCGATCTGGCCCGCCAAGCCCGCGGGACACAACAATGACGTCAGGCCACGCCGCTCTGGTACGCTGAAAAGTGGTGCGCACGCGCGCAGCCACGCATGCCTCACCTTTGCTTCGGTCTGGATTTCGGAACCACCAACACTTCCCTTGCCTGGTCCACTGGCGACGGCCGCGTGGAACTAGCGCGATTCGCCCACTCGTCAGGTGAAACGGAAGCGTTCCGCTCGCTGCTCTATCTGGAGAAAGGCGCGAGTACGGGCGGCCCCGCCGCCGTGCATTCGTGGGCTGGTCCATCCGGCATTGAACGCTACCTGGAAGCGGATTCGCACGGGCGGCTGATCCAATCGTTGAAATCGTTCCTGAGCAGCCGGACGCTGCAAGCCACCGATATTTTCGGCCGCCAGTACACCATTGAAGAACTGATCGCGCGCATCGTCCGGCAAATCCGCGAAGAAGGCGAACAGCGTGCGGGCGCTCCGATCGACAAAGCGGCAATCGGACGCCCCGTGCGTTTCGTCGGCTCCGAATCTACTGGCGACGACAACCACGCCGTCTCGCGCCTGACCAAAGCGCTGCACCTGGCCGGCTTCAGCGAAATCCGTTTCGAGATGGAGCCTGTTGCGGCGGCCTACTTTTACGAATCCCAACTCGACCATGACGAACTGATTCTGATTGGCGACTTCGGCGGTGGCACAAGCGACTTCTCGCTGCTCCGCGTCGGGCCAGGCGTCCGCCGTCGCGGGCGCGCCGCGTCGGACCTGTTGGGTAACGCAGGCGTGGGTCTGGCGGGTGACGCATTCGACGCCAAGATCGTTCGCCAGTTGGTCTCGCCTTCGCTAGGCGCGGGGTCGAGTTTTCGTTCCGGCGACAAATCGCTCCCGATGCCGAACTGGGTTTACCGAAAGCTGGAACGCTGGCATCATCTTTCTTTCCTCCGCAGCTCCGACGTCGCCAACATGCTTCGCAGCCTGCACGCCGAATCCGAGGCACCGGAGAAGATCCACGCGCTGCGCCACATCATCAGCGAGAACCTTGGCTTTCAACTCCACAAGTCCGTGCAGGAGGTGAAATGCGCACTCTCCACTCAGGACCACGCGACCTTTCACTTTGAAGACGGCGCCCTCGTCATCCAGCAGGAAGTGACGCGCGCCGGATTCGAATCCTGGGTGGAAGAAGAACTCGCCGCCATTGAGACCTGCGTCGATTCCCTATTTACGTCGAGCGCCGCCTCGCCTAAAGATGTCGACATGGTGTTCCTCACTGGCGGATCGTCGTTCGTGCCGGCCGTGCGCCGCATCTTTGAATCGCGATTCGGCGCGCATCGCATTCGTACTGGCAACGAATTCACTTCCGTGGCGCTGGGACTCGCCCTGATCGCAGCGGAGCCGAACCGCAATGCGTAAGGGCTCGTCGTTTCTCCTTGTGACCCGGCTGCCCGGGCGTTGTCGAGGCCGTCCACAATTGCCAGGCCCGAATCGTGAAAGGCGTGATCTCTCCATTCGTCACAAGGCGGAGCGCTGTCGAACCGGTGCGTCTTAGAGTGCTATGTGATGATCCGCGCCGATTGAACCACTACTCTAGTCGCGCCGTCCGCCGCCAACGAGGCGCAGCAGCAGATTCAGCACGGCCACAAAAATCTGGAATACGCCGGCGAAGAGAGAAAGCGCTCCGGGAATCGGACTATCGGCGTTCTCCGAATTCAACACCTCGCTGGTGCTGTAAATAAGAATCATAACGCCGAAGATCCCGATCCCCGCCGAAATCAGAATTCCAAGAAAGCCGATGTTAAGGAAGCTGTTCAACAGCACGGCGCCCATGATGGCGAAGAACATTCCCGTCATCATCCCCCGCGGTGCGGAGAATGTCCGCCCAGACGCGAACACATAACCCGTCACGCCGACGAACACCGTAGCCGTGATCCCGAGAGCTGCCAGAATCAGCACCGGCGCGACGCGCGACGCCACCCACAGCAGCGGCGACAGCACCAGACCCGCGAACAGCCCGTCGAACACGAGCGCCGTGACACCCAGCGCCGGATTATGCCGGCACGCGATCGCGATTCGAGGAATCAGGTTCAATCCCAACATCGCCACAATCCAGCCGATCCAGCCGGAAAAGAAGCGCGCCAGCGTCTCCGATGTTGCTCCGAGGTAGCCACCCGCCAGGGCACAGAAAACGCTGACGCCGAACAGTGTGTAGGTTTGCTTGATCACAGCCGCCTGCTGCGCCGTAAGCGTGGTCGTCCCGGTGAGCTTGTCCCAGGTGGACATTTGAGGGCGATAGTCTGCCATGCCCTTTATGATGCTAGGAACCGGCCGCGGATGCAAGCGGACGGGCCGCGTTGATTGGGAGTCTGCGGGCGGGCGTTCCTCCGGGGAAGCGCCCAAGCGCCCATTGAACAAGTGACGTCCAGAGAGACTATCCTGATGAAAGCAGGTGATTCATGCTGCTGAGCCGCCGTCCAGGTTTGCCATTAACGCCGTACGTGGAGTGTATCTGGCACTACGAGAGCGGAGCGCCGCTGGAGGGCAGAGATCGAGTTCTGCCCGATGGGCGATTTCACCTGATGCTCAATCTGGACGCCGGCGTCGCAGCCGTGGCCGGTCTTCGGTCCCACCATGTCGTCGTTGATCGGGCCCGGATGTTCTCGGTGATGGGTGTAGTATTCCGTCCAGGTGCAGCGCGAGCGTTCTTTGCCGCGCCGGCAGTTGATTTTCGAGATCGGGCGGTTCGTCTCGATCTGGTTTGGGGGCTGGAGTCAGAAGCGCAACTGCTTGACCAGTTGCGCGAAGCGAGGGCGGCGGAGGCACGGTTGCGGATTGTAGAGTCTGCGCTCATCGAGAGAATGCAGAGGTTCGGACAAAAGCACTTGGAGATCCATCCCGGCCTGCATTACGCTCTCCAGACTTTCCAGAGTGCTCACGAGATGCGCACCGTGGCTGAGGTCAGCCGTGAGATTGGGTGGAGTCGGCGCTGGTTCAGTCACGCTTTTGCGGAGCATGTCGGAATGACACCGAAACGATATTGCCGTCTGGTGCGCTTCCAACACCTGGTGCGGCAGGTCGCGTCACAGGAGTCAGTCGACTGGGCCGATTTAGCATTGGCGGGGGGCTTCTGCGATCAGGCCCACCTTATTCACGAGTTTCGTGCCTTTTCCGGATTCTCCCCGGAGTGCTTTCTAACGTGTGAGCGGCCGTACCGGAATCACGTGCGAGTTGCCTGATGCCTGAGCTGGCTTCCCATTTTTACAAGACCATTGAGGGTTTGGCGCACTAATCTGAATCGGAAGGAGCGATTCAGATGGCAAGCCAATATAAAGGTGTTCCGGAAGGGGCCTCGGCGATTATCCCGAGATTGTACTGTGACGACGTTGAGGCGCAGATCGACTTTTGCTGCGAAGCGCTGGGTGCGGTGGAGGGGGTCCGGAGGCCTGGCCCAAATGGACGAGCCCAACATGCGATGCTGCTCTTCGGGCCGGCGATGCTCATGATCGAAGCGGAGAACCCTGAAGTTCCGAGCCGGCCACCGAATCCGGACGGCAGCTCTCCAGTAGTGATTTATCTTTATGTTGAGGACGTGGACGCGACTGTCGAGCGTGCGCTCAAGAAGGGTGGCAAGCTTGTGGTACCCGTAGAAACGCATTTCTGGGGAGACCGCATTGGATGGGTCCAGGATCCGTCCGGGCACGTGTGGACACTGGCCACACGTGTTGAACAGACAACAGAGGATCAACGGCGGGATCGCTGGTCCAATATCTTGTCTGAGGAGCCTGGCGCAACGAGGTCTTGACAATCTGTTCGGATCACCGCGCATGCGGATATTGCGGTCTGATCCGGAGCGGAATGTCACTTGCCTTCAGGCCGACGGCGTGCTGGAACGGGGCCGTTGTGGAGAATGGCGCTAGCCCAACACATAGACGCGGCTGGCCTCCAGTGAACTGCCGACGGGAGAAACCACGCGAACGCCAGTGCTCCAGCCGGTCGCGCAGCGCCTGATCGCGCTCGCGGGTCTCGCGGTCGCGCACGAATTCGACACCGAGCATCAGTCCCTATGCCACGCAGGTCGCCCACGCACGTCCAGATGCAAGCACTGGCGTCACGCCGCTTGGCCATCGGGAATCGAACGTGGTCACGTGGACAATCGCGGCTCGTACCGATTCACACGGATACTCGATTCATACACTCGCGCCTGCGATAGATCATAGGCTGCCTGCATACGGATCCAGACGTCGGGCGTCGCGCCAAATGCCTTCGAAAGCCGAATCGCCATCTCGGGCGAAATCCCGGCCTGACCATTGATCAAACGAGAGAGCGTAGTCCGGCTAACCCCGAGGATCTTCGCCCCCTGGGTCACTGACAAGCCAAACGGCTCTAAGCAGTTGACCCGAACCGAAAGCCCCGGATGTGGCGGGTTCTTCATCGACATAAACCTATACTTCCTCCGGTTTCAATGGTAGTCAATCAGTTCCACGATAGTCTGTCACCGTACTCCGCCACACCCACCGCAACCGCGAGTCCCCGTGAGCAGCGAGCAGCCAATGATCCCAACTTGACATGCGGATGCTGCCGCCTGCCCCGAGGACATGAACCTGCCCGGCTTTCGACTGCATGAACTCAAAGGAACCCTCAAGGGCTTTCCTGCGGTGACCGTTCGGGCCAACTGGCGCGTAATCTTCCGTTTCGTCGGGCAGGACGTTTTCGATGTGAACTATCTGGACTACCACTAACCAAGGAGAACAACCCATGCCAATGAAGAATCCACCACACCCCGGCTGAGTGACGCGCACTACTCTATCCGAACTGGTGAATGGGAAACGAGGCATTTCTCCGGAAATGGCCGTCCGGCTCTCCAAGGTCTTCGGCGGGAGCGCCGAAAGCTGGCTCGTGCAGCAGGCACACTATGACCTTGCACAAGTGCGCACTAACCAACTGAAGCTGAAGCGACTGGTCCTGGCTTAGCTCACTCCCGCATCGCTACGCCGATACACTCCTCCAGCACATCCAGCGCGTAATCCGCCTGGTCCCGCGTGATCACCAGCGGTGGGCACAACCGAATCGAATTCTGTCCAGCTCCCAGCACCAGCAAGCCGCGCTCGAACGCCAGTTGCTCCAGCCGGTCGCGGAGCGCCTGATTGCGCACGCGGCTCTCCTGGTCGCGCACGAACTCGACACCGAGCATCAGCCCCATGCCGCGCACATCGCCCACGCACGGGAATCGTTGCTTCCAACCTTCCATCCGCTGCTGCATATGCGCCCCAACCGCCGCCGCATTCTCAATCAGGCTTTCCTGCAGCAGCTCAATTGTGGTCAGCGCCGCTTCCACGGCAACTGGATTCCCGCCAAACGTCGACGCATGCGCTCCCGGCTTCCACTGCATCAGCGCGGGCCGCGCGATCGTCGCACTTAGCGGCATCCCACTCGCAATCCCTTTCGCGACAGTCAGGATATCCGGCACCAGTCCAAAATGGTCCGACGCCCACATCTTGCCCGTGCGCCCCATCCCGCTCTGCACCTCATCGGCAATAATCGGAATCTTCAGCCGCTCGGCCACCGCCTGTAGCTCATCGAAGAACTTCCGCGGCGGCACCACGTACCCGCCTTCGCCCTGCACCGGCTCGAGGACAATCCCGGCAATCTCCTCCGCGGGCAGAATCGTCCTTACGAGTTGCTCCTCAATTACCTTCACGCATTCCACAGCACACGTCTCCGGCTGCTTGTGATAGGCGCACCGATAGCAATATGCGAAGGGAATATGGGTCACTCCGGGCATCAACGGCCCGAATCCCTTCCGCTGAATCGACTTGCTTCCGGTCAACGCCAGCGACCCCATGGTACGCCCATGGAAGCCGCCGAAGAACGCGATGAATTTGTCGCGCCCCGTGTGATACCGGGCCATCTTGATGGCGGCCTCGACAGCCTCGGTCCCCGAGTTTCCGAAGTACACCCGCCGCGGCACGTCTCCTGGCGCCAACTCCGCCAACAGCTCCGCCAGACGCACCATGTTCTCGTAATAGAAATCGGTGCCCGACATATGAATCAGCTTCTCAGCCTGCCGCTGGATTGCCGCCACCACGCGCGGATGGCAATGCCCGGCCGCAACGACGGCAATCCCGGCGTTCATATCCAGGAACCGGTTTCCATCGACATCTTCAATGATGGCGCCTTCCCCTTTGGCCACCACCAGCGGATACGGCCGCGTATAAGACGGCGACAACACCGCATGATCACGAGCGATCAGAGCCTCCGCGCGCGGGCCCGGCAACGCCGTCACCAACCGCGGCAATTCCAAAGAGACGGTGCGCATAGACACATCCTCCTCATACAAACCATCGGAACTTTCCTGGGAAATGATTGCGGGGAAAAAAGGAGAGGAGCCCGGTTAGTCCGAGCCGAAAAGAGACGGCCGCGATTGCGAAGGTACTGCTGCTGACACGCGGATCATAACTCCATTATAGTGGACGCGTGCGCCGATTTCTATGTTTCTTTTTCTGTGCGTCCCTCGCTGTCACCGCCGCAGACCTCTTCCGTGAGGACTTCTCCAAGTTCCCTCCAGGCTGGCTGTCCACTCCGATCGGCCTGCTCAACGGCGCCATCCAGGAGTATCATTACATCGCCTATCGGGGCACCCCGACCGCTCCATGGCGCAACCCTATCGCGCACGAAGACGCCTGGTTGATCAGCCACGAATCCGGCGCGCCCTACATCGAGCAGCACACCATCGTCACCGACAGCCGCTACCATCCCCTCTTCATCACCGGCGACGAAGAGTGGGCGAATTACACAGTGGAGGCCCGTGTGCGCCCTCTGCAGAAAGAGGACAAGGCCGGCAACGTCGCGGGCATTGTCTTTCGATACCGCACTTCGCGACATTACTATCACTTCGCTTTCGTCCGCGGAAACGCCGTCGAGCTCGCGCTCCGCCTCCCCGAGGACCGCGAGTTCCGCAAGTCAGAATGGAAGGTTCTCGCCACCAAATCGTTCGCCTACGATACGACTCGCTACTACGCGCTCCGCGTGGAAAACGACGGCCCGAACATGCGCGCCTTCATCGACGGCCAACTCATCCTGGAAGCATCGGACAATCAGATCCTGAAAGGCGAGGCGGGCCTCACTGCCACCCGCCCAGCGCGCTTCATGCAGTTCCACGTCACCGCGGCGGACCCGGCCCTGCAACAAATCACTGGCCGAATCAGAACGCGCGAAGCCGAACTCAGCAAACTGCGCGCGGCCAATCCGCAACCCAAGCTCTGGAAGAAATTCGACACGCCGGGTTGGGGCGCCGGCCGCAACGTCCGATTCGGCGATCTCGACGGCGACGGCCGGGTGGACATGCTGTTCGCGCAAAACATTCCCAAAGTCATTGGCGACGCCTTCGACACCATCGTGGGACTCACCGCCGTCACGCTCGACGGTAAGATCATTTGGCAGCAGGGCCGCTTCAACCCCGCCCTCGGACTCGTCACCAACGACGATCCCTTCCAGATTTACGACCACGACGGCGACGGCAAAAACGAAGTCATCCTCGTGCGCGACTTCCAGCTTCAAGTGCTGGACGGCCGCACCGGCGAAATCCGCAAGCGCGCCCCCATGCCCAAGGCTCTGCCCAACAATCGCGACATGCTCCCCTACGAATTCAACTCCGGAGACGCCATCGCATTCGTCAATCTCTCCGGCGGCCCGCACGCAAAGGAGATCCTCCTCAAAGACCGTTACCGCGGCTTCTGGATCTACGACGCCAATCTCAATTTCCTCTGGGAAGGCCGCGCCCAAACCGGACACTACCCCTACCCCATGGACATCGATGGCGACGGCCGCCAGGAATTTGTGATCGGCTACGGCATGTGGAACCACCAGCGCAAGCCCCTCTGGAGCTTCGATGAGAAAATGCGCGACCACCCCGACGCCATCTCCATCGGCAACTTCTCCGGCGACCCCAACGGCCCGATCCGCACCTACATCTGCGGCAGTGACGAGGGCTTCGTCGTCATTGAACGCGACGGCCGCATCTTCAAACAACTCCGCATCGGCCACACCCAGACCCAAAGCGTCGGCCGCTACGTTCCGGAACGCAAAGGCCTTCAGTTAATGATCGCCAACTTCTGGCGCAACCCCGGCATCGTCACCCTTCTCGATCACAACGCCAACATCCTCGCCCAACGCGAAATGACGCCCGGTTCGACGCACCTGGCTCCTGTCAACTGGCGCGGTGACGGGCAGGAATTCGCACTCTTGTCGGGCAATATCCGCGAAGGCGGCATGGTGGATGGCCAGCTCCGGCGCGTCGTCATGTTCCCCAACGACGGCCATCCCGACCTCGCCTACCACGTCGCCGACGTAACTGGCGACGCTCGCGACGAGATCATTCTCTGGGATAAGAAGCGCGTCTGGATCTACACGCAGTACCGCCCCGCGCAAACCCAAACGGTCTACAAACCCCGCCGCAACCCCGACTTCAACGATTCCAACTACCGCGCCACCGTCTCGTTGCCGCAGCGATAAGGTGAGGTCATACCCGGCGCCCCTTCCACCGCACATCCATCCCCATAGCCGCCGTCAAAATGCTGTGCATCGCAATGCAGCCCGCCAGGTAAATCGTTGGCAGATACAGCAGCACTCCCAACCAGCTCCGGTACCAAGGCTTCAACAACACGACCGGCCAGACCAACAAAGCCACTAACAACCACATCTGGTGCTCAATATACAACCAGACCGCCACCGGCACAACGCAGAACATCAGGAACCATGTGAGCATCACCAGCATAGTCAGCCTGCTCCGCTGCGTGATCAGCAACCACCAGACGCGCTGATAATGGCGCCACAACCCGGAAAGAGCCCGTGGATACCGCACGCTTCCCAACTCCTCCGCCCGCATCACCTGCATCCGCATCCGGTGGCGCTTCACCACGCCGGCGATTTCGAAATCGTCGAGCACGCTGCGTATCACCGCGCGATGCCCGCCGAAAAACTCGTACGGCTGCCGCTCAAACAACATGCACTGCCCGCATGCCAGCACATCTCTCGCCAGCGTCTGATTCACCGCCTTCCCGTTCACTCCCGTGAAATACAAACCGGAGAAATAGGGCACCAGCATGCTCGAGAGCAGGCTGCGGCAATCCTGATGTAGGAACGCGGTCACCAGAATGCTCTCCGTTCGCTTGGCATGCTGCACGATCGACGGCAGGAACGCCTTCTGGAATCGCGTGTCCGCGTCGGTGAAAAACAAATAGCTCGTCTTCACTCCGGCAGCCCCTGCCACCAGCGCATTCGACTTCCCCATCGCCTCCTGGTGCACTGTTGGCGCGTCTATCACCGTCGCGCCCGCTTTCGCCGCCACCTCAGCCGTCTTGTCAGTCGAATCGTCGTTCACCACCAGCACCTTTGCTCGCGCAAGGCTCTTGATACAGCTCCCGATCAGCGAAGCTTCATTGCGTGCGGGAATAATGACCGTCACGTCAGGCATCTCAGCGGAATCCGGCACTTTGGCCAGTTCGGGCAACGCCATGTAATTGCGCCGCGCCTTCCAAAACAGGACCGTCAACGACAGTAGGATGACCACCGAAACAGGTATGCTGAACGGGACCTTGAAAAGATCCTCATCCTCAGGCAGTTTGAAATCTAGTGGATGCCAGGTTTGAAGTAGAGCGAAAAGGTAGATCACGGGATGCAGTGCGGATGTTTTCTGGAAGAGTCCAAATGAAATTAAACCATGGCACGCGGGTCCAGTCTACTCCTACGGCAGCAGGAATCAGGACTTCCGCCGTAAACTGAGACAGGAATGAAAGCGCACACCGAATACTTCACCTTCCGCACCGAGAAGCATCGCCAGTACATCAACATCACCGGCAAAGTGGAAGCATCTCTGGGCAAGAGCGGCATTCAGGAGGGAATGGTCCTGGTCTCCGCCATGCACATCACCGCCGGAGTCTGGGTGAACGACGCCGAAGACGGCCTCCTCGCCGACATCGACGATTGGCTCGAGAAACTCGCCCCGTACAAGAAAGACTACCGCCACCACCGCACCGGAGAAGACAACGGCGACTCCCACTTGAAGAGCCTGCTAGTCCACCACCAAGTCATCGTCCCAATCACCGCCGGCAAACTGGACCTCGGCCCCTGGCAACAGATCTACTACGCCGAATTCGACGGACAGCGCCCCAAACGGCTGATCGTCAAAGTAATGGGTGAGTAGCCTGTATCAGTGTTCCGGTTCCCAACGCGATCGGTTGCCCGAACCCTCACGCATTTCATAAATCGGGGCGACCGATCCATAGGGATTTGAGTGTGGTGGTTGCGGGTGGGGAGAAACTGGGACTGCGAGGAAGTCGGTTGATCGGCTGCGGAAGATTGTCGAGTGGGATCGGATATGGCGACGTTGTTGTACGCCTCCGCGCCCCCACCAGCCATCATCACGCGCCCCAATGCTTTGTGCGCCTCGGCCAATCGGCTGCTGTCGCGCGCATTACAACTACGGGATGGTGTTGCTTCGTCTGCGGCGCTATGAGGATGCGCAGCGGCAGATGGAGGCGGCTTCGCGGGCGGATCCGAATTTTGGCGGAAGCGCAGGAGACAGTGACCACGATTCTGGTGAGCAGCTACGGATACGGCCGGGTTCCGATTCCGCGCATCTTGGGTCGGGGACTGTGCCGGCGATGACGGGAGACCGGCTGGGGGCCGTGGATCATTTGCCTGGGACCGCGTTTGTGAGGACAACTGGTATCACTCGCACGGCGTTATGATCAAGGTGGACAGTCCGGATCGTATGCTCGAAAAAATAGATCTTTCCCGCACGCTCGCTGAGCCTGAGTATAAGAAGAAGATTCCCCTGTTACGGGCGCAACTATACAGCCTGCAGAGGCAATGTTGGGATGCACGGCTGCCAGTGATCCTGGTGTTTGAAGGGTGGGGCGCCTCCGGGCGCGGGGATATGGTTAATTTTCTCACGCAGAATCTGGAGCCGCGTGTTTTCCGGCTGCACATGATTTCCGCCCCGCGCACCTATGAACTCAGCATGCCGTGGCTTTGGCGCTTTTGGGTGAAGGCGCCGAATTACGGTGAGATGGCCATCTTCGATCAGAGCTGGTACCGGCGCGTGTTGATCGACCGCGTGGAGAAGGCTGTGAAGCGTCTGCAGTGGCAGCAGGCGTTCGAGGACATCAACGACTTTGAACGGGCGCTGTACGATGACGGGACGCTGATCGTGAAGTTCTTCCTGCACATCGGCAAGGCGACACAGGAGCGCCGAATCAGGAAGCAAGGCAAGGATCCCATCTCGAAAATGATGCGCGATCCGGAAGACCGTCTGCAGTTGAAGAAGCACAAGGACTATTCGCGCGCGGTGGAGGAGATGTTGATGCGGACGGAAACGGAGTGGGCTCCGTGGACGATCGTGGAGGCGGAAGATCCGCGGTTCGCGCGGGTGAAAATGTTTGAGGCGGCGATTGCCAGCCTGGAGAAAGGGCTGGAAGCGAAGACCGGAAAGAAACAGGCAGCGCCGCGCGAGGGAAAGGCAAAGTAGCGATGCTGGAAACCGTCGATCTCACACAGAAAATCAGCGAGAAAGAATATGAGCACGATGTGCCTCTGTTACAGGCGCAGCTTCGCGAACTTGCCTATCAGTTATATCTGCGCAAGCGGTTGCTGGTGGTGGTGTATGAAGGCTGGGACGCCTCGGGAAAGGGCGGCAACATTCGGCGCGTGACTGCGAGACTCGATCCGCGCGGGTATGAGGTGTTTGCGATTGCGGCGCCGTCGGGCGAGGACAAGACGCATCATTACCTGTGGCGGTTCTGGCGGCGGATGCCTCCACCGGAAGAGAAGCAGGTTCTGATTTTTGACCGGAGCTGGTACGGGCGAGTGCTGGTGGAGCGGGTGGAGGGTTTCGCGAAAGAGCATGAGTGGAAGCGGGCGTATCGGGAGATTAATCACTTTGAACGGCAGTTGACGGACGCCGGCGCAGTGGTGGTGAAGTTCTGGGTGCACATCAGTCCCGAGGAGCAACTGAAGCGGTTCAAGGAGCGCAAGGACAAGCCATACAAGACGTGGAAGCTCACCGATGAGGATTGGCGGAATCGCGACAAATGGGGCGAGTATCAGGCGGCGGCCGAGGAGATGCTGGTAAAGACCAGCACGCTGCGCGCGCCGTGGACGATTGTGGCTGGGAACTACAAATGGTACGCGCGCGTGAAATGCCTGCGCACGTTGGTTGAGACGCTGAGCCGCGAATTGGACTACAAGCCGAAGAGACCACCCGCTGGAAAAAACGGCAAACCGGAATAAATTGGGCGCTGGCGGGATTAGCCTTGGCAGAAGAGGTATCCCATGATAAATGCCACGATTGCAGTTGAGACGGGAGCGGAACCCATACGGATTGAGGGGCCCCGGTGCCGTGATTGGGCGCAGGCGAGCGAACTGGAATGGCTGGAGACGAACGGGCTCGGCGGGTTCGCGATGGGGACAGTGGCGGGCGCGAATGTGCGGCGGTATCACGGCTTGCTGGTGGCCGCGTTGTGTCCGCCGTTGCAGCGAATGATGCTCCTTTCGCGCGTGGAGGAGGAGCTGCTTTGCGAGGGCGAGCAGACGATACTCGGGGCGGCGCAATATCCGGGGACGGTGAGTCCGGCGGGATTCCGTTTTCTCGAGGGATTCCGGCTGGATCCGTTTCCCGTGTGGACGTACGGCAGCGGGTGCGCGCAGGTGGAGAAGGCTGTGTTCCTGTTGCAGGATCAGCACACGGTGGTGCTGCGCTATCGTGTGGACCGGCGGTGCCGCCTGCGGGTGCGGCCGTTTCTGGCGTTTCGGGACTATCATTCGCTGCAGCATGAGAACGGGTCGTTTCGGTGTGCGGTGGAGGAGGCGGGAGCGCGGCTAACGGTGCGTCCGTTTGCGGATTTGCCGGCGATGCACCTGCATCACAACGCCGAAGGGTTTGTGGGGGCAGGGCATTGGTACGGCCGCAACGAGTATCGCAAGGAGATGGAACGCGGGCTCGATTTCCAGGAGGATCTGTACTCGCCGGGATGGCTGGACTTTGAGCTGAAGGGTGGGGAAACGGCGTTTGTCGCGGCTACGATTGAAAGCCTGGATGCGGTGACGCTGGAGATGGTTGCCCAGTGGGAGCAAGGCGAGCGCGAACGGCGTCGCGTGAACCCGGGTGGCGGTGATTGGGGCGAGTTGCGCGCGAGGTTGGAACTGGCGGCGGATCAGTTTCTGGTGCACCGGGCAGATGGCTCGCCGACGATCATTGCCGGCTATCCGTGGTTCACCGATTGGGGCCGCGATACGATGATCAGCCTGCCGGGGTTGTTGATCGCGCGCGGAGGGATTCGCGATGCAGAGCGGATTATCGCGGGGTTTCTGGCGCACATGGATCGTGGGGTGATTCCGAACCGGTTTCCCGATTCGGCGAGTGAGCAGCCGGAGTATAACACGGTGGATGGGACGCTGTGGTTGTTTCCGGCGGCGTGGGCTTTGCAGCAGGCTGGTGAGAGCGAACATTTTCTGCGGGAGACGTTCTATCCGGCAGCGAAGGAGATTCTCGACTGGCACGTGCGAGGGACGCACTACGACATCAGGGTTGATGCGGCGGACGGGCTGCTGTCGGCGGGCGGAGCGGGCACTCAATTGACTTGGATGGATGCAAAGGTGGGGGACTGGGTGGTGACTCCCCGGCATGGGAAAGCCGTGGAGATCAACGCGCTTTGGTACAACGCGCTGCGCATGATGGCATGGTGGGCCGGGCGGATGGGCGAGTTCGATCAGGCGCTGGAATGGGCGTCGATGGCGGACCGCGTACAGCGGAGTTTCCGCGTGGCCTTTGTGGATGAAGAGCACGGAGGGTTGTATGACCGGATTACGGCGGATGGGCCGGATGACCGGGTGCGGCCGAATCAGGTGTTCGCGCTGAGTCTGCCATTTGCGTTATTGGAGGGGGCCGCGGCGGAGAGCGTGCTGCGGGTGGTGGAGGAACGGTTAGTGACGCCCTTCGGATTGCGGACGCTAGAGGCGGGGCATCCGGAGTATCGCGCGCGGTATGAGGGGGGACCTCGCGAGCGCGACGGGGCTTATCATCAGGGCACGGTGTGGCCGTGGTTGATCGGGCCGTTTTTGTCGGCGCGGTTGCGCGTGTATGGGGCGAGTGAGGAGAACCTGGAGTTCGTGAAGGAGCGGCTGTTGCGGTTCGGTGGGGAGATGTCGCGAGGGTGTTTAGGAACGGTGGCGGAGTTGTATCACGCAGAGGCTCCACAAACACCGACAGGGGCAATGGCGCAGGCGTGGAGCGTGGCGGAGTTGTTGCGGGTGATGGCGGAACTGGAAGCCTGCGCTAATGGCCAATGATGAACCCATCAGGTGTTGCTCGGGCATGCCCGCATCGACACCACAGCACGCTATACCAGGGTGACCACTAAGTGGCATTGGGCTTCAGCCCGCGCGGGAGTTCAGCCCCGGCTTCGGTCCGATTGACAATCGGCCCCCCGCACTGCGGTGACGTGGCTTCCAGGAACTCGTCCAATCTGCAACCTCTTCAATCAGCACCTGGACGGTCGCCACCACTTCAATTCACCGCAGCAGGCAGCTCAGCCACGAAGACGTTGCCGAGGAGTTTCTCCGCGGGGCCAGTCACCATCGTGTAGGCAAGACGTTTGCCGCCTGCGTCGATTTCCAGATCCTGCAGCGTTGCTCCTTCGCCTTCCGATACGGCGTCGGGTGCGGCCTTGGCTTTGCGCGTGGCCGAGTCGCGAGTCAACCGGTACATGCCTTGGGCCTTCTTGCTTGCCGATGCGAAGAAGTAAACGGTCAGTCCATCGGCGGCGTAGACGAACGAAGTCGGCGCGGGGTCGCCTTCGGTCACCTGGATCAACTGCTTCGATTCGACGTTGAGCTCCCACATGCGCTTGCCGCAAATGAAACCGAGGTGTTTCTTGTCGGCGCTGAAGTGCGGAGCCACATGTTCCCCTTCTGGTTCGCCTGCTTTGGTGATGGGTTCGGCGTCGCCGCCAGCCAACGCGCTCGACCACAGCCGGCCTTGATCCGAGAAGACGACCCGCGACGAGTCGGGCCACCATGACGGGGATGTGCCGGAGGCAGCGACCTTGCGTGGCTCGCCCCCTGCCGCCGCAATCACAAACAGGCCGCCGTGATGCGAGCGGTACGCGATCCACTTCCCGTCGGGAGACCACGCCGGCTCGACATTCTCATGACCGTCGCTGGTGAGAGCGCGGTCTGGTCCTCCGCTCACGGGCTTGACGAACAATTCGAAGCGCCCGCCACGATTGGACGAATACACCACGGCACTCGCATCGGGCGAAAACGAGGGGTGAGCGTTCATGCCGGTCTCTGTGGTGAGTTGGCGCGGCACGGGCGGCGGCGGCGCGTTCTTCATCCACAACTTCACTGCGGGCATTACGTAGGCGAGCCCGATGGCGATGAAGACGCCGGCGGGCACCCACCAATTGACTTTCATCTGCGTGGACAAATCACCTGCCAAAAATGAAGCGCCAGCGGCGCGGGTCGGCTGCGCCATCGAGAACGCCGTCGCTGATCCTGATTACTGTTGGTGCGGAGGAGTTGCTCCAATCAGCGGCGGCAGTCACGCGGTGGCCTTTCGCCGCCATTGCCTCGATGACGCCTTTGCCCATGCGGCCTTCGAGATTCAACCGGCCGGGAACGAATTCGTGATTGGCGAACGAGCTGTAGAAATGCTCGGTTTGGAAGCGTGGCGCTTCGGCGGCCTCCTGTGGTCCCATGCCAAATTCGATGATGTTGAGCAGCACCTGCACCATCGCCTGATCCTGGTTGTCGCCGCCAGGCGTGGACATCGCAAGGAACGGCTTTCCGTCCTTCAATACAAGCGTCGGGCTGAGAGTGACTCGCGGCCGCTTGCCGGGCCCAAGTTGATTCGCGTGCCCCGCCGTGATGACGAACGACTGCAGGCGCGTGCTCAGCGGGATACCGGTGTTGCCGGCGATCACCGAAGGCAGCCAGGCGCCGCTGGGGGTCGCTGAGAAGACGTTGCCCATGCGGTCGACCACGTTGATGCAGGTGGTGTCCTGCGCCTGCGACGGCGTGGTGGTTGCCGATGGAGCGGGCAGTGGTGGCAGGAACGATCCGGGCCTGTGATCCATTGATGCCTTGTCCGGGTCAATTTGTCTACGGCGCTCAGCGGCGTAATCCTTGGAGAGCAGCGTCTCGGCCGGGATCTTGCTGAACTTCGGGTCGCCGTAGTAGCGGTCGCGATCGGCAAATGCGAGCTTCGCCGCTTCCACTACGGTGTGGAGATACGCCGGCGTGTTGTGCCCCATCTTCTTCAGGTCGTAGCCTTCCAGGATGTTGAGCATCTGGACCATCACGGGGCCCTGCGTCCAGAAGCCCGGCTTGCAGACTTCATACTCACGATAGGGCGCGCAGACGGGCTTGTCTTCCTCGGCCGCGAAGGAGGCCATGTCCTGGCGCGAGATGAGTCCGCCGTTGGCTTCGGAGAATTCAGCCAAGCGGCGCGCGAGGTCGCCCTTGTAGAAATAATCACGGACGGCGGTGAGTTTCTTCTGGCGATTGCCGCGGGCCTTCTTCTCGGCGGCAACGAGTTCGCGCAGGGTCTTGGCAAGCCCGGGCTGACGGAAGATCTCGCCGCGCTTGGGGGCTTTGCCACCCGGCATGAAGAACTCCGCTGAAGTGGGCCACAGGTTCAGCAGACGCTGGTTGCGCACGATGAAGCTGACGAATTCCTCGCCGATGGGGAAGGCGTCGGCGTATTCGATAGCGGGCGCGGCGACTTCAGCGAACGACTTCGTTCCATACTTGCGCAGCGCGAGCACCAGACCATCAAAGAGGCCGGGGAGGATGGCGGAGCGGATGCCCTGGCCGGGGATGGGCGGCATGTTGCCATTGCGTTCCCACGCCTCAGCCGAGCGCTTATTGTAGTAGTCCACTGTGGCTCTGGCGGGCGCGGTACCGACGCCGCTGATGATGGTCGGTGTCTTGCCGGACATCTTGACGATGAGCGGCATTTCGCCGCCGAGTCCGACGCGCGACTGTTCAGTGACGGTGGCGGCGAGCACCCCCGCGACTCCCGCATCCACGGCATTGCCGCCCTGCGAGAGAAGACGGAAGGCGGCTTCCACTTCGAAGTTGTTCGCGCCGGCCGCCATTTCGCGCGTGCCGCGGACGGGTGGAAAGAAAGTGGGCTGTTGCTGTGCGGCAAGGGTTCCGGCGCACGCAAGCCAGCAGATCGCAGTTCGAAGGGATTGCCGTTTCATAACCGTATTCCTCGATTGTCCAACAACCAGCGGTACTTCCGCAGAAGCTCGTAGAGGATGACCCCTCCGGCAGTGGCTACATTGAGCGAGTGCTTGGCCCCGAACATCGGTATGCGGATGTGCATGTGGCAGCGCGCGAGCACCTGCGGCTGGATGCCGTCCACCTCGTGTCCGAACACGACGCAGACCGGAAAGCGTGGCTGCCAATCGAAAAGGTCCACCGCATGGACACTGGTTTCGATGGCGGCGATTTCGTGGTCGCGGGCGGCGAGCGCATCGAGCACCAGGGGCGCGTCCCAGGAGTGCTCCCACGGCACGGTGTCCTCCGCGCCGAGGGCGGTCTTGGTGATGGCTTTCTTCGGCGGCTTGCTGGTGATGCCGCAGAGGTACAGCTTCTCGATGCCTACCGCGTCGGCGGTGCGGAAGAACGATCCGACGTTGTACATGCTGCGTACGTTGTCTAACAACACGGAGACCGGCAGTTGCGTCAAACCTTGATAGGCCTGCGAGGCGGCGGTGGCGAGATAGGGAACCCGCTCGCTCACGGAAACTTTCCCTGCGAAAATGTGTTCAGAACTCCAGGAGCAGACACGAACATGAAAAGACTATTCTCCACTATCTTCCTCACTCTCCTCAGCACGGCGCTTTTTGCCGGCCCCTTGGATGGGCGTTGGAGCTTTGATTCCAAGGCCGAAGGCCAGAAGGGCAAGGGCAAGCGCGCCGGGAAGACAATCCAGACTGTGCTGGATTTGAAGGCAGAGGGCGAGACGCTCACCGGGCATCTTTCCGCCAACGCGGGCAAACGCGCGCGGACCATCGATCTGACGGAAGGCAAGGTAAACGGCAACCAGATTTCCTTCACCACCGTGCAGAAGAGCAAGAACGGTGAGCGGAAGCTCGTGTGGAGCGGCGTGCTAGACGGCGACCAGTTGAAACTTACCCGCAAGCGCGAAGGCGGCAAGCGCGGCCAGGAAGTAGTGGCCAAGCGGCAATAGCCCGCGCGTTGCAATGCGCTGGCGTGGGTTGACCGCAGGGGCGCCTTGATTCTGGATCGATTCGCGCATGCAACGCTGAAAAGTCGCGCGTATAGTATACACCAGGAAGGTGTCACTCATTTCTGCCGGCATACGCTTGGAAGAATGAAAGCCTTCGAGGAGTATGCATCATGCGGCTTACCTTATTCATTCTGTCCCTATTGGTTCTTGGCTCTGCTGATCTGCTCGCTAATTGCGCCACGCAGCCTTACTACTACCCGGCGTTTCCGCCCAGCTTCAGCACGTACTCAATCCCAATTGAGGTAACCAGCGTACCGTGTAATTGGTCAGTGGCCCAGGTAGCGCCCGCCGTTGGGTGGATCACGTTCCCGGCGACGTCCGGCACCATCACAACCCTCGGTTCGCATAACATCGGTACCTACAATGTCGCTGCCAACGTGGGCTCCACGCCACGGCACGGCGGCATCAGAGTGACCTTCAACGGCGTGACCAGCAGTTCCTTCCCAGTGGATCAGAACTCGCCCAATTGCAATTGGGCGGTGTCGCCATCCGCGTCCCCGCTACCGGTGTCAGGAGGGCAGTTCACCTTGAGCCTTGTGCCGTCGCCGTCCGATTGCAGCACCTGGACCGGGGTTGATATGCCGTCGTGGGTGACCTATGTTTCGGGCCCGAATCCGGCGATCAACTCAGGGGGGATTGTCACCTACAATGCCGCCGCCAATCCCGGGGGCGCGAGGTCGGGCAGTATTCGGGATACGGGCACCGGATTCAATTACCTGGTGACACAGTTGGGTGTAGCATCGTCGATCAGTTCCATCACACCAACGTCGATACCGGCTGGTTCCGCGGGCTTTACTCTCACCGTTGATGGAAGCGGTTTCTCGGACGCATCCGTCGTCCGCTGGAACGGATCATCGCTGCAAACCACGTCCGTCAGTTCCACGCGGTTGACGGCCCTTGTCCCGACCAGTCTGATCGCGAGTCCGGGAACCGCCACCATTACTGTTTACACTCTGGGCAGCGAATCGAACTCCCGCACACTGACGATCGTGTCATGCACTCCCGCGCTCAGTCCGCTGAGCGCGTCATTTACTGCATCAGGCGGAAGCAGGACCATCTCCGTGACGACCCCATGCAGTTGGACTGCCACCACTACTACGTTTTGGATTACGATCACGGGAGGCGCCACCGGGAACGGCAACGGAACCGTCACTTACACGGTAGCGGCAAATTTACAGTCACAGAACCGTTCGGGTGCGATCATCATCAACTCGCAGGTGTTCGACGTCACCCAGAGCGGCCAATGCAGTCTCACGCTCAGCTCGGCCACACCAGGCTTCAATGCACCGGGCGGGAACGGCACTCTGTCGGTCGCTGCGCCAACCGGTTGCAGTTG
Organism: Acidobacteriota bacterium; assembly: GCA_016213775.1. Taxonomy (GTDB): domain Bacteria; phylum Acidobacteriota; class Terriglobia; order Bryobacterales; family Bryobacteraceae; genus CADEFT01. Next base: position 31,889 of record JACQZR010000049.1, read on the forward strand.
GAGCGCCACGAGCAATGCCTCGTGGATCACGCTTGGCCAAGCTACCAGTGGAACGGGCAATGGGAATGTGGCTTTCACAGTCGCGTCCTACAGCGGAAGCCAGTCGCGATCGGGGACGATCGGCGTTAACGGGCAGTTGTTCACGATCACTCAGAATGGGGGAAACTGTACGTTCACGCTGTCGTCCACCACGCAGAATTTTATGAGCAGTGGAGGCACGGGAAGTATCACCGTGACGACGGCGGCGGGTTGCGGCTGGACCGCTTCGACGACCGACAGCTTCCTCACCATCACATCGGGAGCAAACGGTAGCGTCAATGGACGGGTTACTTACCTGGTGGCGCCCAACCCCGGAGGGCAGCGTAACGGTACGCTCCGCATCGCCGGGCAGACTGTGACCGTGACCCAGAACGGAGGCTGCGGGTCTCCAACTTTGTCCACCGCTCAAGCGTCATTCTCGTCGGCGGGGAGCTCCTCGGCGAGCGTAACGCTGAATACGGGCGGCGCCTGCTCCTGGACGGCGACGGCCAACCAGAGCTTTCTGCACCTCGCCGGCGCGTCGAGCGGCTCCGGCCCCGCAGCCATCGCCTACAGCGTGGATGCGAATAATACCGGATCTTCACGCAGCGGTTCGCTGACGATCAACGGGCTAACCCTGGCTGTGCATCAGGCGGCAGCGCCGGTCTGCGGGCCGCAGAATCTCTCGCTGTCGGCGACCGGCATTGCATTGCCCGCGGCCGGTGGCGGAGCATTTGTGGGCGTGGATGCGCCCGCCAATTGTGGATGGCAGGTGACCAACAACGCGAGCAGTTTCGCAGCGGTCTCGCCATCCACCGGAACTGCCTCGGGCACGGTTCAGATCAACGCGGCGGCGAATGGGACGGGAAACGTCCGGACAGGCTCCATAGCTATCGGTGGACTGACCGTGAACGTTACGCAACCCTCTCTCCAGAGCTTCGGCTGCACCTTCCAATCCATACAGCCGGCGCAGGTTCGCCGCGAGAGCATGACCGAACTGTTGCCCGAGCTGAGCCTGAGTTGTAGCGGTTCCGCGGCGAGGGACATCTACGGCGATGTGCTGGTACAGATTTCGAACACGAATTTCACATCAAGGAAACTGGATGATCTCACGGCGGTGGACGCCGTGCTTCTCATCAACGACGCCAATCCGGTCCTTGGACAGCAGGTTGCCAACAACCTGATTCGTTTTGCCAATGTCCTGGTGGCGCCTGCTGGATTGGTTGCAAGCCGCGGTTTCAAACTCCGGAACCTGCGTATTGATGGCAACGCATCGGAGGGAACGAGCTTCCAGGCAAACATCGAGATTGTCACGCAAGGCGCGCCGGTCGCAGTAGCGATTAGCCGCCAGACGGTGGCTACGAACGCCCGATCCATCCGTACCACGATTGGTGGAGCCGTCGCGGCCGGCCAGCGAACGAATCTCGCGTTGACGTTCACGGAACTGTTGGCCGGTGCATTGCGGACCAAAGCCCAGGAAGCGGGCTATCAGAACGTAAGCCTCGGCGCGCTGGTGGGGGCCGCCGATTCTGCCACCCGCCTGTTCGTTCAGATCCCGAACGTCCCTAGCGGTGTCACTGTACTCGCGCCCGTCTACTCGAATGAGCAAAACGCCCAGTTGGTGGCGCAGGACCCCAATGGCGCGGGAGTTGGACTGCTCACCGGCAATCCAGGCTCCGTACAACCGTTGAGCGTCGGGAACGGTTCGGCTGTCGCCACATGGGAAGTCCTGACCGGTTCCAGCACTACGCTTGAGGCGGCTAATCTTACGCTCGCTTTTGAAGGTACAACCGTTGCCGTGGTGAATCAGCTTGCCGCGGGTATGATCGTGCAATTGGCCCCGGTGAACAGCGCCGCAACCAGCAATGCGGTTCCGCGATTCGCGGCTATCAACGCACCCGCGAGGGTAATCTCCAAACTGCGTGTCAAGGGCGCGATCCAGACGTCCGGCGGCGGGCGGCGGCCAGTGACGGCACGCGCGCCCATCAACCTGCCGCCGGGAACACCCCCCGATTGCGCGAGCTGCCGGCTGGTGGATCTCGATGTCACGTTGACCAACGAGGATGCCGCAAAAACAACCACCAGCACCATCATCGGAACGCTCCCACAGGGGAGCTACTATGCCAATATCTGCGAAGCCGGAGACGGCGGGGGAACGTGTAACGGCGGACTGCCGGAGGAGGGGCAGAGTCTGCCGGCTTGCCCCAACTGCCGATCAGTCGTCTTCTCCTACCCTCGTCTGGATCAAGGGGGGACGGTGACGACGCGGTTCACCGTGTGGCTGGACGATAACGCGCCGATCGGCAGCGACATGCAACTCGACGTAAGCGCGAACAACGATATCACGACGGTACGCGATTCGGTGCGCGCCTGCCTCAGCGGGTTCGGCACTGCGCCGCCGCTGGTGGCCAACGGGCAGCCCGCAACCATCCTGATCTACAACTGCGGGGATTGGACCCTGACCAGCGACTCTCCGTGGCTGACATTCGACCTCGCTTCGGGGACGCGCACCACATTGAACGGCACAGGCAACATGGTGGTGACCTTCACGGTGCAGACCAATCCAGGCACGCCGCGCACGGCGACGCTGACATTGGGAGGGCGCACGATCAACATCACGCAGCCGGGGCTCCTCCCGGGTTCGGCCGGCTACCGGTTTGTTCCCCTGACACCGTGCCGTGTGATGGAAACGCGGGCGGCGTACAACTTTGAAGGGCGCACGGGGGCCTTCGGACCGCCGTCGCTGAATGGCGGTGAGGTGCGCACGCTGAACCTTCCGGTATCGAACGTATGTAGCATTCCGGCGGCGGCGAAAGCATACGTCGTGAACGTCACGGTGATCCCCTCGAGCACGGTGGACTACGTGACGCTATGGCCGGCGGGCGATCCGCGGCCGAACGTCTGGACGATTCGCTCGCCCGACGGGCAGATCGTGGCGAACTCCGCCATCGTCAAAGCGGGGACGCTCGGTGGGATCAGTGTGTACGCCTCCGACAGGACGGATCTGTTAATTGATATCAGCGGGTACTATACGGACTCGACCGCGGTGACTGGCTATGCCTATTACCCGCTGACCCCATGCCGCGTCATCGACACGCGCCTGTTGTACCGTTCTCCCCCGGGTCCGTTCGGACCGCCTTCCATGGCCGCGCGGCAGGCACGCAGGTTCCGCTTCCCGGCGACCCCCTATTGTCAGGTGCCGGGCGCGGCGGCGTATTCGGTAACCGTGACTGTGGCGCCGCCGGCGGCTCTGGCATATCTGACCGCGTGGCCATCGGGGCTCAGCCAGCCCAACGTGTCGAGTATCAATTCCTTCGCCGGACGGGTTCTGGCCAACACCGTGATCATCCCGGCGAGCGCCGACCGCTCGATCGATGTGTTCACATACGATGCCACCGATTTCCTCGTCGACATCAACGGCTACTATGCGCCCGACGACGGAAGCACGGGGCAGTTCTACTTCCCGGTGAAGCAGTGTCGCGCCGCCGATTCGCGAGTGAGCGGCGGGGCCTACCCGGACGATTCCGTTCGCACGATCGGCATTCCAAGAGTGGCAGGATGCCAGGGCATTCCCGAAAGCGCACGCGGCTATGCCATCAACGTGACCGCCCTGCCGAACGGGAACCCAATGCCGTTCCTGACCGCCTATCCCACCGGACAGCCTCGGCCGAACGCGTCGATTCTGAATGCGTTCCAGGGCCAGGTGGTGACTAATGGCGCGATTGTTCCTGCCGGCGTGAATGGAGGGATTGAGATTTATGCTTACCGCAGGACCGATGTCGTGGTGGAAGTGAGCGGGTACTTCGGCCGGTAGGTGAGTCGCCGCCCGCTCCCGTCATGGAGTACCGGCGAAGTGCAATACTACTTCTTAGAATGATCCAGCAGATCGAGATCGATCCCCGGCGCTGCAATGGGAAGCCGGTGATTGCGGGCACGCGCATTCCGGTTACGGTGATTCTTGACCAATTGGCTGAATCGGGCTCAGTGGATGCGGTCGTCCGCAAGTATCCGGAACTAACGCACGATACCGTTGTGGCAGCGCTGCAATATTGCCATTTGGTGATCGAGCGGACGGAGTTCGAGCCGCAGCCGGCATGAGTGTGTTTCGCCTTCTGCTCGATCAGATGCCCGACGAGGAGGTCGCGCAGAGCCTTCGCAATGCTGGGCATGATGTCATCCGGGTCAGCGAAATCGGATTTGCCATGGCGGATGATGCAGTCATCCTCGAACACGCCGTCCGCGATGATAGGACACTGGTGACGTTGGACGAGCATTTCGGAGACTAGGCGGTCCTCCCACTAACGCACCACCCCGGTGTGATTCGGATCAAGGCAGATCCGACCACCACGGTAACGTTCTTGCCGTACTGCTTCCATTCCTTGCGAAGTCTCAGGGCCGGGTGTTGCGGGATCAACTCGTCATCGTACGGCCCACTGGCGTCCGGTGGGTCCGGACAGGACTGCATCGCTGATCAGCGCCTGGTTTCCCGTCCTCGCGGATGCATGTTCTGGCAATGGCAAAAAACAATCACGGCAACGCGCGTTGCGCTTACCGCAACAACAACTACGCGGCGAATCGTAACAACAATTTATCGGGTTTCGTTGCTCCAGTACATCACTACAGAGCCGGAAGGCCGCTGTTCACGGACGGCGGTTGCGCGCGCCGTGATGTCCAGGCTGTTGGTCCCGCGCCGCCTCACCGTGCCGTAGGCGGACAAAGAGCAAAGGCGATCCGGCGGCGGACCAGATGGCTGGTTGGCGCCGCGTTGGGGGCCCTGCCGCAACGCGTCATAATAGAGCGTATGAACCTCAAGGCGCCATTCGACCGGATTACCATCGAGCCAGGGAAGATGGGGGGGCGGCCCTGCATTCGCGGGTTGCGGCTGACAGTGCGCCGCGTGCTGGAGATCCTGGCAACCTACCCCGACCGCAAGGAACTGTTTGCGGACTATCCGGATCTTGTGGAGGAAGACCTGCGTCAGGCGTTAGCGTTCGCGGCGGCGACTGTGGACGGGACCATCGATCTTCATCTCGACGCCGCGTGATGCGGATCCTGTTGGATCAGGGCCTGCCGGCAACCGCATCCGAACTGCTGCGGCGGGACGGATGGGACGCTCTGCACGTGCGGGAAATCCAAATGCGCGACGCTTCCGACGACGGCATTCTCGCCTACGCCGCGCGCGAATCCCTGGTGGTATTCACGCTCGATCGCGACTTCCCTGAAATTCTGGCTCTTACCGCGGCAATCCGGCCATCGGTTGTGCTGATCCGTCAACAGCGGCTACACGCTGCGCAGGTGGCAGCGCTGATCACATCGATCTGCCGGGAGTACGAGGCCTTGCTTGAGCAAGGGTGCGTCGTTAAGGTTGGCACCCGTGGAACCAGACTGCGTTTGCTCCCCCTCAAATGAGAGCGTCTACTGCACCACCAGGTTGGTCCTCGGAAACGCAAACTTGCGGCCCACCTCGTCCACCACGTTCACCTGACAAACATACTTCCCCGGCGCGACGTCCTTGAGCGGCACCTGGATCTGCACGGGAATCGCTTCCGGCCGCGTCCCCACCAGTTGATTCGCTTCCAGCGGCCCCACCTCGAACGCCTTCGCGCCCTTCGCATTGAACCAACTGATGCTCACCCGGACGCGCCGCGACTTGCGGTTGGCCGGATCGGGGCGCGCGTCGTAGACATCAAAAGTCACGTAGAGGTTCTGGCTGCGGCGAAACACGCGGGTAATGTTGGGTACAATCTTCTCCTCGCCGAGGATGAGCGGATTCGCGATCGTGTCTTTCTTGGCGCCCTTCTCCGCAGCGCCGACAGCCGTTTTCATCGGCTCCCGCTGGCTGCTCCACACCACCGAGCTGAGCTTCAACCCCGACGTATCGGCGCTCAAATCCGGCACCAAGAAGCGCGTTTCAAACGTCCCCATCTTGCCGGAGATGTTCTCGCGGACGAGGAATTTCATGCGGTATCGGCCCGGCGCGAGCACGAAGCCGGCATCGTACTGATAGCTCTTGCGGCTCGACTTGGCGGCGCTGCCCTGATCCAGTTTGATGTTGATGTGGTCACGCACGTTGCCGGCGACATTCTTCTGTTCATCCTGAATCTGCCCGGCGAAATCGAGCTGCGTCACCGAGCCGCCCCCCTTGGCCGCCAGCGCCACCGCCGATCCAGGGATCTTGATCGACACCGGAACATAGTAGTTCGTGGGAGAGATGCGGAAGTAGTTCACCTGAAGAGCGAGCGGCAACTCGGTCAATGGCTCGCCCGCCGACAGGGCTTCCTGCATCTGCTGCTCCTTGTCGTTGCCGCTCATCTTGGTCCACACCTTGTTGGCGAAGTAGCCGGGGCGGTGTTCGAGCTTGGCCTGCAGCTTGCCGTTCAGCTTCACGGTGATCTTTCGGTAGCGGCCATCCTCAGCCGAATTGCCGCTGTAATAGCCAAGGATGTAGTAGCTGCGGATATCCTGCTGCGCCTGGGTGATTCCGGCGACGATCTCGTTGCTGTCGAAGAAAGCTTTACCGCCGGTATCGGAAGCGAGCGTCGCCAGAGTCTCCTGCGAGTTGTTGATGTTGGAGCGCTGGGAATTGTACGCAGCACCGCTGAAGATGCCCGCGCCCTTGCTGCCTGCTTTCGCTGCGCCGCCGCCGGGAGGTTCCGCCATCAGGCCGCGCGTGTCCACCGGATAGATGGAGAGATTCGCTTTCACCGCCGCGTTGATGGATGCCTCCAACTGCGCCTGATTGTCCGTGCCCGTCTTGCCGACGCCGGCGGAGAAGTAGATCATCGCCTTCTTTTCCGGCAGCGCGCCGAGCATCTTTGCCGCTTTCTGGATCGCCGCGAGTTTGCGGTCCGCATTGTAGAGGTTGAATTCGCTTTCGTCGGCAACGAAGGCAGCGCCAGTGTCCTCTCCGTTCTCGTCATCGGTCTCGGCCATGTCGGCCAGTTCGGCCATCTCACCAATGGGGAGCGTCTTCACAACCGTGGCGAGGGCCTGGCGGTCACTGGTGAAGTCGCTGAGCACGTTGATGCCGCTGGCATAGAGCAGAACGGAGATCACATCGTCCTTGGTGATCTTCTTGTCGAGGTACTCCAGGGCAGCTTCCTGGGCGCGCAACTGCTCAGGGATTCCCATTGACGAGAAGTCGAAGAAGAACACCAGCAGCCGTTTGTTGTGATACTGCACTTCGCCCGGCTTCTGCACCGTGATTGTCCTCTTCGGCGTTTCGGGAAGCGCAAGCTGGTCGTTCAGAGAGAGTGGCGGAGGCGGGTCCGGCTCGCTCGACAACTGCATGAACTCGAACACACCGATCTTCTGCGGCTTGCCATCCTCCAGCACGGTGAAGTCTTCCTGTTTGAGACCTTCGATGACCTTGCCGCTTTTGTCCTTCACCGACACGTCCACCACGACGAGACTCGTAGTGGAGGTGAACTTCGGAATGCCGGGGTCGTTCCCGGGCTGTTGACCGGCGAGGCTCGCTACCAGAAGAAGCGCGATTGCGGGAGTGCGGCGGCTCGCCATCTTAGAACGTAAACCTCATGTACAGATTGACGGAGCGAGTAGCCTGGGCAGCGGTGGGCAGGCCGTACGTGTTGGAGTTGACCGTAGTGCCGAACGCAGTGATAGCCACGTGGTTCAACGCGTTGTTGGCGGACACGCGGAACTGTATGTTGCGCCGTGTATCGCCGATGCGGATGGTGCGCGTCAACGATCCGTTGAGCGACATGATGAACGGCCCGGTGATGGTATTGCGACCGGCGTTTCCGTAGAAGCCCGACGGCGGCGTCGTGAACGCTTGCAGGTTGAAGTAAGGATAGTTGCCGTCGTGGATGTTGAGCCCGGTGGCCTGCGCACGGATGCTTCCAAATGCCGCGGTGCCGCCAATGTTGGCGAGGTTGCCGCTGACGCGCGCCGTGAGCGGCTGCCCCGCATTTGCGCTATACGATCCGCTGAGAAACCATCCGCTGAGAGCCTTCCTGCTCCAGCCGCCGTTCTTGAGCCAGCCGCGGGCGCTCACCGGCGAGGCCAGCAGGAATCCCGTCTGCAAGCGATGCCGCTGATCGAACTGCGACAGGCCGCGCTCCAGGGCGAGGTTGTCGTTGAACTGAACCAGCGTTCCGCCCGTGCCGTTGAAGCTGGAGGCGTTGTCGATGGCTTTGGAGAACATGTAAAGCGCGTTGGCGGAAACCCCGCGAGTGAACCGTCGCGTGAGCCGCACCTGACCGGCGTGATACGCGGAGTTGGCGTGCGAAGTCTGGTAGTTGAATCCGGTGGCATTCGGGATGGGCAACTGCGTCTGCGCATTCAGCAGCGACGCACCTGCCTGCGCCCGGTTGGGCTGCGTCACGATGCCGAGGTTCGTTCCCTTGGTGCCGATGTATTCGAGCTCCACCACCACTGCGTGCGGAAGGGTGTTTTGCACAGCCATCACCCAGGTTTGCGCATACGCCAGTTTGAAATTGGGATCGATGGCGAACGTGTTGGTGATGGTCTGGGACGGCACGGCTGGGAATCCCCTCTCGATCGTCAACGGCAGGCTCGCCGACGTTGTCAGCGATGTAGTGGTGGCGAACGGTGGCTGCGACGCCAACTGCGTGGCGATCTGCTGGTACGACGAGCCTGTATAGAAAATGCTGTAGCCGCCGCGCAGCATCAAGCCACGTTTGCCTCCCGGGCGGTAGGCGAAGCCGAAGCGCGGCGAGAGATTGTTGCGGTCGGGGTGGATGAGGCTTTCCGGCAATTCGCCGGAGAACAGCCCCGGCTGCTGCGGCGTGACGACGTTTACCGCGGTGCGCGTTGGGCTCAACTCCAGATTCGCGAGGTGTCCGCGCAGTTCATGGAATGGCGAGAAGTACTCGTAGCGCAGTCCGAAGTTGAGCGACAGTCTGCGGTTGACGCGCCAGTCTTCCTGTCCGTAGAAACTCATCGAGCTGCCGCGGAAGTAGTTGTTGTCGCTGCCATAGCGGAGCGAGCTCGATTGCGGAAGGCCGAGCAGGAAATCCGCGAAATCAAAACCGGTGCGCGCCAGCGGACGGCCGTTCTGGTCAAGGGAACTCGTGAGCAGGCCGCTGAAGCTGAACGCTCCGCGCGCGTTCTGATAGGCGAGGGCGTTCTGCTGCATCCTCCGGTAGCTGAAACCGAAAGTCAGATTGTGCTTCTTCTTGAGAACGTAGGTCATGCCATTGGTGAAGCTCACGGTTTGATTGCGGCTCACCGACGCCGACCCGTCCGTCAGGGCGCCGAAGTTGGTAAAGGAGAGATTCGGCGGGCCCCAGTTGATGGGGTCGAGCGAGACGCCGGTGATGCCCAATGCCCCCGCGATGTTCTCGCGATTGGCGAAGTAAGGCAGGGACGTGTTGTTGTTGCGGCTGAGACTGAGGCTGGCATTGTTGTTGAGGCGCGATCGGAAGCTGTGGCTCCAGCTCACCGACGCCGACAGGCCGGACCCGTTGGAGGCGTCGCGGAAGCCGTACAACTGCTGCGTTTCCGAATCGCGCGACTGCGTCTGTACATTGAACGACAGGCGATCCTTGCGAGAGATGGGTGCGTTGAATCGGACGCCGATGCTGTGGCTGTCGTTCGGAGTGGAGCGCACGATCTGGTAGTTCTGCACCAGGCCGCCGTAGCTGGGCAGCGGAATGTACTTGAGCAGTCCCACGGAAGCCGCGCTGAAACGCGATGCGGGAACAATGTTCCCGGCGAAAGGAAGTTGACTGAGCGGATCGAAGATGGTGACAGGTGTGTTGGTGCGGGCTTGAGAGAAATCGCCGGCGCGTTCGGCGGCGGTGGGTACGGACGCCACCTGGCTGCGACCCGTCTGATTCAACGATCCAGAATAGGTGAACGAGACGCTCGAGCGAGGATACGTGAACAGCTTGGGGATGCTGAGCGGACCACCGATGTTGAAGCCGAAACGATTCTGCGACAGCGACGGCTTTTCGATCGCCTTGCCGTTCAGCGAATAGGGCGCCGCATTGAGCGCCGAGTTGTTCGCGCTGATGTACAGAGAGCCCGTATACATTGGCTGCTGCCGTTTGTTACCGAAGCTGGTGAAGCTGCCGCCGCCGCGAGTGGGACGGCGTCCGCGGTCGCTGCCCCGCGTCGCCGCTCTGGCGGCAGGAGCCCCACGAGCACCAGCCACCCCTGCCACGGAACCTCCGCGTGCGCCACCGGGAACCGGTCCACCGCGGCCGCCACGATCGAAACCGCCACCACCCGGATCACCTGCCGGCCCCCCGCCAAAGCCACCGCCGAATCCGCCGTTGATGGCGCTGGCGCCGAAGCCGCCGAGTCCAACGCTGTCGCCGCCAAAGCCACCGCCCATACCCGGAGGCAATCCAGGGCCGCCCCCCGGACCACCCATCCCCGGACCGAAATCGCCGCCGCGCTCCATAGATCGCTGGCGTCTGGACTCCTCGTCGAGCGATGCGCCCAAGCCGCCGCTGGTGCTCCCGTTGACGACGAAGGATTCTTCCGTGTCCTCGGCATGCTCCAGCACAGGCGCGGCTCCAACTTCGGAGAGAGCCTGCTGGCCTTCTTCGGTCGCCTTGGCGGTTGCGCTCTGGAAGGAACCGCGGGGGGGGCCGGGACGCGGCCGTCCTCCAGCGGCAATGGAGGGCATCGCTTTGGGTGAATCGGACTTCTTCTTCTCCGGCTTCGGCGCAACCGCAGCAGATTCGGCCTTCACCGCCGGTTCAGCAACGCGAGGCATCTCCAGCACCCAGTCTTTGGGCGGCTCGTTGGCCGCGACAATGATCGACTCTTTGATTGGTGCAAACCCGAGGATCTCCACCTGCACTTCCCATGTCCCCGGATCGAGATCGAGCACGTACCGGCCGTTCTCGTCGGTATAGGTGACATGCTTCACATCGCCCTTGCGGGCAGTGACGGCGGCGCCCGGCAGAAACTGATCCGCAGCCCGCACCGTCCCCACGTGTTGACCAGCCGTCAACAACACGGGCGAGCAGAAGGACACGAATAGTACGAGAACGGCGCGCGAGACTTGCACATACTATTGCTACTGAATTAGGAGAGCAGTGTCAACGACGAGTGGAACCAGACAATGGCGTCTGAAACCCTGGCAGATTCGTTCGCTCACGGCAGACCCTCCGTGCAATCGGCGAGCAGCTTCGGCCAGCCTGCCCCAACGCCCTGCACATCAGCTCACGCTAAACCCCTACCAACCGGAGGCCTTCCCCTTATTCTGCTCATCCAGCCATTTCTGCAGCGGCGCGAAGTAATCCAGAATCGCCGTCGCGTCCATTTGCTTCCCTCCCGTGACCTCGGCCAACGCCTCCTGCCAGGGCTTGCTGATGCCCATCGCGAGCATGGCGCTCAGTTTCTTACCGGCCTCCTTGTTGCCGTAGATGGAGCAGCGGTGGAGCGGCGTCCCACTTCCCTGCGCGGGGCAGCCCGCCACCTGCGCCAGCGCGCGATGAAACTGAAACTGCAAAATGTGCGCAAGGAAATAGCGCGTGTAGGGTACGTTGGCCGGCACATGATACTTGGCGCCGGGATCGAAATCCGCCTCAGTGCGATCACCACTCGGCGCCACGCCCTGATACTTCAGCTTCAATTCCCACCAGGCCTTGGTGTAGTTCTCGGGCGTAATCTCGCCGGAGAAAACCTTCCACCGCCACTGGTCGATCATCAGGCCGAACGGCAGAAACGCAACCTTCTCCAACGCCCGGTGCATCAGCAACCCGATATCCTTCGACGCGTCCGGAGCCTTCCCAATGAAGCCAAGCTTCACCAGATACTCGGGTGTTACTGACAAAGCGATTGTGTCGCCAATCGCCTCGTGGAACCCATCATTGGCGCTGTCGCGAAACAGCATTGGCTGCTGGTTGTAAGCGCGCTGATAGAAGTTGTGGCCCAGTTCGTGATGGATGGTTACGAAGTCTTCTTCATTGATGTCGATGCACATCTTGATCCGCAGATCGTTCACGTTGTCAACGTCCCAGGCGCTGGCGTGACAAACCACGTCGCGGTCACGGGGCTTCACAAAAAGGCTCCGTTTCCAAAACGTTTCCGGCAGTTTCTCAAACCCCAAAGAGGTGAAGAAGCCTTCGCCATGGCGCACCATCTGAAGCGGCTCCGTTTTGCGATTCTTCAGGATCGCCGACAAATCAAACCCTGGATCGGCACCCGCCGGCGCAGCCAGGTTGTAGACATTCCCCCAATCCTGCGCCCAGAGATTCCCCAGCAAATGGGCCGGAATCGGGCCTTTCTCCGGAACAACATTCGGTCCGTACTTCTCCCGCAACCGCCCGCGCACATAGGAGTGAAGCGAAACATACAACGGACGCACCTGCTCCCAAAGCCTGTCCAGTTCTTTGGCAAAATCATCCGGTGGCATATCGTACTTCGACCGCCACAGTGCGCCGGTGTCCTTGAAGCCCAACTCGCGCGCGCCCTTATTCGACAACTCCACGAAGCGCGCGTAATCCTTGCGCATCGGCTTGGCGATGCTGTGCCACCCTTTCCATACGTCGAGCAATTCCGCTGCGTTGGTGCTCTTGGCCATCGTGCGCTCGATCATGCCGATGTCCATGCACGGTTTCGCATCGCCATCGGGACAATACCTTCCCTTCCCATAAGCGCCCTCAAGAGACGCGGCCAACCGCGCAGCCTCGGCGCTTTCCTTGGGATCGGCGGGCGCGGGCAGAGTCAATCCCGTCTTCAGCAGATTCATCTTGCGCCGCATATCCGGCGGCAGATCGAGATTGTCAAAGCGCTTGGCTTGCTTGGCGAGACTCACGCCGTAATCGGTGGCGCGCTGATTAGCAAGGGCCGCCTGCGCTTCCGTGTCGTCGGTGATGAAATTGGACTGAATCCATTGGGCGCGGCTGGCTTCTTTGCCCAATTCATCGATCTTCTTCTCCGCTTCATCGAGAAATTTGGTGGCATCCTCGCGGCTGACGGAACCGCTGCAACCAACAAGCAGAACGGCAAAGGTGAAAGCGATGCAGGTGCGCATAGAATTGTCCATGATAGCGCCGGCGAGCCGGTGCGGGTCAGCGCAGCGGAACAGCGTGCTGTTTGATGTACTCTTCCAGGCGCTTGTTCATCGCCGCGCCCGGGCCGATGTAGTGGAACGCCTCGGCATACTCCACCCCGTACTGCTTTCCTAACTCGCGGCTGCGTGCCATGACGAACTCCTTGATGTAGGCGCGGTCCGCGGCGATGTCATCGTTGCCCAGCAGCGGCAGACGGAGATTCCGTTTCGCAAGCTCCGCCTTCAACTGCGAACCATGACGGCCCGCGGGCCCCTTGGCAACATTGGCGCGATTGGCCTCCACCTTCTTGTCGATCTGTTTCGAGATATCGACAACACGAGTGATCTCGGGGCGGCGCGCATAGTAATACTTGTCGGCGACGGTCTTCACCGCAAGCCCGGCGGCAACCTGCTCGGGATAGTCGTGCGCCCGTCCTGCCATCCAGCATGCCGCCTCGACGCCGCGCGCAATCATCGCATGATCCGGGTTCTCTTCGTCGTGCGCCCACGGGTCCCAGCACATCACCGTGTCCACCTTCAAATACCGGATCAGAAAAATGAGGCGGCAGATCAGTTCGTTCAAGGAGACATCGCCCATGCGGTGGTTGTTGTAGTTGAAGTTGAACACGCCTTTGCAGCCGAGAGCGCGCGCCACTTCATCATTGTCCCGTTGATTGCCGAGCACGTGATCGCCGATGGTTCCCGTGGTCCCAAGGCCGGGCGCATCGCCCATATCGTCATTCGTGGCCCGCAACAGGTAGCCCGTGTACCCTTCTTCAATCAGCTTCGCCACGGTTCCCGCCGACGACAGCGGAATATCGTCCGAGTGCGCCTGCACCGCGAGTAGTACTTTCCCTCCATGCGGCTGCCCAGTGGCGCCGCGCTCAAAGAACACGTTCGCCTGTTGCGCGGTAATTTGCGGCAACAGCGAACCGGCAATAGTGGGAAGGAAGCAGCGTCGAAGCATGGGGAGATTATAGTGAAACCAGCCGGTGCGTTACCACGACGCCGTCAAAGTGAAACGGAACGTCCGCCCGTCATTCAACGTGTTGGTGATGGTCCCAAACTCCGGATTCCCGATCACGCTGCCCGGCTCGGCGAATTGCGGTGAGTTCGTCAGATTGATCGATTCCACTCGAAGCGAAAGCTTTTTCTCACCCCACAGCGCCCACATCTTCGTGAGCGACGCATTCAGATTGTGAATGCCGCCGCGCCGAAACGTATTGACTCCCAGATTGCCTGCGTGATCGGTGGGCTTCATCGGCGAGAACGCGGTCTGCGGAAGCAGCCTCCGCGATGTGTCCGGATTGCCAATCACTCGCCCTAGAACCTGCAAATCCGTCAGATTCGGACGATCGTTTCCGCTCCCATCCACGTTGCCAAATCCGGGACTGTCCAGCGCCGTCACCGTGAACGGTGTGCCGTTGCGAAACAACAGCACACCGGAAGTGGACCACCGGTTGAGCAACATGCCGGGCCACCCGCGATGCTTGCCCGGAAGATCATAATTCATGCGAAGTAGAAACGTGTGCGGCTGATCGAATCGCGACAATGCCCGCCGGTCCTTGTGCGTCTCCATCTCCCACTGGCTGCGCGACTGGCGTGAATCGGCGTCATAAGCCGTGTTCGTGTAGTCAGCCCCCAAGTCAATCGCTTTACTCAGCGTGTACCCAGCCTCCATCGCAAGGCCGTGCCAACGGGGCGCAATCACCGTCGCGCGTGCAGCATCAAAATACCCGCGCGAACTATTCAGCACATAGCGGATCTCGGCGAGGTCCGGCTGCTGCCGCCGCGCATTGATGGTGGCCGTGGTTTGCGGAATGCCCGGCACCGGTTGCGCACGGTTGAGATACCACATGATGAGCAGCTTGTGCGACCGGCTGCCGGCGTAGCCCAGTTGCAGCCGCCAGCCCGCAAACACCTCTGTTTGCCAACTGAAGTTGTACTGGTGCGAATACGGTGTCACTAGATTAGGATCTAAAAGGTACAAATTGCCGCGCACGTCCGGTGCTTCCCCGCCCTGCTTGAACCCACCGAAGGGGTTTAAGAGGTCGGGCGTCTGTACCACAAGCTTCACGCTTCCGGGCGGCGAGAAACGCACCTGCGAATACGTCACCGGAAAGATGTCGCCATAGTGCAGACCATACGCCGCGCGTACTACTCCCCATCGCGACGGCAAGCGATAGGCAAGCCCAAACCGCGGCGCGAAATTATTACAGTCGCAGCCATACGGAATCGTGTTGAGGCGGTTCACTTCGACAGGCCTTCCCGCGAGTTCAAAGCGCAATCCGAAATTCAGCGTGAGACGGCCATCTACCTTCCATACATCGCCCGCATACAACTCCGGCATCCATTGCCGGAACCCGCGATGCACATCCCCCACCGAGCCGATGTATTGCGAAGGCGTCCCGGAACGGAGGTTGTCGATACCGCTCCTGCCAAAGTCGCCACTGAAGGAAAAGTAGCCGCGGTGAGCGTCCACTTCCGCTCCGTTGTCCTGCCGCCTTAGGAGCCCCACGCCCACGTGCAATGTATGATTGCCGCGCAAACTGGTGACTCCGGATTGCGTACGGATCGTGTTGAACGCACGGTTGATGGGAATGATCGCTGCCGGACCGAGAGTCGTCAATCCGGAAACCGCAATGGTGGGCCCGGGCGAAGTCGCGTCAGGAACCAGCAGGGAGCGCAACCGGTCGAATCCACCGGAAACAGATACTGTGGTCCCGCCACTCATCTGATGGATCCACGTCAGCCGCGCGCGATGCGACTTGGTATCGGTGTTGGGATTCTGGCCGGCGACGAATTGAAACGCATCCACCACCTGTCCGGTGAATTGATAGCTGGCCATGATCCGGTGACGCGTGGAGGGGTCCTGTTCCAGTTGCAGAGTGGCATCGCGTCCGTCGATCTTCTGCGGCGCGTTGGTGTTCAGTTGCCGCGGGTTGATATCGAGACGGTTGGGAAGCGCCGTGGGATAGCCCGACAACAAGTTCGTCACAAAGTTGCGGAGGCCCGGATCGACAACAAGTGGAATCCGTTCCGCCGGCAGTGGCACCAGCACGTTCCCGTTCACACTGCCGCGAATATTGTCCTGGCCGGCATGGATAGACACGAAGCCGCGCCGCCACGGCACAAAGCCCGTGGTGAACCCGTAGCGGTTATCATGCGCCGGCTGTACACCGCCCGCCTGAAAGAACGAGCGTGCCGAAAACACGCTGTTCTGATGACTCTCAAAGAGATTGCCGTGCCACTTTGCAGCCGCGAACGGCTTGAGGTGGAGTACCGCCGAGGCGGGACGTCCGAACTCGGCGGCAAAGTAGCCCCTGTCCGGCAGAAACACCTCGACGATGGTGGCAGTGGCTCCCAGCCGGACGTTCAATTCCTTTAGAGCATTGTTGTCGATGAGGTTGAACTGGATGTTCTCATTCCGGCGGCTCTCGCCAGTGGAGGCGTCTTCCTTGGCAAGCAGATTCAGATCGAGCCTCTTGCGCGTGTCCGGCGTATCAGAGGGCGCGGGTTGGGGCGCCTTCTCGGATTGCTGCGGCTGTTGCGCAAACACCATTGATGCCGCTATAGAAAGGAGTATGCACATGAACGACCAGGAGGTCTCGAGCATTTCGAACCATCGTATCAGTCGCGGCTGCAACTTTTTCCAGGCGTCTGCATCCATACTAGTGGCGCGGTTGCGGCTGATACCTGCCTTTTTGATATAGTTTAATTTGGGCTTTTGATATATTGGGAAAGAAGGAGACTCTTGGAATGATCCAACTGACGGAACGAGCAACGGAAAAAGTGAGGGAAATCCTCGATACGCAAGAACCCAAGCCCGCTGGGCTGCGCATTTCGGTTGTGGGCGGCGGCTGTTCCGGCTTCAGCTATTCGATGGCTTTCGAAAACACGCCGAACATGCTGGACAAGACCTACAACTACGGCGGCCTGAAGGTGTTCGTGGACCAGGCAAGCCTGCTCTATCTGGAGGGTGCCGAGGTAGATTACGTCGAAACTCTCGAAGGGTCCGGCTTCAAGTTCAACAACCCGAACGTCAAGTCGACCTGCGGCTGCGGCAGCTCGTTCAGCGCCTGACCGTTCTGGTGCGCGACAATAAGAGTTCCCTGGAAGGCCCTTCCCCCCGCGGGAGGGGCTTTTCGTTTTCTAACCATGCTTGAGAAGATCCTCACCGAACACGCCAACCCCGCCTCAGCCAACATCGACAGCGTCTCCACAGTGGAGATGATGCGCATCATAAACGCCGAGGACCAACTCGTCGCCGCAGCCGTGGCCGCTCAAATCCCCGCGATTGCGCGCGCCGTAGATGGCATCGCCGCAGCGGTAAGTAATGGTGGACGGCTGCTGTACATCGGCGCCGGAACCAGCGGACGGCTGGGCGTACTCGACGCCAGCGAATGCCCGCCTACCTACAACGTTCCCTACGGTGTCGTTGTCGGCATCATGGCTGGAGGCGAAGCCGCGCTCGCGCGCGCAACTGAAGCCAATGAAGACGACCCGTCCAGTGGGGTGCGCGATCTCGAAGCCTACGCCTTCACACCAATAGATGTGTTGTGCGGAATCGCCGCCAGCGGCCGTACGCCCTACGTCCTCGGCGCCATCGAGCATGCTAACGCTTTGGGCGCTCTCACCATCGGTATCAGTTGCGTGCCCGATTCGCTGTTGAGCGCGGCTGTCAGGATACCCATCACCCCGGTCACTGGACCGGAAGTGGTCACCGGGTCCACGCGCATGAAGGCCGGCACCGCCACCAAGCTCGTGCTGAACATGCTCAGCACGGGAGCCATGATCCGTCTCGGCTACACGTACGGCAATCTGATGGTGAATGTTCAGCCGAAAAATGAGAAGCTGGTCGATCGCGCGCAACGCATCGTTGCCTCCATCGCCGGCGTCAACCGCGACGAGGCCGCGCGCCTGTTGGATCAGTCGGGACGCAGCGTCCGTACGGCCATTGTGATGTCGCGCCTCGGTCTCGACAGGAACGCCGCTGAAGCACGGCTCGCCGCCCACGGCAACGTTGTGTCCAAGGCGCTGGGTGCGTTGGAATAATAAGAGCGACTCAAATGGATAAATTTGTTATCGAGGGCGGTGCGCCGCTCGTAGGGGAAATCGAAACCAGCGGCGCGAAGAACGCCGCGCTGCCTGCCCTGGCGGCATGCCTGCTGACTGAGGACACCGTCACTCTCCATCGAATCCCGCGCGTCAAAGACATCACCACCATGACCAGTCTGCTCCGCTCTATCGGCGCAGCAGTCGATGCCGACGGCGGCACTGTGCGCGTCGAAGCGCGGCATGTCGAAAAGCCCGAAGCGCCATATGAGCTGGTGAAAACCATGCGCGCCTCCAGCCTCGTCCTGGGCCCGTTAGCCGCGCGCTTCGGACGCGCCCGCGTGTCGATTCCGGGCGGTTGCGCGATCGGCGCCCGCCCCATTAACCTCCACATCAATGGACTGGAGCAGTTGGGTGCGCAGGTCACGCAGACGCATGGCTATATCGAAGCGGTTGCGCCGCCGGAAGGTCTTCGCGGATCCGTCGTCACCTTCGACCGCATTACAGTCACTGGAACCGAAGATCTGATGATGGCGGCGGTACGCGCCAAGGGTGAGACCATTCTGGAAAACGCCGCCCGCGAGCCCGAGGTGCAGGACCTCGCCGACCTGCTCATCAAGATGGGCGCCAAAGTCGAGGGGGGCGGCACTTCCACCATTCGCATTGAAGGCGTGCCATCCCTGCACGGCGCCGAACACGCCATCATTCCCGACCGTATCGAAGCCGGTACGTTCCTCATCGCCGGGGCAATCACGGGCGGCAATCTGCTGGTGACTGCCTGTGAACCCGAGCACCTCAACGCGCTCGTCGCCAAACTGCGCCAGTGCGGTGTGACGGTGGAGCAGGAGGGCCCCGGAGCGTTGCGCGTTCGCCGCACTGGAACGCTGCGCGCGGTCGACATGATCACCGAAGAGCACCCGGGATTTCCCACCGACCTGCAGGCGCAGTTCCTGGCACTGATGACGCAAGCCGACGGCATCAGCATCATCACCGAAACCATCTTCGAGAACCGGTTCATGCACGCCTCTGAGTTGATGCGCATGGGCGCCAACATCCGCATTGAAGGCCGTCAGGCGATTGTCGCCGGCCCGCGTGAGCTCTCCGGCGCACAGGTGATGTCGTCCGACCTGCGTGCCAGCGCGTCGCTCGTTGTGGCGGCGCTGGTTGCGCGCGGCGAGACAGTGATCGACCGCGTCTATCACATCGACCGCGGATACGAGGCGATTGAAGCGAAGCTGGTCAAGGCCGGCGCAAGAATCCGGCGAGTCTGACTTCAGGAGGCTAAAATAATGCAAGGAAAAGCGCACAATCCGGGCTTTCTCGCCCTGGTGAACGACGCCAAATCGCGCGTCAAGGAAAGCGGCATCAGCGAGTATCTCAAGATGCGTGAGGCAGGCGAACCGCACGTGCTCGTCGATGTCCGTGAGGAGAGCGAATGGGCCGCGGGCCACGCCGCCGGCGCCATTCATCTGAGCAAGGGAATCATTGAACGCGACATTGAATCGCGCGTGCCCGATCATTCCGCTACCATCGTGCTCTATTGCGGTGGCGGCTTCCGCTCCGCAATTGTCGCCGACAACCTCACCAAAATGGGCTATGTCAATGCGATTACCCTGGACGGCGGATGGCGGGCCATCCAAGCCTCGGGTATTCCCCTGGAAAGTTAGCCGGATCCGAAAACCGCGCTGATGAAGCGGATGATCACGTACACCAGAATCGCAGTCTCGACAAACTGCAGCACCTTCACAAACCAGCCGCCGAGAAACTCAAAGCGCAGCAGCGTCGCGCAGATGATCGCCAGGAGAACATAGTTAAACTCCAGCACTGTATCGAATTTCCGGGTGTACAGCACCAGGCCAAGGTAGTAGAACAGCGGCCAGTTGTTTTCCAGCCGCGTGCGGTAGCGCGAGTTGATACTCCACACAGTAAGGGCCAACATGATCAGCGTCGTGATGTTGAACGCGGTTGGGAGGATCATCGCTAGCCTCTTCTCACCATCTGCTCATGATTGCGGTACGAGGCGCAATACGGCGGGCACCCTAGTTTACCTTAACAAACTAGAACGACCACAACAAACTCGTGTATCCCGTATGCGCCCGGTAGTTCTGATAAGTGAAGGTGTAGAAGTCCTCGTGATAGCCGTAGAACTGGTAACCCGCGTTCCATCGCAACCGGTCCCGCAGTCGAATGGACAGCCGGGCCTGCGGCGACTGATACGTCAGAGGGAAAGTCTGCGCCCGCTGGAACGGAGCGAAGGTGTCATCGGTGGACGTGGACAGCACCGGCCGCCCGTCGCCGGCATCGCGGACGATGGAATATCCCAGGTAGAGGTCGGCCCGTTTGAGCACCGACAACCGCACCCCAAGATTCCCGGCATGGAGGTTGCTCAGGTAGAGCGACCTGTTTTTCTCCACCAATTCACCGGCAGCGAAGTAAGCAAGTCCGCTGAGTGTATCCAGGTGCAGTTTGGAATAACCTGCGTCCAGCGAAAACCAGGACTTCGGCGTCCAACTGGCATCGTAGCCATACTGCCGCGAGCGCGCGCTGTAGGAGAACAGGTTGTTCGAATTCGTGTTGTACAGCGTCTTGGTCAACGCCGTCAGGAGCACGGACTTCATCTTGTACTGCACCCGGGCGTTCAACGCGTGGTAGTTCTTTTCCGCGATGGGAAGGAAGGGGCGGTCCGAACGCCCGATTTCGGCGTCCAGTTGAATGGTGAGCGGCTTCAGCGGCCGTAGCCGGATACCGGCGAGCCCGGAGTGCAGTTTGTTCTCCTGGGTGAAGCGCGTCACATCGGTGAAGCCGGCGATGGATTGGCCTTCGCGCGAAGTGATCTCGCGCCACGAGTAATGATAGCCCGCGTACAAGCTGGCCCATTTGTTGACGGCGAAAGTGGCATCGGCTAGGGTCTGCACCGTTTTGATGCCGAGAAACTGGAAGTTGTAGATGGAGTCGTTGGGGAACGTGTTGTTCACTTCCAGGTACGTGTTGTTGCCGTCCATCCGCGTGTTGCTGAAGCTGGTGTGGCTGGTGAGGGTCAGCTTTTCTGCCGGCAGAAAGCTCAGATTGAGGCTCGCGGTGGTCACCGGGCGGCGGCCGGTTCCTGACACGCCGACCTGCCGGTTGGAGGAAGCGCCGAAACGCGCCGTCCCGGTGGCCGTCTCAGCGAAGACGAAATCGCGCGTCCCGCTGACGTTGGTGTACCGGGCATTCATTCCGAACCGCCGCGCATTGCGCGACAGGACGATCCGCCAGTACGGACTATCGCCCTGATACGGCTCGGATCGCTGGAAGGCCGTCAGCGTATTCGTATCCGTGAGGTTGTTTCCCGCCTGCGTTCCCGCTCCCGGCAGGCTTGTGATGCTGCTTTCCCTGAAGTTGTCCCAGCCGCGCATGACGTTCAGACGGAACCCGGCGAAAGCGCCTTCCGCCCCAAGCCGGTATTCGTTGCGCTTGCGGTTGATGTCCATGAACAGCGGGTATTCGTCGCCGCGCGAGTCAAAGAGCTGGATCGTCGTCAGCGCGGGCCCGGATTGTGAGTTGCGCGTGTAGCCGAGAAACACTTTGAAATTGGACTGCGGAAACAGCGTGAAGTCGTGATCCTGAAACCGCCGCGTCGTGTTCATGAAGTGCTGCCCGAAGGAAACCGTCAGCGCCGGATTGAAATAGTCATTGGATCGCCAGGACAGGTCGTAGCGGTACAGGCCGTTCTTCTCGATCCGCAGCGACGCATTCTGATAGGGATCAGCCCCCAGGCCTTGCGTATTGAGAGTCAGTTCATCGAAAAGGCCTCCGTGGCCTTCGCGCGAGAAGATACGAAGCTGGCTGCCCAGCAGCCGCACGCCGTTGCCATAGTTGACGTCGCTCCGGTATTTGCCGATGTTGCCGTCCACCGTGCGCCAGCGGTAGCCGAGCTCAAATGAGTTTGTAATGTTGTAGCCGCCCTTGTTCTCACCTCGTGGAGTGCCCACCTCTTCGCGCGTAGGCGCCACCGGCGGCTGTGCAAGTACACCCGGTGTGAGTAACGCGGCCCAAATGGATGCTGCAAGAAATTTGTTCTTCCGCATGGCTCACCTCAGGAACAGATTGCTCGAATTCGAACCGTGGATGCGCACATGGCACGTCGTACAGTTCTGATAGCGCGGGTTGCGCATATCGTGAGACGCGGACTGCGTCGGGACGCCATCGCCCGTCCGGCCAAAACCGGGGGCGCCGTTATGGCATTCCAGACAGACCGTAAAGGTGGAGGTACGTTTCAGCAGCTTGGCGTTGGTTGATCCGTGCGGGTTGTGGCACGATTCGCAGCCATCCACGCGCACGGCAGCGTGTTCAAATGCGAAAGGCCCTCGCTTGTCAGTGTGACACTTGAGACACGGCTCTTCATTACCCAGCGCCTGCGTCACCATTCGCGGACGGATGCCCATCCGCCAGCTTGCCGCGGCCGTGCCATGCGGGTTGTGACAATCCGTGCAATTCATGAAGCCTTCATTTACACGGTGCTTGAACGGCATGGAAAACTGCGCGCGGACGTTCGCGTGGCATTGATAGCACAACTCGCGCTGCTGCTCTTTCGCCAGCAGCGCCTTTGACGACCGCGATTTATGGATGGAGTGGCAGGAGTTGCAGACGACGTCTTCCTGGGAGTGCGACGAACGCCGCACATCGAGCCGCGAGAGGTCTTTAGCGTGGCATTTCAGACAGGTGTCGAGGACCTTGCGCGGCGTAAGCAGAGAGAAAGCCGCCTGGATCGTGGTCTTCCCACCACGAGCTTCGACATGTCCCTTCGCCGGGCCATGGCACCCCTCGCAGCCTGTTTGTTCAGGGGTTTCCTTTCCACTCGCAAGGCTCTTGTAATGCGGATTCTTGAAAAAGTTCTGCCAGACATCGGGATGACAAACCCGGCATACCGAACTGCCGACGAATCCTCCAGCTTTGGCGGCGGCTACGGCATCCGCAAGCGGCTTGGGCAACTCTCCTGGCGGTGAAGTTGGTGTCTGCGCCGGCAACAGAGAGAGGGCCAGCAATGCCGGCTGGAACAGGTAGAAAACTCCCACGATTCTCTAAATCCCCTTTGTAGGCTCTGGAACTATGATAGTGGACCAGGGGGGCTCGAGACAAAACCTCCAGGGTGTCAAAAAAGCAAAGACCCGGAGGGTCTCGAAGGAACCCCCGGGTCTGATCCGGTTCCAGACGATTCCAACGTGGATTAGAAGACGTAAGAGACGCCGAGCAGCGGTACAAAATTATGGAACCATCCCGACAGGCTGGCGCCCCGGTTGGGCGCAATCACTTTCGAAGGAGCCGGCGTGATGTAGTCCTTGAACTCGATTCGGATGTTCGATTTCGGGCTCACGCGGAACTTCACGCCAAAACCCACGCTCGCCATCGGGGTGGTATCGGTGGTCTTCGTCAGAATCGCGTAGTTCGACAACGGTTGCGACAATACTTCATTGCCGGTGCCTTGATAGTGCCGCACACCCGCCCCAAACGAAATGTACGGGCGAGTCTTCTGACCCGGAGGCGCAAAATGCAGCAGAAAGTCGTACTGGATGGTGTGCGACTGCGCCCCGAAGTTCACCGTAGAACTGTTGCCCGAAAGTTGCGCGTCATTCCGCATGAAGGTGTAGCGGATGTCTCCACCAAGATAACGCCCGATTTCGTTGCCCAGCACGAACCCTACCGCGAAGCTTGGAGCGAATTTGGCTTCCACGGAGTTGCTCCCCAGCGTGACGTCGGTCTTGGTGTAGAACGAGCCTCCACCTACGGCTCCGATCTCCCATTTCTGCGCAAACGCAGTCACGGAAACCGAGGCCAGAACGGGGATCAGAATCATTTGCCGTATTTTCATGATGCTTTCCTTTCAAAGCACGGTTCCTGGCTTTCCCTCTTGGTGCGGCTTTCCATCTTGGCGCCACCAGGCCAACCGCGTAGTCTCCACTTGGGCGCGCAGGGGACTTCCATACCGAGTGGAATCTCTATCCACCTCGCGCCCGGTATCCGAATAACAAGCTTGATTGTTGCGAGTCCTTACTTAGTCAACGACCCGGACCGCGATTGTTGTGGCGCTGGTGCCTTGGGTGACATTGAGCGGCATGTCGAAGCCCGGCGGCACCAGGTCAGTGACACGCACCGAGACACGATACACTCCGATTGTCCCAGGCACGAGTTCCGCCGAAACCAACGGGATGGCAACGCCGCCCAGCGATACGGTTGGCTCCACCAACACCGCCGGTGCCGGATCGCCCGGTGCCGGTACGCCCGCGTCCACCGCTGGCGATGTGCGGCCCAAACCCGTCAGGAAGATGTTGATCACATCGCCGCGGTGTACCGGGTTGGAGTCCGTCACCAACAAGCCGTTCGAAGCGCGGTAGACCGCCGGCAGATCGCTCTGCGCGCCGGCTACACCATTGCGGAAGACGCCCGGTGCGTTCGGCAGGATTGTCAGGTTGAACGTGTCACTCACGCCGCCAGGCGTGCGCAGCACCATCGAAACATTACCATCCACCTGGAACGGGATCTGTCCGTTGATCTGCCCCGGCGAAACGAACACCACCGGAAGGGGCAGTCCGTTCACCGTCAGGCAGCTCTCGCCGAGCGCCGTCGGTAACGGAGTCTGCTGCGTCGCCTGATTGATCGGGCTCAGTGCCGAACCATAGATCGAAACCAGCGAGCCGGGCGCCACCGGAGCGGTGCCATCGGCTGCGTTCACCACGCGTTCGATACGCGGAGTGGCCACGGCTGCGTCGAAGTTCCACGGCAGCACCGTGAATCCCGAAGTGGTCAGTGCCACCACAGCATTGCGATTGTACAGTGGCGCCACGGTGCGGGTGAACACGAGCGTGTCAACCCCATCCGCCGAAGTCGTCGAAGGCAGCAGCGGAGCTTCCACCATGCGCGTTGCCTGGCTCGGTCCCTGTGAGGTCACGCGGGAAATCACACCCGGGCTTGAGGCATCCGGCGCCGTCACACGCAATCCTCCCTGATCGAAGAATGCGAATCCCGCGCTCTTTCCCGTGCCCGTCTCAAAGGTTCCCACTGGAACCAGCGAAGCGTTCAGCAACGAATTCCCGATCACGAACTGATCCAGGCTGGATGCCGCATATGGACCGTTCAGGATAGTGAAGTCCTTCCGCGAAACCGTAAAGGTGTCGGAGTTGGCGTTGTAGAGGTAGAGGCTTCCGTTGGCCTGCGCCAGCATGATGGAGCTGCCGTTCGGGGAGCCAATCAGGACCGCATTGTAGTCGATGTCTTTGTTCTCATAAACACCGAGGGAAGGCAGGAATGAGGCCGTGCGCGACAGGAAGTCCACCGTCAGGATCTTGTTCCCGCCGAGACACCAGCCCGCTACCAGAATCGCCTTCCCGCTGGCGGCCACCGAGTAGGGCGCGCAGCCGGGGATACGGACCGGCAGCGATTCCTCGAGAGTCTCCAGGTCGAAGACCTTCAGCACCTGGGCGTTGCGATGGGCAACCATCAGATACCGCCGGTCGAAAGTGATCGCCAACTGCGTCGGGTGGTGGCCGGTGCGGAAAGTGGCGACACGGGTCTGATTGCCACCCTCATACACCTGCACTTCATTCTGATCGTGCCGCAGAACGTAGAAGCGGTCGCGGATCGGATCCGCCAGCAGATCCCACAATTCGCCGGATACGCTCACCGAGGTTCCGCGCTGGTCCGGCTCGCGATTGTTCACCAGCACTCGAATCGGCTTGCTCACGTTCACGGCGCGAGCACTGGCGATCGTGATCTTCGCCGTGGTGGTACCCTTCTTGTTTTGGAAAGCAGCCGGGTCCACATTGATGCGCACCGTGGCCGGAGTGACACCGCGAGCAGGCGTAACCGTCACGCCAGGAGTATCCACCGTCAAGGTGAAATCGGCATTGCCGCCGCTCGGGTCGAGGATCGTGACATCCTGCGAACTCGGCCGGCGATCACAGAAGTTCCCGCGAAACACAACATCTTCCTTGCTCGCGGTAATGCGCGAGATCCGGTTGTTGTCCGCCACCGGAATGATCATGAGCCCGCTTTCGGAGAGTCCGTAGAGCATAGAGCTGTCGGAGTTCAGAATGCTCTTTCCGGTGAAATTCTCCGGCAGTTGCAGCCTTTCGCGTTCGCGCAGATTGTCGGCGTCCAGCACCAACAGCACCGGCGTCTTTGTAGACGTCGACACGCCCGTACCTGACTTCTCCACAAACTGAGCGTATATCGACCCTCGCGTCTGATCGAAAACATGCGTACCGGACAGGTCGAGATTCTGTACGTGATAGAACGACAGCGCCAGCTCATGCGTACGGTCATACAGTGCCCAGGCGCTCATATGCAGCGAGCCGTCGTAGTTGCTGCTTACCGTCCGCGGCCCTGGAATCGTGCCCCAGATCCACAGCGCGGCTTTCAGCGACTTCGTCGTTACGTCATAGGCGTACTCAATGGTCTGGGAGCCGCCGCCGGTACCACCCGTACCGCCGCTACCACCAGACGCGAGCGCCGAGCCGAAAATCCACAACCCGTCGCCGCTAGCCGTCATCGACGCCCCAACGATGCTGTTCGGGAAGGTAGCCACCGGCACCGGCAGTGACTTCGTCGTGATGCCGGAAACCGCGCCTACGGTCTGCGCCATACCTGTGGCCGGATCGAAGGAGAGAAACTCGGTCGCCGTCGCCACCAAAGCCCGGCCGTCGATTCCGAATGCCACGCTGAACGGCGCGCTGCCCAGTACAAAGGTCTGACGCGAGTTCGCGTTGAGATCGATCACCGTCAGTCCGTTGCCTGGCGAATTCGGCGGTGTGAAGTTCCCGTAGTGGGCCACCACCAGGTAGCGGCCGTCGGGGCTCAGCGCCACCGAAACCGGCTGCGAGGCAACGTTCATGCTCGATTGAATCGAACCGTTGCTGGCGGAAACCACGTCGATCTTGTTGCCCGTGAAGTTCGCCACATAGACCACTCCGCGAGCCTCATCCAACGCCAGATCCGACGACTGCCCGCCAATCGCCACCACCTTGCCTACGGTGCCGCCGAACAGCGACAGCGCTGAGGTCAACAGCAGTACTATGGTTCCTGCCGCCCTGCCGCACCGGCCCGGTGTGGTCGCGCTCCAGCAAAATGTGCTATTCATCATATGCTTCACTCCGCTCGTGAAAATCAATCTCATAAATCCTGAATTACCGGGCCTTCTCGCGACCCTGGCACCGGCCTTTAAGACTCGGCCCGAACTACAAACCGTCTCCGCCTATCAATCGCCTCCGCCGGAACCTAGCGGGGAAACTGGCGCAAAACGCGCCAGCTCCACACGCCGATTCCCTTGCACACTTCCAGCGAGCTACTCCGCCGCCGGCACCTGACTGCCGCGCCGAATCCGCCGCCGGGCTTCTCACGCAACCGCAACCAGCGCGCCGTTACTCAGCGCTCTTCTTGCGGCGCATTACGATGAGACCCAAAAACAGGGCCGCCAGTACCGCGCAAACGATCCGAACCATTGAGCTATCCATCGCATTCTCCTTTCAAACTTCCTTCTTACATAACTGGCGCCGCCCGCAACGACGGCACCTTTTCCTCAGATGTTATTCATCATGGGGAGCAACTCCCTGACGATTTTTACCGCCACCGGCCCCACCGTCACCACAAACAGCGACGGCAGGATACAAAAGAAGATGGGGAAGACGAGCTTCACGCCGAGCTTGGCAGCTTTCTCCTCCGCAATCTGTCTAGCCTGCACACGCATATAATCGGCATGTCCGCGCAAAGACTGTGCAACACCGGTGCCGAATCTGTCGGCCTGAATCAAAACCGCGACAAGTTTTTTCAGATCATCCACCGCCGTACGTTCGGCCATGTTGCGTAACGCTTCACTACGCCGCTTACCGGCCTTCAATTCCAGGTTTACTAGTGCGTATTCTTCGCTGATCTCCGGATGCGCTGACTCCAGGTCCTTGGCCACCTGCAGAATCGCCTGATCGAGACCGAGTCCCGATTCCACGCAAACCACCATCAGGTCAAGCGCATTCGGTAGCGCGCGCCGGATCTGCTTCTGACGCCGGCGGACCCGCAGATTGATATACTCGTTCGGCCCAAAGAATCCCAGCCCTGCCGATGCCGCCACCGCCAGGAACTTGTTCGCCGGATCCGAATCGGCGCGCATCACCACCAGAGTCATAAGGACTGGAAGCACAATGGACAGCAGCAGCTTGCTGCCGTACAACATAGTCAGGGCCTTCTCCGTCCGGAACCCGGCGCGGATCAGACGCCGTTGCATGATAGTGACGTCTTTGGGCGATTGCGGAGCGATTTTCCCGAGCTTCTCCACTACGTCCCGCAGAACCAGACTCGGGTGCCGCGGAGTTTCCTCCTGCATGCCGGTCATTCCCACACCAGCCACGCGCTCGATCACTTCCTGCTTCACCACCCATCGCCGGGTGAGAAAGTAGTTGATCGTCACGGCTACTACGACGAAAATCAGGATGCTGAAAAAGAGTGCCATGGCCTATACCTCGATGGAAACGATTTTCTTGATCACAAGGTAACCGATTATTTGCAGCGTGATGGCTGCAGCGGCCATGATGTGGCCAATCTCGTCGGTGAAGAAGAACTTGGCGTACTCCTCATTGGCATAGAACAGGATCACTGCGACGCCAATGGGAATACAGGTCAGCGCCAGCCCGGTCATCTTTCCGTGGGCGCTCACCGCGCGGATGCGGCCACGCAGTTTGAACCGTTCGCGAATCACATATGCCAGCTTGTCGAGGATTTCCGCCAGGTTGCCGCCCGTCTTCTTTTGCAGCAGAACCGCCGAAACAAAGAAGTGGACGTCGAGCATCGGCACGCGCCGGGAGAGTTTCGTCAACGCCGCGTCAAGCGGCAGCCCAAGGTTGTGCTCTTCGAAAGTGCGCCGGAACTCGCCCGATAGCGGCTCCTGAAACTCACGGTGCAGCATTTCGAGCGATACCGAGAAGGCGTGGCCGGCACGCATCGAGCGCGCGACAAATTCCAGGCTCTCCGGAAACTGCTCTTCAAACTTTCGCATCCGCAGCGTCCGCTTACGGAATACAAAGACGAAAGGAATGCACCCGGCGATCAGCCCCGCCACCAGCGCCAGGCTGCGAAAATCCGCAAGCATCCACACCACCAGATATCCACCCAGGAAACAAGCCAGACAGGCGTGTACCAGTCGCGCCACATGCCAGCGCAATCCTGCCTGCTCGAGGACTTCCTGCAGCCTGTCCTGGATCTTGTACTTCCGCAGCAGCCGTACCGTCACCCGGCCCGTGTGTTTGTCTTCGGTCTGGAACAGTTGTGCTGGCGCGGGCGCATTGGACTCCTTCTTCTTCGATTTGGTGGTGCCGGTGAGGCGCTGTTTGATCTTGTCCACGTCGGCGTTGCGCAGCGCCGCGCTCACCGCGTACCAGAGCACAACCGCGCCGAACCAGATCACGAGAACGATCGCAACAAATCCCATAGTTAACCTCGCTTACACCTCGGCAACTTCGTCAAACAGATCGGGTCTGAGGCGAATACCCGCCGCCAGAAGCTTCTCGTAAAACTTCGGACGGATACCCGTGGCCGCAAAGCGGCCGATCACTTTGCCTTCCGGAGACAGACCACGCTTTTCGAAGACGAAGATGTCCTGCAGCGTGACCACCTCGCCTTCCATACCCGTCACCTCGGTGATGCTTGTCACGCGGCGCGAACCATCCGAGAAGCGTGACGCCTGCACAAATATGTGCACCGCGCTGGCAATCTGCTGTCGTATGGATATCAACTGCATGTTGGAGTTCGCCATCGACACCATCACCTCAAGACGTGACACCGCATCGCGAGGCGAGTTGGCGTGGACGGTGGTCAGCGATCCGTCGTGACCCGTGTTCATCGCCTGCAACATGTCCAGCGCTTCCGAGCCGCGAACTTCGCCCACCACGATGCGGTCGGGGCGCATACGCAGACTGTTGACCAGCAGTTCCCGCTGG
Source organism: Acidobacteriota bacterium (assembly GCA_016213775.1). Taxonomy (GTDB): domain Bacteria; phylum Acidobacteriota; class Terriglobia; order Bryobacterales; family Bryobacteraceae; genus CADEFT01. The sequence goes on from JACQZR010000049.1 coordinate 61,913, forward strand.
CGGACCGCGCCATGGCCTTCCAGGTTTGGCGGCCGCGTTTCCAACCGTGCCACGTGGGGCTGTTTCAACTGCAATTCCGCCGCGTCTTCAATCGTGACGATCCGTTCCTTGGGGCTGATGAAGAAGCTGAGTGCGTTCAAAAGCGTCGTCTTACCGGCGCCGGTCCCTCCGGCGATCACTATGTTGAGCTTCGCCTTCACGCCGGCTTCCATGAGTTCCATCATGCCGGGCGTCATCGCCTTGCGCTCCACAAGGTCGGCCGGCATCAGTTTGTCGGTCGAAAAGCGGCGGATGGACATCAGCGGGCCGTCCACCGCCAACGGCGGGATCACGGCATTGACGCGCGATCCGTCGGCAAGGCGGGCGTCCACCATCGGGTTTGATTCGTCGATGCGGCGGCCCACCTGCGAGACGATCTTGTCGATGATGCGCAACAGGTGCTGGTCGTCGCGAAAGGTCACGCTCGTCAATTCGAGCATGCCGCGCCGTTCGATGTAGACCTGCTTGTGCGTGTTCACCAGAATGTCGCTGATGGTGGAATCCTGCAGCAGCGGCTCAAGCGGTCCCAATCCAAATACCTCGTCCAGAACCTCTTCGCAGATCTGTTGCTTCTCGAGCGAGCTGAGCAGCGTCGGCTCGTTGTCGATCAGCGAAAACAGCGCCTGGCGGACTTCACCACGTACCCGCTGGTTGTCGATTGTCGCCAGTGCCTCGAGGTTGATCTTGTCCAACAGCTTGCGGTGGAGCGTGAACTTGAGCTCCTGATACTCGGGCTTCAACGCCGTCTTTGGCCGTCCGGCGTTCTTCAGCAGGCGCTGTTCCCAGGTGAGTTGCTGTTGTTTGTTTTCAATCGATGGCAGCATAGTTTGCTCTTGTCTCGGTATTCCGGCTAGCCCTCCGACAGCGCGGGCTTAGCGTGCAGAACACCTCCCATACGTTTCTTCTCGGCGTTCGCGCCACCAACCAGCCGCCCGGCGAGCGATTCGACAGCCCGGCCCAGTTCACAGTCGTTGGCAAGTGGGCGTCCCAACGTGATCACCCGGTGAAGTGAGAAGTAGTCGTTGGGGAAGCTCGCCTGGACGGGGCAATCAAACAGTTTCCCAAGGTCGCCGCCGGCAAGCCCATCCTTTTTACTCACGCGGTTCACCACAACCTGGACCCGGTCCTTCGCAAATCCAAGCTGGTTCAGAAGCGACACCGCCTTGCGCGTCAGATGCAGGCTCGGCAGTTCGCTCGTGGAAACCAGAAACGCCCGCTCCGTCTCGCTCAACGCCAGCAGGCTGATGCGGTGAAAGATCGAAGGCAGGTCAACGATGACCCAGTCGTAGAGGAACCGCATGTATTGAATCGACTCCTGCAACCGCATTGGGTCAATGTGCTGCAAATGCGGCTTGTCCGGAGCGGTGAGAATGTCCACTCCTCCGCACGACACCGTATAATCCGGCCAGCGGGAAGTATCGAGTTCACCATTCGACATAACGTCCAGCAGGGAATGCTGCTGGTTCAGCTTGAGAAAGAACCCGACAGTCCCTCCGGCAAGATCGAAATCGGCCAGTAGCACGCGTTTTCCCGTAGCGCGTTTCAATGCGAAAGCCGTTTGCGTCGCCAGTGTCGAAGCACCCGATCCGGGCTTGGCGCTCGAGAATGCGACGATCCTGCCCGCGTTGGCTTCCTGTGACGTCTCCGGTTGCCGCAACCGCCGCAGCCGCGCAATCGCCTCCAGTTGAATCGAGGGATCGAATGGCGCGTACAGGAACTCACAGGCTCCCGCGCGGACCGCTCGCAGGATCGCCTCCGAATCATTGTGCGAGTGCAGCGCCACAACATGCACCGGAGGGCGGAACGCGGCCAGGTAGGCGATGAGCTTAACGGCCGCATCCACGTTGGTCGCCACGTCAATCAGCGCCACCTCCGGCTGCAACTGATGCAACCGGATCTCCAGCGTCTGCTGTGTCGGATAGGTACGCATATCCGCGAGAATCTGAAACCCGTGAATCTGCGGGACAGTCGAGAGAAACGACTCAGCCATCTCGCGGTCCGGGGAGACGAGCAAGGCGGTGAGTTCGGTTTCTCGCACTGGTCTGCGTGGATTCATGTTCGTAATGACCTCGGGATTTACACGTCGCTCCTCAACATGGCCACTTATTTCCTCTTCGGCGTCACGATCTTGGCGGCCGGCGCAGGCGTATTCGGCGTAGTCTGTGGCAGGAATTCCCGCGGGAACACCGGCATCGGCTTCGGATCCGTCGGCTGCAGCGGCATGGTAATCTCCGGGGTCACCATCACGATCAGTTCGCTCTTGGTCTTGTTCTCGTTGCGGCTCTTGAAGAAAGCGCCAAGAATCGGAATATTGGACAGTCCAGGCACCTTCGACATCGTTTCTGTCACGCGGTCATCCAGGAGTCCGCCGATGACGAAGCTCTGCCCTTCACCCAGTTCGATGTCCGTCTCCATCTTTCTGGTGGACAACGCCGGGATCGTGAAACCCGAGATCGTGACTGCGTTCCCCAAGTCGATCGTGCTCACCTCAGGCCGCACATGCATCTTTAAGGTGCGGTTCGGCGTGATGACGGGGTGGAAGTTCAACCGGATACCGTACTCGCGGAACTGCACCGTGACCGCGCCCGAGTTGGCGCCGCCCTGCAGCACCGGAACCGGGAACTCACCGCCTACATGGAAACTTGCTTCCTTGCCGTTGGTGGTCACCAGATTCGGCTCTGCAAGAATCTGCAGCACGCCCTGCTGATTGAGCGCCTTGATCATCGCACCCAGGTTCAGGTCGGGCCTATACAAGAAGACGTTGAGCAAATCCGTGAAGCGGAACTCCGTCGAGAAGCCCGCATTCTGCCCCGGAATGACGTTCTGCAATTTGTCGATACCGGCGTTGGGAAACTGCTGCGTGCCCGCCGTGCCAACCGTGTTGGCGGCTCCGGTAGAGAACAGGTTGAAGCCAAGCTGGTTGACGTGCGTGCGGTTCACTTCGACGAACTTCACGTGCAGCAGGATCTGCTTCTCGATACCGATCGGATCCACGCGCAAGTTGTTCACGATGCTCTTGGCATATGAAGTGGCCAGGACAGTGGCACGGTCAGCCACCGGCTGCGTGGTCACACGCCCGGTGAGCGACAGCGAGTCACGAGTCGCCTGCACCCGGATATCTTCATCCGGGAAAGTATCCTTTAATAAGCGCCGTAACGGCTCGAGATTCGGCTCGACGTTGACGTTATAGAAATTGCGCTGCCCCGCCTTCGACCACACAACGACGGTTGCCGCGCCCATCGACTTGCCATGCAGCAGGATCTCACGCGTCGTAGCCGGCACCGCATCGACGACCTCCGGGCTGGAGGTTGAGATACGGGCGATGTCCTCCGGATAGTCGATGACGATACTCTTACCGACCACAACCTTGATGTCGTCGGCCGTCTGTGCCAGTGCTACAGGAGTTCCCTCTCCGGCGCCGAGAAGCACCGCGACGACGGAACTGAGGAGACCGCAGCGGAATCGAGTTGTTGCCTTCATTTTGAATGTTCTCCGCTAATTGGATCTATCTATTCGTTGTTTTTCAGACTGGAAACCGTTTCGACAGTCTTCTGATTGCCGCGGATGACGACGATCTGATCAGCCGGTGGCGGTGCCGGCGGAGGGGGCGCCACCGGAGGCGGTGCCTGCGCCACCACGACTGGTTTCGGGCGCGGACGAGGTGCAGGCGCTTCAGCCTTTTGCTGTTGCTGCTTTGCGGTCACACCATACAACTGTGATACCTGTGTCCCCGGGGTCTTCTCGATCGTCGCGTCATTTCCGTTGCGAAGCACGAGTTGGATGTGGCCTTCATTGCTCGCCAGCGTCAGGATCTCGGCCTGCTCGGGATTGACCAGCACTGTCACGTTCGGAGCGTTGATCGCCTGGCCGCGGGAATCCGGCTGCATCGTCGTGCCTGCCGTAAGAACGAGGATGTTCTGCAAAACCGTCGTCGTGATTGTGTTGTCTCTTCCCGGCGGCCGCCCCGTCACCAGGACATCGACGCGCATGCCGGGCATCACAAATCCCGCCACACCGACGACGTCGTTAACGCGCACCGTTACGGCGCGCATTCCCACGGGGATGATCGGCGCGATTCCAAGACCACTTCCGCGAGCCGCAAGCCGGCCCTCCAGAATTGGCTCATCAAGCAGGATGTTGCTGATCACCGGACGGTCGATCACTTCTTCCACCTTGGTGAAGCCGTCACGGGGAAACTGATCGTTTGGTTTCTTCACGATCTTCACATCGGTGGGCTTGACGGTGATGCCCACGGAGAGGGGCTTGGCGGCAAGCACAAGGTCTTTCATCTCCCCCTGATCGGACTTCTTGCCACCGCCGGCGCGAGCCGACATCTGGTAGAAGAGACTGGATGCTACCAGTGCGAACAAGAGGCTGACTCCTAAGACTGTCCAAAACCTGCGATCCATAGCATTACCTTTCTAACTGGCGTCGTTCGGTCTTCCGACCGGAATCCGAGCTACTTCAACTCCTGCTTCTTCGCCTGGCTTTCGCCAGGAGCTCCAACCCAAACGCGGTTCGTGCTTCCCAAGACCCAACCGCCAGCCTGAAGCCACCAGCTTGCCGGCTAGCTACGAGGATCTCTTCCATACATTCGTCAGTTCCTATGACTTCCTTTAGCGAAGTACCAGAGATATCCACACTCCAAGTGCGATTGCAGGGGCATATGGGATCGCCGCGGGCCTCGCCGGGCTCCCTCCAGCCAGTTTCCGCACACCGTGCACACCCAGAACTACCGCCGCCAGAACGGCTCCGAGAATCGCCGTCCACAAGGCGGCCTCCCACAGCCGGTTGGCGCCCAGCAGAGCCCCGAAACCGGTCATTAGTTTGATATCGCCTCCACCCATGCCACCGAGCAGATAGAAAATGAGGAAGACAGCGAATCCTGCCAGCGCGCCCAGCAATGCCGTAACGGCTCCGCGAAACCCCTGCTGGGAGATTTGCCACCCAAAACCGGCAACCAGCGCGGCCAGACAGATCCAATTCGAGACGCTCCGCCGCCACAAATCCTCCACCGAAGCGAGGATTCCAATAATTAGCGCGATGACGACTTGGGCAGACATGGCTTACCTTTCACTCTCTGGAGTTATCGCTTGCGCCCGTCTAGCGCGCTTCGTCAGAACTCATCTCCACGGGCAATCGCCCGCCCGGACGGACAAACTGCCGGTGCCTTTCCAGGCGCTGGCTTTCTTCCCACAGCCGTGACGCGAGGAACCCGGACTGGAGAGCAAATTCCGCCAGCCCGGCACCAGAGGGAAGGCGCCAACCCTCCGAGATGCGCTCCCGGTACGGGCCTTCGTGATCCGGAGTGTCGTGACGAACCAGTCTATGTGCAGCGGGTGCTTCTAGTACCGAGGCTTTGACGGGCTTCATTGAGAACTTCCTCCCCGGAAACGGATGCCTGCCACCTGAATGGCAAGCAAACCGGTCCCTAAGTCAGATTTCGGCGGGGTCAGTGGTTTTCATTAGATGGGGAGGGGCTTATTTCTGTGATAACGAAACGATACAGCAGCCCAAACGTACTACCGCGCGCGTTTAAAGAGCACAGCTATGCCGTCGTCGTCCACAACACGCCACTGCACGTCGGTCTTCAACAACGAGGTGAGCGGCCATTCCATCGGGCTCAGTACAACATCAAAGTTGTGCTTTTCCATCAGCTTGCGCCAATCCCACGTGCCTTGCGACAGGCGCAGGTACTCGTCGCCCATCTCGGCTCCGAAGAAATCACTCCTGCCGTCCACAAAGACTCGCTGCCTTGGGTAGGACTTGTAGATAAGGTAGTCCCCCCACTGGTCCATCGTGAGAGTCCGCCCCTGGATGAGCTCCTCCGCATGACGGGCTACCATTGCCGTGGGAAATTTCACCGCTGGAAAATCGGTAGGCCACTGAACTGAATTATCAGGCAAAAGCGGCAACACCAGGGCCACCGTTACGATCCACACGCTCGACCGTGAGCACCCAGGCGTCATGTCCCGTGCCAAACTGGCCAGAATCCCTCGTGTGGTTTTCCTGCCGGCGGGCTCAATATGCAGCTTCCACAAGGCGGTCAAGCCCATCGCAACATAGGGCGCCGCAACAATCATGAACAGCGGCACGTGCCGGACGCTCGTCAGCGACGAGTGTGCCCAGAACAGAATCCAAAGCGCGGACACCACCTGCCGTCGCCACAGCAGCCAGGCAACTATTCCCAGACCGGCAAACAGCATCACTTCATACTGCGTGGCGCTCTCGCCGCGAAACACTGGAGACCGGAACTCCTGCACATTGGCTTTGATCCAATCTGAGCGCAGGTAGGCGAGGATGTGTTGGTGCAAATGCCAGCCATAAGGGTTTGCAAATGTAAGCAACCCGGCTGCTGCCGTGATGACCCCGTAACGTTTGGCCGGCCCCCAATCCGTCCGTGACCCTTCCTTGCGCGCCACCAGCCACTGTTCGGCCGCCGTCCCCACTGTGAGCAGCACCAGCACTGCAATGAGCGCAAGAAAACCGCCGTGCAGATTCACCCAAAACGGCACCGCCGCCACCAGCCACCAGATCTCCCTGCCAGGCCGCTGCCGGTCGCGCTCCAACAGGAACATCGCCGCGGTCATTCCAAAGAGCGTAAAGACGTGCGGACGCGCCAGATAATGGATCGCGGACGCTCCGAACACCATCAGCGAAACAACCAAAGCGGCGAATGGCGTCGCCCCGCACCAGACCATGTGGCGGAACAACAACGTGCCAAAACCCGCAATCAGCAGCGCCGACAACAGCACAATGGCCTTTAACCCCATAGCCCCGTGAAGCAGAGCATAGACGACGTCGGCCAGCCATTCCCAGGCATACCATGGCTGCCCGGCCTTGCTAAAGGAAAACAGGTCCGTTTGCGGAACCGCGCGATTCTGCAGAATCCACTCTCCCGTACGTATGTGCCAGCCCGTGTCTCCATCCGCCAAAAGCGACGGCCAACCCGCTGCGTACAGCCAAAACAGCACCGCAAGAAACAGGCAATCGGAAAATGAGGGAAGCAACAGTTTCGCCCAGAGACCGGCGACGGGCACCCCATTTGCCAGGGGTGCGGCGCTCGCGGCAACCGAATTGGCTGGAAGTGAATTCGCCAAGTCTCCTCCTCAATCGACTGCCTCAGGAGGAGGCAGCTCCCGTCAGGCTCAACTGATCTTCCAGCGGATTGCCGCCAAGCAGCTTCCGCCCATGCACGGCCAGTTCAAAACGGTCCTTCACCCCGGTCTTTTCAAAGATGTGCATGAGGTGCACCTTCACGGTCCCCGGCGTGATCGACAACTCTTTGGCGATCTCCTTGTTACGCATGCCGCGGCACAGACAGCGGACAATCTCCCGCTCACGAGGCGTCAGCCTCGGTGTCTGCCGGCGGCTGAGAAAGCCCACTACCTGGCTGGACACCGTGTGCTCGATCCAAACATTGCCCTGGCAGACCGCCCGCAGGCAATCGAAAACAGCGTCCACCGGCAGCGTCTTCTTGAGAATGCCGCGGGCCCCCAACTGCAACGCCCGGAAACACTCCACTTCGGCCAGTTCAGTGACCCACAACACCGGCATACACGCGGGCACCGCCGCCTTCACATCGGAGAGGAAGCGGAACGTCTGCTTCAATCCTCCCGATTGGTCAGTCAGGACGATCCGCGGCCGCAGATCCGTAATCACCGCCAGCGTGTCGCTCGAAACCGGCGCTGCCCCAACCAGTGTTATGTCCTCGACTCCGTCGAGAATTCGCCGCAAACCTTCCACAACGATGGGTTGCGACTCGCACGCGAATAGGGTGATCACATTCACGACTCTGCCTTTCGCGATGATCGGCAGATGGTGGTGGAAGGTTTAGGGTTGTTTGCGGGTAAGTACTATGCCCAGTACCAGGAATCGCAGGATTTCGTTCATGCCCTTCAACCCTTCATGTCTTCTCTTTGATAATCCCACTCGATGATGCGCTTCTCCTTGACGCTCCGGTTGACCATGTGCGCGCACGCCGCCGCCCGATGCCCCGCCAGCGCATCTTCATAGGGAGATTTGCGCGACCGGATCGCCTCTAACCACACACCCAGGTGCGCCCAGGTCGAATCGGCGCCTTCATTCCGAAACTGCTCCGACGACGTTTTCAGGCCTGGCTTTCGCAACTGAGGCAACTCCGCGGCAATCACCTTCGGATCTTTGTAGTAGGCGGCCTCCAGCCTGCTCGGCCAGCTTTCTACAATCCACCGGTTGTCCTCCACCGCCGTCTCGGAAACCTGAGTCATGCCGTCACCCAGCAGAATCGTGCCCTCCGTCCCAAGCACCTGAAAGCTGCTGTCAGCGGAGAACTGATTGTTGAACGTCGAACTGAGATTCACGGTGAACCCTTCGGGATACTCCAGCACGGCGTTGAGGGTATCGGGTACATCACGAGTCTTGGTCCAGCGGTAGAGCTGCCCCATCGCCATTACCGAGGACGGCGCCTTGGCATCCATCAGAAAATGAATGGTAGTGCACAGGTGGACAAAAAGGTCGGTGGCGATTCCACCGGAGTACTCCTGATAGCAGCGCCAACGGAAAAACCGCTCCAGGCTAAACGGCCGCTTCGGTGCGGGCCCCAGAAACTGCTCCCAGTTGACCGTAGTGGGGCTGGCATCCGGCGGAATCGGGTAAATCCAAGCCCCCGAGGCTGTATTCCGGTTGTATGCGGCGCGGATCATTGTCACCCGCCCAAGCTTCCCGGCCCGTATCAGATCCCGCGCCTTCTTTGTCGTTTCGCTCGACACGCCCTGGCTCCCAACCTGTACAATCCGCTTGGCTTGCCGGGCCGCCTCGACAATCTCCATCCCCTCGGAACTGCGATACGTGAGAGGCTTTTCGCAATAGATATCCTTGCCCGCCTGCAGCGCCTCCATCACCATCGACTTATGCCAGTGGTCCGGCGTCGCCACCACAACCGCGTCGATCGATTTCTCCGCAAGCAGCTCTTTATAGGTTGGGAACACCCTCACGGAATTGCCGGCGCGCTCCTTCGTGCGTTCTATCCTACCTTTGTAGGCGTCGACCGCCCCCACAATCTGCGCCGTCGGATGCCGCAGCAACGCCTGCATCAACTCCTGCGACCGCGCACCAGTTCCAATCACCCCGATCTGAATCCGATCATTGGCCGCCGCAGCCATCGAGGCGGCTGCAGGCATCTGGAGAATGTGGCGGCGTGTAAACGACATGGTTCACCTCTTTTGTATTATACGCTCCCCCCTAAACCGGGCAACCCGGATAGCCCACTGCCCCGCTATCTTCCAATGCGGCCCCCAGCCGCAGAATCGTAGCCTCTTCAAAAGCACGGCCAATCAGTTGCACGCTCGCTGGCAATCCGCCCATCAGCCCACACGGAATAGCCAAAGCCGGTAATCCGAGCAGGTTGATACCACGAACGAGTCGCGTTGCTGCGAGACGCGCATCTTCCTTCTCCCCAGCCACTTCCACCACCGTCTGGCCGACCTGCGAGGCGAGATTCGGCGTAGTCGGCGTCAGCAGACAGTCCACATTTTCAAACACTTTCGCGAACGCCAATTGAAACTGCCGCCGTAGCCGCTGCGCCTGAACGTACTCCGTGGCGGGCAAACATCGCCCCTGGTCCAACAGCGCGATTACATCCGCCCCAAACTCCTGCCTCCGGGCCAGGTAGGGTTCCAGGCAGGCCGACGCCTCGGCCATCAGAATCACGCGCCCTACGGCATTCAACCCGGCAACATCGGGTACAGTGATTGGGATCAGCTCAGCCCCCAACGCCGCAGCCGAATCGGCTACCCTTCTCACATTGGCTTCGATCCCGGCCTCTATCCTATCAAAGTAGAAATTAATAGGAATGCCGATCCGCAATCCACTGACCGAAACCTCCTGCCCCGGCACATAATCTTCCACCGGACGCATGCTCGACGTATGATCCCGCTCGTCGTGCCCTGCCAGTATATTCAATACGATAGCGGCATCGCGGACTGTCCTCGCCAGCGGCCCCATATGGTCCAGGGAGAAGTCCAGCGGCATCACTCCGTAGCGGCTTACACGACCGAAGGTCGGCTTCAACCCAACCGTCCCGCAGAAGGCCGCTGGAATCCGAATGGAACCTCCGGTATCACTCCCCATCGCCATAAATACTACATCAGCAGCAACAGCGCCGCCTGACCCGCCGCTCGATCCACCGGGAATATGCTCCCGATTCCACGGATTTCGAACTTGCCCAAAGTGCGGGTTTGAACACGTGACCCCGTATGCCAGTTCGTGCATGCCAGTCTTGCCAATCAGCACTGCGCCCGCCGCATTTAACCGTTCCGCAACGGCCGAATCGCGCAACGGCACATGGGCGGCAAAGAGCCGCGAGCCACAAGTGGTCAAAACCCCTTTGGTTTCAAAAACATCCTTGAGCGCAATAGGGATCCCGTGTAGCGGTCCGCGATCTATACCCTCACCGAGTTCACGATCCATCCTGGCCGCCTGCTCCAGTGCCCGCTCCCCAACCAGGGTCACAAACAGGTTCAACGACTCCTGTAGTGATTCGGCACTTGCCAGAGCCCTCCGGCACAATTCCACTGCGCTCACCTCGCCTCTGCGAAGCGCCGCTGCGGCCGTCACAATCGAGTTCATTGCTCACCCCCGACCACCGGCTGCGGAAAAGTGGCTGGCTCGGCGTCGTAAGCCAATCCCTGCTTCAACTCCGACATCTGCAACTCCAGCGCCCCGAGAATACTCGCATACGTCTCCATCTGCGTTGGCGTTGCTTCCAACCGCCGGCTCTCCGCGATCATCTTCCAATCGGTGGCCATAAGTAATAAGTCCTTTCTTACCTTCGATATTCCATGATTTGCGTGGCACTCACATCCGGCCGGACCACCCAAACTCGCCTGTCACGGAAATACTGCAATAGCTGCGCCATCCGCACCGGATCGGGCGTCGTCCTCGACCATACCACGGAGGCATCATCAATCGAAGCCCGGTTGTAGACCCACTCCATGTGCGGCGAATGGCCGGGGCTGTAATCCACCAATACCAAGTGCTTCCCGCCCAACTCGGTGAGCTTCGATTCCATCTTCGCACGCGCAGTATTCGCAAGATGTCCGTATGTGTACCAGGAGATCGCCTCTTCCCCATAGACCTTCATTCCAAGTCCGGGTGCCAGGGCACGGAGCAGTGCTATCCCGAAACAAGCAGCAATCACCGCACCGCGCAAACGCCCCAGCCCCCGAATACCAGCCACTACCAGCAAATAGAACGCCGCTGTGAAGGGCGCAGCATAGTGCGGCAGGATCGTCCACACCACCAGCAAATTGCCCATCATCAGTAAGATACACAGAATCAGGGCCAGCCGCACGGATCCCGTTCGCCGGTACCTCCACAAGCCCAGAAGCGCCAGCGTCAGTGCCGGCCCCACAAAAAACCACCACAGATTCGCCACGCGGTTCACCTGGAGAATCCAGAACGGAAGCTGCCGGAATTGCAGCTCACTATCTTTGTAGAATCTCTCCATCACGGCGTGGCTGTATTGCAGATGGGTATCCGGTGTGGACCCCACAAACCACTTGTGCACCGCATACTGGTTGCGATTCAGGGAGTATGGCATTGTCAATGCTGCGCCTGTTATTCTATAATTGTAGTAAAACATCCACAATCCACCTGCCAGCAAGACCGCAGTGCCAATCCCCACCGGTCGGAGATACGGTCGCACGTGCGACCGGCGCAACCGCCACAGCAGCCAAATCCCGCACGGAGCAAGCAACAAAGCCCCCTCGAACGGTCGCGAATGCAACACCATCCAGGCGCCCACTGCCATCGCTACAGCGCTCGAAACACGAGGCTTGCGCGCCAGCCGGGGCATCGCCCCAACTACCAGCGCTCCCCCGAGCATCGCCACTGCCCCGCCCCAGTAGCTGTTCCCCCAATAGCTGAACCAGCCAATCCGCACCGCCGCCAGCACCCCACCGAGCAGCGCCCAACGCGCCGCCATCCACCCCTGCAGCATCCATGTGATGGAGGCGCACCCCAGGGCAACAGAAATCCAAACCCCAACAATCGCATGACCCGCCACCACCAACCCTAGCGCCAGTGCCAGCCCCTGCCCCGGCGGGTACATCGACATGTACGTTGGCTCTACAAGTATGTGAAAACTCTCGAAGAAGAAACGCATCGGATGGGGAGGATTCGTCAGCCGTCCATGCGCAAAAGTGTCTGCCGCGAGCAAATAACTATATTCGTCGTGGAGACCCGGCGCAGGCGCTACATACCCCGGATCCAAAGCCCAATGCCCTACTATCGTTGCTAGAAAAACCGCCGCAAGCGCCAGCCGGCGGCGCACGGCCACCCACTCCCACCACCGGATGACAGGCCGCCATTCACCAACCCCGGGAATCAGGCAAATCAATGCCAGAACAACAACCAGCCCCAGTTCATAAGGGTACAGAGCGGTCCGTTGCCAAAAATCCTTCCAAAGTTCCTGCAGCCAAACGGGCATAAGCGGGGTGCCATCAATTCTCGCACTTTTGCATGACAGTTTGAAACGCTTCGCCGTACCATGGAATGTATGATCGCCCCGTTGACCATCCTGGAAGAAGACGACCGCCTCTTCCAATCCACCATCCGCCAGTTCGCCAAAGAGCAGATCGGGCCCCACGTTCGCGCCATGGACGAAGCCGGTCTATTCAGTAAAGATCTGATAAAACAGTTCTTCCAGCTCGGTCTGATGGGAATCGAAATCCCGGAAGAGTACGGCGGCCAGGGGGGGACGTTCTTCCAATCGGTCCTCGCCGTCGAAGAACTTGCGTCGGTAGACCCCTCCGCCGCTGTGATCGTGGATGTGCAGAACACGTTGGTCAACAACGCCATCCTCCGCTGGGCCACCACTGGGCAGAAATCGCGATACCTTCGCCGCCTCGCAACCGATACCGTCGCCTCCTACGCCCTCTCCGAAGCCGGGTCCGGCTCCGACGCTTTCGCCCTCACCACGCGTGCCACCCAGCAAGGCGACCAATACATCCTCAACGGTCGCAAGCTCTGGATTACCAATGCCGCTGAAGCAGGATTCTTTCTCGTCTTCGCCAACACGAACCCGGACGTAGGCTACAAGGGAATTACTGCATTTATAGTAGAAAGAGGAACCGAAGGCTTTTCCGTTGGCAAGAAAGAGGACAAGCTGGGGATACGCGCCTCTTCCACTTGTGAACTGATTCTCGATAACTGTCGTGTTCCCACCGCAAACGTCCTCGGCGAACCCGGCCACGGCTACAAGATCGCGATTGAGACCTTGAACGAAGGCCGCATCGCCATCGGCGCCCAAATGACCGGACTCGCTCAAGGCGCGCTCCAACACGCCATTGCCTACGCGAAGGAGCGGAAACAGTTCGGCAAGACCATCGCCGAGTACCAGGGGATTCAATTCGAGCTGGCGGAAATGGCAACCATGGTGGAAAGCGCGCGTCTTCTTGTATACAACGCCGCTCGATTGCGCCAGGCGGGCCGGCCTTTCCTCACAGAGGCGGCCATGGCCAAATACTACGCCTCCCAGATCGCCGAAACCGTGGCATCAAAGGCGGTGGAAATCCATGGCGGGGTTGGGTTTACTAAGGATTACCCGGTGGAAAAGCTCTACCGGGATGCTAAGATCGGTAGAATCTATGAAGGCACCAGCAATATGCAGCGAATCACCATCGCCAAGAAACTGCTGGGATGAAACGAGGTAACGTCGCATGCGTAACACGCTGATTCTGGGATTGGCTCTCGTTGGCGGCTGCTTTGCAGCGGACCGCGAACTCTCGCAGCCGGAGATCGACAATATCATGAGGAAGTTCGCCGCCAAGGAATCCGAGTTCGCCAAAGCGCGCGAAAACTACACTTATCGTCAGACATACCGCATCATGACCCTCGATGCCGGAGGCGCTACCGACGGTAAGCACGAAATGGTCTCGGACATCATCTTCACCGGGGACGGAAAGCGCACCGAGCGCGTCGTCCGAGCCCCTGTATCGACCCTCGAGCGCATTCAGATCACCGCCGAAGACGAGCAGGACTTGCGCAGCGTCCAGCCCTTCGTCCTCACAACCGCCGATATTGACCTCTATTACGTCCGCTACCTCGGCAAAGAGCTGCTCGACGAAATCGGCTGCTACGTCTTCGCCGTCAAACCCAAGAAAATGGAGCCCGGCAAGCGCTACTACACTGGCATAGTCTATGTCGACGACAAGGACCTCCAGATCGTCAAGACCTATGGCCGAGCCACCGGGGTGCTCAAGAAAAACACCGACCAGCAGTTCCCCAAGTTCGAAACCTACCGCGAGCAGATCGACGGCAAGTACTGGTTCCCCACCTACACGGTGGCCAACGATACGCTCCGTTTCTCCAACGACGCCGTACCCATTCGCATGACTGTTAAGTACGAAGATTATAAACAGTTTAAGAGCGACATCACGATCAAGTTCGAGGACACCGAGCAGAAGCCCGAAACCAAGCAGCCGAAAAAGCCTTGAAACGATCCATTCAGCCCGCGAAATCGGACTTTCACGGCCACCCGTCTAGCCTCTCCAGCCTCTTTGTGCTTAGATAAGAGACTGTAGACACATGGGAAATACCGCCTTCCAACTCCGTCGTGGTGTCAGGGCTGCAACGCGGCGCATGCGTGAACTGCGCATGATCGCCAAGGGCTTGCTGTCTACCGGCCATCCGATCCTCGCCCATCTCATTCCTATCCGCCGCTGCAATCTCGCCTGCGGATACTGTAACGAGTACGACGATTTTTCTCCACCCGTACCCATCGACACGATGCTGCGCCGGGTGGATCTGCTTGCCAACCTCGGCACCACCATCACCACCATTAGCGGAGGTGAGCCGCTCCTCCACCCCGAGCTCGACCAGATCATCGCCCGCATGCGCCGCCGCGGACTCCTTGCCGGCCTTATCACCAACGGCTACCTGCTAAACGTGGAACGCATCCAGCGTCTGAACCGCGCCGGACTCGACCACATGCAGATCAGCATCGACAACGCCAAGCCTGACGACATCTCCAAGAAAAGCCTCAAAACGCTCGATCAGCGCCTCCAATGGCTCTCCGAACACGCCGAGTTTCACGTAAATATTAACTCTGTAGTAGGGGGAGGAATTCACAACCCCGAAGATGCCCTCACCGTCGGCAAACGCGCCCTCGAACTCGGATTCACCTCGACCATCGGCATCATTCACGATGGCGACGGCCAGTTGAAGCCCCTCCCTGCTCGCGAACGCGAAATCTATCGCTCGATGAAAGCGATGGAGAAGTCCAGCTACTCCCGGTTCAACGAATTCCAGGAAGCCATCGCCGACGGCCGCCCCAACAACTGGAAATGCCGCGCCGGCGCACGCTACCTATATGTCTGCGAGGACGGCCTCGTCCACTATTGCTCGCAGCAGCGCGGCTACCCTGGCAAACCCCTCGAACAGTACACAGTGGAGGACATCCGCCGTGAGTACCTCACCAAGAAGGGATGCTCCGACTACTGCACCGTGAGCTGCGTCCACCAGACGGGGTATATGGATTACTGGCGCGATCCGCAGATCCACGAGCCTTCGCCCGCCGCCGAACAAAGACCCCAGCTCGTCAAAATCCGAGGCACTAGCGTCGGCAAATGACATTTCCCAGGAGTTGTCCGGGGGTGCTGGGGCTGGCATGCCAGCTACTTATCAATCTGCTACAATTGCGGCGATGTTATCCGGGGTTGTTGCGTTATCTCTATTAGTCGCCGGGCAACCGGGCACGGCAGCATCCGACTGGATGTTTGCCACTTCCAATAACTTCGAACTCTACACAAATGCGGGGGAGCGCGAGGCGCGTCAGACGTTGGAGACGTTCGAGCAGGTGCGCGATTTCTTCATGCGGGTGAAGTCGGCAAACACCACCACCCGGCTCCCGGTGACAATCGTGGGGTTCCGCAGTTTGAAGGATTACAAGGCGTACACTCCGCTTGGGAATTCGGCGGCTTACTACACCAACGACACGCAGCGGGATTACATCGTGATGGGTAGCATGGGGAGCGAGAACACACCGCTGGCGATCCACGAATATATGCATCTATTGGTGAAGCATTCCGGGTTGAAGTTGCCGCCATGGTTGAATGAAGGCTTCGCGGAATTGTATTCGACTCTGCAACCGCAGTCGGGCCAGACACTGCTGGGTGCGCTGCCACCGGGACGAGTACGGTCGCTACAGGATGGCAAGTGGATTCCACTGGCACAGTTATTGGGGGTGGGCCAGGATTCACCGGAGTACAACGAGAAGGACCGGATGGGGATGTTCTACGCGGAAAGCTGGGCCTTGGTGCACATGCTGGCGTTGAGCAAGGAGTATAGGGAGAATTTCCCGAAACTCATGCTGCTGATGACACAGACGGGGGATTCGGCGGAGGCGCTGCGAGGCGCGTATGGGAAGTCGGTTGAGGAGTTGGAGAAGGAACTCAAGCGCTATCTGCGTTCCCCGACCCTTACGGGCGTGTTGTTTAAAGCGCGGTTCGAGAAGGTGAAGATCGAACGCGGGCGGCCGGCGGGTGAGTTGGAGACAGCGCTGGTGTTGGCGAAGCTGACGTCGTTCGCCGGACGCAACGAGGAGGCGGCGAGGGATCTGCGGCGGCTGCTGGAAAGCCACAAAGACAATGCGGAGGTAGAGGAGGCGCTCGGATATCTGGCGTGGAGGAGCGGCCAGGTGGAGCGCGCTCGTGGGTATCTGGAGGCAGCGATTGAGCATGGGGCGGCGAACTGGAAGACACACTACGATTACAGTCTGCTGACGCAGAACGATGTCGCGCGAGGGGAGAAGCGGAGCGCGGCGCTCGGCAAGGTGCTGGAGGCGAATCCGGAGCATGTGGATGCGAGGTTAATGCTCGGTTATGAGTTATACCGCCAGAAGAGCTATGGGCGCGCGCTGGTGGAGTTACAGAAAGTAAGGAAGGTGGAGCCGGACAAGGCGGCGCAGTTGCTATTGGTTGAGGCCTATTGCGCATTGCAATTGAAGATGGAGGATCAGGCGCGTAAGTATGCCGCGGAGGCGAAGAAGTATGCGCGCACGCCGGACCAGGGACGGAATGCGGAACAACTGCTGACGTGGTTAGAGCGGAAGGAGAGTGCTCCGCCGGCGCTGGCGGCCCGGGTGGCGGAATCGGAGGATGAGCCGGGGCCGTCGTTGCGGCGGGTGATCCGGGCGGATACGACAATGGGTACCGGTTTGCGCATGGAGCCGTTGTCGGTGAAGGGGAAACTGGTGAAGATGGATTGCCTGGATCCGATGGCGCGGCTGCATGTGGCGAGCGGAGAGTCGCGGCAACAGTTCCTGATTCGCGATCCGGGGATGGTAGTGGTGCGGAGCGCGACGGGCGGTGTGGTGGAGATGATTTGCGGGGATCAGAACAAGGATGTCCTGGTCGAGTACGCGCCGGTTCGAGATGAGAAGCTGGGGACGGTGGGCGAGGTGGTGGCGCTGGAGTTTCAGTAGCTCGTCGAGGTTGGCGGTGGGGGAGTTTCCGGAGGGGCAAGGCCATCCCAGGCGCACCGAACTGTAGCCATGACGATGTCCGGCTGGAACTTGCCCCCGTGCGCACCGAGGTATTCAAAGAAGACCACTGTGTTGGCGATGGACCAGACAACGAGTGCCGCGGATCCTGCGTGCACCTTGCCGATTGCGCCGGACTGCACTTGTTCGTCGAAGAAAGAGGTGATCTGGGTGCGCAGTGCAGCGAGTGGGGAGTTGGGGTGCCGGGTGGCGAAATCCTCGAAGCGGAAATCGGAATGCATCGCCAGCGGTAGCAACACGGGCAGGGTTTCGCGAAAGTAGTCGATCATGGCGAAGGTGATCTTTTCCATTAGGGCGTAACCAGTTAGGCCGCTTTGTTGAAAGAGGTGGCTGAGGTCGAGCGGTGGCAGAACCATGGGGGCGAAGAACAGTTCCGCCTTAGTGTGGAAGCGCTGGAAAAGCATGCCTTCGGAGATGCCGGCGCGGCGGGCGATTTCGCGCGTGGCAACGCCGAATCCCTTTTCCACGAATACCGAGCGGGCAACAGCGAGCAGGTCTTCGTCGCTAATCGTTTTGCGTCGCGGCATGTTCATAGTCGCATTGGCCGCAGTCATGCGGTCAAGATTTGCGTGCGAGGAAATAGAGTGTGGCGGGCCTGGTACCCTGCTCGACCATCTGAAAACCGGCGGTCTCCATGGCCTTGGTCCAACTGGCAGCGCTCGGTGTGCCCGAGTGGAACATCAGAGGGCCGGCGACGAGTTTGAGCCAGATGTCCTTCGAGATGACCATGAGCAGGAATTCGCCGCCCGGCTTGAGTACCCGGGCTGCCTCTCTGAGGGCTTCGCCGGCACCGGTTCTGCCGAGGTGGTCGATGGCGTAGGTACTGACGACGGCATCGAATGTAGCTGCTTCGAATGGAAGGCGCCGCACGTCGCCGGGCTGTATGGAGGCCCGCTTCTCGACACCGGCGGCGGTGAGGTTGGCGAGCAGTTTCGCCTGGCCGCGTTGCAGCACTTCCCCGCCCTCACCGGCGTTGGCGAAGTGTTCCGCAAAGGACTGGCCGAAGCTGTCTAGGGCGACGACGGTGGTTTCGGGGCGGCTCTCGAGCACCATCAGGGCCGAGCGCCCGGTTCCGGCGCCCATGTCGAGGACTTTGCCTTTGCCCGAAGCCTGGAAGGCCTGCGTGGGGAGAGCGAGCCGGCCGTTCATGTCGACGCCGAACTGGACAATCAGGAAGGCGGCGAGGCTCCAGGCCAGGAGCAGGCCGGAAATAGCGGTGAGGATGCGGGGCCAGCGTTTAGCGCGACACAGAAGGAGGAGGGCGGCGGCAACGGCAGCGGGAATGAGGTGGCCGTATTCGTAGATTGCCATGTAGCCGAAGTCAATATGTGAGCGCATGCTTATATACTAGCGGCCTCTCCCGGATTACGGCAGGTGGAAAAAATGGACCACCTGCTCAGGGTGCGCAAAGTCGGACTGCTGTCATGACTGCTTGCAGCCCGCTCCGTCATGTCGGCTGGAAGGGTTGCGCGGTTGCCTGGCTGATCGTTCCGGCGCGGTTGCTCGCGAGCTGCCGCCGGTTCGATGTGGATGATCCATGAGATGATCGGTCTTTGCGCAGGACAATCCGATCATCGTGTTGGGCTACCAGCCTGATCGCAGCTCTGCTGTGCAGTTGCGGTCACAAGAGTGCTGCGCCTCCGCTGCCGAAAGTCGACGCCGCCACGTTCGAAGCGTCTGTGCGCTCAGCGGTGGAGAATGCGGCGCAAGGCGCCTCCGCCGCTCCCAACGATGCCGCGAAAGTGATCGAACTCGGCCTGGTGCTCGAAGCGCATGATCAGCATGCCGCCGCCTCCGTCGCCTTCCGCCGTGCGGCCGCGCTGGATCCTTCGAACCCGGACACGCCTTACCTGCTTGGCGTTGCGCTGGCCGCCGACGGCAAGTACGCCGAAGCCATCGAACCCCTGCGCCGGGCCCTAGCGTCGGCGCCACGCACCGCGGCAATCCGGCTAAAGCTGGCCGACACGTTGCTTGCCGGCGGCGATGCGGACGCCACTCGCAGAGAGTATCGCGCACTCGTGGACGCGGACGCTAAGCTGGCCGCGGCGCATTACGGTTTGGGCCGCGCCTCCACCGGTCACGATGCCGCGGCCTCGTTCGCCAGGGCGCTGGAGTTGTTTCCCCGCTACGGCGCCGCTCAGTTTGCGCTGGCCACCGAGTACCGAAGAGCGGGCAGGACCGTCGAGGCGGCGCAACTGCTCCAGAACTATCAGCGGGACAAAATGGTGACCCCGCCAGTGGAAGACGCCGCGATGGAAAAGGTCTACGCGCGCAACGTGAGTTCCACAGGCCTGATACGCCGCGGCCAGATCCTGGAGCGCGAAGGCGATCTGGCGGGCGCCCTCGCCGTGCATCAACAAGTGGTGAAGAATTCTCCGAAGCTCGATCAGGCCTGGGTGAATCTCATCTCGCTTTATGCGCGGAGCGGGCAGCCGCTTCAGGCGGAGGAGGCGTTCCGGCGGGCCGTCGAACTGGCGCCGAATCGCGCCGACGCCTACTACAACTTCGGTGTGTTCTGCGTCAATGCGGAGCGCTGGGCCGATGCCCGGAAGATGTTCGAAAAGGCGGTTGCGCTCGACCCTGGGAACCCGGAGACCCTGTATAACCTGGGCGTTGTCGTGGAACGCACCGGAGCCCTGGCGCGCGCACGCGCGCTCTTTCAACGAGCGCTGGCGCTGAAGCCGCATTATCGCCAGGCGCACTTCCACCTCGGCCGCATCTACGCCAACGAGCGCAATTACGAACAGGCCGCCGCCGAGTTCCAGCAGGCGATCGAGCCCATCGACGCCGAATCGCCAGCCTGTCTCTACGCGCTCGGCGCAGTACAAGCCCGCTTAGGACGGACACAAACCGCGCGGCAATCCTTGGAAAGAGCACGGGCGGAGGCGATGAGGTTCGGGCAGTCGCAACTGGCGGCGTCGATCGAGCGCGATCTCGGAGTGCTTGGAAGATGAAGCTTGTTTGGTTTACCCTCTCGCTGGTGCTGGTGGGCTGTTCGGGGGACAAACCCGTCCCGCAATCGTCCGCAAGTAAGATCTCGTTCCGCGACGTGGCTGCGGACGTAGGCCTCGACTTCACGCATGTCAACGGCGCCAGCGGCAAGTTCTACATGCCGGAAATCATGGGCGCCGGCGCCGCCCTCATCGACTATGACAACGACGGCGATCTCGACGTCTTCTTCGTCCAAGGCGGCTCGGTGGAAGATCCGTCTTCCGGACCCGGCAATCGCTTCTTCCGCAATGAGCTCATTCCCGGCGGGCAGCTTCGCTTTACCGACATCACCAGGACCGCGGGACTCGACCACCGAGGTTATGGCATGGGCGCCGCTACCGGCGACTTCGACAACGACGGCCACATGGACCTGCTGGTCACCAATTACGGCGCCAACGTCCTTTACCGCAATCGCGGCAATGGCGCTTTTGAGGACGTCACCGCACAATCGCCCGCCATCCGTAAAGCCGATACCTGGTCATCCAGCGCTTCGTTTTTCGATTATGATCGCGATGGCTGGCAGGACCTCGTCATCCTCACCTACGTCGACTTCACTCTCAAGAACCATCAGCAGTGCAAAACGGCCGCCGGCGAAGCCGACTACTGCACACCGGTCGTTTACCGGCCCGTGCCCGCCCGGCTGTTCCACAACGAGAAAGGGCGTTTCGTCGATGTCACCACCCGGGCCGGCCTTGACCGTGCAAAGGGTCCCGGACTGGGCGTCCAGGCGATCGACGCGAACCAGGATGGATGGCTCGACCTCTTTGTCGCCAATGATACTGCCGCCAATCATCTTTGGATCAATCAGAAGAACGGCACGTTTCTGGAGAAGGCGCTCGAACTGGGCACGGCGTTCGCCGAAGACGGCTTGCCCAGAGCCGGGATGGGTGTCGCCGCCGGCGACTATAATCAGGACGGCCGCGACGACCTCCTCGTGCTAAACCTCATGCGCGAAGGCGCCACGCTCTTTAGGAGTGAAGCCGCCGGCTATCGCGATGTCTCCATGGCCACCCGGATCCACGCCCTCACTTTCGCCTACACCGGCTTCGGAGCCGGCTGGCTGGACGTCGACAACGACGGCTGGCTCGATCTGTTCCTCGCCCACGGCGCCGTAACGCAGCGCGAAGAGCAGCGCGGACAGAGTGCTCCGTTCAAGGAGCGAAACCTGCTGCTGCGAAACAACGCCGGCGCCGGGTTCAGCGACATCTCCGATCAGGCTGGCGAGACGATGCAGTTGGCCGAGATCACCCGAGGCGCCGCATTTGGCGATGTCAATAATGACGGCCGGGTGGACGTTCTGATCACGAACAACGGCGGGCGGGCCCGTTTGCTGCTAAACGAATCGGCCGGCGCAGCGGGCCTCAGCATTGCGTTTCCTGGCGTCGGTTTTGGCTTGGGTGTTCGCGTGGGGCTGGAACGCGAAGACGCCGTCCCCACATTGTGGCGCCGAGTCCACACCGATGGCAGCTACGCGAGCGCTTCATCGCCCGTGGTGTATTTTGGCGCTGGTGGAATGAAGGCGAAGCGTTTCGTTATCGAGTGGCCGGACGGCTCGCGGACGGAGCAACCCGCGGCGCTGGGGCGAACGGTGGTGCGCTCCGTCCACAAACGTTGAGCAGGTTGTGGTATATTAAGCCCACGTTTTGAGCCTGGGTGGCCGAGCGGCGCTTCTGAGCTCGGCCTAGTGCAAAACGAACTAGCTTTAGGGGGTACGCTGATGAGTCGTAACAGGTTGGCCTTGTACCTTTTGGCCACGAATTGCCTATTCACGGGACTGGCTGATGCGCAAGTCCTCTACGGAACACTGGTCGGATCCGTCTCGGATCCGCAGCAAGCGTCCATCGCCGGCGCGGCGGTGACGGCACGCAATCCCGCCACCGGCTACCAGGCGGAAGCTAACACCGATGATCGCGGAGCATATGAGTTCCGCAATCTGACGCCGGGCGTTTACGAGATCAAGATCACGAAAAGCGGTTTCACCGCGTTCGAGGCGAAGGATATCAGCATAGCGGCGAACAACGTGGTGCGCGTGGACGCAGCTCTGAAGGTCGGCAACATCACCGAAGTGGTGACAGTCGGCGCTGAAGTCGCCCTGCTACAGGCTGACAAGTCGGACATCCACTATGACGTGGGGTCGAAGCAGTTGAGTGAAGTGGCGATCGGCGGCTACCGCAACTTCCAGAGCGTCATGGACTTCATGCCTGGCACCACTCCGGCGGCCTTCCAGAACGCCTCCACCGACTCCCCGGCCCGTGCGCTCACTACCAATGTGAACGGCACGGCGCGCAACTCGAACAACCTCCGCATTGACGGCGCGGCCAACGTTTTCACCTGGCTGCCCCATCATTCCATGTATGTGCCTGCGCTCGAATCCGTGGAAGCCTTGAACGTTTCCACCAATAACTTCGACGCGGAGCAGGGCATGGCGGGCGGCGCGGCGCTAAGCGTCGTCACCAAGAGCGGCACCAACAGTTTCCACGGCGTCGCATTCTGGTATCACTCCAATCACAAGTGGGGAGCCAAGAATCTCTTCTTCAACCCCAATACGCCGGCCGGGTCCGGCATTCCGCAGCGTATCGACAATCAGGCTGGCGGCACCTTCGGCGGCCCGATCAAAAAGGACAGGCTGTTCTTCTTCACGAGTTGGGAACGCACCACCACCGCCGAACGCGGCAACGGGCTGCTGAGTGTAGCCACCGCGCAGGTCAGGAGCGGCAACTTCGCCAATCTTGCGGGGGTGGCTACCCAACCGGTGATACACGATCCCGCCAGCGCACCGCAGAGCGGCGTGGGACGCACTCCGTTCCCGAACAATGTGGTGCCGGAATCGCGTTGGGCCCCGGCGGCGAGAACGTTGCAGAGCATGATCCCGCTGCCCAATACTGGCGCCGGTCAGTTGAACAACTTCTTTGCCTCCGTGCCGTACTACTTTAAGCGCGACCAGGTAGACGGCAAGGTCAATTACACGCCGAACTCCAAGACCAACATCTTCGGCAAATTCAGCACCATGCTCGCTCCCGTTTTCGGTGGCGCCCCCCTCGGCGAAGCGCTCGGCGGCTATCCCGGCGGCGCCGCGGGTGCAGCCGGCATCGGAACCGGTGAGAACGATACGTGGCTCTTCGGCGGAGGAATCAGCTACACGATTACGCCAACTCTTCTTTTCGATGCCAACATTGGCGGAACGCGCATGAATCACACTACTGCCGGCCCCGACTTCGGAAAGAACATCGGCCTCGACGTACTGCGCATCCCCGGCACCAACGGGACCGATCCGCGCCAGAGCGGTTTCCCCATTTTCAATATCAACGGCTACACCGGCCTGGGCAACACTAACAACTGGAGCCCGGTGTTGCGCAACGACCGTGTGTATACTTACGCCGCTAACGCTTCATGGACGCGCGGCGCTCACGCGCTTCGTTTCGGTATCGACATGATTCAGCACCAGATGAATCACTGGCAGCCGGAACTCGGCTCGTATAGCCCCCGCGGCGGCTTCAACTTCAACCCCGGCGTGACTGGTGCTCCCGGCGTAGCGGCTAACAACTACAACGCTTACGCGGCATTCCTGCTGGGCCTGCCGCAGGTGATGGGCAAATCCTATCAGTTCTACGATCCGATGCGGACGCGCGAGTTCCAGCAGGGCTACTTCATTCGCGACAACTGGCAGGTGAATCGCAAGCTGAACCTCACGCTTGGGTTGCGCATGGAGCACTACCCGATCATGAATCGCGGCGAGTTCGGCATCGAACGCTACGACATCACGACGAACAAGGTGATCATCGGCGGGCGTGGCAACAACCCGCGCGACGCCGGCACCACGGCGGCTGCCATCATGTGGGCCCCGCGCATTGGTTTGGCGTACCGCGCCACCGACAAAACGGTGATTCGCGCCGGCTACGGCATCACGAACGACCCGTATCCGGTCAGCCGCCCGGTCCGCAGCCCGTATCCCGCGGTGATCGTCGACGAATACGTAGGCTCCGGTTTTAGCTGGCTGAACAATGATCTGCGCACCGGCATCCCGTCGGTGCGATTCCCGGACCTGAGCTCGGGCATCATCGACATCCCGAACACCGTGTCCACCAACTCGCTGCAGCCCGGTCGCTTCCGCCGCGGTTATATCCAATCGACGAACTTCACCTTCCAGCGCGAGTTGGCGGGCGGGATCGTGATTCAGAGCAGCTATGTCGGAACACGCTCAATACGGCAGGCCCTCACCTACTTCAACGCCAATGCCGGCCTGGTTGCGGGCGCGGGCAACGCGGGCCGTCCGCTCTCGTCTATCGGCGTCAACGTGGACCGCAACTTCTTCATCCCCATGGCGCACCAGCGCTACGACGGATGGCAGACCAACATCAGCCGGCGTGTGGCCGGCGCCTTCGTCACGCTCAACTACACGCTCTCCAAAACGCGCGGTATCAACTCAGGCAATTCCGATAACGGACTCCGGTTCTACGTGCCCAGCCAATTCACGAAGAACAACTCGGTGGCCGACTTCGACCGCCGGCACTCCATCAACGGGGCAGCTAACCTTGCCCTTCCGTTCGGCAAGGGCAAGAAGTGGGCCACTGGTGGCATGGGCTCCTACGTCCTAGGCGGCTGGCAGATCAACCCGACGTTCCAGCTCCACTCGGGACTGCCGTTCATCGTTACCGCCGATGGTACTTCGCTGGCTGCTCCGGGCAACACGCAGGTCGCCGACCTTACCGGCACCGCCACCAAGCGCGGCGGCGTAGGGCTCGGCAATCCGTTCTACGAGACCAGCGCGTTCGCTCCCGTCACACAGGCTCGCTTCGGCAACATGAGCCTGAACCAGCTCCGTGGACCGCGCCTGTTCGTATCGAACCTCGGCATTTTCCGCAGCTTCACTCTCTCGGAACGCGTCAACCTGCAGTTCCGCGGCGAGGCGCTGAACTGGACGAACACGCCGTCGCTGGCCAACCCGAACGCCAACGTGTCGGCACCGGCCAACTTCATGGCCATCACGGCCGCCAACGTTGGCCTCTCGGCGCAGCGCACCATGCGCTTCGGTCTGCGCCTGGCGTTCTGAGCACCTGTCTCGTTCAAGAATGGCGAGTCTCTCGGCAGAACAGTGATAGCGACAGTCCACTCCAGCCGCTTGTCGTGGGCTTTGTACTTCGCCCATGCCGTCCATGCCAATGGGAGAAAAGATAAGGAAGGGGGCTTGTTCTTGCACAATCGGTTTCGCGGCACGATGGCGAGGATGCGATGGCCTTCCCGTTTGACAGCTTGCCCATTGCTCAGGCACTCAATCAAGAAGCCGTTCGAGCCGCCTCACGGATAGCTTGCTCGGCTCTCAACCGGTCAGACGTTCCAATCACGTGGTCGAGCAGCAGTCTCTCCAACAAGGCGATGTCTGAGATCGTGTGAATCTCGGGCATTGATTCCAGGCCGGGGTATTTGGCCGCCAGACCCGCACAAAGTACCCTGCAGGCTCGGGTTTGCGCTTCAACGCGTTCCTTTTCGATACCCTTTTCGATACCCAGCTGAATCCCTTCCTCGACGCCTTCCCGCCGTGCCTTCTTCAACAGTTGCGCGGACCAGGACACCTGTTCAATCGCTTCCAGTATTCCCATGTTGCACGCCTCCTTGAGTCGCTCAACCTTGTTCTCATCATACCGGACTCCCGCGAATGTGAAAAGTCTGCTGATCAGATCCTCATCGCCACTCGACACCGCCCGCCGGAACACCATCCGTACTTCCTCGTCGCTGGAGTTCATCAGGACTGCCCATACCATTAGCCGGGAATCGCCGGATTCCAGCAGGATATGCGGATCCATCTCCCACATCTTCATGGCTTCAAATGGATGCGTCGTACGCGTCTGCCCGATAACATACTCCCCTTCGCTGGGAAGCATAGCCGGGCATCCTTCCCGCTGGATAATCACCACGACGGAACGCACCGGTGTTTCGTATTGCCAGGCAAGGCTGGCGCCCCGGCGGGCGACGATGGGTGGCACGCGGCTATTCCACACAGCTTCGAATTCCGTGTGCAACAAAAAGGCGTCCCTCTCATATATAGAGATCCGGGCGACGAAGTCCGGAATCTTCACGGGCGGTGACGTTTCGTTGGACAGGATTTCGACGGTCGCCTCGGCGTTCCTGTCGAGGACGTGAATCATGTGCAGGAAGATGCGCGGGGCCTCGTCCGGGAAGGCCTTCAACCGCCGGTCAAGATCCTTATGAATTGGTCTCAAAGAATACAGTGGCATCAGTCCGGGAATTCTCTCAGGGAAAGTCGGCGGAAACATGCGGACGCGGGCGGTTTCCGCGTTCCCCCTGCAACGCCGCGTGCGCCGTAGCACGCAGTTTCCACTCCCCTTCACCGTGCCAATTCGCCCAATCCGCAGCACCACCATGGCCAAATAGCCGGTCTGCGCACGCCCCGCACAATGGTCCGTCAAGTGCTCTGAGCCAAAACTGGCTGGAGGCAAACTTTGATCGAAACACCAAGGGCTCTCTCGAGCACCCGCACCGGACAGCACGTTCGCACACTGCTCGCCGGCTTCCTCTGTATCTCCCTTGCCCTGCCCGTCCCAGGCTGGACGCAGGGCGCCACCCAGTCGCGCTCTCCCGGAGGGTTGACCGTGATCGTCATCCAGGGGCAGAACGCGCTCAACAACCTGAAGGCGAACATCGCCGTACAGCCTGTTGTCGAGGTGCGCGATGAAAACGACCGGCCTGTGCCGGGCGCCGAGGTCGAGTTCGAGCTTCCCATGCCCGGCCCGAGCGCGATCTTCCTTCCAGGAACGCGCACCCAGAGCACCAAGACTGACATGCAAGGCCGGGCTCGTGCGCGCGACATGGCTCCCAACGACCAGCCGGGCCGGTTCGCCATCAAGGTTACGGCAACCCACGGCAACAGGACGGGCACGGTCACCATTTTCCAAACCAACACCAGTAATGGGAAGTCGCAGAGCTCCGTGCGGACGAGTAACAAGCTGTACTGGATTCTCGGCGTCGCTGCGATCGGCGGGATTGCCGGAGGCGTTGCCGCAACCCGCAACGGATCCACGGCCGCAACAGCCGCAACTTCCAATCCCGTCACCATTGGCGCAGGCCCCATCACGGTAGGAGGTCCCCGATGAACAAGGTTCTCACAGTGCTGATCGCAGCTTCCGGGCTGCTCGCCGCCGGTGACATCAGCTCCATCCGCGGCCCTGTTTCCGGCCACCTCTACGATCCCCAATCCCGCTCGCTGCGCGTTGTCGTGGGTGTCCCTGGAGCATCGTGGCTCAGCGCTTCCTTACTCACGGACGCCGCCAGCGCCAGCGTGGCACCGGACGGTTCCACCGCTCTTGTGGTCTCGGGAGACCGTTTGCTCCTGATCACTCAGCTCCGCGGCAATCCGGTGCTAAGAGATCTGAACGGAACCATGCCTGGGGCAGATCGGTTTGCCTGGTCCAAAACCGCCGCGGCGCAATACTCATCGACGAGGGGGCAGGCGCAGATCCTGCGCAACGTTTTCCAATCCCCTGAGGCAGACCTCCCGCTGGATCTTTCCTCGTTGCCCGGAACGGTCAGTGCCATCGCGCTGGCCGGGGACTCCCTCGCAATCGCAGTCGATTCCGAGACCGGCGGTGGCATCTATCTGGCGCAACGGGGCAGCCCACCCCGGTTGCTGGCCAGTGCAGGCTCTGCCCGATCGCTCGTCATCGCGGCCAGTGATCTCTTCTACGCCGACCGCGAGAGCGGCACCATCTGGCACATCCCCGATTTTCCGCGAAACTCCACACCAGTGCTTTTCCTTTCGGGAATCCAGGATCCCGTGGGACTGGCGCTCGACGGCGGCCGTCTTCTGGTAGTTGCCGCGTCCTCGCGCAAACTGCTCGTCTTCGACATTGCATCGCGCGCAACGGCAGCGGAGATAGATCTGGAGTTTGAGCCGTCCGGTCTTGAACCCGCGGGCATGCCGTCGCAGTGGCTACTCGCCAAAGGCATTCCCGGCCGGCAACCGTACTATCTCCTCGACACTTCGCAAACCCCGGCAGTCTATTTCGTTCCCGCGGCGGAGGTAGAGCAATGAAACCGAATCACCTGTTTGCAGGCGTCGCGATCCTGTTCCTGACGCAAGCCATCCACGCCCAGGCTCCTCCATTCTCCATGCGCGTCCAGATTCTAAACCGCGTGGAAACACCCGCCAGTGGCGGCACCATAGCCATGCCGGCCGAAGGGATCGGAATACCGTTGAATGCGAGTCTGACCCTTACATCTACCAACACCGCCACCAACACTGTCGTTACTCTCAACGGCGTGACATTCAGTGGATCGGCGGATTTTACGGCAACTCCCACGGCGAACTGGCCGTTAAGCCTCACCGTGGCCAGTCCTGCTGCCGGCGTGGGCTTGCAGTACACGCCCTCAATCAGCCGGTCTCAAACCGCGCGAGTCGTGTTCGATTACACGGTGACCGTGAATCTCCCAGCGGGCCCCACCAGCACCACCGGGACCCTCACGCTCAATCTCAGCGGCACGGCTCCGGAGTTTGTCTACACTTATACACCGCTGCCCGGCGGCAACTCCACGTTGCTCAACAACGGGGACACGATCCGCTTTCCGGCGACAGAACTGTTCGATACCACGACCACCCTCATCGTCCTGGCAAATCGTGGTTCTGGGCAGGGAGTCGTCAACTCCATCACGTACACGGGCGCGCCCGAATTCTCGCTCGCCGGCCTGCCCTTTCCACCCGCGCTAGTGGAAGCCGGGGGCCAGTTGCGCTTCCAGGTGCAGTTCTATCCGGAGAATCTCCCGGTGGTTACCGGCAGCGTGCGCGTCGAGATGGGCGGAAACCGGACACTCAATTTCTCTGTTACCGGCCGTGGCCTTGGCGCCGAATACACATATGAGGTGATTCAGAAAGGGACCACCGCGCCGCTGCCTGCCGGCGGTCTCCTCACCATGGCTGACGCGGCCGTCAACGAGAAATCGCAAGCGGTCATCCGCGTCCGCAACGTCGGCAATTACGAAGGCGAGATCTCCGCCATCCGTGTCACTGGAACCAGCTTTACGCTGTCGGAAACACCGTTTACCCCCGCAGCCATTCTCGCTGGTGCCGCGCTTACTTTCACCGTCAACTTCTCCCCCACCAAACCGGGCAAGGAGTTGGGCAAGCTGCGCATCGGGGACGACAGTTTCGATCTCGAGGCAACCGGCCTCGGCACGGCCCTGACATACTCGTATTCCTCCGCTGGAACCACATTCCAACTGCAATCCGGAAACTCGGTGGTGTTCGCGCCAGTCGCGGTTGGGCGATCCTCCACTGTGCGGGTCTCGATCAACAACACCGGTACGGCGGCAGCGGCGGTGAACAGCATCAGCGCAACCGGCCCCACCAGCACCACCTTCACGCTCTCCGGCGTCCCCGCAACCCCCGCCAACATCGACGCGGGAGCGAGTATCGGGTTCAACGTCACCTTCGCCCCCACCACTCTGGGTGCTATTAGCGGTACTGTCCGCATGGACAACCAGACCTTCACCCTCACCGGCATCGGCACGGCGCCGAATGCGCTGCCGTCATACACATTCCAAGGCTCCAGCGGGAACGTGGATCCGTTGCAACAGCCCGCCGTGGGGCTCACGCTCGCAGCCGACTATCCGCTTGATCTCAATGGCACGCTGACGCTCGCCTTCAGCTCCGATGTCTTCTCCAATGACCCATCGGTGCAGTTTGCAACCGGCGGCCGTTCCGTGCCCTTCACCATACCCGCGAATACGCGGCAGGCGGTCTTTGCCAACCGCGCCACGCAGATGCGTCTCCAGAGCGGAACCGTGGCGGGCACCATAGTGCTCACGCCCGGGTTCGTCACCTCCGGCGGCATCGACGTGACCCCTGCCAACCCGGCGGCATTGACGTTGACCATGCCCCAGCAGGCACCCGTCCTGCTCAGTGTGGTGCTCGCCTCCAAGACCAGCACTACCATCACACTTCAGATCAGTGGTTACGCCACCAGCCGTTCCATCACGCAAATGGATTTCCAGTTCACGCCAACCGCTGGGGAGACGCTCTCCACTACCAGGGTGGCCATCAACGCGGAATCGAGCTTCAATGCCTGGTACCAGAGCACGGCTTCACAGGCATTCGGCAGCAACTTCACAGTGACCGTCCCGTTCACCTTGCAGGGCGATATCAATAAGGTGAGTACGGTGGCGGATACAGTGCAGTCCATCGCCGTCACCCTAACGAATCGCATTGGCAACTCGGCCAGCAGGACGATCAATCTTCGATAGTCCACGCTAAATGATGGCTCCGGTTTCGCTTCCGTAAATGAGATCTGACGCGAAAGGAGCAGCGTACCCATCATGACAACCGAAGAAGGAAACAAGATCGCAACGGAGGAGTGTTGGTTTTACGGACTGGAGAAGATCAACAAGACTGTCAACTTGCCGGCAGATAAAAGCGCCCGGATCAAAGCGGGTATGTTCGGGCTGATTCTGGAAAAGATTCTCGAAGCAAAACGGGAAATCGCCAAGCTGGAAGCGGCGGTGCAAAGGATGGAATCCGCGGCCCGTGCCGGCACCATTGTGAAGCCAGCCGAGGGGAAAAACTTCACCTCGGCCGATATTCAACGGATTCGCAGCGAGATGAAAGCCCTGCACGGCTGGACAATCAGCCTGCTCGAATCGGACATCTCCATTCTGGCGGCCGTGGAGAGCCCCAGAGTGGCCGGGCAGAGTGTCACCGGGCTACAGAAATCGTTTGCCGAGCTATGGGCCCTCCGGGTGCAAGCCGGTTTCAAGATGATGGGGCGGATGCCGGGTGTATTCGACCGCGTGATCAGCTATTAGCTCGCGGCGCGTGAAGCGCCCCCGAATGGCCCTGGAATAGTTCGGGTCGATCAGGGCTATCTCTTAACAGAGCTTAAGCACCGGCTACCGCTGCCGGATCTCCAGTTCGACAGGGCGTGCGATTGAGGAAAAGCCATAAAATTTGACAGTCCCTCGGTCCTCCCGCTATGCTACCCATGCAATCAGTTGGAATGTTCAACTGTCCACCTTAAGCAGTAAAGTAAAAACAGCATGTCCATCGTCACCGTCAAAGACAAATACCAGGTCGTCATCCCCCAGAGTGTGCGCCAGCAGTTGGGTATCAACCGCGGCGACATGCTGGAGGCCAAAGTGGAACGCGGCAAGCTCGTCTATACGCCGAAAGTCCTTATCGATCGGCTGCGCGAGATTGCGCCCACTCCGCCAGCTCTCAAGGCCATCCAGGAAGATGCCAAACGCAAAGGCACTGACAAGCTGACCATGCGCCAGATTGATGCCGAAGTGGCCGCTGTCCGCCGCCGGAGCCGCAAGAAAAAGTAAACCCTGCCCAAATGATCAAAGTGGTGTTGGACACGAACATTATCGTGTCCGCCAATCTTCAAGCCCAGGGTTTGCCCGCGCTGGCGCTTCGCCTTGCCGCAAACCGCAAAGTGCAAATGTACGTTTCGCCGGCAATCCTGACGGTTCTCGCTATCAGACAATCCGCCGCAGCATTGAATACATCGGTTTCGGCCGCGGTGCTTCGAGTTTTTTGCACTGCTCGGTTTCACTCTCACAGCGTGGGCAATATGCGTATATAGGCTCTCTGCGAGCACGCTCTTCCTCTCGTTCCTGTGCGAGGTCCTTCAGTTGCAGGCCACGGAAGAATGCGAGCGCTTCGACTGCCGTAGGCGCGGTGTTGGGAGTGAGTCCGTAGTTGTTTTTGGAGCCGAGGTGAAGCAGAATGGCGGCGAATTCGTCGCACGTGAGTTGAACGGATTGGGCGTGAGCGTCGCGCCATAACTCATCAAGGTCGAGTCTGGAGAGCAGTTCGGCCGATTGTGGGGGCGCCCCATCCAAGGAAACCAATATAGCTTAGTGGTCAGGAGGGGGGCCGAGCACTTCCACCGTGGCTGATTCACCGGCGAGCGCGCGGAGGCGGCGGTCCAAGGTGAGCAGCGTTGCACCATGGTGCCGTGCTAACCGCAGCAGATAGGCGTCGGAGACCTGGTTGTGCCCGAGCAGATGCGTCCACATATCAGCAAACTCCGGTGCTGAGATGGAAGGCATTGTATCCAGGAAGACATGCCTTCTGGAGCGCTTCATTTCCCCGAAGGCTTTCTCGGCGGTCGCCGGCTTGATGACAAGGCTAGGGTTAATGGCGGGATTCGATGAAATGCGTACGAAGCCGAGTTCGGTGAGAGCGCAAGTGGCCCAGCGGGAGGGCCTGGCAAGAGAATCAACCGCGATCCGGTGGAACTGGTGATTGGGCCAGCCGGCGGCCACCAGAACACTCACGTCTGCAAGCAGAATGCGGGTAGGTTTACTCATCCATGTTGTCGATCAGTTGCTGCACATGAGCGGCGGTAAGGACCGGCGCGTCCGAGGGAACATCGAAAGTAGGCCAGGATCGGTGGCCGCCGCGAACTGGCGGATCGGGACGCAGGCCGCGGCGCGCGAGGTCGGAGAGTACACTGCCGAGCCGCCTGAGCCATAAACTGGGCAGCTTCGTACACGTCATCGTCCAGGGTCACGGTAGTGCGCATACTTGTATCGTGATACGGTGATGCAGCAGTGTCAAAGCCCGCTGCCTATCCCAGTTTCCAGTACCACTTGAAGAAGACATCGCCGAAAAGACTGAGCATCATCGCCGCGAAGCCCAGAAATGTTCCGAAGGGGATTTCGAAATCCCAATCCTTGCGGGACATGACTATATAGAAACCGCCGACGATGGAGCCGAGCAAGGACCCGAGAAACACCGTCAGCAGCGTGGCCGGCAGGCCAAGAAAAACGCCGATGACAAGCAGCATTTTGACGTCGCCAAGGCCGAGACCTTCCTTGCCGCGGATCTTTTGGAAAAGCATGCCACCAGTCCACATGAGGCCCGCCAGGATGCAACCGGCGAATGCGCCTTCGAGCACGCCGATCAGCCACAAAGGCCATGTGGCGGGGAGAAAGAACGCCAAAAAACGGGTGTTGGCGGGAGCGAGCGCCGCCATCACCAACCCCACCACCGACCCGCCGAGCGTGAACTCGTCAGGCAGGATGTACGTTTCCAGATCGGTGAAAACAAGGTCAACAAGAATCGCAGCGAATATGCAATGCTTGAGGCCCATCCAATTCCACCCGTGCACATAGACGCTGGCCCCGAACAGGATGCCCGTGATTGCTTCGACGAGCGGATAACGCCACGATATGGACGCCCCGCAGGCACGGCATTTGGCGCGCAGGAGGATGTAACTCAGCACCGGGATGTTGTCGTACCAGGCGATCATCGCGCGGCAGTGCGGGCAGTAGGAACGCGCCGGCTGAAGTAACGATTCGTCCTCCGGCAGGCGGTGGATACACACGTTGAGAAAGCTGCCGATCAGCAGTCCCAGGAAGGCGGCGGCAAGGATTTCGAGAACCATCATGCGAGCACCAGTTTGTATTCGTGGTATGTGCGCAGAGCGAGGTGCGCCAGTGTATAGCCTTCCAGGACAATCTGACGGCCTGCTTCGCCCATGCGTGCAGCGAGAGGTGGATTGTCCATGAGTTGGCGGATGGCGGCGGCGACGGATTCGGGTTGGTTTTCGACGAGCAGTCCGTTGACGCCGTCGCGAACGATTTCCGGTAGTCCGCCAGCGCGGCTGGCGATGACGGGGACGCCGTGGGACATGGCGAGCAGGGCTCCGGATCCGAGCCCCTCCAGCTTCGTGAGGTAGAGCATGGCACGGGCGTTGGGCAGGTCGGCGGCGAGGTTTTCTGAGAAGGTAATGTTGCAGCCTGCGAGTTGTCCGGCGGCGCGGGCGAGTGCGTCACCTTTGGCGGGATCATGCCACAACGGTGCAACGAGCTGGCTGCCGGCCTGCTTCACCGCCGTCTCGACGGGGACGCCGTCGGGAACGACGCGGACGCGCGCGGCTTCGATGCCGGCGTTGATCAGTTCGCGGGCCACGTATTCGGAGACGGCGAGGTAAAGATGGGCCTTGGAATACTTCCAGCGCGAGAACCAACCTTGCTTCACTGGGAAGGCCACGCGGCGCGACACTACCACTTTGCCGCGTGCGGCCAGCACCGCCCAGGTATGGGAGCGGGCGTCGTGGGCGTGCGTAATGCGGCATTGTTTCGATTCCGCCCGGATGGCCCATAGCGAGAGCGAACGTGTCGGGATGCCGCGTTGTGTCGCTTCGCGAAAGAGAGGAGAGTCTGAAGGAGCGAGCAGGCGCGGTTCAAGACCGATGGTCTTCTGCCCTACCATGAGGTAAAGGGCCTGCCACTGACCACCGCGCATTTCGCGGCCGGCGTCCAAATGCAGAACCGGGATCTTCTCCATCAAGCGCGCCCCGGACTCATGTAGCGCGCCTTGGCGAACTTGAGGAATGTATAAATGGCAGCCATCCAGGCAATGGCGAGGCCTTCGAGACCATCGAGAAATCCGCGCTGCAGGAAATAGGTTTTGAAGAAGGTCCAGAGCGGATCGACAACGAGGTTGCGCCAGGAAACCTTTCTGCCGCGCGAGACGAGTTCCTCAGCGGCAAGAGTGGTGTAGCTGTCCATGGTGCGGATGTGTTCCGACAGCGACTGGCAGGTGTAGTGAAGGAGATTGGAATCGAGATGGCCGACAGTGCCGCTGGCCTGGACGCTCTCATGCACGAATTCGCCCACCCACTGGGCTTTGCCGCGGCGGTAGAGACGGACCTTGCGGTCGGGATACCAACCGGAATGGAGAATCCACTTGCCGATGTACTGCGCCATGCGGGGCATGGTGTAAGCATCGAACTTCGGGCCATGTTTCTTTAGTAGCCAGACATCGGCCTCGAGGGCTTCGCTCAACGCCTCGTCGGCATCGATGGAGAAGATCCATTCGTGGGTAGCCTGCCCGGCGGCGAAGTTTTTTTGTTGTGCGTAGCCGCGCCAGATGGTTTCGATGACACGGGCGCCGAGTTTTCGGGCGATCTCCACTGTGCGGTCGCTGGAGCCGCTGTCGACGACGACGATTTCATCGCAGCAACGGAGGCTTTCGATGGCACGGGCGATGTTGTGCTCCTCGTTGCTGGTGATGATCGTGGCGGAGATTTGCATGCGAGTCCTCAGGCCGCCGTCGCGATCGGCACCGGCATGAACGATAACACAAACACGATGATACTCAACCAGACCGTCCGCGTTCTTCCCTGCCCAAGCGGAATGGGATCGAAGATGGCGGGATGGCGCAGAAAGTAGAAGAACGTCCAGGTGGCGGGGACGCCGGCTACACCGCTGCGGCGGCGGATGGGAACGGCGAAGAGGGCAGCCCAGATCCACCACGGCCAGTAGAGAAGACCGAGCGGCAGGAGACAGATCCAGAAGATTCGTGAGATAGGACGGAAGCGATCCCCCACAACGGTATAGAGGATGTGGCCGCCATCGAGCTGGCCGAGGGGAAGCAGGTTCAGCGCAGTGGCGAACAGGCCCACCCACGCGGCGCGCGCGATCGGGTGGAGGTAAATGTCGTGCGGCGACACGCCGGGAAATGCGGCGGCTTCCAGGAGCCGGATGAGCAACGGGCTGCCAAAGACAAGGTCGCCTTGATCGGCGATCCCCGGAATCACTTTGGAGAAGGCCATACCTATGCCGAGAACGGGAATGATGAACAGGAATCCCGCGAGGGGGCCCGCGACTCCGACATCGAAAAGCTCGCGCCGCGAGTAGATTGGCGAACGGATGCGGATGAACGCTCCCAGGGTTCCGATGAACGTCGGCGCCGGGAGGAAGAACGGCAGGGTGGCGTCCAGACCGTAGTGGAGGCAGGCGATGTAGTGACCAAGTTCGTGGGCGAGAAGAATCAGCAGAAGCGGCGCGGAGAAGGCAATTCCGGCGACAATACGGGAAGGATCGCGCGCGATTTCGACACAAGCGGCGAGGTCGGCCTCGAGGTCGAACGATGGCCGGTTCTGCTGGAAATTCTCGACGATGCGGGCCCCGACGAAAGTGGTGCTCGCGATGGTGAGAAGGAAGAGCACGATGTGCAGCCAGAGCCGTGCCCGCACCGGAAGGAACCACTGACGGCGGCGGCCGAGCCCGTCAAGCCCCGCGGATGGATACGGAAAGGGCGGATAATCTCCGGAAGCCACTGCCCTACTGCAGCGTCTGCAGCTCTTTGCCGGGTTTGAAACGGACGGCTTTGCCCGGCGGGATGGCGACTTCTGCGCCGGTGCGCGGGTTGCGGCCGATGCCCGTCTTCCGAGGGCGAACGTTGAAGATGCCGAAGCCGCGCAGCTCGATGCGTTCTCCTGACCCGAGGGCCCGCTTCATGCACTCGAAGACCGTCTCCACGGCCATTTCGGCCTTGGTTTTGGTGATCCCAGTGCGGTTCACGACTTCATTGATGATATCGAGCTTAATCACAGTCCCTCCGGCGCCGCACTTGAGGATAGCGGAAAGGCTCCGCACTGCGGCTCGTTCAGCAAACCTCATGATAGGATTGAAGTTATAGCCTTGTCAAGCACGCAATCGAGAACTTCATCAACAACCGACGTTTCGCGAGTGGACCCTGGCGAGTTCCGGCGCGCCTGCGCGCAGTTCGCTACCGGCGTGGCGATTGCAGCGGCATGCGACCCCGCGGGCGTTCCACACGGGCTCACCATCAACTCGTTCACCTCGGTTTCGTTGACCCCGCCACTGGTCTTACTCTGTATCGACAACCGTGCGGCGGTGTTGAATGTGTTTCGCGAGGCGAGTCATTTCTCGATCAACATTTTGCATGCCACGCAGGAGCACCTCTCCACTCGTTTTGCGACACGTCCGGACGACCGCTTTGCGGGCGTGGATTGGGTAGCGGGTCCGCATGGAACGCCGCTGTTGCAGGGCGTGGTGGCGGTGCTGGAGTGTGCGCGGACGCAATTGATCGTGGCGGGGGATCACACGATTGTGATTGGCGAAGCCGTTCATGCGGCGGTGGAGGGTGGCGAGCCCCTGGTCTATTTCGGGAGCGGCTACGCGCGGTTGGGGTAGCAGCGACATCACCCTTTGCTCGCGGCGAGGGAAATCGTCACCTCAAGGCCGGATGGCTCCCGATTGCGGCATGCAACCGTTCCATGACATGCCTCGATACAGCTCTTTACGATGGCCAGTCCGAGGCCGGCCCCGCCAGTGTCAGGACTCCGTGCCAGTTCCGGCCGGTAAAAAGGCGCAAATACATCCTCGATCGCTTCTTCAGGCAAGCCTGGCCCGCAATCCGTCACGGTAAGCAGCACTCGATTGGCTTCGCGCCGCGCTGCTATCAGTATCGGCCCGCTCGCCCCGGCGTACCGCAGCGCGTTGCGAAGCAGGTTGGAAATTGCGCGCAGCAGATACGGCTCGTAGGCGACCACCGTTATCTCCGGTGGAATAGATACCTGGATCGCTCCGGTTCCCGGCAACTGATGGGAAACGGCGTTGCGGACGACTGGATCCAGTCCGACGGATACTAGAGGCGTATCGGAAGGCTGCATACCCGCCTTGGCAAACATCAGGAGTTCGTTTACCAGGCTGGACATCTCCTGGATTTCGTCCCGCAGCACGGCCAGATGCGGTTCCTCCACCTCACTGGCTTTTTGTTCGAGAATTCCAAACGCGAATTGGATCCGCGCGATCGGCGCACACAACTCGTGTGCGATGTCGCCCAGAAATCGTTTCTGATGCTTCACGAACCCTTCCAACCGCAGCGCCATCCGGTTGATCTGCTCGCCCAGATGGCCGAGTTCGTCCTGCCGTTGCAGGCTCACCTTGGTACCAAACCGGCCCTGAGCGATTTCTTCAGTCGCGCCGGCCATCTCGTGAATGGAACGTGTCACTCCGTGCACAAACGGCAGCCAGCACAACAGCGCCACAGCGGCCAGCGCCAGGCCCAACCACATCAGCGAACGCCACTCGAAGAATAACGTTCGATTCAGAATGGAGTGCGTCCGCAACAACAGCACGGCCGGCCGGCCCTTTTCCCCATTTGGCCCATTGACGGGAATCCTCACTCCAACCCAATAGGACAACGGTGCACGTGTCACCACAAAGAAGGATTTCTCGACGGCGGGAAATCCACCTCGAGGGACAAACCCGGAATCAGTGATTTGCGGAGGCCCATGGCGCTGGTCATCTCCGAAAGGCGGACCGCGCCTCTCGCCAGGCCTTCCATATCCCTTGGAGGATGACCCGCCCATCCTTTTGAGCAGTTTCTCCGGCAGTTGGACGTGTACACCGGTGAGCGATACTCGTCCCTCCGGGCCGACCAGAAACAAATCGACTTCGTGCTTTTCAGCGTACTTTGCCAGCACGCCGCTCCATTGCGTGCGCGGCTCCAGATCGAGACTCCCTTGAACGTCATTTGCGATCGCGCTGATCCGGGCTCGAGAGGGCCCCAACGCGATGGACTCGATGTTGAGGCCGAACATCCATTGCGCGAAAATCGCGAGGACGAAACCAATCAGTAGCAGATTCAACATCGCCAGCCCCAGAATTCGCGGGGCAAGGGACCATCGCTTGCTCTTGTAGGCCATCAGGTCTCCTGTGGGCGTTTCATCGTGTAGCCGACGCCCCGAATCGTTTCGATCCAGCGCGGCGCCTTCGCGTCGTCACCCAACTTCTTGCGCAGTGATGCAATCAGAACGTCGATGGACCGGTCAAACACTTCGAAATCCCGTTCAGCGACTTCCAGCAGCAATTGCTCGCGCGTTTTCACCCGCCCGCTGGAACGCGCCAGACTGAGCAATAGGTCGAACTCCTGCCGCGTCACGATGAGCGTCTCTCCCGCAAGCATTACCACGTGCGCGGACGGATCGATGAACAGGTCCCCAATCGCCACCGGAGCGTTGCGTTGGTCAGCTTGTTGCGACTCGGTGATGACAGACCGTCTGAGGACTGCCCTCAACCGCGCGAGAAGCTCTCGCGTGGAGAACGTTTTTGGCAGATAATCATCCGCCCCCATCTCGAGACCCACGATGCGGTCGGCCTCCTCCCCGCGTCCCGTCAGCATCAGCACCGGCACCGTCGAATGGACCCGCAAACGCCGTAGAATCTCGAAACCGTCCATACCCGGCAGCATTACGTCGAGGATGATTGCATGGAACGATTGCTTCAGCGCGACCTCCAACCCCGCCGGACCGGTGTGCGCAAGCGCCACGGCATAGCCCATGCCCTCCAGATAATCCTTCACCAGGCGGCAGAGCCGGACGTCGTCCTCTACCAGTAAGATCCGCATTGGTGCGTATGGTTCAGCCTGCATCGCTCTCTTCCTTAATACATCAGAATGCCGCAAACTCCTAGCAATCTTACACTGTTCTAACAATTCTCCCGGTTCTATACATGCCGCCCTAACATTGGCCCTTCTTAATAGGACACAGGAGGAGCAAAGATGAACAGACGCATGTTCTTACGAGCGACACTGGCCCCGCTACTCACAGCCGTGGCGGATAGTCAACAAGGTTCCGTTCCGGGAGACACGAAGAAACGGAATATCCTCCTCATCATCGCCGATGACGTTGGTGTAGACCAGATCCCACGGTACGTCGATTACTACAAGTCGACGAGCCACCCCATCACCGTCTCCGAGACCGCAACCAACCCGTTCACGAGAATGGATACGGTTGAAAAGCTCGGACAAGCCGGCGTCACGTTTCTCAACGCCTGGTCGAGCCCCGTCTGCTCGCCTACTCGCGCCTGTCTCTATACCGGCAATCATTGCTTCCGGCATGGAGTCTACCGGCCGCTACGAGCGGTTCTGCCCGAAACCATCCAGGGCGCGGACACCGCAACGATTGCCAAGGTCCTGCACAACGCGGGCTACGCCAATGCTCTGTTTGGCAAGTGGCACCTCGGAGGGGCGGATGTTTGCGCGCCTCGCTCGTCGTCGCCCCTACGGAGAGGTCCCGTCCATTTCGGCTGGGACAGGTTCCGCGGCGCCATGGGCGGCGACCTGGATCACTACACAAACTGGAACAGGACTGTGGAGGATGCCTCCGGCAGCACTTGTGCATCCGAAGCGACATATGCGACTACCGTGACTGCGAAGGACGCATTGGATTGGATTCAACAGCAGGCCGACCCCTGGATGGCCACCGTCGCATTCAACTCCCCTCACTCCCCATGGGAGAGTCCCTCACCCAGTGACTACGGGCTTCGCACGTCAACTTCTAAGCAGTCTTATTACCGGTCGATGCTCGAACACCTGGATATTTCCGTCAGAGACCTGCTCGCCGGCATTTCCCCGGATGTGTTGGCCAATACGACGATCATCTTCATGGGGGACAACGGCACGCCGGCTTATGAGGGCGGCAGAGCGATCAGTGACCACTTTGACGCCGCTCACTCTAAGGACACCGTCTACGAAGGCGGCATTAAGGTCCCGCTCATTATTGCCGATGGCTACGCATACCTGAACCCGGGATCCCAGGAGCCTGGCTCGGGACGTATCGTGTCCCCCGGCCGCTTTGAGGCCGCCCTGACCCAGACATTGGACATTTTCGCTACGTGCGCGGAGATCGGGAATGCCGATGTCAGCACCGGCCATGACTCGGTGAGCCTGGTCCCTTACCTGGGAAGCGCCACGCCCTCGCCGCAGCGGGAGTTTATTTTCGCGGAGTACCGGCCGGATAGATACGATGGCTCCTGCTC
Organism: Acidobacteriota bacterium; assembly: GCA_016213775.1. Lineage (GTDB taxonomy): Bacteria > Acidobacteriota > Terriglobia > Bryobacterales > Bryobacteraceae > CADEFT01. The sequence goes on from JACQZR010000049.1 coordinate 103,074, forward strand.
CTGGGACGTGGCGGTGGCGGCCAATCGGAATGGGAAGACCATCAAGCTCATCCTCAGGGACTACAATCAGGCTACTAACGATTCTAACTCGTGCTCTGCTCTGAAATACGAGTTGTACGACCTCAGCAACGACCCCTGGGAAGAATACGATCTTTCCAGCACCGGGCTTGTGGAGGACAAAGACGCTCTCAAGGACCAGGTACTGCCATCCGTCTTTGCAGGAGTCCGTTGACGCTGCATTAATGCCGCTGCGGCAACTTACATCAGGTCGTAGCCGGTGAAGAAGTACGCCAGCTCGAAAGCCGCCGTTTCCGGAGCATCCGATCCATGCGTGGCATTGCGTTCAATATTAGTGCCAAAGCGCTTCCGAATGGTCCCATCGGCGGCTTTCTCGGGGTTAGTAGCTCCCATCGTTTCCCGCCATTTCTTAATCGCATCGTCAGCTTCCAACGCCAGCAGCACCACCGGACCTTCCGTCATGAAGTCAATCAGTCCATTAAAGAAAGGGCGTTCCTTGTGAACGGCATAGAAGCCCTCTGCCTGATGGCGGCCTAACCGCGCCATGCGCATCGCGCAAATGCGGAACCCGGCCTTCTCAATCTCCGCCAGAATCGCCCCGGCGCGGCCGTTGGCAACCGCGTCTGGCTTTATAATTGCGAATGTACGTTCCATAAAAACTCGTTAGAGTCCTAACCTTTGTTTGATTTTTTCGCCAATTTCGGCGGGAGTTTCGCAAACTGTAATTCCCGCCTCCTCCATGGCTTTCATCTTATCGGAGGCTTTCCCCGAACTGCCGGATATGATAGCCCCGGCGTGACCCATGCGCCGTCCCGGGGGCGCTGTCTGCCCGGCAATGAATCCGACAACCGGCTTCTTCACGTGCGCCTTTGCATATTCCGCGGCCTTCTCCTCCGCGTCGCCGCCGATCTCGCCGATCATCACGATGGCATGCGTATCGGGATCTTCGTTGAACAGCCGCAACGCATCCGTATGGGTCGTCCCGATGATCGGGTCCCCGCCAATGCCGATGCACGTGCTCTGCCCAAGCCCCAGCTTCGTCAACTGGCCCACCGCCTCGTACGTCAGCGTTCCCGAGCGCGATACCACGCCCACATGGCCCGGCAGGTGAATGTGTGCCGGCATGATGCCGATCTTACATTCGCCGGGAGTGATGATGCCCGGGCAGTTCGGCCCGATCAGCCGCGTGTTCCGGCCCTTCAAAAAGGCCCACGCCTTCACCATGTCCAACGCCGGAATGCCCTCGGTGATGCACACCACCAGCGCGATGCCCGCATCCGCCGCTTCCATGATGGCCTCCGCCGCAAACGGCGGCGGCACAAAGATAACAGTCGCGTTGGCGCCCGTCTCCTTCACTGCCTGCGACACCGTATGGAACACCGGCCTGTCCAGATGCTCCCCTCCGCCCTTGCCCGGCGTCACACCGCCCACTACGTTGGTCCCGTAGGCGATGCTCTGCGTTGCGTGAAAGGTGCCTTCTTTGCCCGTGAATCCCTGCACGATCAGTCGCGTGTTCCTGTTCACCAGTACGCTCATTGCGCCAACCTCACCACTTTCTCGGCTGCGTCTTTCATTCCATCGGCCACCGTGAAGTTGAACCCCGAATCCTTCAGGATCTGACGGCCCCGCTCCACGTTTGTGCCTTCCATACGGATCACGATCGGAACCTGCACATGCAGGTCGCGCGCCGCCTCCACCACGCCGCTAGCCAGCGTGTCGCAGCGAAGAATGCCGCCGAAAATGTTGATCAGCACCGCCTTCACATGCGCATCCCCCAGCAGGATGCGAAACGCATTCTTGATCTGTTCGGCGTTCGCCCCGCCGCCGACATCCAGGAAGTTCGCCGGACTCCCGCCCGCGTACTTGATAATGTCCATCGTTCCCATGGCAAGTCCCGCGCCGTTCACCATGCACGCAATGTTGCCGTCCAGCTTGATGTAGTTGAGGCTGAACTTGGACGCCTCCACCTCGAGCGGATCTTCTTCGTTCAGATCCCGCAGTTCAATGAGGTGCTTGTGGCGATAGAGCGCGTTGTCATCGAGCGTGATCTTGGCATCCAGCGCGATCGTCCGGCCATCGCTCGTCAGGATAAACGGATTGATCTCCGCCAGCGTCGCATCGAGACCTTCATACGCTTTCCACAGCGCCATCATCGCAGCTACGGCGCCGTTCACCGCTGTTGCCGGCACGCCCATCCCGAACGCCAGTTTGCGCGCCTGAAACGCCTCCAATCCCATGCCCGGCGTGATCGCTTCTTTCAGGATCTTCTCCGGCGTGTGCGCCGCAACTTCCTCAATGTCCATGCCGCCGGCAGCCGATGCCATGAAGACGCACTTGCCAATCGCCCGGTCGAGCACGATGCCGAGATAGAGTTCGCGCTCAATTGGCAATGTCTCTTCAATCAGGAGGCACTTCACTACCCGCCCTTCCGGTCCCGTCTGGTGCGTAATCAGCGTCATTCCCAGTATCCTGGACGCGTGTTCGCGCGCTTCCGCGGCACTCTTAGCCAGCTTTACGCCGCCACCTTTACCGCGTCCGCCCGCGTGAATCTGTGCCTTCACGACAACGCTTCCGCCGAGCTCTTCAGCCGCGGCAACGGCCTCGTCCACGGAGAATGCAACCTTGCCTTTTGGCACAGGGACTCCGTATTGGGCCAAGAGCGCCTTGGCCTGATATTCATGAATCTTCATCGGATTGGGACCTGTGTTCGCCTTTGCGCCTGTGTTAGTATTTCGAGGGTCGAATACTCAATATATCATGCCGTTCCTGGACTACCTGCATCGCGTCGTCGCCGGCGAAACACTTTCCCACACAGCAGCCCGCCAAGCCATGTTGCACATTCTCGCCGGCGAGGCCACCACCGCCCAAATCGCCGGTTTTCTCGTGGCTCTTCGAATGCGTGGCGAAGCTGCCGAAGAGATACTCGGATTCGCCCTGGCGATGCGCGAACAGGCCACTCCCGTCCACCTCGAATGCAATAGCCCACTTATTGATACCTGTGGCACCGGCGGTGATGGAGGTGGTACCTTCAACGTCTCCACAATTGCCGCCTTCGTCGTCGCCGGTGCCGGAGTCAGGGTCGCCAAACACGGCAACCGCTCGCTTTCCAGCCAGTGCGGAAGCGCCGACCTGCTGGAAGAGTTGGGGGTCCCGGTACCAATGCCCGTCGATCAGGCCGCCCGCGCCATCACCGAGGTTGGCTTCGGCTTCCTGTTTGCTCCCCTGATTCATCCCGCCATGAAGTATGCCCAGCCTGCCCGCGCTGAGTTGAAGTTGCGCACAGCCTTCAACCTCTTAGGACCGCTCACCAACCCCGCGGGCGCTCAATATCAGTTGATCGGAGCCCCCTCCGTCGCCGCAGCCACGCTGATGGCACAGGCGCTCACCGGTCTCCCGGTCCGGCGTGCCTTCGTCGTTCACGGCTCGGATGGGATGGACGAGATCACTACCACTGGAGCCACATCGCTGTGGGAGGTGAACGCCGGCCAAGTCCACCACCGCACCATCACACCGGCGGACTTCGGCGTTCCCGTAGCGGATGCGGCCGCGCTGCGAGGCGGCGACAAGGCTGCCAACGCTGCTATCGCCCGCGCCGTCCTCAGTGGCGAGCAAGGCCCCCGCCTGGACATTGTTCTGGTAAATGCCGCAGCCGCGTTGGTGGTTGCGGGTATAGCAAAGGATTGGCGTGAGGGGATGGGGCGCGCAAGAGCGTCGATAACCGAAGGCGCGGCCTTAGCTGTGCTTAAGGCTCTCACCCTAGATCGCTGACCGCCCAACCATCCCGCCGGCTCGATTCAGCGATTCTTTCAGTTTCCGGCTAAACTTCGTCTGCCGCAATGTCGATGAGAGTGTCAGGAATGAGCCATTGGGGTAACGCCTCCGATTTTCGGCCCAGCGACATTAGCGCTGCACTCGGTGGGTCACGCGCACTCGATCCGCCCCCCGATCTGGATGCATCCCCGATCAACGGAAAGCACTCGGCTGTAGTGCACCCAGTCCCTGGCAGCGCCCGCCTCAGCGGTCTTGCGGATATCGTGCCAACTCTCGACGATCCCTCCCAACCAGGCCTCCGCGCCACCGACGATTTCTCCGCTCTCAAGGTCCGCTTCCTCGCCGTACTCAATCACGAGATCCGTACCCCTCTCAGCGGCATCATGGGAATGACAGACCTTCTGCTCGAAACCGGGCTCGACGAAGAGCAGCGCGAATACGTCACCGCCGCTCGCTCCTGCGCCGAAACTCTGTTTGAAGTTCTGAACGCAACCCTCGAATACTCAGCCTTGAGCTCCGGCCGCGTGCGCTTGGAGGAATCCGAGTGCCACATCGCTGAAGTCGTCAGCTCCGCCATCGCCGAGCATCAGCACAAGGCGGAATCTAAAGGCGTCCATTTGTTTGCCACAATCGACCAGAGCGTTCCAGAGATCGTCCTCGGCGACGCGCTCCGGCTTCGTCAAGTCCTCTCGCACCTGCTTTCCAACGGAGTGAAATTCACCCCGCAGGGCGAAGTCGAATTGCGAGTCGTCTCCGCTCACCTCAGCCCGGGTTTGGCACGTCTCCGCTTCCACGTGCGCGACACCGGAATCGGCATTGCGGCCGATCAACTGGCGCACATCTTCGACTCCTTCCGCCAGCTCGACAACGGCCTGTCCCGTACCTATTCCGGGCTCGGCCTCGGCCTGGCGCTCGTCGAACGCCTCTGCACCCTCATGGGTGGCAAAATCTCAGCCGAATCCACAGGCGGCCAAGGCTCCACCTTCACCGTCGAGATCCCGTTCCAACTGAGTGAAGCACATTCGGTGATGAATCCAGTCACCGAACTCAACGAGTCCAGCGCCGCCGCCCGCATCCTATTAGTCGAGGACAATGAAGTTGCCCAGCGTATCTTCACTCATGTTCTTCGACGCGGCGATTATCTGGTCGAATGCGCCGGCTCCGGCCAGGAAGCTATCCGCGCCGCCAGCCGCCGCCGTTACGACCTGATCCTGATGGACCTCCAGATGCCCGGCGTCAACGGCATTGATGCCTCACGGCAAATCCGCTCCCTCCCCGGAAACGAAGGTACACCGATCAT
>JACQZR010000050.1 GCA_016213775.1 Acidobacteriota bacterium
GCGGAGGCTGGGAGGCAGCAACAACTCCTCGTCCGGGTAGTAGGGCCGGTAGCTTTTTCCCATAAAACATTATGGGCCGGTTCTGTTTCAGATGCCAGCGGAAAAGGCGAGGTCAGGGCAAATTCTCGGACAGGCTCCTAGATGGAACTTCATTTCCTCAATGGCTTCCGCCTTCTGGCCCCTTCTCCAGAACAGACCGGCCAATGTGCGATGGGCTTCGCGCAGCGACGGGTCCAACCGCAGTGCCGCCTGCCAGTCGGAAAGGGCCGCCTGAACCCAGTCCGCCTGCGAACCCTGGTCCACCCCCAGCCTCCCATAAGCTTCCGCGCGGCAGGCAAAGGCTACTGCGCTCTGGCGCTCGTTCACCGCTTCATTACACGTCTCCAGCGCGTGCAAGCCCTTTCCTAACTTGATTAGCGCGCGGCCCTTCCCCACGAGGGCTTCAAACAGCTTCGGCTTCTCCTTCAGTGCGCGGTCATAAGCCGTCACGGCCTGCTCATAATTCCCCTGGGCGTGCAGCCGCTCGGCGTCCCGCAACGAACTGATGGCCGCATCCTGACAAAACACCACTTGGCACAACAAGGTGCAAAAAGAGGAGCAAACGAGCCGCTGGTTCATGACTCAAGCCTGCCAGGGAATTATTACAATTGCATTACAATTACTCAATTGAGCTAAGGCTCCTACTAAGTACTAAGTTGACTACCTTAGTACCACGCTTGCTTCAATAACAGCCGATGGCACCCTCATTTCGCCCCGGATGACGGCCGCGGCCGCGCGCACCATCGCGGTGCCCTCCGCCACAGGGTGCTCCGGTATGCCCTCTCGTGAGCAAGGCTACGCCGTGAACGTGACCGCGCTTCCAGGGGGGGCAATCCGTTCAGCCGAATGCATCAATATTAAACGCGTTTCAGGCCAAGTGGACCAACTCCGCCCTATCGTAAGACCGATATCGTGGTGGAAATCAGTGTCTACTTCGTGCGGTAATATATCCCCCTTTTGTACCATCGATTGGAACCATCTTCCTATCGACATGGCAGGACCTGAGGGGTAGGATGAGCACATGGAACTGATCTTGATCGCCGGTGCAACTGTCCTCTTCTCGGTTTCCGTTGCCTTGATCACGACTCTCTTGCCCCGATCCAGGAAAGCCAAGGAAAAGAAGGTTTCGCGCCCCAGCCGGACCGACGAGTACCAGATCAATCCCGAGAGCGTTCCTGAGTTTATTCCCAGTTGGCGCCGCCCGGAATAGGCGCGCGACTAGCCGGGAATCCAGATCCTCGAGGCGTTCACCAACTCCGTCTCGCGCGGAAGCGTCAGTTGTTCGGCAGACTTGGTATAAAACGCCAGTCCCTTGTGACTGAACAGGTATTGGTAATTCCTGGAGAACAGTCCCCCGGTGGCGGTGACCACCAGCGGGTTCGCTTCCCGCCTCAGCAGCTTCTGAAACTCCCCCGGCTCCACCCGGACGATCACTCCCGACGCCTTCACTGCTTGAATCATCGCGGCTACTGCAGCACCACCTGCGGCCATTCCACTACCTCCTTGCGCGTTATGTCCGAAAACCGATCCACCGAACGTTATCATATGTTATCCAGCCGATGCGCAGTGACGCTGACATCACGAAGTTCGAGGCGCTGTTCCGCGAGCAGTATGCCCCGCTGAGCCGTTACGTGCTTGGCCTGTCGGGCAGCATGGAGGATACCGTCGAGATCGTGCAGGAGTCTTTTCTGCGTCTGTGGAGCATGGGTGCCGCCCACGCAGCCGAACACGACCGCCCCGCGCTACTGTTCCGTCTTGCGCGCAATCTCGTCATCGACATGCTGCGGCGCCGCAACGTGCGCGAACGGCATGATGAGCGCGCGGGGAAAGTCATCCCGATGCCGCAGACGCCGGAACAGGTGGCGCTGGGCCGCGAGAATCGCCGTCTCGCCCGGGCGGCCCTGCTGCAGTTGGAACCCAAACAGCGCGAGATCCTCAGGCTCCGCCTGGCCGGTTTTTCCTACGCCGAAATCTCGCGGATCCTGGAATTGAACCGGGAATCCATCGGGCCCACGTTGACACGGGCCTTGCGGCGTTTCCGCGAGGTGCATGAACAGTTGACCAACAAGGTTGATCCGGGAGGCCGCAATGAGAACGCCGGCTGAGGAACAACTGATGGCCTACCTCGACGGCGAGCTCTCTCCGGAGGCTCGTGCGGACATGGAATGCCGGCTTGCGGCGTCCTGGGAACTGCGCGCGCGACTGGCCGAGTTGCAGCGCGACGTCGAGTTCTATGTGCGCGAAACCGTTTTCCAGCCGGCTGTGCTGCCGCCGGAGGACGTGGTCTGGCGTCAATTGCAGCAGCGGGTGCGGTCAATGCCGGTGACGTCGACGCCTGCGCCGCCTGGCTGGCGTCGCGTGGTGACGATTGGCGGGATCGCCGCTGCTGTCGCCGCCGTCTTGCTCCTTCAGCTCCCCAACCGACCGGCTGCCACCGCCGACGAACTACTCGAACGGGCGCGCCGCGCCGAATCTGTCGAGTCCGATGCGGTGCTGCGGCCAGTGGTGCACCGGAGGTTGCGTGTGCGCCATACGTCCGCCGGCCGGCAAGCCGCGCAATCGGTGGTGTGGGACGTGTGGCGGGCGTCTCGCCCGGAGCGCATGCGCCATCATACGTCGAACGGCAGTGCCCCGCTGGTGGAGCAGCTTCGCGCAGTTTTCGCCCGCAGCGGTATGGATCCGGACAGGCCGCTATCCGCCGCGGTCTTTTCGCAATGGTGTCGCTTGCGGCAAACCGCGGGCGCCCAGGTGCGGCGCACCAGTCTGCAAGATGGCCGCGAGGGCGTGGTTGTGCGCGCGCAGCCCGCTCCTGGCGGCGGCGACTCCGTCGTCTCCTCAGCGCTCACTCTGCGGACGGCGGATTGGCGGCCTGTCGCGCAGGAACTCACTGTCAAGACCAATGCCGGCACGGAGCGATACGAGATCGACGAGATGGAGTACCACCTGCTCTCGTATGATTCGATGCCGCCCGATTTCTTCCAGCATCCGCCGGCCACTGCGTCCGCGCCGGCCGTGGAAGCGGTAGTGCTGCCACAACCCACGGTGTTGGAACCCGCGCCGTCATTGCCCGAGCCACAGCCGGCCGATCCCGCCGATCTGCTTCGCACGGCGCTGGTCGCGCACCTCTCGGCGCACCGCGCGGGACTCTGCACCGGTACGCCGCGACCCGGCGGGCTCTCGCGCGCCATCGTCGAGCGGCTACGCCTGCCGGAAGCTCAGACCATTAGTCTTGCTTCGCTGCTCGAGGCCATCGCCGGCGACGCCGGGGCACTGCGGCGTCACATCGATGGATACAGCGCCCTCGAGATCACGGCCGCCTCCGCCGAGTTGCGTGCGCAGTTCCGGCGGATTCTTGAAGAGCACCTCGCGGCGTTGCGGTCGAACTTGAAGCAAGCCGCCGCGCTGCTCGTGGTGACCGATGCGCAACCGGTTTCCGCCGGACCGCCGTCCGACTGGCACGGGGCGGTTCTCGCGCTGACTCTGGAGATTGAGCAACTGGCTAGCTTGCCGCCGGAGCAAGTGGCTGCGCGTCTGCTGCATCTCAGCCGCCAGGCGGAGGGTGCTTCGGCGCTTGTCGCGGACGGATTCTCGCGTTAATTTCGCGGCGCCGGTTGTCCGAACCGTCTACCATCAAACGTTATCCAGATGAGTCTCTTTCATGCCTAAAACACTGTATTTCCTGATGCTGCTGCTCGCCGCCGTGCCGTGTGACGCGCAGCTCGATCGCGGCGCACTTACAGGAACAGTCACCGATTCGAGCGGGGCTGTCGTCCCCGGAGCTCATATCTCCATCGTCAACACCGGCACCAAGGCCACTTACCAGACGGGGACAACCGGTATCGGCCAATACCACATGCCGACGCTTCCGGCCGGGGTTTACTCAGTCACCTTTGAAGCACCGAGTTTCAAGAAACTGGTCCGCAATAATATCCAAATTCGCGCAACCGACGTGGTCCGCGTCGACGCCGTCCTGGAAATCGGCGCTGTCAGCGAGACGGTGTCGGTGAACGAAGCGCCGGCGATGATCCAGACCGAAACCCCGCAAGTTGCCTCGGCGTTCTCCGGGCAGAACCTGCTGAATTCCGCGCTCCCGATTCCCTATGGCGGACGCCTTCCGGACAATCTGCCTGGTAAGATCATGCCCGGCATCAGCGGCGATTCGTGGGACATGCGCATTAACGGCTCCACCAACTTCGCCAAGGAAACCCTCATTGACGGGGCCAGTACCGCGACTTACCTTTCGGGATTCGCCGGCGAAAACTCGCCATCGATGGAAGCGCTGGAGGAACTCAAGGTGCAAGTGGGAGGCACCTCCGCCGAGTTTGGCCGGACGCAGGGCGCGGTTTTCAATTACACCATGAAATCCGGCACCAACCGCATCCATGGCAGCGGCTACGGCGGGATGAAGAACGAAGCATTCAACTCCAACGGCTTCGCCAACAATGCCCGCGGCGTGGCGCGCCCCTACCAGCGGATGTTCAACTATGCCGGCAGCCTTGGTGGACCAGTCAACCTGCCGAAGGTCTACGATGGCCGCAACAGGACATTCTTCTACACGGCGTATGAGCATTACCGGGAACGCGACCGCCGCACCGGCGCAGCCACACTCACCTACCCAGTGCCCGAGTTTTATCAGGGCGATTTCAGCCGTCTGCTCGGCCCTTCCACCGGACTGAAGGACGCACTGAACCGCGACGTTCTTCAGGGCGCCATCTATGATCCGGCGACGTTCCGACAGTTGGAGAACGGGCGCTGGATCGGCGATATGTTTCCGGGCAACCGCATGCCGGCCTCGCGCATCAGCCGTGTCTCCCGCAACCTCAACGCGATCTCCGAGAAGTATTACCTGCCCCAGGTGAAGGACGGCTCCGGCCGGTATCTGCTGCAGAACAACGCATACTCGCGCGCCAATCCGCAGCCGTCATTCGATCAGGATAACTTCTCGATCAAAGTGGACCACAACGTCAATAACCAGCACAAATTCTCCTCTGTTTACAGTTACACGGCGCGTCCGCGGGTTACGCTGCAAAGCAGCCCGATATGGAACCAGGCCGAGGAGAACGGCGGGCCGCTGTCGCGCGCGCAGAAGCAGGATCTGGTGAACCAACTCGGCCGCGTTTCAGAAACCTGGATCATCTCCCCGCGCCTGCTCAATCACGTGACCCTATCCTACAATCGCGCTTATAACCCGACGCGGAATCTGTGGGCCTCCGTCGATGGCGCGGCCGAATTGGGCATCGCCAACCTGCACACCACCGGCTATCCGGAAGTGAGCTGGGGCGGCGGACCATTTGTAACTCTCAATAATCCTGGGTTTACCAACACCAGCTTACAGGTTTATGAGGGATGGGGGGCAATGGACACCGTTAGTTTCTCCAAGGGCCGCCACTTCATGAAGGCCGGTATCGACATTCGCGGCAATCGCGAAAACTCTATCCCCGGCCAGAGCGTGTCTTTCAATTTCTCCCCGCTTGCCACTTCCATTCCCGGGGAGACATTCGCCGGAACGCGTACCGGCTACGCCTTTGCCAGTTACCTGCTGGGGACGGTGAATTCCGGCAGCAGGAACGACCCTGTCGGCATCGGCGACCGGGTCCGCTACTACGCCTTCTTCTACCAGGACGATTTCAAGGTGACCCCGCGGCTTACCGTGCAGCTTGGGGTGCGCTGGGAGCTGCAGCCGCCGCAATTCGAGGTCGGAAACAGGCTATCCAGTTGGAGCACCGCCGCCATCGATCCAGTGAGTGGACTCAAGGGTGCATACGAGTTCGCCGGTGATTGCCAGAAGTGTACCGGCCGCAATTACTTTGGAAAGAGGTCGTACCACGATTTCGGTCCGCGCATCGGGCTCGCCTACCGGGTGACGAATAAGATGTCCTTCCGCGCCGCGTATGGAATTATCTACGAAGCGAATCTGTTCAATTACTTTGGTGGCACCGGTACGCCGCTGAATAAGGCTACGTCCACGGCCTGGGGCGGCACTTACAACCTGGCGGCCGACGCCGTGCGCCCCTGGGCCGGCATCTTCAATTGGGACAACGGGTTTCCCACGAACCGGTATGTGCCTGCCGCGATGGATCCTTCGTGGGGCAACGTCTCCCGTCCCGGCATGATCGCCCCCAACTTCGGCACGAGCCCATACATCCAGCAGTGGAACGCGAACCTGCAGCGCGAACTCCCCGGGCGCGTCGTGGTGGACCTCGGCTATCTCGCCAACAAGGGGACCAGTCTGCGGAACGGATTACTCGAGGCGATCAACCAGATTCCCGCTTCGGCACTGACGACTTATGGCCGCAATCTGACGAATGCCGTTACCAGCGCGGCGCAGGCGGCGGCGAACGGCATCGCCTATCCTTACCCGGGGTTCCGCGGCACGGTCGCGAGTGGCATTCGAGCTTACCCACAGGTGTCCGGCAACAGCACCGTGCAGGTGTACGGCTCGCCGCGCGGATTCTCGTTCTATAACTCGCTGCAACTCTCCGTCAGCCGCCAGATGAGCAAAGGGCTGAGCGTTTATGGCAATTTCGTGTGGTCGAAGGCGCTTACTAACACCACTTCCTCGATGGCCGGCAATAATAGCGCACCGTTCGATTACTACAACCTCCAACTGGAGAAAACGTTCACCAATGGCGACGTGCCACGTGCCTTGAAGGTGACGTTTTTTTATGACCTGCCATTCGGCCGCGGCAAGGCCCTGCTGGGAACCGCCCCGCGCGTGGTGAACCACTTGATCGGCGGGTGGAGCCTGTCGGGGATCGTGAATTACATTGATGGCACGCCACTCAACTTCACTTCGAGCTCGCCGCTCGCCAACGGTTGGAATGGCGGATCCAATCGCGTGAACGTTCTGCCGGGCGACCTGAAGAGGGCGGATTTCGATAAATCCGCTTTCAACATCGCGAACACCGCGGCGGCGTCGAACACTTACTTGAATAAGTCGATGTTCTCGCAGCCCGCTCCACTTACTCTTGGCACCGCCGCCCGGCGTTTCGGGCAGTTGCGCGGCTTCGGGATTACCAACGAGGATTTCGTCATCCGCAAGTCCCTGATCGACCGCGAACGCTACCGCTGGGTGATCCGCGCGGATATCCAGAACGCGTTCAACCGCTCGACGCTGGGCGCCATCAACACGAATGTCAACAACGCCCTGTTCGGGCAAGTCACCAGTATCGGCGGCTACCGCCAGGTGCAGTTGGTGACGCGGTTCGAGTTCTGATGGATGCGGGACGGTCAGAACGTAAGCTTCAACCCCAGGTTGACCGCCCGTGGGCCAGTCCCACCGACTCCTTGATTGGTGACCAGGCCTGCCAGTGTGCCGGTGATTTTGCCGAAGTTGGCGTCGCCGAGCGTGGTGTTAGGATTGCCGAATGCCGGTGAGTTGGTGACGTTCGTGGATTCGGCGCGGAACTCGAGCTTCACCCTCTCGGTGATCTCGAATTTGCGGAAGATGGAGAAGTCCAGATTCCCGAGGCCCGGGCCAGTGAAAGCGTTGCGGCCGAGGTTGCCGAAGTGCGGTGTCCGGCCGTCGGCATCGAGCGGCTGCTGGACGAAGCATGAAGCCGTGACGACGGGAACGCAACCGGTGGTATCGAACCATGTGGCTGTTCCCGCGGTGCCGGCGACCGCGTGGGTGATGTTGATCTCGCTTTTCAGGTCGGGCGTGATGCTGCTGCCCGGGGTGTTGGCGCTAACGTTGGTGCCAAGCGTGAGGGGGCGGCCTGTCATCAGGCTGAGGACACCGTTCACCTGCCATCCGCCCGCGACCCACCGGCCTACGCCGCTGGTGAGGTACGGCTTGCCTTTGCCGAACGGGAACTCGTACACATAGCTTTGCACGAAGGTATGCCGGCGGTCGAAATCGAGACGGGCATAACCGCGTCTCTGCTGGATATAGTTCCACAGCCCGCCGTCCTCGGAGGACATGCCGAGCGCGTGGCCAAGTGTGTATGCCGTGGTCATCTGAAAGCCGCCATGGAAACGCCGGTCGAGTTTCACCTGGAGGCTGTTGTAATTGTTGCTCACCCCGGTGTACCGGTAATTCACGTCGGTGTTCTTGTTGAACTGACGGAACAACGGTTTTCCGTTGGAGCCGGAATTGAACAGTAATGATGCGTTGAGGTTGTAAGTCGCCGGAGCGCGGACGGTGTGGTTGGCGACGTATGCGGCCTCGATGGTGAAGTTCTTGGGAAGCTGCCGCTGCAGGGCCATATTCCAGGTGATGATGTAACCTTCGCGATAGTCCTTCGGGATGGTGTTGAAGACGGAGGAAAGGAGTCCCCCGCTGCCGGCACTGATGATACCGTTGTCCGGGATTGCCGCCGTCGTGGGGGCCGGGAATCCGGTGGCCATCGAGAGGAACGAGCCGGTGGGCGATTGCGATTGCCCGAAAGTATTGGTGTTGGGATAAGCATTGGTCTGCTTAATGGGAAAGTTGTAGGCGTATTGGTTGTCCGGGAAAGGAATCCAACTTAGCCCGAAGCCGGCGCGCAGCACCGTTTTGGGATCCAATCGGTAGGCCAAGCCGATACGTGGCGCGAACCCTGTGTAGTATGTCGTGCGGCCGAGGTTCATCGGATTGTTGCCGTACCCGGCCACCACAAGGCTATTCGTGCCGGGATCGTAATTGGAGAATCCGCCTTTGAGGCGCGGCGTGGCCGGAGGATAGAAATCGTGCCGCAGGCCGAGGTCGATCGTTAGTTTCTGGCTCACCTGCCACTTGTCCTGGAGATAGCTGAACACCATAAAGGCCCGATAAGCCGGGAACAGCACCGCCAGGTCGCGCTGAACTTGCGACGGAGTATCCAGAAGGAAACTCGCCAGTCCATTCACTTGCGCCTGCACGGAGGCGCCGGATGTGGATGTCTGGTTATTGCCAAAGATGAACTCACCGCGCGGGCCGCCGGCGTCCTGGGTCTGCAACAACTCGTCCCGAAGACGGCGGACGTCCACGCCGAACTTGACGGTGTGATTGGACTGTATCTTGGTCCAGTTGCTCACCAGGTCGATATTCGTCTCTGCCCGGTTCCATGGGATGCTGGCGGTGTAACCGACCAAAGGGTTGGGGTACCCGCCGACGTTGATGCTGCTCAATCCGCTCGACCAGCGGTCCAGGTTGGCGCCCTTGATGCCCACCGCATCGGAGGCGTTGGTTCCGATGTCCAGATTCTCCGCCCGGTTGCTATAGCGGCCGACGCCGATGCGTGCTTCGGTAATGAAAGTGGGCGAAAGCAACCGTGTGTAGTTGACCGCGGCGCTTTGCGTGCGGTTGATGCCGGTCGCGGCGAAACCTTTGCCGCCACCACCGTAAATGCCGAAGCGGCCGGGATCCGTCACGACGGGGCGCTGGAAACTGTACCGCACGGAAAAGCGGTTCTTGTCGCTCTGCTGGTGATCCACCTTGACGTCAAAGGAATCCTGGTCCTTCTTACGAGTGGTGGAACTGGCGTAATTGTTGATCAGGTTATTGTTGATGTTCGGCACGGGAACGAAGGAAAGGAGTTTGGTGGCGATGGGGCTGATGCGCGAGGTGGGGATTTTGTTGTCCGGAAATGGGGTGCGGCCGGCGCCAGTAATGCGGTCGCCGGTGGCGGGATCGTAGACCCGCGCGGCCTGGGTGCTGAAATCGCCCGAGCGGAAGGTGTCAGACGGCACCGTGATGATGAAACCGTCGCCGCGGCGATCGGCGATGCGTAAGTAGTCCCCGAAAAAGAAGGTCTTGTTTTTGATAATCGCCCCGCCGACATTGCCGCCGAAGTAATTATAGGTAGTTACCGGCTTGGATGGCTGGAAAGTCTCGCGGGCGTTGAGGTGGCTGTTGTTGTGAAACTCGTACAGACCGCCGTGCAGGTTATTGGTGCCGGACTTCAGAATGACATTGGTCACTGCTCCGCCGGCACGTCCCAACTCGGCCTCATAGTTACTGGTGCTGACGTCGACGTTTTGAATTGCCTCAATCGGCGGTATCAGGATGGTCAGCAGGCCCGTACGGTGGTTATTGTCGACGCCCTCGAACTGAACGTTGTTGCCGAGGCGGCTGACGCCATTCACCTGAGTGGCAAGCGACCCCTGGGAGTTGAAGAACTCGGAGTGCGGGGCGAAGGCTCGCGTGGTTCCCGGTACCAGATTCAGCAGGGACTGAAAGCTGCGGTTGTATCCGGTGGGCAGGTTGGCCAGTTGGGCCGTCTCAATCTTACGGCCGACATCGGCGCGATCGGTCTGGAGCAGCGCTGTTTCCGCGGTGACCTCCACGGTCTCGGTAATCTGGCCGGGTGTCAGGGTCAGGTCAACGCGCGTAGTGGCGTTCACGATGACGTCGACACCAGCGCGGGCGGCCTTCTTGAATCCCGTTTGTTCCGCCGTGACGGAGTACGTGCCGGGAGGCAGGTTCGTGAACGAGTAGTTGCCGCTCTCATTGGTTGTGGCGATGCGGCTGACGCCGGTATTGGTCTCTGTGGCAGAGACTTTGGTGTTGACAACGACGGCGCCGGAGGCATCTGTTATGGTGCCCACCAGGGTTGCCGTAACGGCTTGTCCCCAAACAAATGCAGGTGTGCATCCAAGCAGGAGCACAGTGAAAAGCGAACGGAGAATCATCATGGACTAACCTCCACACTGAAGCTTGATGAATAGATTATATGCTATTTGCGGCATGCACAGCTATGTTGCGGAGGACGGAGGTGCTTCAGCAGCCCGGTGCATCCGACTGTTGCAAAATCCTCCTTGCCACCGGTACCCGATCCTCCGCTATACTACTAAACAATAATCTCTCCCCTGTTCGGGTAAAAGGGTGTCATTCCCTTTTTCTTCTCCTCGGTTCCTCGACTCCCTAAGCCGTAAGGCGAAACTTTTAGGTAAGCGGTAGGGTCTTTTTTAGACCGCCGAACTGCGTAGTTCTAGGACCATGCGCCCGATAGTAACTGGTAATCGGATCACTGGAGGATCTCACTACTGCATGACACACACCCTTCGTGTCGCGGCATCCCTGGCAGCCGCCTCTCTGCTGGGACTCACATTGCAGGCGGGGCCGCCCGTCTCAACCACGCCAACCGTGGCCGTCAGCCCGGCCACCTACACGATGCGCATCAGCACATCCACCACCACAGTCAGCAAAACCTTCTATGCGTCCGTCAGTAACCTCAGCGTGAAGACGGTGACCTGGTGGGTGAATGGTATCGCCGGTGGTAACTCGTCGGTAGGTACAATAACTACCGCGGGAGTCTATACCACCCCAAAAGCACTTCCGGCGAATAACGTCATCAAAATCCGCGCGCACAGCAGCACCAATCCGGCAATCTACGGGGAAGCGGTGGTAACTCTGCAGAATCCCGTGCCTTCTCTCTCCACGGTGACCCCGAATGCGGTGAATATCGGGACCTTCACGGTGGTTCTGAAAGGCACCGGGTTCGTTCCCTCTTCGCGAATCCTGCTCGGCGGAAGTGCCGTCGCCACCACGTTTGTCTCGGACACGGGCCTCAAGCTGACGCTGACGGACAACACCGCGCGCTCGACGGACATCGGGGTAGTGAACCCGGACCCCGGGACGGTCACCTCTAACAAGAAGAGCTTCACCATCATGCCGCCGGTCAGCCTGAACCTCACTCCGGCCACGGCCACGGTGCGTATCGGCGCCACGCGGCAGTTTTACGGCAGCGTCAGCAACAGCCTGGACCGCACGGTAACCTGGTATGTCAACGACGTGAAAGGCGGCAACGCGGTCTACGGCACCATCAGCGAGACCGGCATCTACACGCCTCCCGCGATCCTGCCGCCCGCGCCTGCGAGCACTACTCCGGCCACCACGGCGCCGGCGATCACAGTGACCATCAAAGCGGTGAGCAACGCGGCCAACACGATTACCGACACTTCACTGGTGACGCTGCAAAACGCCATTCCGTCTATCACGTCGGTGACACCGGCGAGCGCGGTGATCGGCACCACAGGCACATTCACGATCCTCGGAACCGGCTTTGCCAACGGGATCACCGGCCGTCTCGGCTCGACGGAACTGACCATCACTTCGATCACATCGACCCGCGTGACAGCGACAGCGACGATCAAAGGTGGCATCGGTGGAGTGGTGCCCATAGGGGTCATCAACCCGAACCCTGGCACTGCCCCGTCCAACGTGAAGATCATCACTACCGGTCCGGCCCAGCAAGTGCTCACCTCGCAAGCGGCGTCGAAGTTTCTGCAGCGCGCCTCCTGGGGACCGACACCAGACACCATCGCGCATCTTCAGGAGGTGGGCATCAACCGCTGGCTGGATGAGCAACTGGCAGCGCCTGTCTCCGATCTTCCCGAGCCGATCGCCGACACGACGTCGATCTCGCCCGCGCAGCGGACCTTCTACAGGAACGCCATCCACGGGCCGGATCAGCTTCGCCAGCGTATGGGGTTCGCGCTCAGCCAGATTCTGGTGGTCTCGGGTGTCAAGACGCCGCAGTCTCACCAACTCGTGCCCTATATGCGGATGCTCAATCGCGGGGCGTTTGGCAACTACTTCACACTGCTCAAAGGTGTGACGCTGAGCCCCACGATGGGCCGTTTCCTGGACATGGTGAATAACCAGAAGGAGAATCCCGCGCGTGGCATCGAGCCCAATGAGAACTATGGCCGCGAGCTCCTGCAACTCTTCACTGTCGGCCTCACGCAGCTCAACATGGATGGTTCGAACAAGCTGAACGCGCAGGGCCAGACCATCCCGGCCTATTCGGAAGAAACGGTGAAGCAGTTCGCTCGCATCATGACGGGGTGGACGTTCACGACCCGTCCCGGCGAAACGCCGCGTTTCCCCAATCCGTCATACTACGGCGCGCCGATGATGGCGGTGGAAGCCTACCACGACACGACATCGAAAACGCTGCTCAACGGCGCCGTCACACCAACCGGGCGCACCGCCGAAGAGGACCTGGACCTCGCCATCGCCAACATCAAGTCGCATCCCAACGTGGCGCCATTCGTTGCCGTGCGGCTGATCCAGCGCTTCACCATGGGCAATCCCAGCGGGGCGTACATCCAGCGCGTTGCCCAGGTGTTCCAATCTACAGGTGGCGAACTTTTCCCCACGGTGAAGGCGATCCTCACGGATACGGAAGCCGACAACATGGCGCCGAATCAGGGCAAGCTCAAGGAGCCCGTGCTGTACATGCTCTCGATGCTGCGGGCGCTGAACGCCACCGCCACGCTCGACAACAACCTCACCAGCTACGACCAGAACATGGGAGAAGACCTCTGGTTCGCGCCGAGCGTGTTCAACTACTTCTCGCCTTTCTACCGCAAGAACGGCATCGTTGCGCCGGAGTTTCAGGTGAACACTCCCTCGGTGGCCATCAACCGCGTGAACTTCGCCTACCGTGCCACTCGTAACGGCCTCTCGAGCCAGGTGCAGATCGATCTGCCCTCACTCGAAGGGCTCGCCACAGACCCGCCAACGCTGGTGGAAGCGCTCAATCAGGCGCTACTGAACGGCGGGATGGCCGCAACCATGAAGACTTCGGTTCTGAACGCCGTCAACGCAACCACGGACCTTCGAGTGCGCGCCCGCAACGCCGCCTACCTCGTCGCCGGATCCAGTCAATTCCAGGTGGAGCCCTAACCATGAATACCCGTAGAAACTTCCTCAAAGTCGGCTGCTGTGCGCTCGCCAAGGCCACCATCGGCAGCCAGTTCGCGCAGATGGCGGCGGTGAACGCGCTCGCCCAATCCACCGGTGCTGACTACAAGGCGCTGGTGTGCGTTTTCCTGTTCGGCGGCAACGACGCCAACAACACGGTGATTCCCGTGAGTTCGCAGTACTCGCAATATGCCACTACTCGTGGGCCTATCGCGATACCGCAGGCGCAGTTGGCTCAACTGCCGACGCCAAGTGGCGCGGTTTACGGCCTGCACCCCGCGCTTGCCGGGCTGCAGCCTTTCTGGACCTCGAAGCAACTTGCGGTGGTGGCCAACGTCGGCACGCTCGTCCGGCCCACGACGCGCGCGCAATACCTCGCCGGTCAAAGCCAGGTTCCCTCCAACCTGTTCTCGCACTCCGATCAGACTTCCGAATGGCAGACCGCAATGCCGCTCGGCGGCAACACCGGATGGGGCGGCCGGCTGGCCGACAAGTTTCTGCTCTACGGCACCAACCAGCCGTCCTCGTTTCCGTTGGGCACTTCCGTGAATGGCGGGGCGCTTCTGTTGAATGGGACCAATACGCAGCCGGCAACCATCCAGCCCGGTTCGCAGGGCATCGGACTGGAAGGCTCGAATCCGGATAATGCAGCGGCGGTGGCTCGCGACAAGGCACTGCAGGAGATTCTTACCATGGACGCCGGCTACGCGCTGGTGCAGGCCGCCAGCGCGAACACGCAGGAGGGCATTCGCGTCGCCACACTGGTGAACCAGGTGACGCAGTCCAACCCGCTCACGACGCAGTTCCCCACGTCGGGCATCGGCACTCAGCTATCGCAGATTGCGCGGCTCATTCAAGTGCGTACGCAACTCGGCATGCGGCGGCAGTTCTTCTTTGCCGGGCTTGGCGGCTTCGACACGCACAGCAATCAGTTGGGCGATCAGCAGAACCTGTTCGCCCAACTGGCGCCCGCTCTGGCGGCCTTTCAAAACGCCATGGCCGAGCTCGGAGTTTCGGATAAAGTGACCTTATTCACTGAATCAGAATTTAGCCGCACCTTCCAGCCCTCCGCCGGTGCGGGTTCCGATCATGCCTGGGGAGGCCACCATCTTGTACTCGGCGCCGCGGTCAAAGGCGGCAACCTCTACGGCCGCTATCCGACGCTCGCTTTGCAGGGCCCGGACGATTCCGGCAACCGCGGCAACTGGATTCCCACGACGGCCATCGATCAGTACGGGGCTTCGCTGGCCACCTGGTTTGGAGTTGCGCAGAACGATCTGACGGCGGTCTTCCCCAACATCGTCAACTTCGATATCAACACCTGGAACGTGGGTTTCATGAGCTAGCAAATCTCCATCGCCTGAGAGAGCGGACGGCCCGGTGACTTTGGGCCGTCCATTTTTTTAGCGGACCCACAGCGAGACGGTGTTGCCGCGGGGGAACTGCACGCGCACCACGCCTGGCGGCTGGTCTTTGGGAACCGCAACCACCACCTGATAGAGGCCGGGGCTGCCTGGACTCGGTGCGGCGAAAATTGGCCGGACGGATTCGACATCTTTCCCAAGCAGCCGCACCTGCGGCATGTCCTCCCCCATGGTTCGTCCGAGACCGGATGCCCAAATGATGAAGAGATCGCCCGGACGGACCGTCCGCTCTTCACTCACGGGGTTGCCGCCAGCGTCCGTTATCCCGACGATGTGGGGCGTTACCCCATAGAAGGGGACGGCATTGCTCGCCTCGCCGCCGCGGATAACCTGGATGGCGGTGTAGTCGGGCAACTCGCCCGGCAGGAGGAACAACAGCTTGTCGAACCCGAGCGAGAAGATGGGCGCGGGCCGGCCACCCACCCGCACTTCCACATCGGCCAGTGCTATAGGTAGCGGCGTCGATGTGATGTCCACCGGATCGTCAAAGGTGAACTGTTCTCCAGTGACCGTGACGACATCGCCCATCTGATAGGTTCTCAGAATCAACGGTGGCCGGCGCCTGGCCACCTGCAGAAAGACCTGGATCTCGAGCGGGCAGTTGGCGGCATTGCATTCCACCGACAGCGATTCGATGTGCACACCCGGTGGCAGCGCTTCCGGATTCGCCTCTACTTGAAGCCGTTGCGGTTCCCAGGTGGCGCGCAGCCTTGACGAACCAGTGCGGACCTCGCCGATCTCCAGCGTTCCGGAGCCGCTGTTGAAGATGTGAAATGGCAGCGCGCGCACCCACGGGCCTCCTTCCGCCAGATTGAGCGCGATGCGCGGCGCTTCGAAAGCCGCAATCGGCCCGGAGGCCACGTGCAGCGTGACCGGGATGGCACGATCCACAGTGCTGGGTTGGGTCAACGCCACCTGTCCGCGATACACGCCTTGCTCCATGTCCTTGGGCGGGGCAATGCGAACGCTCTGGCTGAAGCCCAGTGTGCCGACTCCGTTGGTGACAACAGACAGCCACGGAATGCCGTTCTCCGTTGTTGTGGTGGCCGATGGGCACGGTGAGAAACGGTTGCAGAAGCCTGACAGGAGTGGGTAGTCGCGGCTGCGGCCGGGTTCGACAAACGAGTCAATCAGAGAGGGCAGGATGTGAATCACGAAGACCACCGATTGCGGGCCTTCGCGAGAGCTTGGTTCGGAGATCCGGACCGTCGCGGAGTAGACGCCCGGCGCCATTCCCCGTGGGCTTAGCAGGAAGTCCGCATTGCAGAACGTCTCTCGCCGGTCCAACCGCAAAAGCGTCAGCCAGGGAGCATTTGCGTCGAGTGTCACTGCCGGCGAGAAGGGGCCGTCGCCGATGTTATGAATGGTCAACATGCGCCCAACAGGAACAAGCGGCAGTGTTCCGCCGAACGCTTCCGGACCGATCACGGTATTGGACAACCGGAGCACCGGTTGGGCTGAGGCAAAGGCGGCAAGATGGAAAACGATGAGGAGAGCCGCGCAGGCTTTCATGAAACAATCCTCCACAGGAGAGGGGACGCGGTTCACCATGAGTATACACCTTGTCTGCTACACTCCATCGCGTGGAATGGATCGACGTTAGTGTTCCGCTCACGCCGGGCATGGTGCAGTGGCCGGGTGACCCTTTGCTGGAAATGCGGCTGCTGGGGAGCCTTGCCAACGGCGATGAAGCCAACGTCACCGCGCTTTCGCTCTGCGCCCACACGGGTACGCACATCGATGCGCCGCTGCACTATTTCGCCGATGGCGCGGATGTAGCGTCCATCCCGCTCGATGTCCTGATCGGGCGGGCACATGTTGTAGACATCAGCGCCCCCTGGCCCGCCGCGGAACGCATGCTACTGCGCACGTCCAACTCAAGCGCCCGTTGGTGGGAGAAACCATTTCAGCCCGAGTTTGTTT
This sequence comes from Acidobacteriota bacterium, assembly GCA_016213775.1. Taxonomy (GTDB): domain Bacteria; phylum Acidobacteriota; class Terriglobia; order Bryobacterales; family Bryobacteraceae; genus CADEFT01. Next base: position 16,999 of record JACQZR010000050.1, read on the forward strand.
CAATCAATCCGGGCCAGGCGCGTCGCTTGGTGGAAGGCGGGGTGCGGCTGGTTGGCATCGACTACCTGAGCATCGGGAACAACACGCCCGAAGGGGCGGAGACGCACCGAATCCTGCTTTCCGCGGGCATCGTGATTGTGGAAGGTCTTGATCTGACGGCTGTCACGCCAGGCGCTTACGAACTGGTGTGTCTCCCGCTGAAACTGGTGGGCGCCGACGGGGCCCCCGCCCGCGCTGCGCTCTCTAAGCCTCTCCCGTCACCGGCACGATGAAGGACAGCGGCGTGATTATGTACATTGTGTGGACGCTGCCCCATGCGCGAGCCGCGCCGATGCAAGGGATGGTTTAAGCGGGCACAGCGATGCATGACAACGGGTGTCCATGCGAACGCGGAGTTTCACGCGAAAACGCAAAAGGCGGACGCAAAAGCGCAAATATAAGAGGTTACTCGTCGCGGAGCGCCGTCACGGGATCCAAGCGAGCGGCGCGGCGTGCGGGCAGCCAGCAGGCCACCAGCCCCGCGGCGGCCAGGGAGAGCGACACCGCAGCGAACGTCAACGGATCGGCGGGATTGACGCCATAGAGAATCCCCTGCAGCAGTCGTGTCACTCCGAAGGCCGCGGAGAGTCCGAGCGCGAGTGCGATGGCAAGCTGCACGACACCGCGGCGCATCACCATGCGCACCACGTCACTGGAGCGGGCGCCCAGGGCCATGCGGACCCCGATCTCCCTGGTCCGCCGGGCCGCCGATTGCGACAGCACTGCGTAGATGCCCACCGCGGAGAGCGCTGCTGCGATTGCCGCGAATGCCAGGAAGAGCGAACCAAAGACGCGCCACTGCCACCGCTGCCTCTGGATGAGTTCCGCCAACGGCATCACCTGAAACAACGGGATGTCCTCGTCCATCGACTGCACGGCTTTGCGCACCTGCAAGCCCAAGCCGGCCATCTTTCCTGGCGCGGCCTTCACGATGATGCTCAGGCCTCCCCAACTGTCCTGGCGATGCGGCACGAACATCACCGGGTCGGCATCCTCTTTGAAATTGTCCTGAATGATGTCCGGCGAGATACCAACCACTGAGAGCCACGGCCCGGCCGGTTGTCGTTCACGGTGGATGCGGACGCGCTTGCCGATGGCATCACCGTTGGGCCACAGTTGCGCAACCATTTTGCGGCTCGCAATGATGGCCTCTTTGCCGGTCATGCCGTCGGTGTCCACAAAGTCGCGGCCACGCAGCAGAGGCAATCCCAACGTCGGCAAGTAGCCCGGCGATACTACCACGCCCGTCACCGCCGGCCGCTTCTGGTTGGGGCCGGTAGATTCGCGCCCTTCGACGTCGAGCATCCAACCGGCGCCGCCATTGCCCGGGGCCGAGGAGGCCACCGCGGCAGAGGCCACATCGGACACCCCGCGCAGGCGTTCCACGAGTGCGGCGTAGAACCGCTGACGGTCTTCCGGCTTCTTGTACTTTGCCGCAGGCAGGCTCATTCGCGCATGCATCAGGTCACGATTCTCGTAGCCGCGGTTCATGTTCTGATGTTGCAGGAAACTTCGCATCATCAGCCCCGCTCCGGCCATTAAAACCAGCGCAAGGGAAAACTGGAACACTACCAGCACGCCCGATGCGCGCCCGCTTCTCCTGGTGCCCGTGCCGCGGGAACCTTCCCTCAGAGCCTCCATCAAACCGAGGTTGGAGATCTGCAGCGCGGGGAGCAAACCGAACAGCATGCCAGCGGTGAGGCACACCGCCGCGAAGTATCCGAGCACCACGTAGTTGAACGTGAACTGGATCCAGTAGGGCTTACCGACGTTGGCCACCGCAGCCGAGAATCCGGCCACGCCCCAGTGCGCCAGCAGCAATCCCAACACGCCGCCCATCACTGCCATCAGCACGCTTTCCACCAGAACCTGGCGAATCAACTGCCTACGGCCGGCGCCCAGGGCCGAGCGAATCGACATCTCGCGCTGGCGGCCTGCGGCGCGGCTGAGCAGCATGTTGGCGACGTTGGCGCAGGCAATGAGCAGGACGAAACCAACCGCGCCGAGCATCAGCAGAAAGATCCGCCGGATCGACCCTCCGTTGAATACTTCATGGAACGTCCTGACATTGAGGGTGAAGTCCTTGTTGTCCTGCGGATACTCCTTACGCAGACGGTCGCCGATGACGGCTGCTTCCGCGCGCGCCTCCGGCAGACTGACACCTTCGCGGAGGATTCCCATTGGCATCAATCTGCGCTCGGTCCGTTTCTCCCAGGAGGCGTCCGGCGAGAGCGATACCCATAGATCCTCGTTGTTGGGAAAGCGAAACCCTTCCGGCATCACTCCCACGATGGTTGAGGGCTTGTCGTTGATCCGTACCTCGCGTCCCACCACGGACGTGTCTTTGCCGTAACGATCCTTCCACACACCGTATCCGATGAGCGCCTTGCCCGCCGCGCCCGGCTTTTGATCATCCGGGGTGAAGCCTCGCCCCAACACGGGTTGCACGTGCAGCATCGGGAACAGCCCAGCCGAAATACGCGCGCCACTATAGCGCTCCGGGGGATTGCCTTTCTCGCTGAGAGAGACTGACTCGCCGTAGATTGCCTCCAGGGCTTCGAAGCTTTTTAGCTGTTGCCTGGCATCGCGGAAATTGGGGTAAGACAAAGGTTCGCTATCCCTCCCCTGCATACGTTCGGCGCCACGCAACATCACCAGCCGTTCTCCGCCTGGAAAGGGAAGAGGCTTGAACAAGACGGCATTCACAAGTGTGAACACGGTGGTGTTGACGCCGATGCCCAAGGCGAGCGTGACGACGATGGCCAGCGTGAACCAAGGCTGTTTGCGCATCATGCGGAGCGCGAACTGACAGTCCTGTACCCAATGCATGATCGTATAACGCAGCGCCGGCGCGTGATGTTCACCAAAAAGTATCGTTACGCCGGAGTGCCGCCACCGGCGGGTTCGAGAATGGCGCTCATCGATCCCTTGCTTTTGGGAATGCGCCAGTCGGCACCGAAGGAGTGGATCTGGTCACGGGCATACGAAGCCACCGGCAATTCCGCTGTGAGCACGATCGTCCGGCCCATGGTATCCACCTCGACGGCATGGCGATAGGCTTCCGAGTGCGGCAGAAGAAAGAGCTTTTGCAGCATCTCGATCACATAATCGTAGGAGTGCTCTTCGTCGTCCAGCAGGACGCAATTATAGATGGGTACGTGGATCTCCTGCGATTCCTCTTTGGTTGCCGCGTCCGGGAGCAGTGTCGGTGGCATTAACCTTCCTATTCTAAACTGTTCGGCACACAGAGTATTGCCATGAGCACCACAAACGTAGGATAATTCAGTGGCGTTTTCCTCAACTGCAAGATCAACCGACCTTCCTTTGAAACGAATGCGCGCCCGTATGCCGCGGCGCCGCTGTGGCAGGGAAGGAAAGGTACATGTCTGTTCATCTTGTCAATCCGAGCGACGTCGCTTTCGGAATCGGCGTTATCACTCCGCGGTGGCTCTACGTACTAGCCGCCGCCACTCCCCGGCATCTCGGCGATCCTCACATTGTCGATGAGACGCTGGAACCGATCAATCCGGAGTCCATCAAGCGCGGTGACGTGGTGGGCATAGGAGTCCACACGGCGAACACGCTCCGCGGTTTTGAGGTTGGCAAGATCGCCCGCGAACGGGGCGCTCACGTGATTTTCGGAGGCATTCACGCCACGCTGTATCCGGAAGAATGCCATCGGCTGGGAGCCGCGCACGCCGTAGTCAAAGGTGATGGCGACGCCATCTGGGCCACGGTTCTGGAGGATTGCGCCAAGGGCCAACTGCAACCTGTGTACGAGGGTGGACGCCTCCCCGGCGACCGGCTCATTCCCGCCCGCTGGGATCTGATGAAGCCCGGCAGCTACATGTGGGCTTCGGTGCAGACCGTCCGCGGATGTCCAAAGCACTGTTCATTCTGTTCGGTGTGGCGCACCGATGGGCAGAAGCCGCGGCAGCGCGCAGGCGACGGCATCATCCAGGAGATTGTCCAACTCCGCCGCCTCGGTTACCGCTACATCGCTCTCGCGGATGACAACTTCTATCCCGTTTCTCTCACCGACATCGCGCTCGCCGAGCGGCAGAAGGACGAAGCCAGAATCGAACAACTACGCAGCCTGAGGGCAGAGCGCTTCGAATTGATGCGCCGTTTGGCCGAACTGCCTTCCGACATGATCTTCTTCACGCAGATCACGATGGAGGCGGCTGAAGATGTGGAGTTCCTGAATGCGATGCGCGAGGCTCGCATCAAAGGGGCGCTGGTGGGGGTGGAATCGGTGACGGAGGAAGGACTCAAATCCGTATTCAAGGACTTCAACCTCGCTGGCGATAACCTTGTGGAGCGCCTCAAGAAGTTTCGCGCGCACGGGGTGCACGTGCTCGGCTCGTTCATTTTTGGCCTCTCCACTGACCGGCCGGATACGTTCGCCGCCACCGCCGCACTTGCCAAGAAGGCCGACATCACGTTTGCGCAGTTTGTCATGATGACCCCGTTCCCCGGTACCGTCGATTTCGACAAATGGGAAAAGAGCCTGGGCGATCAGGTGACCAAAGTGCAAGGCGTCCCGATCACGCGCTACTGGCTCATCCCCGGGCATCTGCGGCCCAAACTCTACACGCCACACCCCGCAATGAACGCCGAAGAGATCCGCCAGCGGACACAAGGCGTGTGGGACGACTACTATCAGCTTTCGGAAATCTGGAAGCGCGCCAAATGCGTCAAGGCGCTGAAGTCGAAGCTGGCCTTCGTGTTCATTTCCAAACTCTACCGGCAGATGTACGCCAACACCGGCATCGCCACCGATAGCGCACGCCGCAAGAAGGCCAACCGCTGGGCGCGCCTCACCGCGAAGCTCTGTCTGCGGCTCTTCCGCGGGCAGCCGATGCCGAAACTGAACATGCCCGCGGGCCCGCAGGAACCTTTTCCGATTCTGCCGGCCTGAGCTTGTTTCTCATGCCGCGCGACACGCCAGAAATCCAGTTGCCTGCCGAGTTCAACGATCCGAAGGCCGGCGGGCAGCCGCAGTGCGCTTTTGTAGAAATGAGTAGGGCGGCCTCACCTCGCGCCGGCGGACGCGACGGAACCAGGGCGAGCGGCGCTCTTGCCTTCGCGGTGCCGGAGAGTTCAACGGTGCCGAATCACCGTTGTACTTTGTGCCATCCGGCTGACCTGCTAACCCGAGTTGCATCACCCCGTAGACCCTTGCGGGATTACCGGGAATAGCTGTCACCGCGAGCGCGGAAACTGTGACGGTGAAAGATCCCGAGTAGGACCCAACGGTGGAGTCTGTGATGCCCAGGAATAAGCGAGTCGCTCCAGATGGCACCACCACTGTCCTCACCGACCCACCAACCGTCTTACCGGCCCCGATGAAAAACGGTTGCTGTAGCAAGGGCCGCAAGACCTCGAGCTCTTGCGCTCCCCTGAGGTAGTTCACATCCGGCGGAGTACTGCTGGAAAGAATACTGTCGCTCAAGAACACTCCAATTAGAGAGGACCGCGGAGCCTGAATGTATCCAATCCCGTTTCCAAACGAGCTCCCCCCCACATTCCAATACCGCGCCTCTCCATCACGAAGCGACCGCCGCGCCGCCCGCTCCATCTCCGCCTCCACACTCGCCACCCCGCTCAACACCGCCCCCTCCCCGACAGGTGCGTCCGTGCGCACCTTCAACTCCAACCTCTTCCCAAAAACGAACCTTGAAATACTCATAACAACAACCGGTTCCTCCCTTGGATACTCCTCACACGCCCCGCCGACGAGCATGCCAGAGCCACCGCCATCGCCAGATCGTCATGCTCTGTCCCGCCTCTCCGCCGCATACTCGCCAACTCCTTCACCAATCGCGGCGTTTCCGACAGGCTCCGCGCAATCTGCAACTCGCCCTTCTCCAACAACACCAGCAATCCACCCAACAAATCCGCCTTCGGAACACTCACATCCTGCCCTGACCCGCCCACCTTCGCCCCACCCGTAATCGTCACCGCCGTCACCCCGCACTCCAGCCGCCGCCACCGGATCATCTCCACCACCGGAGCCCCCACTCCCGTCGCATCCACCGTCAAATGACACTTCCCCGCAATCGCCTCATCCGCGACAATCCGTTCCACCCGGTCCACCACTTTCCCGTACGGCGTCCCCAGCGCCAGCCGCTCCAACCACCTCACGCGCAGCCCAACATACCGTGCCGGCATCCACGCCACGGCCTCCTCCACCCGCTCCACCAGCGCGATCGCTGAATAATCCACCCGTAACCCCAAATCCAACCCAACATAGTACACAGCCACCCTCCTATCGCGACAAATTCAATCCCTCAATCTTAACCACCGCCCGCTCCACTAACTCCCGTGAAAACACCTCATCCCCGCAATCCACAAACTCGCACAAATACTCCTGCCCGAACCACACCGGCCCTAACTCCCGGGCTTCCTCCTCCAGAAACTCCCGTGAAATGCGAGGACACTCCGTACCTGGCACCGAAAACCGTTCCCACTCCGCCCCGCCCCGCTCCCATATCTCGTAAAAGAATCCCCGTTTCCCAAAGGGAGTGCTCATCAACCACAAATCCCCATCACTTACCGCCAACATCGGCCGTAGCGTGCGGTACAGCGAATCCGGCACCTGCGCCGCTTCATCGATCAACAACAGCGACACCGCCGAGTATCCGCGCACTGCCCCCTTCTCC
>JACQZR010000299.1 GCA_016213775.1 Acidobacteriota bacterium
ACAAGCCCCCCTCAATCCACCACTTGCAGCACCAGGCACTTCAAATACAGCGTCTCCGGACCCGTCAGCAGAATCGGATGATCCTGCGCCTGCACCCGCCGTTCCAGCACTCTTAGCGGACGCCGCGCATCGAGCGATGCTTCCGCCACGGCTTCCAACAGCACAGCCTCGCCGATATGATGCGAGCACGAGCAGGTGATCAGCACGCCGCCCGGTTCCAGCAGTTGCAGCGCCCGCAAATTGATCTCCTTGTATCCGCGCAACGCCGCGTCGACGTTGGCGCGCGACTTGGCGAACGCCGGCGGATCGAGCACAATCGTCTGAAAGCGCCGCCCCGCCGCCGAATGCCCTGCCAGCAGATCGAACACATCCGCCTCCCGAAACAGGATGTTGCCGATGCCATTCCGCGCCGCGTTCCCGGATGCCGTAGCCAGTGCAGCGGCGGACGAATCCACCGCCTCGACAGACTCGCAATTCGCGGCCATGTGCAGAGCAAAGCCCCCGGTGCACGTGAAGCAGTCCAGCGCTCTCCCGCGCGCCCATCGCGCCGCCGCCGCATAATTCTCCCGCTGATCCAGAAAGATACCGGTCTTCTGCCCGCCGAGCAGATCCACGCTCATGGCAAGCCCGTTCATCTGAACTGCAACCGGCTGCGAGGCGTCCCCCTGCACGAGCTTTACTTGCTGTGGCAACGCCTCCTTGGCCCGCACCGCGACATCGTTTCGCGCCACAATCACGCGAGGGCGCAGCAGTTCATTCAGTGCGGCGACGATCTCCGTAGACAGCCGGTCCATCGCCTGATTCAACGTCTGGATCACCAGCGCTTCACCGTACACATCGACGATCAGGCCGGGCAGTTGATCCGCTTCACTGAATACCGCGCGGAAGGCCGTCGTATCCGCCACCACACGCTTGCGGTGCTCCAATGCCGCCGCAATGCGCGCCGTGAGAAAGGCCTGATCCACCTGCTCGAGTTTCTTTGAAATCATCCGCAGCGCGATCTGCGAGGCCTCGCTGTAGAGGGCGGTGCCAAGCGTTCGCCCCGACGGCTCCACCACCGTAACGGCCGCTCCAGCCGTGGCAGTACCGGCATCGGCGACGTCGCTGCGGAAAATCCAAGGATGCCCGGATGCGACACGCAACGCGCCCTTCCGCGTCACTTGAACGATGGATTGCGATGACACTGACGTTTGAGCATAGCGCACTACGCTTGGTATCATAAGAGTTCATGACTCTCGAGGAACTTCAGCGCGAGTACACGCCGCTCCGCCAGCAATCGGAAGCTGTGCGGAGCTATCTTTGACGCCCCCACCAAGCGCAAACAATTTGACGAAATAGACAAACTGGTCTCCGCACCCGGCTTCTGGAATCAGCCTGAGCTAAGCCAGAAAGTCATGCAGGACCGCAAGCGGCTGGAAGAAGCGATCCAGCAGGATCAGCAGATCTCCGCGCTCACCTCCGACATCCAAACCCTGTTTGAACTGGGCGTCGAAGGCGAAGACGTCACCGCTGACATCGGCCGCGAGATGAAGCAGCTTGCCGCCAGGCTTTCGATACTCGAAACCAACATGCTCCTCGGAGGTGAGCACGACGCTCGCAGCGCCATTATCACCATCCACCCCGGCGCCGGCGGTACGGAAAGCCAGGACTGGGCGGAGATGCTCCTCCGCATGTATCTGCGTTGGGCCGAACGCAACAACATCAAAGCAGTCATCACTGACCGGCTGGAAGGGGAAGGCGCGGGCATCAAATCGGCAACTCTCGAAATGAATGGCGAGAATGCGTATGGCCTGCTGCAGTCCGAAATCGGCGTCCATCGCCTCGTCCGCATTTCACCCTTCGATGCCAACGCCCGGCGGCACACTTCGTTCGCCAGCGTTTTCGTCATCCCCCAGATCGACGACGAAATCAAAATCGACATCAAGACAGAGGACCTGCGTGTCGATACATTCCGGGCCAGCGGCGCGGGCGGCCAGCACGTCAACCGCACCGACTCCGCCATCCGCATGACCCACCTTCCAACGGGCCTCGTTGTCCAGTGCCAGAACGAACGCTCGCAGCACAAGAACCGCGCCGGCGCCCTAAAGCAGTTGCGCGCACGGCTCTACGAGTTCGAAATGCGCAAACGCCGCGAGGAGGAGAAGAAGCTCGAGGACACCAAGTTGGATATCAACTTCGGCAGTCAGATTCGCAGCTATGTTCTCGCGCCCTACAGGATGATTAAGGACCACCGCACCAAGCTCTCCATCGGCGACGTAGACCGTGTGCTCGAAGGCGACATGGAAGAACTGATCCACGCCTTCCTCGTGTGGCGCAAGACAGGCAAGGTCGCCGGCGACGCCAAAGACGATCTCCCCGATTAGCATGCCCAGCGAAGAGGAATTGGATCGGGCAGCCGCCATCCTTCGCAGCGGCCATCTGGTGGCAATCCCCACCGAAACGGTTTACGGACTCGCCGCCAACGCTCTCGACCGCGAAGCCGTCCGCCGCATCTTCAAATGGAAAGGCCGTCCTCTCAGCAGCCCGCTAATCGTGCATGTGGCCTCGCTCGAGATGGCCCGCTCACTCGCTCGCGAGTGGCCGCCGGAAGCCGGCATCCTCGCTGGCGCGTTCTGGCCCGGACCGCTCACCCTTGTGCTGCCCAAGCAGCCCATCGTTCCCGATGAGGTGACTGCGGGACTCGACACGGTTGGCATCCGCATGCCGTCGCATCCCGTTGCGCTGGAGCTGATCCGCCGCACCGGACTCCCGCTGGCCGCGCCCAGCGCCAACCAGTTCACACAGCTCTCCCCCACTACCGCGGCTCACGTCCGGCAGGCGTTCGGGGACAGCGTGGTCGTGGTCGATGGCGGAGCGTGCGAGGTGGGGATTGAATCCACCGTCGTCGCTCTTCGAAACGGCGAGGTGACCGTGCTGCGGCCCGGCATGATCGCGGTAGAGGCTATGGAGGCTCTGCTCGGCCGGACTGTCCATATTGCTGGCAGCGTGGAAGGACCTCACCCGTCGCCCGGAATGCACCACCGTCATTACAGCCCGCGGACACGCGTCGTCCTGGTGGCCGCGAATCAGCTTCCGGAAGGCGCCGGTGCTTACCTGCACATCAGCGAGCCTCAACGCAGCGGTCACAACATGGCCATGCCGTCCGATCCGGCCGCCTACGCGCAGCGCCTCTACCAGGTGCTGCACGCGGCGGACGCACTCGCCCTTGACTGGATTGCCATCGAACTGCCACCACAGACTCCGGAATGGGCCGCTATCCACGACCGCCTCCGCCGCGCCGCCAATTGACCGCAGCCGCAAGTGCTAGCATAGCTGGGATGTCCGCAACGCCCCAAGTAGCACCTTCCCCGCCCGTTTTGAAGAACCCCTACGCCTACAACTCCACCGACGTCGAGCAGCCGCCGCGCTCCTTCGGCGGGATGCTCCGTCGCATCGGCCCGGGCATGATCCTCTCCGCCTCCATCGTCGGCTCCGGCGAGCTGATCGCCACCACAACCCTCGGCGCGGAGGTCGGCTACGTCGCTTTGTGGGTGATCATTATCAGTTGTCTCATCAAACCCGTTGTCCAATCCGAACTGGGCCGCTACACCATCGCCACCGGCGAGACGGGACTGGCAGGCTTCAATCAGGTACCCGGCCCGCGCCTCAAGGTGAACTGGATTGTGTGGATGTGGGCAGCAATGGTCCTGCTGACAATGTTCCAGATCGGGGCGATGTTCGGCGGCGTCGCCCAGGTGCTGAACCAGCTCATGCCCACCATCAGCGTCAACATGTGGGTACCGGCGCTGGCCCTCATCACCCTCGCGCTGTTGCTCAGCGGCGGCTATGAACGCGTGGAAAAGCTCGCCACCATCAAGGTCGGCCTCTTCACCATGCTGACGTTTCTGTGCGCCCTCATGCTCGTGGGTAGGCCGGAATTCTTCTCCTGGACGCAGCTCTCCAAGGGCCTCACCTTCGATCTGCCCCCGCAGGGCCTGGCCAGTGCCGTTGCCGTCTTCGGCATCACCGGGGTGGGAGCCGCGGAACTCTTCATGTACCCCTATTGGTGCGTGGAAAAAGGCTACGCGCGTTACACCGGCCCCAAAGAGGTGGACGGATGGCGTGACCGTGCGCTCGGCTGGGTGAACGTCATGAACCTCGATATCCTCGCGTCCATGGTGGTCTACACGGTCGCCACCGTCGCCTTTTATCTGTTAGGCGCCGGTATCCTTCATTCCCAGGGCCTTGTTCCGGCAGCCAAAGACATGATCCCCGTTTTGTCCAAGATGTACACCCAGACACTCGGAGGCTGGTCGGTCTGGCTGTTCTACCTGGGCGCGATCGCCACCCTCTACGGAACGATCTTTGCGGCTACAGCAGCCAACTCCCGCGTCTATGCCGACATGGTCAGGCTGCTCGGTGTCTTTCCCGCTGACGATTACGCAGCCCGGGTCCGCTGGAGAAACGGTTTTGTGTGTGTGCTAATCGTTATTCCCGTCGGCCTCTTCTATTGGGCGCAATCCCCGGTGTGGATGGTGAAACTCGGTGGCATGGCGCAAGCGTCTATGTTACCAGTGATCGCAGTTGGCACTCTGTTCCTGCGGTTCCGGAAAACACCGCAGGAAGTGAGACCCGGACTGATCACGACTGTTGGACTGATCGGGGCTTCGCTGGTGATCTGGGCGGCTCTGGTGTACTCGTTCATGGCGCAACGAGCATAGGCCGGATTGCGCCTTAGTACTAGCGATTACAAAAAATGAACGTTTTCATCAATTCGTGGTTACACCATCAAGGGTTGTGGTATATGATTGCCTTAATACCGCAACCCACTCGCGTGCGGGCAACTGCGCGCAAGTTGTGGGTTTGGCCCCTGTGATCCCGCACAGGAAGCCACGCCGGTGAGTATCTTCCTCCGAGTACTCACCGGCTTTTCCTTTTTAAATCAATAGTTTCAGCGACACTCGGGTCATTCGCCCGACACCTGCCGTTCCACTCACGTTGTGCCAGACCACGCAGCAATCCGATAATGGCTGAATGGCTATTGAAACCGAAGATTTCTATCGCATCCAAAAGTTGCCCCCGTATGTTTTCGCCGTTACGAATGAGATGAAAGCGAAGTTGCGGGCGGCACAGCAGGATGTGGTGGATTTCGGAATGGGTAACCCTGACGGCGCTACTCCGCGCATCGTCGTGCAGAAGATGGCCGAGGCCGCCCGAAACGCCAGGAACCATCGATACTCTATGTCGCGGGGTTTGCCCAACCTCCGCCTCGAGATCTGCAAACGCTACGAGCGCAACTACGGCGTCCAGCTCGATCCGGAAGCCGAAGCCATCACCACCATCGGGGCCAAGGATGCACTGGCGCATCTGCTCTTCGCCGTCATTGGACCCGGCGATGCGGTTGTCTCCCCAAACCCGGCCTACCCCATTCACCAATATGGCGTCATCATGGCGGAAGGCCACGCCTGCATGCTGCCGATGCCCAATCCCGCCGAGTTCCTCAACCGGCTGGAGGATCTCTACCGAACAGCCACCCGCAAGCCAAAGATGATCCTGATCTCGTTTCCGCACAACCCTACCACGCACACAGTGGACCTCGATTATTTCAAGGAGATCATCCGGCTGGCCTCGCATCACGGGTCAATGGTTGTGCACGACTTCGCCTACGCCGACCTCTGCTTTGATGGCTACAAAGCGCCCAGCATTCTTCAGGTGGAAGGCGCCAAGGAGCACGCCGTAGAGATCTTCTCCATGTCAAAGAGCTACAACATGGCTGGCTGGCGCGTGGGCTTCTGCCTCGGCAATCCGCGCATGATCAAAGCGCTCGCCCGCATAAAGAGCTATCTTGATTACGGCATCTTCCAGCCGCTGCAAATCGCTTCCATCATCGCGCTGCGCGAATGTGAAGAAGACACCCACAGGATCTGCCACATCTACCAGCGCCGCCGCGATGTCCTCATTGAAGGCCTGAACCGCGCCGGCTGGCCGGTGGAGCCCCCAAAAGGCTCCATGTTTGTCTGGGCGCCGATCCCCGAGAAGTTCCGCCACCTCAATTCGTTGGAGTTTAGCAAGTCGCTTCTCGAAAAGGCGTTGGTGGCTGTCGCGCCTGGCATTGGCTTCGGGCCTATGGGTGAAGGCCACGTTCGCTTCGCTTTGATCGAGAACCACCACCGCACCCGGCAGGCCATGCGCAGCGTGAAGAAGTTCTTCAAGGAGGGGTAATCGATGCCAGACATGCCCTCACAGGAGTTCCGGCGGCTGGGGCACGAAGTGATCGACTGGATCGCCGACTACCTCCGCGATCCTCGCGCTTTCCCAGTCACGACCCAGGCGCTTCCAGGCGAGCTCAAAGCCAGGCTCCCCGCCTCGCCTCCGATTGCAGGCGAACCGATGGATCAGATTCTGGCTGACTTCCGCGATCTCATTGTCCCCGGCGCTACACTCTGGAACCATCCCCGCTTTCACGGCTACTTTTCCGTTTCTTCCAGCGGGCCTGGCATCCTCGCTGAAGCGCTGATCGCGACACTCAACCTCAACGGTATGGTGTGGAAATCCTCTCCGGCGGCCACCGAGCTGGAGCAGGTGGTTCTCGATTGGCTGCGGCAATGGCTTGGCCTGCCCGAATCGTTCTTCGGCATGATGTACGACACTGCGTCCTTGAGCACGGTTCACGCCCTCCTCGCGGCGCGTGCCAAGGCGGACCCTGCGATGAGAACGCTAGGTGCAGCCCCGGGCTTTGTCGTCTACACCTCGGAACAGGCGCATTCTTCAGTCGAGAAAGGTGCAATGGCCCTCGGATTCGGCCAGCAAAACGTGCGCAAAATCGGCCTCGATTCGCAGTACCGCCTCCGTGTCGATCTGCTCGAGCAGGCGATCCATGCGGACCGTATGGCCGGACTGCGGCCATGCTGCGTGGTGGCCACCACAGGAACCACGGCTACCACCAGCATCGATCCCGTCGCGGCCATCGCTGACGTCTGCCGGCGGGAAACCCTGTGGCTCCACGTGGACGCCGCCTACGGTGGATTCGCCGCCATGGTGCCTGAGCACCGGCACCTTCTGGACGGCATCGAGCGCGCCGATTCCATCGTCACCAACCCTCACAAGTGGCTTTTCACCCCGCAGGACTGTAGCATCCTCTACCTCCGCCACAAGGATGCGTTACGCGGGGCCCTATCCCTGGTACCGGAATACCTTCGCACCGCCGAGGATTCCCAGGTGGTCAATTACATGGACTACACCATGGCTCTCGGCCGCCGCTTCCGCGCGCTGAAGCTGTGGTTTGTCATGCGCTACTTCGGCCGCGAGCGTGTTGCGGCCATCCATCGCGAACAACTCGCATTGGCACAAACGTTGACCCGTTGGATCGAAGCCGATCCGCGTTTCGAAGTCTCCGCCCCGGTACCGCTGGGCCTGGTCTGCTTCCGTCTGCGCGCATCAAATGAGCACAATCAGCAACTCATCAACCGATTGAATGCGACAGGACAGGTCTTTTTCACGCATAATGTTCTGGACGGCAAGTTTGTGTTGCGTTGGGCGATTGGCAACATCCACACCACCGAAGCGGACCTGACCACCGAATGGGACCTGATCCGCTCCACGGCGGCTGGCTTGGAGCAATAGGTCCGGCGCGGAAATCGAGGCATAAGATGGCATTCTGTCCGAATTGCGGAGCATCCACCACGGGCCGGTTCTGCGGCACCTGCGGCGCCACAATACAACCAGACGGCGGCACCCCTCCGCCACCCCCTCCCGGTCAATCCACCGGTGCGGGCGCCTCCCAGATGCCGGATAACATGGCCGGCGCTCTCTGCTACCTGCTCGGACCCATCACCGGAATCCTCTTCCTCGTCATGGAACCTTACAGCCGCAAACGGGAGATCCGGTTTCATGCCTGGCAGTCCACGCTTTTGTTCGGCGGCCTGATGGCTGCCTCCATCGCCCTGTCGATGTTTAGCGTATTCCTGCCAGGCTTTATCGCCGTCCTGCTCGGCTTCCTGATGCTCTTCGCGAGTGTGGCATCCTTCGCCGCCTGGTTGTTTCTCATGTTCCAGACGTACAATGGCCAGAAAGTGGTGCTGCCCGTGATCGGCCCAATCGCCGAGCAGAAAGCCTGAGCTGCGTATCGGGTTCTTGTGGTGCATGCCGTCTTGATCGGGTCGAGTGACGGGGTTTGTGCCCCGTCACCCTCCCACACCACCGGACGTGCGGTTTTCCGCATCCGGCGGTTGAACGCAGCGGTTTATCGCGCCGCAAGATCTGATGGCAATAGAAACTGAAGTTGC
>JACQZR010000301.1 GCA_016213775.1 Acidobacteriota bacterium
ACACTATTTGGCAAGATGGCGAGAACTTTTCTCAAGCACATCCGCGTTGCCTCCGTTCAGGAGTTGAAGGACCGAATCCTCGCCGGAGTCGCGGAAATCAACGCTCAGCCAGTCGTCCATCGCTGGAAGGCCTTTGATGCGCTTAATGAAGATGCGGATATATTTTAGTGAAACGGTGTACTAGTCACCGTATGGTGACAATGTGCAACTGAGTTGCAGGTTCAAGGATGCTGTCACTACATTTCGTGAACTCGGGAAGCGCTCAACTGGCGGTCACCAGCGGTTCGCTCACTCATCCCAAAAACATCACCTTCACCGTGCGCGCAAGGCTCCTCCAACACGCGCACCATCACGCTTACCGTGGCGGGCGGTTTCAACTCCCGTGTGACATTCAGTTACGCCCCGCCCGTCACGTGTGTCACTGTCACGTTCAGTCCCGGCAGTCGCACCAGCACCGGGAACGCAGTGATGACGGTAAACGCCACCAACAGCGCCAATCCAGGCACCTACACCATCACCGTGCGCGGCGTCAACGATTCGGGCTCCTTCGGAGTGGGGTGTGAAGTGGGAGGTATCATGGATGACATTGCGTGCACCATAATTGCAAACCGTGAAATCCCCGCGCTATTTGGATAGGCTCTACTGGGCTTGCCTGGCGATCACCTGGGTGTGGTTCGCGGGCGGGGCACTCTGGGCGCATTTTTCCACGGACGATACGAATAATCTGTTCACCTATTGGACGCTCGGTTGGGGCGGTCTGGTGAAGGCGAACGTGCTGTTCTTCTCGCCCGTGGTGCGGCCGATGGGCGGGGTGTTGTATCACGCGCTGTATTCGCTGTTCGGGCTGGCCATTTTGCCATACCGGGTGGTGTGTCTTGCGCTGATCGTCATCAACGCGGCGCTGGTGTACTTCGCGACTCGGGAGATTACGCGCGAGCACTGGCTGGCGGCGGCGGTGACGGCGCTCGCGTCGGTACATCCATCGCTGTGGCTGATCTACTACAGCAACGGGACGCTGTTCGATGTGCTCTGCTACGGATTTGTGATGGCGACGGTGCTGGCGTACGCGCGCGGGTGGCATGCGGCGTGGGTGGTAGTGCTGTTTGCCGCGGCGCTGAATTCGAAGGAGATGGCGGTGACGTTGCCAGTTGCGCTGGCCGTGCTGCCGCGTCCGCGATGGCGAGTGATGGCGGGCTTGGGAGCGATGAGTGTGGCGTTCGCGATGGGGAAGGCGATGAGCCCCTTGGCGACGGTGGCGGCGTATCATCCGGTGTACTCAGTGGCGCGGTTCATGGAGACGTCGCGGAGTTTGTTGGGCCACGTTTTTCTGACCCAGTTCTCCGATGCCGCGGTTGTGTTGCTGTATGCGGCTATGGCGGTGCATGTGCTGGTGACGCGGTCGCGGCTGCGCGCGTTTGCGTTTGTGATGGCGGTGGCGGGGTTTGCTCCGTTGAACTTTATCACGCCGCGGGAACCGTTTGTGGTGTATCTGCCGTTGTGTGGATGGGCGCTGTACGTGGTGTCGGCGGTGCGGTTGCATCCGCGTGTGATTGCGGTTGTGGCGCTTGTTGCGGTGATGGTATTAATGGTGACGATGAAGGGGCGGCAGCAGGATGTCATCGGTTCACAGGCGCCGCTGTGGAGATTGGTCGAATCGATGCGGGCAGTCCCGTTACGGCCGGAACCAGCGAGTTGTGTGCTGTTGACGGGAGATCCATTTTATCCAGACTGGGATACATACTTTCTGGCGAAGTTGCATTATGGCGACCGTAGTGTGCGAGTGGATGTTATGTCGCCAAAGGGTGATGCGCGCGGCGATGAGTGTGCCACGCATGAGTACCGTGTGGTGGTGGAGGAGGGCCGGGCTCGATTGCCGTGACAGAGGATCTATTGGCCGCACTTGTCGCGGCGGATTTTGAGGGCTTCGGGCATCCACTTTTCGAACTGGCGGATGCGGGTGGTGTGGCTGGGGTGAGTGGAGGTGAATTCGGCGGGACCGCGCCCTCCGCCGGCCTCGCCCATGCGCTCCCAGAGCTTTGGAGCCTCGGTGGGATCGAAGCAGGCGCGCGCGACGAAGACGAGGCCCATGTAGTCGGCTTCGGATTCGTGTTCACGGGAGAACGGGAGCAGCATGCCGTACTGCGCACCGAGGCCGAAGGCGCCCATCACCATGCGGCGTGTTTCGGGGTCCATGTCGTTGGTGGCGACACCGGTGGCGATCTGGCCGATACGCACCAGTTTTTCCTGCGCCATGCGCTCTGCACCGTGGCGGGCGATGGCATGTGCGATTTCATGGCCCATTACGACGGCGAGTCCGTTCGCGTTTCTGGCGACGGGGAGGATGCCCGAGTAGACTGCGACTTTGCCGCCGGGTAGACAGAAGGCGTTGACCTGCTGGGACTGAATGAGATTGAACTCCCATTGGAAGCCGGGGTCCTCGGAGATGCGGGCGAGTTTGCGGCCGATGTCGCGAATGAGATCGACCGATTGGCCGCTGGAGACGACGCGCGCGGAGGATAGAATCTGGCGGTAGGACTGCATGCCCAACGCCATCTCCTGGCGTGGGTTCATATCCACCATGTGTTTGCGGCCGGTGATGGGGACGGTCTGGCGGTTGCTGAAGTAATAGTAAACGGCGTAGAGACCGAACAAGGCGATGGGAAGCAGCGAAAACCGGCCGCGATTGAACATGAGAGACCTCCCCTAGCGTTGGAAGAGTTTGCCCATCAGCCCGAGAACACCGCCGGCAAGATCGGACTGACCGCCGCTTTGACCGCCGCCGAGAACGCTTCCGATCAAGCCCAGAACGTTATCCTGTGGGGGAGTTTCCTGCGCCGTAGCCGTCTGTTTGCTGAGCGCGCCCATTACGAGAGTGGCGACGATCGGGAGCATCTGTTTGAGTATGGAGTTGTCGACGCCGGTTTGCTCAGCGGCGCTGGAAGCAACCTGGCGGCTGACGTCCTTGCTCCCGAGGAGGTGGCCGAGAATGCCGTTGCCTTCCGAGATGGCGTCGTCCTGATCGAGTGTGGAGGGATCGTCTATGTAGCGCTGGTGATTGCCGCCGCCGAGTGCGCCGAGCAGGGCATCCATTCCGCCTTCCCGGGATACATTGTTCTGCAGTCCGCCGGCGAGGGCAGGCAGGAGAGCGGAGATGGCCGATTGTGCCTGGCTTTCGTCGAGGCTGAAGCGGCCGGCGATTTGGCGCACAGCGCCTCCGTCTTGGGCGTTGAGAAGGGTCTCCAGAAGGTTCATTGGGTCTCCACGGGTAGAGGTGGTTTCGCTTGTGCGGCGCGCAGGGATGTGAGGATATCCCTGCTCACGCGTTGGGACCCGAGTTTCACTTTTGGCTTGATGGAACCGTGAAAATCGGAGCCGCCGGTGATGACGAGCTTGTAGCGTTCGGCGAGTTGCAGGTAGCGGGCGGCGGCGGCCGGTGAGTGATCGGAATGGAAGACTTCGAGCGCCTGCATGCCGGCGTCGACGCACCGTCCAATGAAGCGGTCCTCCTCGGTGGAATCCATCTTGAGACGGATGGGGTGGGCGAGCGAGGCGACACCGCCGGCTTCGCGGATGGAGCGGATGCCTTCCGGCACTGGGGGGGCTTCGCGGACGACGAAGGCTGAGCCTTCTTCGCTGAGGTAGCGTGCGAAGGCATCGTCGTAGGATTCGACGTAGCCCTTGCGAACGAGGACTTGCGCGAAGTGGGGACGCGCGGTCATGTAGCGGCCGACGGCTTCGACTTCCTCCAGCTCGATGCGGATGCCGAGACTCTGCAGTTTCTGGATGAGGCGGCGGTTGCGGTCTTTGCGCTGATCGGCGATTAGCTGGAGGTGATCGCGGAAGTGCTGACTGGGCGGCCTGCCGGGAAAATAGCCCAGGATGTGGACGGACGAGCGTCCGAGCCTGGTGGTGAGTTCGATGCCGCAGATCAGATCGAGATTCGTATGGATGGTGCTCGCCTCGTCGTAGCCGGCGAAGGTGTCGTGATCGGTGATGGCGAGGGCGGTGAGCGCGCACTCTTCGGCATGGGCCAGCAACTGCGCGGGAGAGTGCGTTCCGTCGCTGTAGTGGGTGTGTGCGTGGAGGTCAATCACGGAGCGGTCTGCTCCGCGGGGAATTCGAATACTTCGCCGGCGACCTTCACGACGAGTTTGCCGGCGAGCGGTTTGCCGGCGTTGGCGTAGAAGATTGCGCCGTCGGTGCTCTGGCCCGGGGTGAGTCTGGTGTCCACGAATGCGATGGCGGAGGCGGCGGCCGCAGCTTTGATACGGGCGGAGGTGAGCATGGTGAAGGCGGCCTGGCGGCGCTGTTCGTAGCCGTTGGTGGAGTTCATGCGGGACATGCCGTAGAGGCCCATTTCGTAGGTGGAGACGAGTTTGACAACGTCGGCACGGCCGGCTTTGTCGATGAGCTCGTTGACGACGTCTTTCGGTTTCGCGGGCTGCAAGGGTGCACCATCCCGCTCGAACTGAAAATCATTTACCTTGATAGCCCAGGGAAGCTGAGAGCCGTTGGAGACGGCCACCTGGATAATGGCGTAGCCGCGCACATGGCTGGGGAGATGCGCGAACATTACCGTGACGCCGTTGTGGGTGAGGGTTTTGTACTTGAGGCCACCGGATTCAAATTCGATCACCTGGGCGGAGAGTCCCAGTGCGGTGACGGCGAAGAACACGAACAGCCTCAGGCGCCCCATACGACAACCATGATATCGCGTGTGCGGTTTCAAAGCGTTGAGACTTCGGCTTTGAGTTCTCTCGGAACGGTGACCCGGATGAATGCGAATAGGTTTCCATGCGGACGCGGAGTTTCACGCAAAAATAGCCCAGTGCCTGCGCCACAGGTGGAGCGACACGAACGCGGCATCATCTGGTTCGTTTCACGATCAGAAGGGGGACGTCGAGGTCGTGGCGGACGTCGTTGATTGTGGCTCCGTAGATGAGGTCCGCGACGCCTTTGTGACCGTGCGCGGCCATGATGACGATGTCGGGTTTGACTTCGCCGGCGACGCGAACGATTTCCTGGCGGGGGTTGGCGGCGTGGCGGACGATGAGGTCGGCGGTGATGCCTCGGGCGCGCAGGGCTGAGGCGACCTCTTCGAGGTACTGCTGGCCCAGTTCGATTTCGGCAGTGGAGGCCAGGGGGCCGTAGACCTGACTGGTGACGCCCTCTTCAACATGCAGGAAGACTACGCGCGCGCTGTGTTGGCGGGCAAGTGAGGCGGCGTGCGCGATGGCCGTCTGGTCGCGATCGGAATGATCGAGCGGGACGAGGATGGTTTTGTAGGTGGGCACTTCGAGGGCTTCGGGGAAGTGGCCCGCGATGAGTGAGTCGCGCGAGGGGGGCGCTTTGCGGAAGAGCGGTTGCAGGGTGACGTAGCCGAGCAGGCCGAGCAGACCGGCCGCCAGTGGGAGGAGGATTGCCACCAGGTAGGGTGTCCACGCGCCTGCATTGGCGAGCCATTCGGAGATGGTGGTGTAGGCAAGGCGGAGGTTGAGAGCAACGATGATGGCTGCAACGCTCCAGGCGAAGATTCGTACCCAGAGCTTGTTGCTGAAGCTGCCCATCCGCTGCTTGTCGGAGGTGAACTGGATGAGCGGGATGACCGCGAACGGCAGTTGGAGGCTGAGGATCACCTGGCTGAGGATGAGCAATTTATAGGTGGCCTGTTCGCCGAGCAGTAGGATGGTGAGGAAGGCCGGGATGATGGCTACGGCGCGCGTGACGAGACGGCGAAGCCAGGCGCGCATCCGTAAGTTGAGGAACCCCTCCATCACGATCTGGCCGGCGAGGGTTCCGGTGAGAGTGGACGATTGGCCGGAGCAGAGAAGGGCAAGGGCGAAGGTCACGCTAGCCGCGCTCGTGCCGAGCAGCGGGGCGAGCAGTTGGTGAGCCTGTTGGATTTCCTTCACCTCAATCCCCTTTTGGAAGAAGACCGTTGCGGCGAGGACGAGGATGGAGCCGTTGACGAGCAGCGCGCCGTTGAGGGCGATGACGGAATCGACGAAATTGAAGCGGCAGGCGGTGCGTTTCTCTTGCGTGCTGGAGCCGATGCGGCGCGTTTGCACGAGGGCGGAATGGAGGTAGAGATTGTGCGGCATCACGGTTGCCCCGAGGATGCCGATGGCGACGTAGAGGCTTTTGTCGGTGAGGCGGGGAACGAGTCCGCCGGCGAGCAAAGCGACCTCGGGTTTGGCGAGCCAGATCTCGATCAGAAAACAGATGGCGATGACGGCGACGAGGCTGAGGACAAAGCCCTCCATCACGCGAATGCCCAGGCGCGTGAACCAAAGGAAAAGCAGCGTATCGAGGGAGGTGAGGGCGACGCCAACCAGAAGCGGGAGGCCGAAGAGGAGATTGAGGCCGATGGCGGCGCCGAGTACTTCAGCGAGGTCGCAGGCGGCGATGGCGATTTCGCAGAGGACCCAGAGGGCGGCGGCGATGGAGGCCGGGTAGGTGTCGCGACAGGCTTGTGCCAGGTCGCGTTTAGTGACGATGCCGAGACGGGCGCTGAGGGTCTGCAGCAGGATCGCCATGATGTTGGAGAGCACGAGGACCCAGAGGAGTTGATAGCCGAAGCTGGCGCCACCTTCCAGGTCGGTGGCCCAGTTGCCGGGGTCCATGTAGCCGACGGAGACGAGGTAGGCGGGGCCGGCGAAGGCGAACAGGCGCCTCCAGAGGGAGGGTTGTGAGATAGAGACCGAGGCGTTGACCTCTGGGAGAGAGGGGCTGGACGGGATAACTGTGGATTTTTCGGCCAACTTAACTATAGTTTATACGTAGGAGGCGACCGAGTCAACTTGACTTGCCTGATATGATCGCTGGATTCCGAACTTATGGACTACGACCGCAAATCGGTAACCATTCTGTTCGAGATGTTGTGCAAAGACCTCCGGCGGATGGCGGGGTACTTGGCTGGGTAATCCCAGAAACGAACAAGAAGCTGCAAGCATGGGATTCAACTTACGGCCCGAGCATGGCTATCGTTCTCGATGAATGGCGGGACGATCGTGAACTCCGTAAACTAGCGGCTTTTTTGAAAACCAGGATCAACCTCCAGTGTTTCTTCTGCGAATCGTCTTTGGAAATTGCTTGTCTGCCTGGCTCCACCAACCGGCGGAAGTTGACGGTCACGCCCGTTTGGTCAAAGGAGGCCCCTGGTGCCAGGCACTCGGCAGCCGGCTCGCGGCGCGGATAACCATGACGGCCGACAAGATACACAGCGCTCCGACGGCGGCCATCATAGCGGGGAAGCCCAGTGACTCTTTGTACAGCCCAGCCAGAAAGATCATTGTGCCCGACGATACTCCCCCGACCATGTTCAGCACCCCCGCGGCCATGCCGTAATTGCGGCGGTCGATCACATCAAAAGCTGACGCGAAGACGTTGGCGATCATGAGGCCGGCGAGGGCGCCGTACAAAGCGGAACACGTTCGGGCCATGGTGAGCGAGTGGGTGGAGAACGTCAGGTAGCCGAAGGGGGAACTGAGGATGATGCCCGCGGCGGCGACATAGAAACGGGCCGCTTTGTGGCGGCGGGAGAGACGGTCGGCGAGCGCTCCGCCGCAGAGGACTCCGATAGCACAGCTTGATTGGACGAAGAGGGTCGCATTCCAACCGCTCTCCGTCATCGACATTTTGTAGCGCTCCTGGAGGAAGGCCGGGTACCAGGCATAGAAGATCCAGAGCATGGCACAGAAGAAGAAGAACGCCGCACAGAGGGCGAGGAACTGGCGCGAATGGAGGAGGTCGGGCCAAGCGCCGGTTTCGATCGGGGAGGCGGTGGTGCGGAGACGGGGGAGGCTCCAGTACAGCAGCGGGGCGTAGAGGATTCCGAGGATTGCGACGGCGGCAAAGCCGGTGCGCCAACCGTGATGATCGGCCATGAAGCCGCCATACCAGCCACCGGCGAAGAGCCCGAAGAATTGCGCGGATTGGTGGATGCCGAGAGCTTTGGAGCGGCTGGCCCCCTGATGCACGGCGGCGAGCATGGCGGCGGCCGCGGGGAAGTAGATCGCCTCAGTAATGGCCAGCCAGGCGCGCCACAAGAGGAATACTGTGACGGATCCGGCGAGGCTGCAACCAAGGGTGCCGGCGCTCCAGAGCAGTACGCTGGCGGCCACCATGTAGTGTTTGGGCCAGAGGTCGGCGAGGCGCCCGGCGATGGGCATGCTGAGCGCGTAGATCCAAAGAAAGACGCCACCGATGAGGCCGAGTTGCCATCCGGCGAAACCGAGGTCGTGACGGAGCGCGGGAAAAATGGAGTAGGGGATCTGCCGGTCGATGTAGTTGAGGGCGAGGGCGCACCAGAGCACCACGACGAGTCCGGCGGGGGAGAGTTTCATAGCACAGGGTGGAAAGTGGAGGCGACGTCGATTTGGGCTTCGGCGATGCGCGGGACATTGGCGCGCATGACGCGGAGGACGGCTTCCATGCCGGCCGTCGAGATTACGCCGTCGGTGGTGAGCGTGGGCAGCATGCCGCGGATGGCTTCGATGTCCGCTTCGGCATCGGCGGCGCGAGCTTCGGCGGGGAGGGCTTCGCGGATTTCTTCAGGCGCGTGGTTGGACATCCAACGGTTGGCGGCGAGGAAGGCGCGCGCGAAGCGGTGGGCCTGATCGGTGTTGGCGTCGAGCCAGGAGCGGCGGGCGACAAGACAGAGGCTGGGGTACTCAACGCTCGCGAGGTAGCGCTGGGCGCCGTCGGGAGTGCGGAGGTCGGCGAGGATGCGAAGCTCGCGGTGGCGGAGTTTCAATGTGCTGTAGCCGAGGTTGGTGAGCATGGCGGCATCGACCGTGCCGCGTTCCACGGCGGCGATGGCTCCTGCGGATACACCGATGGCGGCGGTTTTGATTTCGCCGGGGTTGAGACCGTGGGCGCGGAGGATTACGTTGAGCAGGTGATGAGAAGAGGATCCGGGACCGGGAATTCCGATGGTGGCTTCGGCGAGTTGTTCGACCCTCTCGGCTTTGAGCGAGGCGAGAAGGCTGCCGGGCCGTTTGGCGAGGCCGAGGAAGGCCACGATGTCGCGCTTGTCGGCGACGAGTGGGAGGATCGCGTCGTAGTAGGCGGTGACGACGTGGCCATCGCCGGCAACAAGGGCCTCCATCATTTTCGGGAAGCTTTGGAAGTACAGAGGGTCGACGGTGATGCCTTCCTTCTGATAGAAGCCCTGCCCGATGGAGAGGTGGTGGCCGTAGGATTCAGGGAATGTGAGGAGGCGGAGTCTGGGGGATGGTCCGCTGCAGGCGGCGGTGCTAAGGCCGGCCAGCAGCCATTTGCGCCGGGTCATTTTTTAAAGGCTACCAGAGTGCTAAGTTGAACGCGTATGACTGCACCATCATTTGTTGAACCCTGGATGTCGGGGTCGCATGCGGAGGTGGATCCGCTGTTGCGGCCGTTGTTGCATTCGTTTGATCATGCGCGGTTGGATCTGGCGCACTGGACCGAGGGGATGAGCGCGGAGGAGATTTGGGCTCGGCCGTTTGGATTGGGGGCGGTGGGGTTTCATATACGGCATATCGCCGGGAGCGCAGAGCGGTTGTTCACCTATGCGCGCGGCGAGATGTTGACCGAGCAACAGTTCACATACTTGAGGGAGGAGGAGCGAGTGGCCAGCGGGAGCCGAGAGGAACTCCTCGCGCAATTGACTGTCACATTCGATTGGATTGCCGCGGCGGTACGCGCTCTGGATCCGGCCACTCTTGGCGAGCCACGTACTTTAGGACGGAAAAGAATGCCGACCACGCTCGCCGGATTGCTGGTGCACATTGCCGAGCATACGCAGAGGCATGTCGGCGAGGCGATCATAACAGCGAAGGTAGTGAGAGCGGGAGGCTTCGAATGAACGAAGTGGAAAGCGCAAAGTCCGGGCCAGGCAGGTTCCCCTGTCCGGGGTGCTCCGCGCCGTTGGAGTTCGACCCCGCGGCGAGTGCATTGGTGTGCCGCTACTGCGGAACGAAAACGCAGGTGAGGCGCGAGGAGAGGTCGGCGGAGGGGGTTCCGGAACTCTCGTTCGAGGAATACGCGGGCGGAAGTGGTGCGCTGCAGCCGGTTAGCGAGAAGGCTCTGCAGGTTTCGTGCGCATCGTGTGGGGCGTCGGTTCAGTTCGAACCGCCACAGGTCGCAGGGGTTTGTCCGTTCTGTAGCGCGAAGATCGTGGCGCAGGCGAAGTCGGCTGATCCGCTGATTGCGCCCCAAGGCGTGCTCCCGTTTGGTCTCGCGAAGGTGCAGGCGTCGGCCAGCGTGGGGACGTGGCTGCAATCGCGCTGGTTCGCTCCGAATGCCTTGAAGCATGTGGCAAAGCCGGATGGACTGGACGGCGTGTACGTTCCGTATTGGAGCTTTGACGCGCGCGTGGTGAGCGACTACGCCGGCCATCGCGGCGAATACTACTACGTTCGCGAAGAAGTGGACGCGATCGAGAACGGACGGCAGGTGCGGCGTGTGCAGGAGGTCCGCAAGGTCAGGTGGTATCCAGTGCAGGGGCGCGTGGAAACGCCATTTGACGATCTGCTGCAACCGGCAACGAAGGCGATTGACGCGCGGAAGCTTTCGAACCTGGAGCCTTGGGACCTGCCTAAGTTGGAGTCGTATGAGCCGGCGTACCTTGCGGGGTTCAAGGCGCAACGGTATCAGGTGGAGTTGCCGGTGGCCTTTGAAACCGCGAAGCAGCAGATGGAACCGGCGATATACCACACGATCCAACGGGACATTGGTGGGGACGAGCAGCAGGTCAACGACGTGAGGAACGAGTATTGCGATGTGACCTTCCGGCACTTGCTGCTACCGGTGTGGGTGGGGGCGTACCGTTTTCAGGGAAAGGTCTTTCAGATCACCGTGAACGCGCGCACCGGAGAGGTCCAGGGCGAGCGTCCTTACAGCGTGATGAAGATCCTCCTGTTTGTTCTGTTCATCGTTTTGGTGATTGCGTTGCTACGCAGCCAGTGATGGCAACGTACAAGCCGATTGAATCGTACGGCATCATTGGTGATTTGCACGGTTGCGCTGGTCGGCTTGGACGGGTCAACTGGCGGCCACCCATCACGCGGCGCGGAAGCAGATGTACCTGCCCGCGACTAACGTTTTGCTGACGCGCTTTGTTGGGAGCGAAGGCGTTGGTGAGGTGACCGACTTCATGCTTGTCCAGGCAGAGATCACCAGCGCACACGCGTGCCCACACCAAATTGTGCAGTCAGCGAAGGCGGTGCTATCAACGAAACGGGTGCGGTGTTTACGGCGGCAGGCATGAAGCTCGCGCTCTTGGGGCGCATTCCGCTGAAGCGGTCCGGCGACGGTGTGACGGCGGATTTTGCTTTGCAGCCGGGGGAATCGCTCTTAGAGTAGACATGACTTGGGTGCGGAAAGAATTACCGGAAAAGCCGTGGCAAACTTGCACGGTTGAGGCACGAGCAGCGCGCTAAGTTCATGAGGCGGCGGAATGGTACGCAGCATGCCCTTCCTTATTGGGCGAAACCAAATCTCCGAGTACTGGAGCCATCATGACCTGGACGCGGGAGTCGCTGCAAACGCTAATTGGAGAGCGATTAAAGGGGATTCGCATCATCGCGGTTTCGAATCGCGCTCCGTATCTGCATCGCGACAAGTTCGGGACAACCGAGTGTGTGCAACCTGCGAGCGGCATGGCGGCGGCTCTCGACCCTGTCATGCGCGCGTGCGGCGGCGTTTGGGTGGCGCAAGGAACCGGGGACGCGGATCGCATTACGAGTGATTCGAAGGGGCGTTTGCAGGTGCCACCAGAATGGCCCAGCTACACGCTCCGGCGCGTCTTCCTTCCGGAGCGGCTACAGGCGGGATTCTATAGCGGGCTGTCGAATGGATGCCTCTGGCCGTTGTGTCATGTGGCGTTTCTGCGGCCGAGATTCGAGCCGGAGGATTGGAACGCGTACTGCACGGTGAATCGGATCTTCGCGGATGCGGTTCTGGAGGAGGCTCGCGGCGAACCGGCGTTGGTCTTTGTGCAGGACTACCACTTCGCGCTTCTGCCGCGGATGCTGAAAGAACGCAATCCCGATCTGGTGATTGGGCAGTTCTGGCACATTCCGTGGCCCAATCCGGAGGTTTTGCGCGTGTTCCCCTGGCAGAAGGAACTGGTTGAGGGGATGTTGGGAAATGATCTCATCGGATTTCACATGCGCACTCATTGCGCGAATTTCCTAAGCACGCTCGATCAAACGGTGGAAGCGCTGGTGGATCATGTAGCGATGGAGGCACGCCGCGCCGGGCAGACCGTCCAGGTGCGGCCGTTCCCCATCAGCATTGATTTCGAGGCGCACTCGAAGACGGCTGCGAGCCCCCGCGTGGAGTCGGAGGCAGAACGCTGGTGGATGCGCATCGGGCCGGGAGACGGGCCACTGGGCATCAGTATCGACCGTGTGGATTACACGAAAGGGATTCCGGAGCGGCTGCGCGCGATTGATTCGTTGCTGCGCCATTGTCCGGAATACCGCCGAAGCCTGCGGTTTGTTCAGATCGGCGTGCCGAGCCGCGAGGATGTGCCGGAGTATCGCGATTTGGCGGCCCGCGTACAGCAGATGGTGGATGAAATCAACGACAGATGGGCAATGGGAGGCTGGAAGCCGATCCACTATTTCCATTCCCAGTTCTCGCAGATGGAACTGATGGGGCTTCACCGGCTGGCGGATTTCTGCGTGGTCAGTTCGCTGCATGATGGAATGAACCTCGTAGCGAAGGAATTCGTCGCCAGCAGAACTGATGGAGATGGCGTCCTGGTGTTGAGCCGCTTTACGGGAGCAGCGGCGGAACTCGGCGATGCGGTGATCTTCAATCCGTTCCATCTCAATCAGGCCCGCGAAGCGCTGCAAACCGCGCTGGTGATGAGCAGTGAAGAACGGCGGCGGCGGATGCGGCACATGCGCCAGGTGGTGGAGGTGAACAACGTGTACCGCTGGGCGGGTAAGCTTCTGACTACATTCCTGAGGTTGCCTCAGGCGGCGGCGCCGCTGGAATTGGGTTCACCAAATAGGGTGGAGAAGGAGCCTGTTGCACGATGGGGCTAGTGGAGATGGGACAGCACGAGCGGATACTCGATCGAATCCTCTCGGCGGAGCATGTACTGGCGATGTTTGACTACGACGGCACGCTGGCTCCGTTCACGGTGACACCAGAGGATGCGCATTTGCCGGCGCCGGTAAGAAGCCGGCTGAAGGCGATGCTGCAGCATGCGCGAATCACCGCCGGTGTTTTGAGTGGACGCGCGCTGGCGG
>JACQZR010000051.1 GCA_016213775.1 Acidobacteriota bacterium
AGAAGCGATTCCGAAAGAATCTCCCCCGCCGTGCTCATCCCACTCTCGGTCAACTGGAAGCCAGCATTCGCAACGCTCTGCGACCCGCTGAGGCCTACAACATGGTCCCCGGTCGCGATCCCCAAAACGGTTAAGCACCCGGCTCTGGTTGGTGTCTACAGTCGCGTGGATTGGTACCAGGTGGCAGTGGATTGCGCCGAAGGGTTGGCCTCTTTCGGGGCGGCCGTTTACGCCCTCCTGTGTTTAACCGGACCAGCGTGGGCGGGTGGCATTGCCGTAGCTTTCCTTTTGCGGCGGCGCGAGTATTTCCCCGAGGCTCGCCCGGGCCACACGCCACGCTTGCGCGAACATGCACTCAACTGCCGGCTGGCAGTGGTGGCTGCGCGGCATGCAGCGGAACGCGCCGCTGCTTGGCTTCGCCGCCACACTTACCCTTTCCTCTCTGGGTGACGTGCTGCGATTCCTCCTGCCGGCCCTTGGGTTGGGCGTGTCCGCTCACATCAGCTATCGCTACCTGTGCGCTCGCTCGGATGCGATGCGCCTCGCCATGGAATGTGTCGCTCGTGAGATAGCGAGTTACCTTGCGATTCTCTGCCGTGTTAGGCGGCAGCCGGTGATCCAGAATCCGGTCGAAGCCAGCGCGCAACCTCCTTCACGTAGGGGTGACACGCAGTTACTGAGAACGCAAGGATCTTGCTCGAAAGCGGCGTGGCGAGACAGACATTCCCGATATTACTGTCGCCGTCAGCTTTTTCAATCGCTCCAACCGCCCTCAGGAATCCCCCAAGAGGTAACATCAAAGCATGGCAACGATCTACACAAATCCGAAGGATCTGCCGCAGAGGAATGTCTCCATTCCTAACGCGAAGCCACCTGTCATGAAGGTGCCGCGCTCCACCCAGGATGACCCGGAAGAGGCAGATGAATTCGTGGATTATGTCCGCCAACTCCGAGGCAAACCCAAACTGTCGCCTCGGAATCCGAAGTGACATTCCTCCTCCTCGACACGAACATCATCACCTACATGGTCAAGCCTCGGCACGTCTTCTACGATCAGTGTATAGCGGCAACCGAGGGGTGCCATTGGTGCATCTCCTTCATGACTCGAGCGGAGCTGATCGCCTGGCCGGATCGCCGAAAGTGGGGGACGGTCAAGCGTCAAGAGTTCGGGTCCTGCAGGAGAGTGAGGCTATCGGACGCACAATGGCTTTCGCGGATGCCTGGATTGCGGCAACAGCCCTTCAGTATGGCATTCCCCTGGTGACCGCGGACTACCGGGATTTCGAGCATCTGGCGGGCCTGGATCTCCTCAGGATCTCGTAAGACATGAATAACCGGCTACATCCCCCAGACGGTGATGGTGTGGGCGCCGGAGGATTCCTGGCGGCGGAAGATTTTCTCTTCCCAGGTGGCGTTGGCGTTGCGGTTGAAGATGACGAGGTGGCCGTCGGAGGTACCGGCCCGATCCATGTAGTCGGCGGTTTGGGGCAGTCCTTCGGCGATGGTGGCGTCGAGCGATTTGTGCTGGATCTTGATTTCCACGACGGATCGTTGCACACCGGCAGGGTGTTTCCAGACAACAAGAAGGTCGGTGCGGCGGCGGCCAAGTGAGTACTCGCGGTCGATGCGGCCGCCCCCGTTGACGATGCGTTGCAGGAAGGCTTGCATGAGGAGATGCGGGCCGGCTTCGCGGTATGTGAAACGGTCGAGCCAGGCGTCGGCGTTCTCGCGGAAGAACTGCTGAAAGCCTTCCAATAGCTTTGCCATGTCGAGGCTGCCGTCAGGGGCGATGTACCAGAGTTCGCTTTGGGCGATTTCGAGGGCGAGCTGGGTTTGATAGCTGAGCTCGCGAGGGATGATTTCTCGGTAGATGGCGTTGGAGATTTGCAGGCCCGCGCCTTTGACACGTTCGATGAGGCCGAGGTCGATCACGTATTGTGTGTCGTCGTTGTACATTGCCGTATCGAACTGGGCGTCGCCGAGCATGATGGGCTGGATGACGCGGCGGACGCGCTCTTCGCTGAGCTTGTCTCCGAGTTGATCGATGTGGGTGTCGCGCCTGAGGATGAGGCTCTCCTTGGCGTCCTGAATGATGTCGGCGGTGATGGGTTGAGTGCGGTCCTGTTGCAGCCGGAAGCAAGCTTCAAAGGCGAGGGCGTTGACGAGCCATGGTTGGCCCCGAGTCAAGTCCCAGACGAGCGGGAAGACGGCTTCCTCGAAGACCTGCCCGGTCTCCGTGGTGTGTAGTTGATAGAGGCGGCGGATCTCAGCATCCGTGAAATTGCCGAGGCGAAGGGATTCAGCTTTGATGTTGAAGGCACTGCCACCGGTGATGATTTCCCTGGTGCCGTGGATGCGGTAGTCGCGAAGGTCGCGCACGCCGCAGAGGACGATGGTCTGGGGGAAGGCGTTGGGGCGGAAGGGATAGCCGGCGCGGAGTTGGCGCAGGACGGAGAGGAGGCTGTCGCCCACCATAGCGTCGATCTCGTCGATCATGAGGCAGATGGGGAGCGGGGATCTCGAGCACCATTCTGACAGCATTGTTCGCAGCGCATCGGAACCGCTTTGCAGAGCGTGCGCGCGGAAATCGTTGGGGAACGGATCTTGCAGAGCACGTTTTGCGCGCTCGCCGATCACGGAAAGGATGGATCGCATCGCGGCTTCGATGTCGTCCCGATGAGCTTGCGCGCCTTCCACATTGATGTAGAGAGCACGGTAGCGCCCGGTGGCGTTCAGTTCATCGACGAGGGCGAAGAGGGCGGAGGTTTTTCCGGTCTGGCGGGGAGCATGCAGAATGAAGTACTTGCGTGCTTCAATGAGCGGCATGATTTCGCCGTAATTCATTCGCTCGATCGGTGGAATCGAATAATGGATATCGGATTGAATAGGTCCCGCGGTGCAGAAGTGTCTCACGCACTCTTATGGTAGCGCGCTAGTCCCAATTGCCCCAGAACCAAAAAAGCCACAACAGGTACAACCAAAGCACGCCAAGGAAGTGCCAGTAGACGGCAGTCACATCGACGGCGGTGCGGCGGCCTGGCCCCAATTGCAGACGAAGGGCGCGGACCATCAGATAGAACATCGCGATCCATCCGCCGGCGAGGTGGAGCGCATGTGCGACAGTGCCGACGTAAAAAAACGCACTGCCCGGGTAACTGTTGATGTAAACGCCGGAATGACGAAGATGCTGCCACACGGCGAACTGCCCGGCGACGAATCCAGCGCCGAGGAGCGTGGCCGCGGCCCAGCCGATGTTGAAGCGCATGCGGTGCCCGTTGAGGAGATCGCGGCGGGCTTTTTCAGCGGCGATGCTGCTGAGCGCGAGCACACCGGTATTCACCCAGAGAAGTTGCGATCGCGGCACACCAACCCAATCCTTGGACGCGCCGCGGCGGACCACCATCGCGCTGGTGAATGCCCCAAAGAGCATGATGATGGTGGCGAAGAAGGCGTAGAGGCCGGTGAATGAAGCTTGACGGCTGATCCCAGGTGAGGTCATGTCCCAGTGTCCTCTTCTTCATTTTGCATCCGGAAATCGCGGCGTGCGCCGGGGGTGGAGAACTCATAGGCGCCGCGGTACACAACGGGCGGCTCATCGGACGGGGTCGCCCATTCGAGTGTAGTGGCGCGCCATGGGTTCGCCGGCGCTTTCGCACGGCTACGAAGGCTCCAGAGCAGATTGAAGAGGAAGAGGAATTGAACCGCTGCGGTGAAGAACGCGGCGTGGGTCATGCCGAGGTGAAGCATCTTGAGATCGCGGAGGAATTCGAACTGCGAGAAATCGGAATAGCGGCGAGGGTTGCCTGCGATGCCCGCGAAGTGCATCGGGATGAAGATCATGTAGACGCCGATGAAGGTACAGTAAAAATGCACTTTGCCGGTGGTTTCGCCGAGCATGCGGCCGGTCATCCTGGGCCACCA
The DNA here is from genome assembly GCA_016213775.1 of Acidobacteriota bacterium. GTDB lineage: Bacteria > Acidobacteriota > Terriglobia > Bryobacterales > Bryobacteraceae > CADEFT01. The sequence continues at coordinate 3,922 of JACQZR010000051.1, forward strand.
GTAATAGGTTCCGGCGAACATCGCGAATACGGCGGCGACGCCCATGATCATGTGGAAGTGGCCGACCACCAGATAGGTGTCGTGGAAGTAGAGGTCGAGCGCGGGCTGGCCGAGCCAGATGCCGGTGAGCCCTCCGGTGACGAAGACGCTGACGAATCCGAGGGCCCACAGCATTGCGGTAGTGAGGTGCAGACTGCCGCCCCAAATCGTTCCCAGCCAGTTGAAAGTTTTGATGGCCGAGGGGACGCCGATGATCAGCGTAAGGACGGAGAAGGCAATGGAGGAGTACGGGTTCATCCCGCTGATGAACATGTGGTGGCCCCAGACGAGAAAGCCGAAGAAGCCGATGAATAGCAGGGCGGCGACCATCGCTTTATAGCCGAACACCGGTTTGCGGGAGAACGTCGCGAGGACGGTGGAGATGATGCCCATGCCGGGGAGTATCGCGATGTAGACTTCGGGGTGGCCGAAAAACCAGAACAGATGCTGCCACAGCAGCGGTGAGCCGCCAGCGCGCCCGATCGGCTTGTCGTTGATGACCAGTCCGGCGGGCAGGAAGAAGCTGGTGCCGAGCTCGCGGTCCATCAACAGGAGGACGCCGGCGGCAATGAGGACCGCGAATGCGAACAGGCTGATGATGGCGGTGGAGAACCATCCCCAGCAGGTGAGCGGCATGCGGAGCAGCGACATACCCTTTGCGCGTAGCTCGAGAGTGGTGGTGATGAAGTTGATCGCGCCCATCAGAGAACCAGCGGAGAAGAGCGCGATGCTGACCACCCAGATAGTCATACCTTGGCCCAGGCCCGGACCCGCAACCGGGCCGACGGCGCTCAGCGGCGGGTAGGCGGTCCAGCCCGAGATCGGTGCGCCGCCCTCAACCACAAACGCGGAGCAGAGGACGAGGAACGACAGCGCGGTGGTCCAGAACGAGAGCATGTTGAGGCGCGGGAACGCCATGTCATGCGCTCCGATTTGCAGCGGGAGGAAATAATTGCCGAAGCCGCCTTGCGGGACTGTGGTCAGGAGGAAGAAGACCATGATGGTGCCGTGCATGGTCATGAGAGCGAGGTACAGCTCGGGGGTCATGACACCGCCGGGCGCGCCGTTGGGCCACAGGATTTCGAAGAGCTTCACTTTGGCTTCCGGGTAGCTGAGATGGAAGCGCATGGCTACGGAGAGCGCCATGCCGGTGAAGGCGGCGATCAGGGCCAGGATGAAGTATTGCAGGCCGATGATCTTGTGGTCAGTGCTGAAAATGTAGCGGCCCAGGAAGTTCATTTGGCGGCCTGCTTTCCGAGCCACGAGTCGAAGTCCGGTTGTGGCAGAACAATCATGACGCTGCGCATCTGGTGATGGCCGAGACCGCAGAGTTCCGAGCAGGCGATTTCGTATTCGCCGGGCTTGTCGGCGAGGATGTGGAGCGGGATGTCGAGGCCGGGCACCAGGTCCTGCTTAACGCGCAGTTCGCGGACGAAGAAGTTGTGGAGCACGTCATTGGAGCGGAGGATCAACTGCACGGGGCGACCAGCAGGGATGCGGAGTGCGGCGTTGACAATGTCGTCCTTGCCGGCCGGATCGTCGGGGAGGATACCCGCTGGATTACCCGCGGCGTCATTGGCGAGGCGCGCGTCAGTCTTGCCGAATTTGCCGTCCGCACCGGGGTACCGGAAGTTCCAGGCGAACTGCTTTCCCGAGGCTTCAATGCGCATCGGCGTGGTGGAGAAGGTGGAGAGGTGGACGTCGCTCCACATGCGCGCGCTACCGATGGCTGCGCCAAGGAAGAGAATCGCGGTGAGGGAGGTCCAGAGTAGCTCCATGCGGTTGTTGCCGTCGCTGTGGACCGCCTGCTGGCCGCGATTGCGATGCCTCCAGATGAGCCATCCGAGGGCCAGTTGTGCGGCCAGGAAGACGATGCCGGAGAAGATCAGGTTGGCGGAGAAGTAGGAATCGAAGGCTGCGGCGTGCGTGTTGATGGGCGCCGGGAACCACCATCGCTTGGTAGCGAATCCCGCGGTCACTACGCCCGTGACCCCCCAAATGACTATCGCCAGCAACATATTATTCAGCCGGCTTGGGAGCGCCTTCAAGACCGAGTTCGGGTGCCTTGGCTTTCATGGCATCGATGCAGAAGCCGATGTGGGTGTCGAGATCGACACCGAGCTCAGATGCACCGTTCATGATGTCGTCACGGTTGACGGCGCGGGCGAAAGCTTTGTCCTTCATCTTCTTTCGCACGCTGGCAACTTCCACTTCATGGATGCTGCGACTGGGTTTGACGTACGAGATGGCGGTGAGGAACCCGGCGAGCTCGTCGCAGGCGAACAGGACTTTCTCCAACGCGGAGACGCGCGGGACTCCGCTGTAGTTGGCGTGGGAGAGGATCGCGCGGCGGATATCTTCAGGCACGCCGCGTTCGGCGAGAATCGGCTCGCCCTTCATGGGATGATCGGGGGCCTGCGGGTGGATCTCCCAATCGAAATCGTGGAGCAGAGCGGTGATGCCCCACTTCGCTTCGTCCTCGTCGAGGTTGCGGGCGTAAGCCGTGACGCAGCATTCCACTGCCAAGGCATGGCGGCGCAGACTGTCCGACTGCACGAATTCACAGACAATGTTCCAGGCTTCTGAGCGGTCCATCGTGTAACGATTCAGCTTACCAATATTGTGGACAATGGGACGAATGCGCAACGCGGTCGTGGCATATCGGGTTGGGGTTCTTCTAGTGGTGATTGCGCTGTGTACGGCGGCTGGATCTCGAATCATTCCTGTCAACGCGGCAACCATCGCTCTTGTGTATCTGCTTGTCATTCTGTTTGTGGCAACGCGCTGGGGACTGACTGAGGCTATCATTGGCTCGGTTGTTTCGACGCTGTGTTTCAACTTCTACTTCCTGCCGCCGGTGGGGACATGGACGATTGCCGATCCGGAGAACTGGGTGGCGCTGGTGACGTATCTGGCGACGTCGATCACCGCGAGCCGGCTTTCCGTGCAGGCGCGGGAGAGGACACTGGAGGCCACGGCGAGGCGCGAGGAGATGGAACGGCTGTACGCGTTGAGCAGGGCAATTCTGTTGACTGACCCAACCCGGCCGGTTGCGCGGCAGCTCACCAATCACGTAGCGCGGAGTTTTGAAATCCGGGCGGTGGCATTGTATGATCGCGCCACCGGAGAGCTGCACCGCTCGGGTCCGGAGGATTTTCCGGGGCTCGATCAGCAGTTCCGGCAATCCGCGATGGAGGGGACGCAGTTCCAAAGCAGCGATAAGGTGATCACGGCGATTCGGCTGGGTTCGGAACCGGTGGGCAGCATCGGGATCAGCCGCGGGGATCTGTCCGATTCCGCCCTGCAGGGGCTGGTGAACCTGGTGGCGATTGGGATGGAGAGCGCCCGGGCCCAACAGGCGGCCAGCCGGGCGGAGGCGGCGCGGCAGAGCGATGAGTTGAAGTCCACACTGCTGGATGCGATTGCGCATGAGTTCAAGACTCCGCTGACGACCATCAAGGTATCGACAACGACGTTGTTGTCCAGCGGGCCGCTATCCGGCGAGCAGCAGCGGGATTTCATTTCACTGGTGGATGAAGAGGCGGACCGGCTGAGCTCGCTGGTGACCGATGCGATCGCGATGGCTAGGCTGGAATCGGGCCGGATGCAGGTTCATCTCGAGCATATCGACATGGCGGAGTTGATCCGCCGCGTTGTGAGTCAGATGAAGCTCGCGCTGGAGGACCACTCGGTGGAATTGCGCTTCGCCGGCGATCTTCCGGCTGTTCCGGCCGACCCCGCACTGATCGAACTCGTGCTGCGGCAGTTGTTGGGGAACGCCGCGAAATACTCCGGCTCGAAGGGGCGAATCGAAATCCGATTGCGGCGGGAGGAGAATGAGCTGGTGGTGACGGTACAGGACAGGGGCCCCGGTATTCCCGCTTCAGACCTGCCGCGGGTGTTTGAGAAGTTCTATCGTGCCGCGAACACGCGGCTGCAAGTGCCCGGTGCGGGATTGGGGCTCCACATCGCGCGCGAGATTGTGGAAGCTCATAGCGGCCAGATCACTGTCGAGAGCGCTGCCGGCCAGGGAGCTTGCTTCCGCATACAGCTTCCGCTGGCCGGGCAGGGTGTGCCGCTATGAGCGCGGGAAGGATCCTGATCGTGGATGACGATCCGCAGATCCGCAGGGTGTTGAAGATGACTCTGTCTGCGGAAGGTTATGAAGTGGAGAGCGCGCGGAATGGGGAGGACGCTCAAGAAACTCTGCGGGTGATGCACTTTGACCTGCTGCTGCTGGACATGAACATGCCGGGCTCGGGTGGCTTGGAGACGTGCCGTGCGGTGCGTTCCGGTTCGGAGATTCCCATCATCATGCTGACGGTGCGCAACACGGAGCAGGACAAGGTTGTGGCGCTGGATGCGGGCGCGGATGATTTTGTTGCCAAGCCGTTTAGCACCGCCGAACTGCTGGCGCGCATTCGAGCGGCGCTGCGGCGGGCCCCGGTGCCGCCGGAGGGCGGTCCGGAGCGGATGCAGGTTGGCGACGTGGAGATTGATTTTCGCGGGCGCAAGGTGATTGCGAACGGGGCGGTGGTGCGGCTGACGCCGAAGGAGTTCGATCTGTTGCGGTACTTTACTCTGCATCCGGACCGCGCGATTCCGCACCGGGAGTTACTGCAGGCGGTCTGGGGCCCCGACTATGGCGATCAGGTGGAGTATCTGCGGGTGTTCATCAAACAACTGCGGCAGAAGATTGAGGCGAAGCCGGACAAACCCGTTCATATCTTGACGGAGCCATGGGTGGGGTACCGGTTCTTACCGTGATCTGGGCTTGCGTGTTTTTGCCTGGGTGATGCGCCAGGAAATGGACAGCAGCTCGCGCAGGGCGTCGGGTTGGATGCGGGCCAGACGGACGAGAACCACCGGATGGCGTCGATAGTAGGGGGAACGCCTCCCCCTCCTCATGTTCGGCCCTGATAACGAGCGTTTCCGGCTCCGCCGATGGATGCATTGCGAGGCCGGCCATGAATGCGCCCCGCATTTTGAGGACCGGTGAACCGTCGTACCGGATGGCGCCGGTTACGCCTGGCAACGTGAGGCCGACGGTCTTGACGATGTTGAAGCCGTTGGGAGGCATAGTGTCCATGAGCTCGCGGAAATAACGGGTTCGCACTATGTTTGACCTTCCTCTCCTAACTCGCTCGCCCTACTCAGCGATGTAGTCTGTGTCCGTGGTGGGAGCGCCAATGTGGAGCGGTGGACGGCGACCGAGATCATGATGTGAAAGCGCGGCAGCCCGGCGGTGCGAGAATGCTTGGAGGCAGTTTGTAATTTCGCAACTTTGCGAATACACTGGGATCGAGTGACTAAGACCAGAGTTGCTCTCTACCGGGAGGAAGACGGATCATGCCCGTTCGTGGAGTGGTTCGACAAGTTACCGGCGAAGGTACAGGACAAGTGCTACCTCCGGTTGGAGCGATTGCGCGAGATGGGACACGAATTGCGTCGGCCCGAAGCGGACTTCCTGCGCGACGGAATTTACGAACTGCGCGTAAGCCTGGGAGGCGTCCACCACCGGATCCTGTACTTCTTTCACGGCGCGATTGCGGCCGTGGTCTCTCACGGTCTTGTGAAAGAGCGGATGGTCCCGCCGAAAGAGATCGACTACGCCGTCGAACGGAAGAAGCCGTTTGAGGCGAATCCGGCGAAGCACACTTATGAGGAGGCTTAACCTTGCCCGATAACAAAACAAAGCCGTCGAAACCGACTCGCGATGCGGTGGAAATCCTTCGCCGCCGGGTCTATGAAGGCAAACCAGCCCGGCTGAGAAATCTGGACGAGGCGCGCGCCAACGAAGAGATCGCCCGCAAAATCTACGAACTGAGGGCAGCGGCGGGCATCACCCAAACTCAGCTTGCTAGGCTCGTCGGCACCACGGCATCGGTCATCTGCCGCCTTGAGGATGCCGATTACGAAGGCCACTCCCTGGCAATGTTGCGCAGGATCGCCGGCGCGTTAGATCAGCGGGTCGAGATCCGTTTTGTGCCGATTCGGCGGTCGGCATAGCCACGGCATGGGCGACAACATGACCGAGTCGGACAAGCATATTGAGTTGCTCTTCACACGTGGGCTCACGGAGATCATTCGGTGCGGTACGGGGAGACCGCTCTTCGACAGGACCAGGCCGAGTACGCGGCCCATTTTCTTCAACGTTCTGCGACGTATTTGCTGGCCGTTGCGGTGAAGGACGCCATTCGAGCTGCCGTAAGCGACCCCAAGGCATCCGCCGAGTCTGATGTCCGTGCAGCCTATCAGATCGCCCGCGTGATCCGGAATGCTTTCGCACACGCGCCGTTATCGCCGATCTGGTCGATTGATTCAGATTGCTTGAACAAGACGTTCGAGATTGCGGATGTCGTCCGGTCAGACACGACAGGTCTGCATGGGAAGGCGTTTGATTGGCATGACTACGGCGGGCCGCTCGCCTTGTACCGGCTTGCTCAGTTCACGAGAATTCAGGTGCTCAATGATGGTCCGCCGCCTCGAAAGGTCTTGTCGATTCCGACGACCGTGGTCTATCAGCAGGGAAATCTGATCCTGCGAAGAGTGGACGAAATTCCTCGAGATGCTATTCCCGTCACCATCGCGCGGCTCCCGGACGGTCGCATTCCTCTGGGAGGCGGGTATTTCCTCGTTCCCAAGGATTAGGAGTAGCTACACGGTTCCAGCGGAGGGGTCGATACGTATTAAGTCCTATTCACACCGACGGCCCGATCCTTGAATAACTCGGGCTGCTTGCGATACGGAATGTCTCGAGTCCAAATTTGGGCAAATTTGGACTTCAAATGCACTCCGCGTGGCCTCTTCTGCGACGTGAAAGCGCGAGAGCATTTTCGTAAGTCTATGTTCTGTTGGGTTCGTTTTGGTGGACCTGGTGAGATTCGAACTCACGACCTCTTCCATGCCATTTAAGAAATATCAATCACTTGCAGGCAGGAACGACGGAAACACAAGACTTAGCGTATCACGCCGTGGACGCCGGTGGACTCCACGAGGCGTATTTTGGGCGTCTGGACTCCACGCGGACTCCAGGACTCCACACCTGGGGCTGGCACCCCGCGTGCTTTCACGCGCGCGGTTGCAGGCTGTGGTGATTGTTGTCTGCTGGAGCAGACAACAACGGATTTCTCTATAAGGATGATGCCCATGTGGAGTTACCGTTTCGCGACTTCAACTCGCCGGTGCGGGCCGGGAGCAGTTGTCAAGGATTGCTTGACGACTGGATTCCCGCGCGAGAATGCGCGGAACGCGATGCGGCATTTGCCTTGGACGGGGGGGACTTGGGGGCCGACGGGAACCTTGAGATTAGTGGATGGTCTGGGGTCCGGCGACCGTGCCATCCAGCTCGGCGAACTTCGCGGTAGGCGATGCCGGGATCTCGCTAACGGCCTCGTGCTCGCCGGAAAGCTTCTCGCCCGCGCTCGCCAGCTTGTCCTGAATTCGGCGCGTGAGATCGGCTTGCCGGTTGAGTTGGATCTTCGTGTATCCCTCGGTCATCCGAACCGTGCTGTGGCCAGCCATCTTCGAGGCCTCGATGCTTGATCCTCCGGCTTCCTGGACCCAGGTGATGTAGGCCCGCCGGAGCGAATGTGGTCCGAGGCCAGGGAAGTCGCAACCCTCGGCTGCCGCCGCCTTCTTCAACGCTTGCCGTACTCCGGAATCCCACAGCGGCAGGCCACTGCCGTCCGTTCGGGCGAAGATCCATTTGTCCGGCTGTGCTTTGTCTGCGGTGGCCTTCACGCGGTACCGGTCCGCCAAGTTGCCCAACGTAAGAGGCCGCTTGCTGGTCTTCGATTTGGGATCGTCGATGTCGCCTCGCCAGTTGCGTTGCACAATGCGGATCACGCCCTCGTTGAGATCGAGGTGCTGCCACGTCAGGCCCAGTATTTCGGAGATGCGCGCGCCGGTGGCAAGCGCGGTTTCGATGATGAGCAAGTTGGGGTCGCTCAATCGCGCCAGTACCTTGACCGTCTCATCTTCCGTGAGAATCCGCTCCGGCCGCACGGTCCACTTCTCCCCGATCTTGACGCGCGACATTGGGTTGCGGCGTCCTTCCGGCCAGTAGCCCCACTCCTCGGCTTTCGTGTAGATGCCGGACATGATTCCTCGCAGGTCGTTCATCATGTGCCAGGATTCGCACGTCTCGAAGAGCCATTGCTGGACCTCGTCCGGATTGATCTCGCACAACCGGCGAGTGCCCCACTTCGGGACGATGCGCTGCTCGAGGTGGATGACGTACTTCTCGCGCGTCGGCTTCGCCAGCAGAAAGCGCCCGGCGACCTCCGCTTCAACGTGCGCGGCCCTGTACTTTTCGACCATCCTGCCGAAGAGCGCCAAGCCGTCGGCGACCTTCTCCTGCACGGTGGGCTTGTTGATCTTCGCGAGGAATTTGTCCCGCTCGACTTCCGCCTGTTTCTTCGTCAGCCGGTTGTCACCCTTGCTCGGACCGATGGTGTTGAACTTCCGAATGGCCTTCGTCGTACCGTCCGCCTGCAGGGCATCTTCCCAATAGCGGAAATACCAGTACGAGCCTCCGCGATCCGTTCGCTCGTGAACGCCAGGGTGCTGAATCCGTATTTTCAATCTTAAGCCTCCAGTTAGCGCCTGAAGGTTACCGTCGTTCAAAAGCATCAATCAAGTTCCATGTCTTCAATTACTTACAGTCAGACAACCACCGCCATCGAGGATTCTCTTTGGCAGACGTACAGCGTGTGCCTGGCGCGCGTCATGCCGACGTAAAAGAGCCGGATTACCGAATCTCGCTGTGCTCCGTGCCTCTGGTAGGCGGCGTCGCCGGCCCGGCTGAGATCCGGAAAGAGAAACACGACATCCGCCTCCCCGCCCTTTACCGAGTGGATCGTTCCGACGGTCACGAGAGGCGATTCCTCCAGCGCGCTGGGTCCGCGGGCGAGAGCGACTGCGACAGGAAACTGCACGCGTTTGTGGAAGGCGGGCGCGACGCGCCGGGACCACCATTGGAGTAGCTGCCGGGGATCGCTGGAAGCGGCTAGCAAAGCCTCAATCGCGGAGCACTCGAACAATTCGTGGAGCCGCTCGGTCGTGACCGGAAGCGAATCGTCGGATTCGTCGATCAGAGCTTTGGCGCCCGGCCTCAGAATGCTTTTTGGGTTGAGCCACTCTGCCCACAACTTGAGATCCCGGTGGTTCCACGGATGGTCGCCGAGCAGAGACAGAATCCGGTTTACCGAGGACCCCTTGCGTCCACGCCGCAGCGGATTCCAGAAACCGTGGGATTTCCGGTACTGGTTGTGAAAGGGGATGCCGTGTTGCCGCAGCACCGCAATCGCTGGATGCAACATATAGGAGCACGACGCCAACAGCATCACCTTCTGCCCTTTCTCCAGGTGCTGCATGATCGTCTTCAGAATCCAGTACTCAGGAGATTTGTAGCCGCCTCGTGAGAGGTGCATGCACAAGCCGTCCTCCGGTCGGGGTTCGTAGACTTTCTCCTGCCTGCGGGTGACTTGATGGATCAGCCGGTTCGCCCGCGCGTGAACGTTGCGCGGCACTCGGTGGCTCTCCTTGAGGATGATCTTGTGATCGTCGGGAATCTCGGGGTCCAGCACCGCGTCCGGCGTCGCGCCGCACCAGCTATAGATGGTCTGATCGTCGTCGGCCGCAATGATGAAGTACTGCGCGTTTTCTCCCCACCTCCGGACCAACGCCAACTGTATTGGATTGAGGTCCTGTGCTTCGTCTGCGAAGATCACATCCGGTCTCTTCGGCGCGATGCGGATATCCCGCGTTGCGGTCTCGATCAGGTCGCAGAAGTCCATCACCCTCCGCGAAGCCTTGTACCGGTTCCACTTGGCGGCAAATTCTCGAAGCGTCGCCGGCCAGATTTCCACGGGAAGCATCATTCCCCGAGACCGATTCAACTCACCAAGCCAGTAGTCGCCACTGCGCACATCGTCGACGGACTCTTCGTCAGATTCCTCCCCGTCCAGCTTCCGGTCCTTCTTTGCCGGAGTAATTCGCAGGTGGGGGTTCGCCCGATTCCATTCCTCAACGTGCACTTCAGCGATTTCGGGACGACCCAGCGCGTGCCAGCAATGCGAGTGGAGTGTCCCAACACGATCAGAACTGACTGGGAGGTCCTGCCCGGCGAGTTCCGCGGCTGCCGCTCTTGAGAAACTCGTCACCAGCACGGAGTCTTTGCCGAACCGCTGGACGGCGCGTCGGATTTGGCGGGTTATGTTGGTGGTCTTCCCGGTGCCCGGCGGTCCGAAGATGCGGTACTCCCCAGTAATGGAGTGGTCCCGCTGGCCAATGGCACTGAGAGCCTCCTCAACGTCAGGATGATTTGGCATCGTCTGTCTCTCCGCTATTTCCGATGTGGCTCTCAGGAGGGAATTCGCTCGATGGCAGCAACCACCGGCTTTGGTCCCGCAACCGCGTCCGCTTGAGTCGAGTGCTCGATGCGCCGAGGGCCGAAAGCATCGCAGTCACCTCCTTGATCGCGCGATTCTCGCCCCACGCCTTGTTGATGTGCTGTTGCAGGTCATGCGAGCGAATCGCGATCTGTCCCTCGTAGACTGCGGGCTTGAAGCGAGTCTGATACGGCTGTTCTTCCTCGGCGTCGATGAATGCCGTTTCGGAGAGATAGCGTTCGACATACATCTTCGCGCCGCCTACGAGATCTGCTTCGTCGCCACCGTCCTCGACGGTCAAGGCATTCAGCATCATCTGAGCGACCCGGTCCCAGACCTTTCCAGGAATCCGCGGGACCAAGTGCTCAACCGCGCTCGCGATCTTCATCCTGAAACTCTGCTGCCCGACGAGTTTGTCGACACTGGCGAATCCGACTTTGGTGGCTTCAAGCTCCACTCGGTAGGTTGGTTCCTGACCGCCAATCTTGACGATCCTGAGCACGCGGACGCCGATGGCGTTGGAGATCTGCTCACACAGGAGTGCCCGCGCGGTCGCAGTGTCTGGCCTTTGCGGAGCCGGTTGGCCCGGCACCTCAGCAGGAGCGGCAATGTCCTCGTTGCGCCTGAATGCCTTGGCGATGGTCCGCTGAAAGTAGTCGAGCCGGGTTCGTGGTCGTTGGCTGTGGATTCTCCGGTGGTGAATGATCAACTCCACCACTTGCTCTTCCGACAAGCCGTTCTCGAAGCCAAAATTCGCCAGCGCCAGATCATAGCCGGACTGTGACTGATCCTTCAGGTCTTCGCGCTGGCGACGCCAGGTTTTCTTGAATCGTGGATCTCTCTCCATGTACCGGCCCAAGAGTTCGTCGGACACCGTGGCGCTCGGGTCGACGGCCCAGGGCTTATCTGAGGACTTCGCCTTCCACGCTTGCGCGGCTCTATCCTGCGTTTCATCGTCCGGTATCTCCTGATCATCGAGATACTCTGCGAGGTCGCTCAGGTTGTAGCGACGGTCAGTCTGACGGTAGATCTCGACCGGTTTCGGACTCGCGGGATTCTTACAGTTTTGCGTTCCGGGGACGCGGAGAACTCGGGCTAGATCCGCAAGACGATCAAACGACCAGCCGTGCGCTGCTGCATTGAGACGGAGAAGCGACTGCCAGCGGAGCGCGAGATTTCCGGCATCTCGGCGCTCCTCGTCGGACGCGAAGATCAGCGGCTCTCGGAAAAGCCACCACGCATGCGCGCCGTTGCCGGTTCGGACCACGAAGGTGGGTGGAAACTGCTCGGGCAGGATCTTGAGCGCATCCTCAATGGTCGCCGGGAGCACCGCTTTGGGATGTGCGTCTGACTTTAGGTCGAGGTCGGCCCACAAGCCGACGATGCCAGCCACTTCATTCGAAGGGCAGCGGCGAGATGCCCCGTAGTCTTGGCCGGAGAGTCCGACGCCCACATAGAGATCATGCTGGCGCATTGATCCGGCAAACTGAATCGCTCTCTCGACGTTCTGAAACCAGTTCGACTGTTTCTCCGGAAGCGTCCAAAGCAAGAGGTGTAGCTCGTCTGGCTTACCGGCAAACAGAGATTCGAGAAACACGGTCGCTTCGCGCGAGGCATTCGCGCTGACCGGCGTGGCGGTCATGGCTCGACCTCAATTCCCGCCGCGCGCGCTATCGCCTGGGTGATCGTGAGCGGTTTGGAGGTTCCACATGCTTCGCCCGCATTACCGTTGATTCGAACGCGGACGTGGATACTTCCCTTGGCGTCGCCGCAAATGCTGTATTCCTGTGGCGCAGCCTCTTCCAGGAGCCGAAAAGCGTCTTCGAGCTTTTCAGCGGGCTGAAATCGCCAACGCGGTGTCCAACCGCGATTGCCCATCATGAAGCGGTCGGGGCCGACGGTCCAGCCCATGACCCGTTCGGCCAGGATCGCGGTCAGGAGCTCACTGGTCATCGTGTGACCCCGTTGGTTCCTGCGGACGCCCCGGCGGGCACAGAGGTATTGGCGCGACGATCCAGGTAAGCCTGAAGGTCAGCGGCCGCGATCCTTATTGTCCGGCTGCTGATGCGCGAAGCACGGAGTTCGCCGTCGGCGATCAGCTTTCGGACAGTAGACGGTGCACACTGGAGTTTCGCGCCAACCTGCGCCACGGATAGTAGTTTTGAAACCGGCATTTTCTGTGCTCGGTTCCATCATCTGGGCGGTCGCGACGGTCAGAACATTGCCCGTGAATTATGTTGTTGATTGAAGGCGTTACTTCGATGTTGACGGCCAAATCGGGCAAGTCGGAATTGACCGTTTCTGGCCGGGGAAGTAATTGAAAGGATTAACCTAAGACAGACGGCGTTGACCGTTCTTGCCCGTTGTCTGATTCTGTATCGCCCGTTTTTTTGTGACCTCGCGCGAGAGCGGATATCCTTTCGTCTCCCTGATGCGGTCCAGACAGCGCTTGATCGCGTCGTTGGACGCAAGCTGGCATTCAGCCCGAAGGCGCTTCTTCACGTTCACGTCCCTCATGATCTCCGCATTCGTATGGCTATTGAAGAGGTCTTTCCCGACGACCTCGTGAACGCTGGCATCCCTCTTGGACAGCGAACCGGCGATTGCTGCGGACTTGGACTTGCCTCCCGGAATGGGTGCCGCGTTTCGGACTACGAATTCCGTGGCAGCGAGGCGCAGCACGGCGCGGTCAATCGGCAAGTCGGCCTGCGATTCCGTCAGTGCCAATCGGAGAGTCTGATCTGAGTCTTCCGCGGCCAGCGCTTCATCGTTCAGGACGCTTCTGGCCACGAGTGCGGCGCGCAAGTCGGCCACGGCCGCCGACGGTGGGACCGAGAAATTCTGAGGGCTGCCCAACTGCTGATCCGCAGCCGCGAACAGGCAACGGTGCCAGTCTTCGGTGCGCTCCATATCGTAGCTTGCCTTCAGGAAGCGGGCGGTCCAAGCTACAACCTCGGAAGTGATCTGCCCGTCTGCGGCCGCCTTTACGCCAAGCGCTACGCCGAGGATTCCGACCGCGTCCTGGCAAAACGGCATCGGCACTCCGTCAACGAAGGGTTCTCGTCCGGCCAGACGACGAAGCCCCTGTTTGAGCGCGTCGACTTGCGGGCCTTCGATCACGCCAGCTTCGGCTCCGTAGCCAAGAGTCGCGACCGTCTGGAAATCCTGTTGTGCGCCCTTTCTTACGGCGGCAGCCGTTACGAGAGACGCAAGTTCTGCTTTGAGCGGCGGCTCGCGCAGGAGCCACGCGGCGAATGCACGGCTCAATTCCGTCCGATCAGGGTCGTCCAGCCGCCTTCTCAGTGCGGCACGGGCGTCCGCCAGCAAGAACTCCGATGTCGCCGTCATAAGAACCACCTCGTCTTGCCAATGCGGCCGAGCATGACTTCGGGATTCCATCGTTCCATCAGGGCGAGGTGACCAAGAGATCCTGCGATCAGATTCGAATACTGGATTGTCACCGGGACTGACGACGGGAGGAAGGTGCGCCACGAATGGCTGGCGAACGCGAAGACCTGTCGCGTCAGGTAGGTCATGTCCGTGAACGTTGAATCGCGATGGAGGTTGAGAAGCAAGGGACGCGGTGTCCCGTCCTCCGGACGTTTGACTTCTCTGGGGCCGGTCAGCGAGAGCAGCACTTCGTGATTACCCAGCTCGAGGTATTGCCCGCGGGCTGGTGCATAGCTCCCCTTGGTCCCTCTTGACTCGAAGTCGGGGACGCCGTTCTGGCTCTTGTCGAACAGCATGTACGGGTGCTGCTCGTTCATCTGAAGGAAGGCGTACTCGACGTCGTAGTCACCAAGCCCGGAGACGAGGTCCTTGATCGATTGCACTTCGTCCCCGCTAAATTTCTTGAACGTGGCATGGAAGACCAGCCGAACGGAATCCCTGGATTGCCAGTTCATCTCGCTGCGGACCTTCAGAATCGTAGCCCGCAGCGATTCAAGAAGAGCCGTGCGGTAGTCATCCATTGACACTGCCTTCGACAAATTGGAAAGGTAGTAATTGCCGTCGCCGCTGAAAACAGTGGTGATGCCCACGAACCGCTCACGTTCGCCGAGGCGGCTCTCGCCGATGTCCGCGCTCCCCAGCCCGATAACCAACTCGTGAGCGATAGTCGGATTTGCCTTCAGAAGCCACGGAATGCCGTTGAGCTTCGCGTAGGTGGCGAGGGCCATGTTATTCAGGACGTAGATCAGTTGGCTGTCGGGCCGTCGGGTGGTCTCGATCTCGAACTCTTGAACAGGAATCTGATGGGTATGAAACGAGACCTTGCACGCGAAGTAGGGATTGACTCGCGGGGCCAGGTCGTGAAATGGCTCCTCTATCTGAACCAGCGCAAGATCGAGTTTCTGTCCATTGCCGTGAGCCTCAACAGCCTGCTGGCAGGCCTTCTTATAGGCTTCAACAGAACCGTTCGCAGCGAGGAAGAAATCGTACTGGACATTCTTCAGCGCAAACTTGCGGACCAGCCCCTTCTCGAAATAATTGGTCTTCTTCCTGCGATGATCTCCGTTCGGTGCTGGCAAGACAACGCCGTTTACAAACTTGCGGACAAACTGCTCGACCTGGCCCTTCATGGATTGCTGGCACACGATGCCGATTCGAGGCTGGTTCGGAGTGAATACCTGAGCGCTGTACGGCCCGTATTCCGTCAGGCCCTTGTCATGCCATGTATTCGTTTTGGAGCCAGTCTGATCAAAGATGTACACGGGTTTGGGCGCTTCTTCTATACGCGGAAATGCGCGGTCGGAACTCGCAAGAAGCGGACCGAAAGAGAACGAGATACCGGGAGCCATTTCGTGCTGCTTCCCCCTGAAGAACTGAACAATGGTCCCGATCTTTTCGAGGCGCGCTTTGCCTTGGCGTAGCGCTGCCCGCTGACGTTCCAGACCTTCACGCACCTTTGCCGCGCCGTTTCCGAACTGATGCGAAATGCAATCATCGAACGCGCGCTTTTCCAGCCAGACCTCGCTGGCCTCGACCGATTCGACCAGATCAGGTGAATCGGTCAACTTCAGCAATGATCCGTCCACCGACGTGACTCGCCCCACCAGTTTCGTGTGCGGTGCAATCCGAGAATCGTTGCCCGACACGCGCCTGCCAACGTAGTGCCCCTCCAGAGCGAAGCCGGCCGCGATCAATTCAGATGCTTTCCGTTCGACAAGGCGCGTCGTGCGCACGTCCATGATTGCTGCAATTACGGGCTTCTGCTTGTAGAAATAGACTGGTCGGATCGCAAGCTCATACAGAAGACGAACGGCCAGCCAGTCTGGCTGGGGAACGCCCGGCGGAACACTCGATCTCAGAAGGTCATCCCGAGCGATGAACTTCATTGGCTCGTAGCTGAGTACGGTCCGCCCGAGTCCGGTCAGGTAAGTGAGAAGTGAATTGCGAATGAGGGCGGCGGCCAACGGGAGACGTTCACTGATCCGCAGCGTCTCGGCCTTCCCGATCAGCGGAGCATCGGCGACTACCGGCACCGCGAGAAGGCCGTCCGGCCCGTCGCGACGAAATACGTGAGTGGCGTAGTGATCCTTTCGAAGCTGCTCCAGAACTTGCTCGCCATCGTCGCCGTAGGGCAGTCGTCCAACGCTGATCTCGTGATCATCAAATTGGATCGGCGAAAAATTCAGGACTAAGCTCACGGAAAACTCCTTCACGGGATTCCGGCTCCGGCTCAGTTTTGGCCGGAACCACAGCTATCGCCAAATCATCGGGCGGCGGAGAACGCCTCAAGCTCCTCAATGTCCTCCGTAAAGTCGAGCACCATCTGGATCGCCTGGCCGGAGTTGTAGTTCTCGTTGTAGCTGTCCACGTCGGCCTTGAGTTGCCGGCAATCACCGACGATCTGCTGGCGCCTCTGCTGGAAGGCCACTTGCATGTGTTCCCGGCTGGCGGATCGGATGTCCGCCCAAAGCGGCATCTGCTCCCCGGCGCGATCCACGGTCGCGACGTGCTTTGCGCGAACCCGTCTCCCCTGCGGATCGGTTACGTACTCCTCGCGCATCGCCCGCGACAGTTCCTCAGCGCACTGTCTGATCAAGGCCGATGGCTGGGGTGCCCACAACCCTTTCTCGATTGCCCATGCCCCGATCTCGCGGGA
This sequence comes from Acidobacteriota bacterium, assembly GCA_016213775.1. Lineage (GTDB taxonomy): Bacteria > Acidobacteriota > Terriglobia > Bryobacterales > Bryobacteraceae > CADEFT01. The sequence continues at coordinate 20,461 of JACQZR010000051.1, forward strand.
TGTGGCGGTGGTTATGCCTGTCTCCCGCATGTACTTGTTCGCGATTTGCTGCAACTGCTCTGAATAGGTCGCCATGACTTTACTCCTTCCAAAAACTATGAGCTATGCCGAGATGGTGCTCCCCCACCCGTCTGTCAGTGCAGACGAGATAACGATGTTCCGCACCTTGACGAGCAGATCTCTGCTGTGGGCGTATGCGATCTTTTTCCGGTACTGAAGCTGCCCCACGACAATTCCGGGGTGGACCTCGTTGCTGTTGGCAAACGCGCTGATCTTGAGCTTCGAGTACAAGGGATGGATGCGGGCGATGAACTTTTCAAGCTTTGCCTGGCTGACAAGAAAGTTGACAGCGAAGAGATCGGCGGCCTTCTCCTCGTCGGCCTTGTCTTCAAACGGTTGGGCATCAACCCCAACAAGCTCAGTGTCCAAGGTCGGCGACTCCATACCGTCCTTGTTCTTCACGTGGGCAATCTCGTGCATCAGTGTGTGCCAGAACCAATCGATGCGGTCGTACCGCACGGACAACGCTATGACGGGCGAACTCGCGTCAAGCCAAAAGCAAACGCCGTCAATCTTGGTATGAGGCAGCGGCTCGACGATAAGAAATCGAATGCCGGCTGCCGACAGCACGCGCGGAATATGGCGGGCCTCCTCCAGGTCGCGCTTCAGCTTCGAGAGTCCTGCCAGGGCGGAGTTGAGGGATGCGGTAGAGAACTTGCCTTCGACCTTCAACGCGCGGGCGAGTTGCCTCGCTCGATACAGCCAAGCTAGCTGCGCCGGTGTGAGAGAACCGTCCGTCGACTTCCTTGCTGCGTGATCAAACCGGATCGGCTGATCAAGGGCTGAGATCTCAAAGAAGCCGAGGACCTGAGTTTCGAGTACTTCTGCGTTGCTGGTCGTCTCGATCCAGCCGCGCCGCTGCATTTCCTTGATGGGGGCCATGCCGTACAGGAGCGCTCTCCTCGACACGGTGTCATCTTTAGCGGATACTCTTGATAGCTGGTAGGAGGCCTCCAGGTTCATCCAAAGCTGCGCACTCGTACCGAAGGCGTCGCCCAAGCCTCGGGCAGTCTCGGGCGTGATGGACCGCTTCCCGGCGACGATTTCGTTCACAACCTGCGGGGGCCGTCCCAAAATCTCCGCCAAGTCCATTTGCGTCCATCCGCGCTCGACGAGTTCTTCGCGGATGTATTCGCCGGGGGTGAATGCTTCCGGATTGATTCGCTGAGCCATATTAGTGGTAGTCCTCGATGTTGACAATCACAATCGTTTTTTGGGGAGAGTTCCCTTCGAACTCGATTACTAACCTCCACTGATCATTCAGGCGCAAAGAGTGCTGGTGCTGCCGACTGCCCTGAAGCTTCTCCATCCGCAGCGACTTCCAGGCATAGAGATCGCGTTCGTCCTGCGCCTGACGGATGTAGTTGAGGCGGTTCCGATACGCCTTCACTACAGCGGGCGGCCATCCGCCGCTGTAGTGCGGATCGACCTCCAGTTGGTCGTAGCACGGATCTCGGAAGCGTACCTCCATCCAATTCCCAGCTTAATCGCTTCGAAGAGATCTGTCAATCACGGATTCACGGGTACCGTGTGTTTTGCAATAGGAGATTCGGTTTGTGCCACTTTTTGGGTCTGCGGACGCCCAGCGGTGCCTGTCGCGCGAGCAGGGATGGACGGCGGGGTCATCCTCGGCACCGGCACGCCTCCCGATCACCCCACTTGGTGCGGTGGGATGTCAAGAAACGATATAGTAGCTGTTCAGACCCAAATGCTTCGCTTTCAGCATGAAGACCCGCGGCCCCACTCCCGAACCTGGTCAGATCGTAGCGGTCCGCCAGCGCCTCTATCTCGTTGAACAATCAGTTCCTCCGGTGAATCCGGGAGACTCCCCGCTGGTCCGGTTGTCGTGCGTCGATGATGACGCGCAGGGCCAGACGCTCGACGTCCTCTGGGATATTGAGCCGGATGCCCGCGCACACAAATCCGACCGCTGGCACGGTCTCGGCACCCGTGACTTCGACGATCCATCGCTCTTCGCCGCATACCTAAACACTCTTCGCTGGAATTGCGTCACGGCCACGGACGCGACGTTGTTGCAGGCTCCGTTCCGCGCAGGTATCCGCATTGAGGACTACCAGCTTGAACCACTTCGCAAAGCACTGCGGCTGCCCCGCGTAAACCTCTTCATTGCCGACGACGTTGGACTCGGCAAGACCATTGAGGCCGGACTCATTGCCCGCGAACTGCTGCTGCGCAAAAAGGCGCGAGAGATCGTGGTCAGTTGCCCGCCGTCCATGCTTCAGCAATGGCAGGAGGAACTGGAGTGGCGGTTTGGGCTTCGGTTTGAAATCCTGGACCGGGAGTACGTGGCAAAGGTTCGCCGTGAGCGCGGCTTTGGTGTGAATCCCTGGACTACGCACCCTCGGTTGCTGGTATCGCACCGGCTGCTCATTGACGAGTCGTACACCGCGACTCTCCGCGACTGGCTCGGGGCATTTCTTCCGGGGACGCTGTTCATTCTGGACGAAGCGCACCATGCGGCTCCTGCTTCCGGGCAACGATACGCGATTGACACGAAGATCACAAAGGCCATCCGTGATCTCGCCCCCCGCTTCGAGCACCGGCTTTTCCTTTCCGCCACTCCGCACAACGGCCACTCGAACAGCTTCTCCGCGCTGCTCTCACTGCTGGACAATCAGCGTTTCACGCCCGGCGTTCCCGTGAACCCAAAACTGACCGAGCCAGTGCTCGTGCGGCGGTTGAAGGACGATCTTCGTAAGATCCGAGGCGGATTTCCCGAACGGCGAGTGGAGCAGATCGATGTAAAGGATCTGCCGGAAGATCAGCCGGAACTCAAGCTCGCAGCACTGCTGGATGAGTACCGCGAAGTGCGGGATCAGAGGTTGGCCGGCGAATCGAAGAGAGTGCAAGCTTCGTCCGGATTGCTGATCTGCGGCCTTCAGCAAAGGCTCCTTTCGAGTATTGAGGCTTTCGCACGCACGTTGCGTGTTCATCGCAAGACAGTTGAAAAGCAATGGGCCGCGCCCTCGACGCCGCGGACCATGCTGCTCGACCTTCGCGCGCCGGATGCAGACGATGACCGGACTGAACTCACACCTGAGGAACTGGAGCGCGATGACGATCTGCGCATCGAAGCCGTCTCGACGGCTTCCGCTGGCGTGAATCGTGATGCATTGCTCTACGACAGGGAGCGCGCGCTGCTGGACCGGATGACGCAACTTGCGGAGGGTTCCCGCCATCTGCCGGATGCGCGCATCAACGAGCTGGCCAAGTGGATTCGAGCAAACTGCTTTGAGCACGGGAAATGGACCAACCGGCGCGTGCTCATCTTCACCGAGTGGGAAGATACGCTGCGCTATCTGCAGACACAGATCAAGCGAATTGTGGCGGACGCGGACCCCGACGAAGAACGTGTCAAGATCTATCGGGGCTTCACAAAGAAGCAAGACCGGGAAAGCCTCCGCGACGCCTTCAACGCGCCACCTGAGGAGCATCCGCTCCGCATCCTGATCGCGACGGACGCCGCGCGCGAAGGCCTGAACCTCCAGGCGCACTGCCACCATCTATTCCATTTCGACGTTCCATGGAACCCGAGCCGGATGGAGCAGCGCAATGGCCGCATCGACCGCAAACTGCAGCCGTCGCCCGTGGTCTGGTGTTACTACTTTTTCTACTGGCAGCGCACCGAGGACCGGGTATTACAGGCGATCATCCGAAAGTCAAAGAAGATTCGGGAGCAACTGGGCAGCGCTACCCAAGTGATTGAGCCGAAGTTGGACCTGCTGCTTCGGTCAGGCATCCGCCGCAGTACGGAGACGGAACTCCTGGCTGAAGTGAATGCTCTCGACGCTTCGGCAGAGGAACGCCAGGCCATCGACGACGAACTGGAGTCCGGCCGCAAACGCGAACTGGCACTGCGCGAGGAACTGGAAGTGCTGCAAGGCATCCGCCAGAAATCGGAACGCGAGATGCAGTTCAGCGAGGAGCACTTTCACGCCACGCTCGATTGCGCTCTGGCACTGGCTGGCTGCGACGGGCTACGTCAGATACCCGGTCCAGCGGATGAGCCTTCGCGGTATTCGATTCCCGCGCTCGACCGGCAGGCAGGCTCCGGCTGGATCAACACCACCGATACCCTTCGCGCAAAACGGCAGAAGGATCAGAACATCTTCGAATGGCGGCGCGAGGCGCCCGTCCGCCCCGTCGTGTTTCGCGACCCGAACAAGGTGACGGATGAAGTGGTGCAACTGCATCTGGAGCATCCGGTAGTACAGCGACTGCTCCAGCGGTTCCTCTCGCAGGGGTTCGTGCATGACGATCTCTCGCGCACATGCGTTGCGCAGAGCCGCGATTCGGTTTCGCGCGTGGTGCTGCTGGGCAGGTTGGCGCTTTACGGACCGGGAGCGGCGCGGCTGCATGAAGAGATCATCGCGGTAACGGCACGCTGGACCGATTCGAAGATCCGCCGCGAACCGCTGAAGCCGTATGAACGCGACACGGAGGCGACGACTATCAACCTGCTCTACCAGTCCTTGATCGACGCGCAAATCCGGGAAGTGCCGGAAGTCGTGTCGAACCAGTTGCGCGAGGCTGCAGCACAGGATGTGAGCCAACTCTGGCCGCATCTCCAGGAGCGCTCCCGCAAGATCGAGGAGAGCGCACGGGCCGCTCTGCAACGCCGGGGCAACGAGGAAGCCGAGGCGATGCTCCGGATTCTGGAGACGCAGCGCAAACAGATCGAAGCCAAGCAACGCGCAGACACACAACTGGTCTTCGAAAGCATGATGGAAGAGGATCGACGCCAGCGGGAAGCCGAGCACCGGTTCCAGACCGACCGTCTGAATCGGCTGCCGGAAGAACTGGCCAAGGAACCTGATCGCATTCGGGCCATTTACCAGGTACAGGCGACGCGCGTGGAGCCCGTGGGACTCGTCTATCTCTGGCCGGTGGGGGCTTAATGGCGGACAGTCCACTTCGGCGCGCGCATCAGGAATGGATCGGCAACGTCCGCCCCGAGGGACTGCTGGTCTCGTTGCCCGCGCTGGAACTCGCGCAGGCGGCGGTGGACCACAACCCGACCGCGATCCATCGGGCGCTTCTGGAGCTTCTGCCACGCGATCGGCAGAATGAACCGATTCCTGATCTGCCTGGGTTTTCGCAGTTCGCCGAACGCGTGCTGGGTTGGCCGATGGATCTCTACGGCGCGCCGCCGGAAAACCTGCACACGTTCCTCGAAACGTACCGCGAGGATTTGCGGCCCACCGCAGCGCTTCTGGACCTCGACGGGAACGTACTCCTCGCTGTTAGCGAAGTGCCCAAGGGCACGGACTTCGATTCGCCGCCGAAGCACGAGACGCGTGGCTGGAATGCTTCGCCGCATGCGCGGCTGGAACGTCTGCTGCGCGAAACCGGGCATCCAGTGGGAGTGCTGGCAGGTCCAGAAGCCATCCGTCTTGTGTACGCGCCCAAAGGCGAATCGAGCGCGCACGCCACATTCAAGGTATCGGAGATGGCCACCGTTCAGGGTCGCGTCCTGCTCGGCGCGCTGCACATGCTGTTGGGTGTCGAGCGGCTCTACAACGGGAGACCGCATGAGCGGCTGCACGGAATCCTGCGGAAGAGCCGCGAGTTTCAGAACGACGTCTCGACCAAACTCTCGCGGCAGGTGCTGGAGGCGCTCTACGCGCTTCTCCATGGATTCCAGGAAGCCGACGATTACGTTCACGGCGAGTTGCTGCGGGAAACGCTGGCCAAAGATCCGAACCAGGTCTACGGCGGACTGCTGACCGTGCTGATGCGCCTGGTCTTCTTGCTCTACGCCGAAGACCGGGGACTGATGTCACAGGACGCCATCTACGCGGAGAACTACAGCGTCAGCAAACTCTTCGAGCAACTGCGGGAGGACAAGCGGCGTTATCCCGAGCAGATGTCTCGGCGTTACGGGGCGTGGTCCAGGCTGCTGGCGCTGTTTCGTCTCGTGTACGGCGGCGGCAGCCACGGCAGGATGCGAATTCCGGCGCGGCACGGCTATCTCTTTGACCCGGCCCGGTATCCGTTTCTCGCCGCGCAGGACGTTCATGGGGAAGTGCCGCACGTTCCGGACGGAACGATTCTGGAAGTGTTGCAACGCCTGCTGATGTTGGACGACGAACGCCTCAGCTACCGCGCATTGGACGTGGAGCAGATCGGCAGTGTCTATGAAGCCGTAATGGGTTTCGAGTTGCACGTCGCGGAAGGGCCAAGCATCGCAATTCGCGCGAAGAAAAAGCAGGGCGCGCCCGTAACGATCAACCTCGAATCGCTGCTCGGCGTTTCGGCCGCCGAGCGGAACAAGTGGCTCAAGAAGAACACCGACCAGGAAGTGACTGGCGCTGCTTTGGCTGCGCTGAGAAACGCCTCGACGGTCGACGATCTGCAAGCAGCACTGAAGAACAAGATCCATCTGGAGGTCACGCCGGTTGCGGTGAGGGCCGGGGCCATGGTGTTCCAGCCGTCGCCCGAGCGGCGGCGCAGCGGTAGCCACTACACACCGCGCGCGCTCACGAAGCCGATTGTGGAAGCGGCATTGGAGCCGGTGCTGAAGGAATTGGGGACGGCACCGAGGCCAGAGCAGATTCTGGCGCTGAAGGTTTGCGATCCGGCCATGGGATCGGGCGCATTTCTGGTGGAGGCCTGCCGTCAACTGGGCGAGAAGCTGGTGGAAGCCTGGCAGCGGCACGGCGACAGGCCGGTTCTGGAAGCGGACGAGGACGAGTTGCTGCTCGCGCAAAGGTTGGTTGCGCAGCGGTGCTTGTATGGCGTCGACAAGAACCGGATGGCCGTGGATCTGTCGAAGCTCTCGCTGTGGCTTGCAACGTTGGCAAGAGACCACTCCTTCACGTTCCTGAACCACACGCTGAAGCATGGGGATTCGCTGGTGGGCCTGACTCCGCGGCGCATCGCTAGCGTGGATTGGGAAGATGAGAAGCCACTGTTGTTCCTGGAGAATCAGCTACGCGGGCAGATCGAGCGCGGGGCGCGAAATAGGACGGAGATTCTGGAGGCGCGCGATGGTACCTCCTACGATCTGCTGGAACAAAAGCTGGCCACGGCCGACGAACAACTGGAACTGGCCCGCATGGTTGGCGACGCGACGTGCGCCGTGTTCTTCCACAACGAGAAGCCAAAGGCCCGAACCGCGGCGCGGCTGGGCTTAATCGAGAAGCTCCAGCAATACATCGAGAAGAGCGATATGGGGGCTGCGGCGTGTATCGAGAGCGAACGGCTGGTGTTGAGGAACGCGGAGAAGCCGGTTGTTCCGTTCCATTGGCAGATCGAGTTCCCTGAAGTGTTCGTGCTGGATGACGGGCTGAGGCCGACGCGCGGGTTCGACGTCATGGTTGGCAACCCGCCGTTCGCGGGAAAGAATACGATGGCCGAAGGGAATGCAGACGGCTATCCTGAGTGGCTGAAAGAGATACATTCGGAAAGCCACGGCAACTCAGATCTGGTGGCCCATTTCTTTCGCCGAGCATACTCGTTACTCCGTGACCGGGGGTGTTTTGGCCTGATTGCCACCAACACTATTGGGCAGGGGGATACAAGGTTCACGGGCCTGCGCTGGATTCGCAAGCAGGGCGGGACAATCTACCGTGCAGTGAAGCGCCTGCCGTGGCCAGGGGAGGCCGCAGTCGTTGTAAGCGTTATTCATGTGTGCAGGGGACCGCATTCGGGACCGTACGTACTTGGGAAGCGCGAGGCTCCGGTGATCACGGCGTATTTGTTCCATCGTGGGGGCGATGAAAGCCCAGCCGAACTTGCCGCTAACCAAGGCAAGAGTTTCCAGGGCCACATTGTCCTCGGGATGGGATTCACTTTCGACGACACGGATAAGGATCAGGTAGCCTCGCCGTTGAGCAAGATGAACGAATTGATCCGGGAGAATCCGTTGAACGCTGAACGCATCTTTCCGTATCTCGGTGGCGAGGAGGTCAACGATGATCCGGAGCACAAACACCATCGGTACGTTATCAACTTTGAGGACTTCCCGCTGAGACGAGAACCGCGTGCGCCTTCGTGGGAGAGCGCCAAGGATGATGAGCGCCTTGGTTACTTGCGGGAAGGAGTTGTGCCGCTCGATTATAGTGAGCCTGTCGCGAAGGACTGGCCGGAACTGCTCGACATCGTCCAAGAACGGGTCATGCCTGCCAGGTTGAGGGACAATCGTCCGAAGTACAGGAACTTCTGGTGGCAGTTTGCAGAGCGCCGGGTTGGTCTCCAGGTGGGATTACGCCGAGTCCCTCGCGTTTTGGGCCTCAATTGCGGCGCGTGCCCGCACCTCGCCGTAGCTGTCCTGCCGAGCGGGGTTGTGCCCAGTCACGCACTGGTAGTTTTGGTTTTGGGTGAATGGGCGGGTTTCGCGGTTGTGCAGAGCACCGTACATGAAATCTGGTCGCGTCTGATGGCCTCGTCGATGAAGGACGATCTTCGCTACACACCGTCCGACTGTTTTGAAACCTTTCCTTTTCCCGTCAATTATGAGCGCAACCCAGTACTCGAATCGGCGGGCCGCGACTACTACGAATTCCGCGCATCTTTGATGATCCGGAACAAACAGGGCCTGACCAAGACTTATAACCGCTTCCATGACCCGGAAGAACAGTCCGAGGATTTCAAGAAACTCCGGGCGCTGCACCATTTAATGGACCGCGCGGTTCTCGACGCTTACGGCTGGACAGATATCCAGCCGGTCCCTCAGCACGAAGCTGAGTTCGAGGAGGAAACGACAGACGAGGACGACTTCTCCGGCGCGAAGAGGCCAAAGCAAAAGTATCGGCTCCGGTGGCCGGAGGAGGTCCGGGACGACGTACTTGCCCGGCTGCTGATCCTCAACGAACAACGCGCGACCGCAGAAGCGCAGGAGCCGAAAGTCAAGAGGAAGAAGAAGTCGAAGCACGTGACCGCGCCGCGCCTATTCGACACCGGAGACCCAGAATGACCTCAGCCGAAGTACGCGAACAACTGGTAGACGCCCTGCAACTCGACCTGGTCGGTCCCACGCCAGAAGGCCTCGGGGATGCGGCCGAGCGGCTGGATCAGGCTCCGTCGCGGTGGTATCTGACCGGCTTCCTCGTGCCTGCCAACGCGGGACAGACGCAAGTAACCGATGCCGATGCCGACGACGATGTTCTCGAAACGGCGGAACCTCCGGGAGCCACGGACGACGACACGCCGCGAGAACGAACAGCTAAACGAGAGCGGCGGCTCCCGAGTTCGATCGGCCTCAGCGTGCTCTTGCCCGGCGAAGCGCGACGGCTGGGTGTGCGAGTTACCTGGGGCGACTACCGGTTGGAAGCCACCGAGACCACGGGACAGGAGATCTGGAAGCGCACGGCACGCAATGAAAACGTGGATCTCGACGTGAGCATGCCGGTGAACCAGCCAATCGAAACCGAGGTGCCGGGGTCGGACGGGTTGTTCGTCGCGCTGCTGGTGAGACCTTTGGGCGCGGTCTTCTCCGAAGCCGGTCTGCCTGCGGGCGCGAAGACGATCTCCGTGTTTCTGGTCAACAAGCGGCGTCCCGAGCAGAACGACCGGGTGAAGGACCGCGCGTTCGCCTTTCAGGTGCGGCTGGAGCTGCATGCGGAGGTTCCGTTTTTGGCGCGTCCCGATATCCGGGGTCTGTTCACCAACGACTGGGACGATGAAGTTGCCGATTTGCAGTACCGCGATTCTGGCGAATACTCTGTGGGCCACAACGTATCGACGGAGGCGTGTCTCGATGGCGGCGTGTGCCGCGTAGCGCGCACCTGCTGGATTCCGCGGGCCGAAGTGGAACGGGTCGAGCCGCCGGCAACGATTCCGAATGTCGAACTGGGCATGAGATCTCTGGAGGGTTTGGCGGACGGGGCGGATGCGTGGGCAAAGCTGGCTGCGTTACCGCAAGCGTACCGAAGCCAGTGGATCGCTCCACAGAGAGCGGCGCTGGCTGCGATCTCACAACCCAAGCGGAGGGCAACGGCGCAGATTCTTCTGAATAACGCAGATGCGGCGGCCCGGCGGATCGAACGCGGTATTGAACTCTTGCGTGACGATCCGCAAGCTCTGCTGGCCTTCCGTCTCGCCAACCGCGCGATGGCGGACGCGGCCCGGCAACGCCGAAACGTTCAGCAGCCGGAGTGGTTTCCGTTCCAGCTTGCCTTCATTCTGATGAACCTCGAAGGCATCGTGAATCCTGGAAGCGCCGACCGGCAGCGGGTGGATTTACTGTTCTTCCCAACCGGCGGCGGCAAGACGGAGGCCTACCTCGGGCTGGCGGCTTTCACGCTTGTGCTGCGCCGCCTCCGGAATCCGGGCATCACGGGCGCGGGGACCAGCGTGCTGATGCGGTATACGCTGCGATTGCTGACGCTCGACCAACTGGGGCGGGCGGCGACGTTGATCTGCGCGCTGGAGTTGATCCGGCAGACGGACCGCGATCTCAATCTGGGCGACTGGCCATTCGAGATCGGGTTGTGGGTCGGGAAGGCGGCGACGCCGAATCGGATGGGCAGCACGCGGCAAGGTGAGAACGACGAGGACACCGCGCGCCGCCGCACGCTGAAGTATCTGGCGAACGAGACGCGTTTCCCGCCGGTGCCGCTCGAAAATTGTCCGTGGTGCGGGAAGGCGTTCAATCGGGACTCCTTCAAACTGGCTCCCAACCAGAACCAGCCTCGGAACCTGCGGGTGAAATGTTCGGATTTCCGGTGCGCCTTCAGTGGCCGCGAGCGCGATCTGCCCATCGTGGCGGTTGACGAGCCAATCTACCGGAGACTGCCGTGCTTCATTATCGCCACCGTGGATAAGTTCGCTGCACTGCCGTGGCTGGGGAGGGTAGGCGCCTTCTTCGGGAAGGTGGAGCGCTTCGACCAGGATGGCTTCTATGGGCCGTGCGATCCGGGGGTCGGGAATGCGCTGCCGGGCGGGAGGCTGCTGCCGCCGGATCTCATTGTGCAGGATGAACTGCACCTGATCTCGGGTCCGCTGGGCACAATCGCCGGGCTGTATGAAACCGTGATCGACGAGTTGTCTGCCAACGGCGAACTGCGGCCCAAGATCATCTCATCCACGGCGACGGTGCGGAAGGCCGACGCGCAGATCCGGGCACTGTTCGGGCGGACGGACGTAGAGATCTTTCCACCGCCAGGGCCGGACAGGAGGAATTCGTTCTTCGCGCAGACGGTACCCGCGGCTGAAACGCCCGCGCGGCTGTATGTCGGAGTCGCTGCGCCGGGACGCAACGTGAAATCGGTGCTGCTGCGTGTGTATCTGGCGTTGTTGTGCCGGTCGCATCGTTATCGGCAAGATGCTGCTTCGGACCCTTACCGCACGCTGGTGGGATACTTCAACGCGCTGCGGGAACTGGGGGGCGCGCGTCGGCTGATTGAAGACGAAGTGAAGAACCGCGCTTTCGGATATGCCGACCGAAAGAGGGTCGGAGAGGCGCAGGGTCTGTTCGATAAGCGCGATCTTAACAAGCTGGTCGTCGAACTGACCAGCCGTGTCGAAACGAGCGACGTCGCGGACGCGAAACGGCGGCTCGATCTGCCAATGACGGATAAGGAATCCGTGGACATTGCGATTGCCACCAACATGATCAGCGTCGGTCTGGATATCACGCGGTTGGGGCTGATGGTGGTGTTTGGGCAGCCGAAGACAACCGCGGAATACATTCAGGCCACAAGCCGAGTTGGGCGCGACAGGAATAAGCCGGGGCTGGTGGTTACGATCCTGAATCCGAACAAGCCGCGCGACCGTTCGCATTTCGAGCGGTTTGCGGCGTATCACGAGAGCTTCTATCGCAGCGTGGAGGCAACGAGCGTGACGCCGTTTTCGCCTCGCGCTCTTGATCGCGCACTGGCGGCGGCGACGGTGGCGCTGGCGCGGCATGGCCACAAGCCGATGACCAGGCCGGGAGGCGCGGATGCCATCGTCACAGAGCGGACCAATCTGGCGTTTGTGCCGGAAGCGTTAGGACGTCGGGCCGAAATGCACAAGGCTGGTGACCCGCAGGATCAGGCGGCGTTGCGACAAAACGTTCGCACCAGAACGATTTCCCTGTTGGAGACGTGGGAAAGGGTCTCGGTTGAACAGCAGGCACAGACGGTGAGGATGAAGTATTACCAGCGCGAGGGAGATGAATCGGCTTTCTTGCTGCGCGATTACCTGGCAGAGGAGTTGAAGACGCTGCCGCCGTCGCACTGGAAAGCGAGATTTCGCGCCAAGTGGAGCATGCGGGATGTGGAGCCAGCGGTTAATATCAGCGTCCAAGGGCCGGGACAACAGAATCTGGACGAGGAGAGCGATTAATGGCGCGGCCACAGATCCGTCAGGGACAACTGATTACGACTTTCGGCCCAGGTGCGATGACGGACCTGCCCGAGCGTAGCGTCCTGATCGCGGGGCTTGATGCTTGGGTGGGAGAGCGCCGGCAGATTCAGGAGCCGCGGCTGGCGCGCAAAGTCGCGCAGCTCTTGGGTGCGCAGACAATTCGGCTGGAGTGCCCTCCGGAGGCCGAGCGGGATGGCGGGGGCTTCGTACGGTCTTATGTGTTTCCGCTTTGGTTCGTTACGCAGAGCCTAGTACCGGGTCGCCCACCTGGATGGCGTACACGGCGGCTGGTGCAATGGTCCGGCCTAGAGGATAAAGGCAGGAAGTTCCTGATGGACGACAGGAGCAAGTCGTCGGTAACCCCTGTTCGTTTTGTGCGGGCGTGCCGGCGGGGGCATCTTGGGGACATCGACTGGCAAGCGTTTGTGCATGGGCAGAATCCGCCGTGCGGACGGGAACTGTACTTCGACGAACGCGGCACGAGCGGCGACCTGGGTGAGACCTTTATACGCTGCGGGTGCGGGCTGGAGCGAGCCATGTCGCAGGCGGCTGATCCGAACAGCAGGGCGCTCGGCGATTGCGACGGGGCGCGGCCATGGCTCGGCCAAGGAAGAGTCGCCGACGAAAGATGCACCGAGAGAAACAGGCTGCTGGTTCGGGCTGCGTCGAACGCATGGCTGCCTCAGCCGCAAAGGGTGATCTCGCTGCCGGAACGGGGCGAGAGCATCCGGCAGACGGTTGACAGGCTTTGGATGTTTCTGGAGGCGACCGAAAGCGCGGAGGATGTTGCGTACGAACGCAGAAAGCCCAAGGTTAACGAGGGACTGGCTGGGCTGACCAACGAAGAAGTGTGGGAGGCGGTCCGCGAACGCAAGAATCCAGCGGACTCGGGCGAGAAGCCAGTGAAGCGGGCCGAGATTGAGACGCTGGTCGCGCCCGGAGACCAGATTGGCGAGGACACTCTCGAGTCCACATTCTTTGCGCGCGTGTTGCCGCAAGCGGAATGGAACCAGCCATGGATGGCGGGGATTGAGCGAGTGCTACTTGTCGAGCGCCTGCGGGAAGTGGCGGCTCTCGTTGGGTTCACGCGGTTCGAATCGGCATCGGCGGATGCGGAGACGGGCGAACTAGATGCGGGGGTGCGCCGGGCGGATATCTCGCGCCAACCGGAGTGGGTTCCTGCGGTGGAGAACCGGGGCGAGGGGATTTTCCTGCAGTTCAATCGAGAAGCATTGTTAACGTGGTGGCAGCGGACTGCGGTGGTGGACCGCTATGCCGATCTCAAGCGAGGGTTCGACGCCTGGAAACAAGAACACACTTCCAGCGACCGAAGGCTGCCGAGCCCGGAATACCTACTGCTGCATTCGTTTTCGCATCTGCTGATCACGGCCGTGGCGCTTGAGTGCGGGTATCCGGCGAGTTCGATTATGGAGCGCGTCTACGCGGTGCCACAAGTTGGATATGGCGTTCTTCTGTATACCGCGAGTTCGGATGCGGAGGGCACGCTCGGAGGATTGGTGCAGGCGGGCAGACGGATTGCGGGATTCGTGCGGAGCGCGCTGGAGTTGGGAGCGCTTTGCTCGAACGATCCGGTATGCGGGCAGCATAGTCCAGCCAACGTTCTGGAAGGGCGGATGCTGCATGGCGCGGCCTGTCATGGGTGCGTGCTGATTGCGGAGACGAGTTGCGAACAGGGGAACGACTTCTTGGACCGCGCGCTGGTCGTGCGGACCGTCGCCGGTTTAGGCGCTGAGTTCTTTCCGGATCTGATATGAATCCGCTGGTGACGCTGGGGGCTTCGGAACTTCGGGCACTGGCGGCAGCCGCCTCGGACGGCAGGCTGAATCCGGCGACGCCTGGACTGGTGGGACGGTTCGTGTCGGATGGCCCGGCGGTTTCGCGGGCGCTGGTGAAACTGGCGGCATCATCGGGTGGCTCGCTGGCGGCGACATTGGAGTTGCTGGCGGAAGCCGCGGAGCGGCGCAGTTCAGTGGAAGATCTTGTGGAGTTGGTGCTCACGGGACCGAACACTGGTACGGGGCGCGACACGGGCGTCGTGGTGCGGCAATTGTTCCGGGAGGCGCGGACGAGCGTCTGGGTTTGCGGATACAAGCTCTACAATGCGCGGGATCTGTTCGCGGATTTGGCGAGGCCGGAATTGCGTGTGAAGATGCTTCTGGACATCGGCGATGGCGAGGGGCAGAGCGAAGATGTCGCCGTCCGACGCTTCCTCGAAGACTTCCGGCGATGGCACTGGCCAGAAGGGCATGCGCTGCCCGAAATCTGGTACGACCCTCTGTCGCTCCTGCCGCAAGGAGAGCACCGGGCGGTGGCTCATGCAAAGTGCGTCGTTGCGGACGAGCGGATGCTGTTCGTGTCTTCGGCGAACTTCACTGAGGCTGCTCAAAACCGAAATCTTGAGGCAGGTGTCTTGGTGGATTCCATAACGCTTGCCACCAGGATGGTGCAGTTCCTTGAAGGCCTGATCCGCGAGCGCCGGGTTCGTTCGGCGTGGCCTAGATTGGGGGCTGGTACGTAGGACTGATCGCGTGTGGGCAGCGATGCGGGAAGTCGTTCGTCGCATCGTTCACAGGACGTGGCAAATCGTTCCCCAATTGAAACAAAGGTATTCGAACGTTCACAAATATTGGCAAAGTGATTGATTTTGAATAGCCTACTCATAACCTGCGTAACGCGGTCATCTCCGCTTCGGACCGTGTTTCACTCCGAACGGCAACACTGCGGCTGAAACTGAAACGAACTGCGCCGGCTTCCGGTCGGCTGTTCGGGAACGTGGGGACAGCCGGCCATCTTTCCGCCTCCAGGGGTCGCCAACAGTCGCCAACCAGCGGGTGCGAAAGTGGCCTGCGGAATTGGACAAGCGCTGCACTTTCTGTTCTTACAAGCCGAAGAGTGCTCACATCCGCGACGGCTGATTGCGATCCTCGTTCAGCATCCCAGCGTCCTCCCGCCGATTTGCGATGGATGCACTGCCCCCAGTAGTGGCGGGGTGGCCGCGGTACACTTGTTCGAGGACTGAGGCGATCACTACCGCACTGCACCTCCATCGCTCACGCTGAAATTCTCAAGGATCCTTAAGATGAGCACCCGTGACAAACTCGACGCCCCGAGGAGCCACCGGCATCCGGATCAGCACCTTCGGTCCCTACTTACTGAACCTTGGTATCCCGCGATCATGACTGTGATCGACGCAATCGCAACTTCCTCTATTGACTTCTTCCGCGACCGAGGCATGCGATTCGTCTGGACTCCTCTTACCACCGGGACGATCAGTAGTCCGACCGCGCCGGGAAGCGACTCACAACCGGTCAAGATCCGTCTCTGCGGGCGCGACACCTACCTCGCAGACTCGATGCAGTTTCTTCTGGAGGCGGCACTTCGGCTACATCCGGGCGGCGTTTATTACATTTCCTGCTCACTAAGGGGAGACGAGCCAGACACACGGCACCTCGCCGAATTCATGCACTCAGAGGTCGAGATTCTAGGAGGACTCGAAGACATTCTCTCGCTGGCCGAGGCATATGTCCGGCATCTCGCACGGTACATCCTCGTAACCATTCCGGATACGGTACTTCTGTTGTGTGGAAGCACCGATCACTTGCGAACGGTTTCAGAACAGTCTGTGTTTCCGCGGATCACATTCGCCGAGGCGACAGGGCGGCTCTCTCAAATCCCCTCTGCCCTACGAGCGACTTTGCCGGGCGAAGTCGCTCTAACTGCCGAAGGCGAGAGGCAACTCCTTCGTGAGATTGAGGGACCTCTATGGCTCACGCACTTCCCCTCCAAGACCTCGCCGTTTTATCAGCGACGCAGCACCGAAGAGCACTACACGCTATCGGCGGACCTGCTTCTGGGGAAAGGCGAAGTGCTGGGTTGCGGTGAACGGTGCGAGACGCGCGGGCAGGTCGAGGATGCACTGAGAGGCCAAAATGTCGACTTTGCTCCATACCAATGGTACCTAGATCTCAAGGATCTATCGCCGCTTCGAACAGCCGGTTTCGGATTGGGAGTGGAGCGCCTGGTGCAATGGATCAGCAAGGCCGAGGACATTCGCGACTGCACTCTCTGGATGCGCGACCACCACCACCCCATCGACCCATAATTGCGCAAACGCTCGCTAAATGCTCGGACGACAAAGGAGAATCCAATGATGGCACTCTCAGACCTGACGCCTGACGACATCAACCGAATGAGCTATAACGAGCTAATCGGCATTGTGCGAGAAACCAACAGACCACCCGGTGGACGTAGGAGCGTCCACGAGATTGCAGCTCGGTGCTTCCTCCGTCCAGAAAGCCGGGTCCTTGACGTTGGCACAAGTACCGGTTTTACAGCCATCGAGCTTGCGCGCACGGTTGGGTGCGAAATCGTTGGTGTCGACATCAACGAAGAGAGTCTGGAGGAGGCGCGGCGGCGGGCACGCCGCCTCGGTCTGTCTCGAATCTCGTTCATTCGTGGCGACGCGCACGACCTCGCCTTCGAGGATCGTTCGTTCGATCTCGTTATTGCCGGCAATCTTGTCTCCTTGGTGCCGGACCCGAGCGAGCTCTTATCTCAACTCGTTCGGCTACTCTCAGCAAATGGCTGCCTAGCGTTGACTCCGATGTACTACATCCAAGCTCCGCCGGTGGATCTTGTGGCGGACGTCGGCAAGGCGATTAAGGTGGAACTCGCACCTCGCTTCCGAGCTGAGGCGCTCCGTACTCTACGGCTGCCTGATTGCGAGGTGGTCTACAGTGCCGACTTTGAGTTCGAGGAGGTGACTGAGGATAGGATCGCCGACTTCTGTCAGCAGATTCTAAGTCGAAGTCACCTTGAGTCTCTATTGCCTCGCAGTCGCGACGCGCTACGGGAGGTCTACCTCTCCTACATGAAGCTGTTTGCGCGGAATCTGTCGCACATGGGGTTCACGATTCTCATACTCCGCCCTGGAACCACCTCCGACGACCCCGAGCTCTTCTCAGCAGTAGCCATCCCTGCCGGCGTGACAAGAAATCTGCCGAGAGAAATGGTGGCAAAGCTTTGAGCACGCTTCCTACGATTGGAGAACTTCAACGGCCACCCGCGCTTCAGCAGGGGGATAAAATCGGAATCGTCGCACCGTCGTTCCCGAGTGCAGCCTGGTATCCGGAGCGCTTCGCAAGAGCGCTTGACGCCCTGACAGAACACCTTCAAGTTACGCCGGTAGTGGCGCAACAGACTCGAATCGCAACCGGTTTTTCTTCTGGTTCTCCTGTTGAACGCGCAGATGCGCTGGAGATGTTCATGAAGGACCCCTCTATAAAGGCTATCTTCTTCACTACGGGAGGCTTCAACTCAGCTGACCTCCTTCCGCTCATTGACTGGGGAATTCTCCAGAGACAGCCCAAAATCATTCTGGGTTACAGTGATTTGACTAGTATTCTTATCGCCGGAATGGCTCTCGGTTCCTGTGTCACGTTCTATGGCCCCACAGTGCTACCGCAGTTCGGCGAGTACCCCCAGCCACTTCCTTACACACTTACTTCGCTTCGCGACGCTGTTATGGCCGGTCGCGCACCCCTTGATGTCCCGGATCCGCCATCATGGACAAATGAGTTCCTCGACTGGGGTGGGCCCGAGTGGTCCTCCCGTCCTAGGACCATGTCTTCTCCGGCGAGCAGCGTCGTAATTCGGCCTGGCAAAGCGCGAGGAAGGTTGTTCGGGGGAAATCTTGAGACTCTGAACTTCCTCGCCGGTACGCGA
This sequence comes from Acidobacteriota bacterium, assembly GCA_016213775.1. Taxonomy (GTDB): domain Bacteria; phylum Acidobacteriota; class Terriglobia; order Bryobacterales; family Bryobacteraceae; genus CADEFT01. Next base: position 38,578 of record JACQZR010000051.1, read on the forward strand.
TATCTCTGTGTGCCGGATGAGCTGGTGCTCTTCTTTGAGGTTACAGCCAATGAGGCTTATCTTCCCCGTGTCCGGCGTGCTCTTCGGCACTTAGAGCAAGTTGGGCTCTTCAACCATATGCGCGCACTCCTGGTAGGTCGCGCCCCGGATTGTACTCCCGCCTACGGCGTCACCCTTCACGATCTGCTCCAGGAGGTGACCGCAGCCTACTCCGTTCCCGTGATCGCCGATCTGCCGTTTGGTCACACCGACCCAATGACCACCTTGCCCATCGGAGTGTTGGCACAAGTAGTCGCGTCTGCCGGTAGCTTCCAGATTCAGATACTTGATTCTGGGGTCGCGGCCGAGTAACAACAGGTTGGGGATCGTCGTATGCAACACCACACCAAAACTGACAAGCAGTCCGAGACTGGTAGCACCATTCATGATCATCCCTGGCTTGCTCACCTTATCGATGAGAAGGAGTACCTTCCCCCTTCCTACTACGCCAAATTGCTCAAGCCATACAGAGCGGGCGGCCGGAACGATCTTGAGATTTTCGGCGAGTTTCTCTCGAGCCTCGCCCCTATACCAGCACGTGCCTTAGAACTAGGGTGCGGGAGCGGCCGAGCAACATCCGTGGCACTCCGCCTATTGCCGACCGTAGAACTGACGGCAGTTGATCTCAGCTCGTCAATGCTCTCGGCTATGCCCCTTGACGGCCGCCTTCGTACCTTGTGCAGTGACATTTGTGCTTACCTCCTCTCCGCTAAGTGCGAGGCGCCATACGAACTCATCTTCAGTCTCTGGGCCTTCTCGCATTCGGTTCACATGTGGCTTGGGAGGGCGCGTACTGATCCAACGGTCTTTGATACCGCCGCCCGCGCTGTGCGCACCATGCTGACCGACCGAATCTCGCCAGGTGGTCGTTTTTTCATCATGCACTTCGATTCTTTGTCCGAGGAACAGCGAGTAGCAATGCCCCAATGGGCAAAAGTGGATGCGATCTTTTCGGATGTGGAGTCGCAGAGTCCGTCGTTTCGACTGATTGCGTCAATTATCGAAGACCTGAATCGCCGTGGTCGGGTTGAAGCAGGCGTCACCCACTTTCAAGGGGAGGCCATAGAGTACGACGGAATTGAGCAGGCGCTTGAGACTTATTTTAATTTCCACCTGGAGGGCCGGCTGAATCGTGCGCCCGCAGCCGAACTCGAGAAGGCAGTTTCCGAAGTCACTTCGGCACTCGAGCGACATCAAGACAGGAGCGGCCGAATTGTCGTGGTTCCGTCCTGGTTCGTTTTCTCGGGCACGCGAGTCGAGTAACGCTCCATGCGCGGGCGATCACGGCGCGTTATAAGGTTTTAAGCATCTTCGACATGTCAACGGTAGTCACATCGGCCTTTCCTTTCGTCCCGGCGACCATCAGTCTCGCCAACATGGCAAGCACCTATGTTCCGGCGGATTCCTACACGCGGCTCCTGCGTTTATTCGGCCGGGACGCTGTTCATGTCACTGGAATCGACGTCCACAGCCAGTTTGTAAGCACGGACGGCAAGACTAGGGACGGGTCGGAGGCTTTTTGTTCACAGAAGTGCTTGGAATACCAGCGGGCTTTTGAGTCACTTAACATCCAATTCGACGCAATCGCGCGCACGGACGAAACCCACCATACCGAGGCGGTACGCGAAGCGCTGCAGGTTCTCCTCGCACACGGTGCCATCACGCAAAGACAGATATCGGTGGTGCGATGTGATGGTTGCGGGGCGTTTCCGGCTCCACGGCTTACCGAATCGTTCGATTTTGCCCGCTTGGGACTCGAAGGAGATGGTCATGCTGGCGCGGAGCCGCGATGTCCATACTGCCGGGCGCACCAATTCAGCGATGTCCTTTCCACTCATTATTTTCTTGTTCTTGAACCCTATCGCAACAAACTCCTCGCCGAATGCGAACGCGTCGTCCGGGTAGAGGCCGCGCGACCTCTGATTCGGAGTTGGCTCGCCGAGCCACTTGCCGATTGGAACATCTCGCGCGACAATTCCATCGGAATTTCTTTAGAGCCTCAATTGCCGGGGAAGTCATTGTACTTGTGGTTTGAGTCGCTGATTGGATACTGGTCAATGGCGCGTCTGGCCGCAGCGAATCCCAAGAAGTTTGTTCATTTCTTTGGACAAAACATCCTGTACTACCATGCAGTAGTCTGGCCCGTGTTGTACGGTTTATGTTATGGCGGGGGGGCGAGCGACATTCTCGCCGCAGTTCGCGGTCTTGTTGACAAGCAACGCAGTGATCCAGAACTGCTGGACATCGACCAGGCAGTGCGTTCGTACCCGCCAGACTACCTCCGCTTCTACTTGGTGTGGTCAGGAACTGACGGGCTGACAGATGTTCGCCTCACCCGCGCCACGCTAGTAGATGTCGTCAATGGAATTCTCTGCGACAGCGCCGGGAACCTTCTTAGACGTCTTGCTGTCCTTCTGCAGAAGCGAGCAAGAGCCGGCGTTCAACTCTCAAGCGAGGACGAACTGGTACAGACGTTTTACAAGGTGTTGATTCCTGCTCTCTTGCAGGCGATGGACGAGGCTCTGGTGGGAAAGTGCTTGAGGCTCATACTGGACTACGTCAGCCAGTTGAACCGTATGATGGCGGCCGAGAGGCTTTACGAAGCGGAGTCGGCAGCGGTGAACGGTCGCATCGCATTCATGCTCGCCACGGTTCTGACGCTGTTGAGCCCATTCGTGCCGCGACTCGTTGAGGAGTACAACATCTTCGTCGGGTGGAGCCCAAGGTCGCTCGCGGACATCATGCGAGCTGCCGAATGTCCGCTACGACAAGAGGTCGGGCTCTGGAAGAAGCTGACGTAAGAGAGGAGACAGCGCATCACCTAGTCTGCGTCGTCCAAACTGGCATTCCAATAGGCGCGATTCGTTCGTAACGGGAGTACCCAAGCGCCAGAGACGTTGCCCGGTCGTATGGATGGGTAACGGCTAGACCCGTAGATGAGAGATGTGCCGCATTTGGGGCGGACGACACCAATCGCCTTCCCAAACGACGCCGGGCGGCTGATCGACCTTTCGGGACTTTTGAGCGTATGCTCAATTCGGTGGGGCTTTCGGGAACAGGGCTTCCAGAACCGGTTGGAGCCAACGCCGGTCGCCTGCGGAATAGGACTCCCACATCTGAAGCGCGCTCCGGATGCGCGCGGTCTCCGGGTCGGAGAGCTCGAACTCTCTCGCCGGCAACGAGAGATCGGCATTCCATACCACGCGCTCCTCGCCACCCACCATCTCGCGCTTCAGTTCGACTGCGTTTTCTTCCTCGGCGGTCAGGGCGAGCTTGTCCTGCACCGCCCAAATCACGCGGATTGATCCAACGTCTGCCCGCTGCGCGCCCAGCAGCGCGTGCAGGTTCAGGCGCTGAGTGTGGTCCAGAGTCAACTTCATCGGTTTGTCCTTTCGGGAACTATGGATTGGTGTAGAGCAAGATGTAGCCTATGGTCGTGCCTACTGGATTCTTCACTTTCAACACGCCAGCCCATCCGTTCGGATTGGTGGCACTCATTAGTTCGGCCAAACGGTAACCGTTGCCGGTACCGCCTGCGATGATCAGTTCGCCTCCTGCGGTGACTTCCAGTAGGGTATGATCCGCGAGGTTTGATCCGGGGCCGTACACGCGCAACGGCGACTCCGCGGTGTCCTCTGCGGAGATCACGACTGCGCCGCAGGCGACTCCGGCAGCCACGTTCGCCGTCTGCGACGCCCACGTGCGGGCGTATCCGATCTTGGGGTCGTTGCCCTGTTGGAGGCACGCGCCCCACAGGTGGATCGAACCGGTGGTCCAGTCGTCGCCATTCGAATCGTATTGGCGCACGACGATCCAGAGGCCGGTCTGCCCGCCAGCCAGAGTGCCGGTTATCTTGAACCGCTGCCACGCTGTCGTGATTGTGACCTGCGTCGGCCCCGCCAGGTATGCACCATAGGCGTTGTTGACCATGGCGAGAGACGCCGTCCGGGTTCCTGAGGCGACCTTCGCCCAGACATAGAACGTGTACGTGCCGCCGTCCACAAGACCCGCGATTTGTTGTTGGATAATCGGCGTCGCCGTGCTCACAGTCACTGTGTCAGCGGTCGTGTTGCCGTCCGGAGCGGTGGTGCTGTTCGCGGTCACCGAACAGCTCCCGCCGTTCTTGTCCCACGTCCCGACGCTGAAGTCTTCGGAGTACTTCGCCATGTTCTCGAACGCACCACCGACTGTCTGGTAGGGCCCGCACTCGACGAAAGCCTGATCCCCACCGACGTGCAGAGCGCCGGTGAAGGTGTCGCCGGCCATATTCGCTGGCGTGTAGCCGAGAGCGCCAGTCACGTCTCCAGAAGAGAGTGCGGCGACGTTAACTGCCGCGCCCGCCGAAGCCTGGCGCAGAAGGCCGGGGCCGGTTGCGGAGAGATCTGCTCCAGATCCACCCCGCGCGAGCGCCAAGGAGCCGGAGACGATGTCTGTTGCGGCGTGGGTGTGGGTTCCGAGGGAGATCACTCCAGCGGCCAGCGATAGCCCGGAGCCGACACTCAGTTCGGCGAAAGTGTCGGGCGAAGGCGAGTAGAGGAGTTTGTTGGCGGCGACCGTGGTCAGTCCGGTGCCGCCGCGACTCACGCCGAAGGCACCGCTCACGATGTCACCGGCGACATGACTGTGCGCGGGCAGGTCGGAGGCGGCAAGCGACGCACCGGCTGTGACGCGGCCCTTGGCGTCCACGGTGACCTTGGGGTACGTGCCAGGCGTGACTGCCGTGTTCGCCAGCGAGAGCACACCGGCGGCGACCGCCAGCCCGCCGACCGCATCGATCTGGACGATGCCCTTGGTTCCGGTCGTGGCATCCGGGTACGAGAACGCGCCGAACGTCTGGCCAACCGCGAAGTCGATGATTGCTTCCATGGCGACGTGGTTCGCGGCGTTCAGGCTCATGCCGAGGTCGCCGGAGTTGTCGGCCTTACGCCACCGCAACCCCCCGTCATTGGGCAGGCGCACGAGGCCGGTTCCAGCCTTGGCTCCCGCGCCGAACTCCGCGCCGTCCACGAAAGACTTCAGGCCAGTGATCGTGACCGCGCCGTCCTTGCGGACGTAGTTGCGCGCGGACGTCACACCAACCTCATTCTCGATGGCGAGGACCGCCGACTGGAGGGCGGTCAAGAAGCCGGAGACCATGTTCGCCTTCACCGCCACGCCGGAGGAGTGCTGCGCCGTCGACGTTCCAAACGCTCCCCGCTGGCATCCGGTGAACTGCGTCGCTGTCTTCGCGGTGTAAATGATCAACTCGTCGTTAATCGAGAGAATGCCGTACGTGGGGGCGAAGCCATCGGTGGACGCGACGCTGACGGTCGAGTCGCCCGCGAGGATCTGTTGCGAAGCCGTTGTGTCGAGCGGCTTGGTCGAGAACGCATCCGCTGGTGAATACAGGCTCGAAGCGTCGTCAATCGCGCTTGGGTAGTTAGTCGCCATTGAGCTTTCTCTCGTTCAACTCGAAGCGGTTCATTGCGCCCGATGCGGTTGAGGCTACCGGCACCGCGACGGTGGCCTCCAGCGCACGCGCCACGCGAGGCCTGTGATACGCGACCGCTGTGGCCCCTGCTTGGGTCCATGCTTCGAGCGGGATCGGTCTGCTGTTCAGGCAGAACTGATCGAAAGCCCAGAAGCACATCGAATAGAGCTTCGCCGCGCGCCACATCCCGTATGCCTGCGCGATGGGTGGGTCCGGTGGGCCGTAGATGCCCGCCAGGTAGATGCACTCCGCAGCGGGCCGGCCAAGGACCTCGTTCGCGTACCTTATGGTCTGACGCATCCGCACGGAGTTCTTCTGCCACACGTCATAATCGAATCCCTCGCAGCGGAAGTACTTGATCCCGTACGAGGAGGTCTTCCACTCGTTCGGCAGGTTGACGTGCATCAAGAGCTTCCGGAATGCAGCGTCCGGGGCGGGCTTCCCTTGGTTCGCGTCGAGCGGCCAGAGGCATTCGAACACGGCGGTCGGATGGTAGGAGCGGACATGCGCCATCACATCGGCGCAGTACTCCCAGATGCGGTCGCGCAGAAAATCCGCGGTCCCGAACGGGTGCGCCGGATCGCCCGCCGGATCGTCCGTGTTGGCGGTGAACGGCCAGATCTGGTGCCCCTTCGCGGCTTGGAAGGTATCGATAGTTTCCTGATCGTAGAAGCCCATCCCGCCGTTCGGGTCCTGCGTGGTGTTCGGGAAGTACCACCACTGCGTCTCGCCGAACTGAAGGACGACCGGCGCGCCCGCCGCCGCGATCTCGTCGGCGCATTCCTTATACATCTGGCGCAGGTAGTTCCGGACGCGCTGCCCGAAGTGCATCTGGTGCGACGGGATCTCCAGAAACACGTCTGCGCCTGGCTGGACGACGCCACCGGTGTACAGCAGGTACTTCGCCCGCATTGCGGTCGGAGGATTGTAGACCTCCATCGAGAACGCAAACGACGCGGTGATGCCCGCCGACTGAAACTGGCCGGCAAGGTCGCGAATCCACTTCCGCGCGCCCTCGGTCATGACCGGCGAGACGGAGTCGATCAACTCCCAATCGCCCTCGCTGCCCGCTGTTCCGAGGTTGTCCGTCAGCGTGAGTGTTACGGAGTTCGGCGCGCCGACAGAGATCGATGGGAACGTCCACGAGGGGGCCTTCGACTGGATGCGCAGCGTCGCGCTGGTTCCGAAATTATCATCGGCCCAAACGCCCACGAACGTGCCGTTGAGCGCGGCGCGCATCTGGCTCACGATGCTCTGAAGTGTTTCGCCGTAACCGATGGCGTGGTTGAGGGTCGTCCCGGAAATCGTGATAGACGCCACGTCCCCCGGAACCGGACTGCCCGAGAACGCGATGGTCGCGTAGGGGTACGTTGCGCCTACGCGCCGCCGCTTGTTGTTCCAGAAGACGCCCATGTACACGTCGGCATGACCCTGCAGCCCGAGCTTCTGGAGGTGCCAGAGGTGCCAGGCGGGGGGCTTCTTGTAGCCGTGGTCGGTGTCGAAATCGATGGCGAGCGACACGTCCGAAAGGACCTCCGGCGCGTCCGGAACGTCCTGCGGCACCATCGGCCATAGGTAATCGAAGTAGAAGTAGTACCCGGTTGACGCAGCGTTCTTGTCGAATAGGGCGGTGATCTCGACGATGTGGTTTCCGGCCGCGACGTTGCCGCGAACCTTCAGGTTCGCCGTGGTGCCGCCGAACTCTGCGAGGTAGAGATCGTGCGCGGTGACGACGCCGTCCACCGAGACGTTGATCTTTCCACAGTCGGTGTACAGGAACGTCCCGAGATACAGATCGTGCGTTTCAGACTTCGAGTAGGTGATCCGCACCTTGCGAACGTCGAGCGCGTTGGCGGGTGCAGTACGTTTCGCGTGGCCCGCGCTCCACCATTGCGTCGGGAAGCCGCCCGCGTATTTGTAGCTCTCCCAGAAGCCGGTGTACTTGCACCGGCCATCGGACTCCTCGATGCGCGGCGCGGCACCACCAACTTTGAGGGTGCGGTCGCCGGTGACCGTGATGTTCGAGATTGTAGCGGCCCACTCCGCGTCGGAGGCGAAGCCGCTCATGGGCGAGAGCTTCTTTACGCGGGTTCCGGCCGCCCAGGTGCCGGGCGTCGAGGACTGGTAGCCACGCTCGACCGTGATTTGCGTCGGCGAATCCAGGGAGACAAGGCGCACGCGCTCCTCAGCCGTCGAAGTGCCGATGAAGTACCGGCCTCCAGAGAGTTTCGATGAGTCGTCCACCTGCCAGACGGTGTCATTCGGACCCACGCCGGTGGTGAGGAAACAGCCATCTTCCAATTCCTGCTCCGTGACCTCGAAGCGCGGAGCGAAGACCATGTACATCTTGCGGCAGTCGTTCATCGGCACCGTGCGGCCGAGCTTGTCGAGGAGGGGCTGCGTGAAATCGAGGGTGATGTGGTACTTGCTGTCGTTGTCGCCGCCAGAGAAACGCCGCGACGTACCGCTGCCGTCAGACCAGTCGATCTGCTGTGACCCAGGCGGGTCCGGTGGGTTGGCGTCGATGTGGCCTGACGTGACCGTCACCCGGTCGATGTTGCCGAGCTTGCCGTAGCGCGCGGCTGGAAGCGCGGGCGTCGCAAACTGAAGCTGGAGGCTGGCCACTGAAGTCGAGAACGCCGTCGCGGTCGCCGCGATGACACCGGATTGGTCGGGACCGAACCGGCCCGCGACCGGGTCGCCAGGAGTGTTGATGATTTGGGCGAACTTCTGGAGCAGATGCTTTGCGCCCAACTGGAGCGTGACGAAACTTCCGGCGGGATGGCTCATGGTGACCACGCAGCGGATCGTGCCTGCGCCGACGGCCTCGACGCGCACCAGTTCTTCGTTGGTGCCGGTGCGCTCGATGTAGACGTAGTCGCCGACACCAATTCCCGCCGTGCTCGCGACCGGAATATCCTGAGCACTCGTGCTTCCGGTCACGTTTGCAGAGAGCGTCGTTTCGACGATGCAGTCGGTATGCGCCACTGTGTAGCGGGTGTCGCGGAAGTAGAGGTGAAGGTAGTCGATCCCGTGGTACGGCGCGATCCCGCCGGCGCCGAACTTGCAGGAGGCAGGTATCTCGCCGCCGGAGACGACCGTCGCGTGGTCGAGCAGCCGCACCTCGTACACATCGTTCGGACCGCCCACGCCACACACGAAGGTCATCGCGTCCCAGGAGACGGACGGGAACTTCGCGGCATCAAGACGCATCGCGCCATCGAGCGCGTGGTCGTACTCGATATCGAACTCCAGCTTCAGGCCGGAGAGATCCGTGCGCGGCAGATGCTTCACCCGGAGATGGTTGAAGTAGTCGTAGGCATTCCAGAAGCCCAGGACGGCGAAATCCTCGGCGGCTTGGAAGATTCCAGAGATGGACACACCAGTGGCGGTGGCATCGTGAATCGCCGTCGTCGCAGCGCGCCCGGAGAAGCCCTGTAACTGGAAGTTCCGGCGCGGGTCGAAGAGGTTGAGCGGTTCTGAGGCCATGTAAATCAGAAGTTGGTTGGCAGGAAGTACGGCGACCCGAACAGCGGAATCTTCGCCTGCGCCCGTGCGTCCAGAACTGCCCGATGATACAGCTCAAATGCCCGGACGAAAGTTTCAGCAGAGCCCGAATCTGTCGAGCCTGGCAGGGGAGAAGAATGCGGCGGTGCTGGTACTGCGATACAGTACCTGGCACGGTGCGAGTTGTCGCACAAATACATTGGCCAGTGCCGCGAACTCAAACAATCGTGACGGCTCCTGAATCGCCTGTAGCAAGCCGGTCATATTGGTCGTGATTTGGGGCATAACCCGCGGGTTAAGGTACGTGCCGACATCGTTCCGGACGGCATGCAAGAGGTCTGTTCGCGAAACGAATGCTCGAGAGTAGGCACCATCGGAAGCACCGAACTCCACTTCCATACTGTCACCTAAACACACACGCGCTGCATTTTCGAAAGCAGTCGGATCTCGCTCCTCAGCACCCGCTTGCCACAGAGCCAGGCACCGCCCCACGCTGTCAGCGATTTGCTCGTCAGAGTACGGTAGGGCTCGAATTCCATCCCACAGCCAGCGAAGGGCGCGGTCCAATCGGGTTAGCCGCTTTGGAAGAACCCCGTCACCTTCGATCCTCCAGGCGATGGCACGCTTCCTCGCACTTGATTCCTGTGCGAGATAGGAACCGATCTTGTCTCTCAGCGCTTCGCCGGATTGGAGTGGGTCGCTACCATTTTGTGCATGAATCATGATCGCCTGCCCCGCTGAAACCTCGCTGTAAGTCTCTCTGGAGGACTCGATCCACGGTCGAAGATCAGTCTGCCAAGAGCTAAGCAAAGGAATTCCGTTTGGCACGAATTCTCGACTCCAGCCGCCCTGATCTTCGATTGTCATTTTACGTGCCCAAGGGAGCGACTGGACTACCGGCGTGCCCGCAAGGAGGCGTTCATTCATAAAGAACTGGTCAAGGAGTATCTCCAGCGCGCTTTTCTCTTGCGGATAAATCCTTTGTCGCGAAACAGTCTTGACGGGGCCGGTGTAGGGGAAGAGAATTCTATCGAGGTCATAGAAGTTCTCGAACTTATCATATGCGCAGAACAGAAACCTACCCTCTTGCGCCTCCAACCTCCAGAGATTTGGGACTTCCACTTCGATGAACTCCGGGGGCGGGTACTCCGATGGCAGGTGCCGCCAGAATTCCTTTAGATCGCTGGTGTTTAGGCACAAGATGCAACTATCGCCGTTCAGTGGTCTGTCATTCGGATTGTCAGCAGCGAAGAATCCGGCGATGTCGGGACTTGTAGTAAAGTCAACGTAGTTCGTTGGGATACCGTAATGTTGGGCAACTGCACAGGTTGCATCCACGTTCTTCACTAACGCTTCGAGGCCGGGTGTTGATTTCGCCCAATTAATGAAGCGCTTGGCTCTTTCGAGAGCCTCCTGCTCTCCATTCTTCCCGATCCGCACGAACGATGATTTGAGAGGCCAGTTCTGGACCTGACCACGAAACCAATCGTACTTTCCTTGGCGCTTCAGATCCGCAGCCAAGCGGACAGCGTCCTCTACATTCTGCGCTCGGTGCCACTGTGGCATAAATGGATACTATCTCTGGAGCATTGTACTTCTCTCCCATTAAGGCGCGCCTCCCAGTGGAGCGAGACACTTGCAGAGGAGAAGCCCCGGATTGAAGACTGCAAGCCAACCTCGGCGTCAGAAGTCACGTCTGGATCACCATCGTCAGATCTGAGCCCGCGTCCGGCGATGCGACCGCGAGGATATCGAACGCCAAGTCGTCGCCTTCGTTCAGAATGGGCGTCGGCCAGATGGCCGGACGGACGTTCTCTCCGGCCAAGTGGTCACCCGTTACAATCGCATCGAAGGTCTGGTTGCCCGGATCGACGGCGAGCAGATGCACGTATTCTTCATTCGCGCCGCCGAGGTCGATGTGGATGAACCGCCCGACCTCCAGACCAAGGCGGTTCCCGCCGTACGATGCCGTCGAGACCGTCTGTTGCGTTCCGGAGCCTGTGATGTCTTGCGCCAGCATGATGCCGTAATCGGCATACGGTAGTCGGCGCGTCGCCGGTAGACCGTAGCCCTGGTTGTTCACCATGAAGTCGAACGTGTTCTTGTAGGCGGTCGGCAACAACTGAGCGATGCCCATGTACTCAAGGGGCTCCCACGTCGCGCCGTCGTCGCGGCTGATCTTTATTAGATAGGCCGATTGACCGTCGGTGGTGCCTTGTTGGACATAGGCGTAGATGCAGCGGATGGACGCGGCGTCCTGCACCTTCATCGGTATCGCTACAGTGTCTTGCACTGCGAGCGCACCCGGAATCTGGAACGTGTA
>JACQZR010000298.1 GCA_016213775.1 Acidobacteriota bacterium
ACGTCTTCAACCTCGGCCCCAATACCATGCGCGCTGACATCAACAATCCCGCGAAACTCAACGAAGCCACCGCGAAATTCGACGCCGCCGTGAAGAGCCGGCGTGCCCCGGGTGGCGGCAGCCTTCAGACCTACTACCACCCCACCGAATTCGTCGCCACGGAATTCTGGGAGGCCGTCAATTTCGCACGCGGACGCTACACCGGTCCCTCCGACTACAAACGCCCGAACCTCCGCACCAAAGAATCCGCGGAACAGGCTCACCGCATCCTCCTCGATTTCGTGAAGCATATCCAGCGTACGCCCGGCGTCCGCATCATCACCGCCCGCCAACTCACCCAGATCATGGATCACCCGCAACCGCTCGTCGATGTGGCCGATGTCCGTCGCCGCTTCGTCCAGTCCATCGACGTACATGGCCCGCATTCCCCCGCCGATCAACTCATCGCCCTCCTCGGCTTCCAGGGCCGCTACGTCGATGGTCCGGCGCAGCGTGTCGATTCCACCATGACGCAGCAGTTCATCCCGCGCGAGCTGTTCAACCGCGGCAGGCAGGACGCCATCGACTACATCGAGCGCCACAAGCGCCTCCCCTCGCACGTCTGGTTTGGATCCGAACGCCTCTCGCTCGCTGACTTCGCCGCCACGCTCGCCGGTGAGAACAACGAACCCTCGGTCCCGGTTCGCCGGGGCACTCTCGCGTTTGAAAAGCACATCGCCAAGGACGCCCGCCGTTCGTTCAATTGGGCAATTCACCCCGAGAATTTCGAAGCGCCTGAGCTTCTGGAATTGGGCCGGCTGCAGGCCTGGACCCTGAAACCCGCCAAACTCAAGTAGGCAAGGAGACGCCCGTGCCGTTCCGCGAAACAGTCGACCTCTCCCAATACCCTAACCTCGTCGCGATCTACCTCGGCATGCGAGTAGAAGCCTTTCGAGGCCTCGCCGCCATCTTCTCCATCGGCCCGCAAATTCAAAAGGCAGTGGATGCCAAACCCGACGGCCTCCTGCTGCACGAATTCTTCCTCATGGGCCTCTTCCCGCTCCACGTCGGCATGCGGCAATACTGGCGCGATCTCGAATCACTGGAGCGATGGACCCGTGAGTCGCCGCACCTGGAATGGTGGAAGGCATTCCACAAAGACACCAAGGGAACCAGCTTCTGGCATGAAGCCTACTTACTTCGTGGTGGATTCGACACTGTATACGTCGGCCTGGGAAAGCCGGCGGGACTCCTGAAGGTTGCTCCCCGCATTCCCGCGCACGGCTCCAAGTCCTCCGCTCGAATGCGAGCAGAAAAACAAGGCACGTCCACACCAGACGACCTCTATCCGCAGCGCTAGAATGCTTACTGAACCTCACGGAAATGATAGACATCAACAAACTCAGAGCATGGTGGGCACACCGTCAAGGTATGGATGGCTCCCTCCAGGGCGCCAGTCCCGCCCAGGTATTAGAGCGATCCGGATGGGCCCGTTCCGTCGGAGGCGCAGCCCCCTATCTCACTCTTCACAGCCGCGCCGGCACATCCCGCGACGCCGCGGACGCAGCCGTTACCGCCGTCGAGATTCACGAATTGCCCTCCGCCCGAGGTTGCACCTACGTCCTCCCCGCGAGCGACTTCGCACTCGGCCTCAGCGTCGGACAAGGCTTCTCTGAAGAAAGCGAAATGAGGATCGCCCGCAAACTCGGAGTCACCGACGCGGAAATCGAAAAGCTCCGCGACAAAATCGTGTCGGCGCTCAAGAAGGGCCCGCTCGATCCCGCCGGTCTCAAAGAAGCCGTCGGCAGCGCCGTTCGCAACCTCGGCGAAGAAGGCAAGAAGAAGGGACTCACCACCACCCTCCCCATCGCACTCGGTTACTTGCAGCTCTCCGGCGAAATCCGCCGCATCCCCGACAACGGCCGCCTCGACCAGCAGCGTTACCGCTACGCCATCTGGTCGCCCAATCCGCTCGCCACGAACAAACTCACACGCGACGCCGCCTTTACCCAACTCGCCCGCCGCTTCTTTCAATGGATCGCGCCAGCTTCCATCGCCGAGTTCCAGGCCTTCGCCGGCATCAGCGGCAAAGCAGCCAAAGCCGCCATCGAGGCGCTGTCGCTCGAACCGCTGGAGCACGGCAGCGACCTCCTAATCTCTACCGAAGATCGCGCAGCCCTGGAATCATTCACACCCCCGAAGTCCCCACAGTACGTCCTCGCTAGTAGCCTGGACAGCCTCGCGCTTCTGCGTCGAACCGCTGGAGCGCTGATGGATGAAGTACCCGGTGAGAAACCGGGAGCTTTCTTTGACCTGCCACACCACGGCATTTTCGATCGTGGCCGTCTCGCCGGCTTTTGGCAATTCGACCCCGAAACCAACACCATTGCGTGGTCCTGTTTCGGCAGGAAAGACAAAGCCATTGAGGCCGCGGTGAAAAAGACCGAAGCCTTCGTGCGCGACCAGCTTGGCGACGCGCGCAGCTTCAGCCTGGACAGCCCCAAATCCCGCGCTCCAAAAATCGCCGAGCTTAGAAAGGCATAGTTAGTGAATCGCAGACAATTCCTCTCTACCGCGGCGGCGTTCTCTCTTACCACCGCCTCGCGCGCAGCCAACCAGCGGCCGAACATCATCCTCATCTACGCCGACGACCTCGGTTACGGTGACCTGAGCTGCTACGGCGCCTCCAACGTTCGCACGCCGAACATCGACAAAATCGCGAGGGGCGGCGTCCGCTTCACGGACGTGCATGCCTCCGCCGCTACCTGCACGCCATCCCGCTACTCGCTGCTCACCGGTGAATACGCCTTCCGCATGCAGGGCGCGCGCATCCTTCCCGGCGATGCTCCGGCCCTCATCCAACCCAGCCGCACCACTCTCGCCTCTATGCTCAAGAGCGCGGGTTATCGCACCAGCGTGATCGGCAAATGGCACCTCGGCCTCGGCAACGGCAATGTCGATTGGAATAAGGAAATCGCGCCCGGCCCGCTCGACATCGGCTTCGATGAATGCTTTCTGATCCCTGCCACCGGCGATCGCGTGCCCTGCGTCTACGTCGAGAACCGCAAAGTCTCCAAGCTCGATCCCGCCGACCCCATCACCGTCAGCTACAAGGGCCCGCTCGACGATCAACCCACCGGCGCCAAGAACCCGGAGCTTCTTAAGGTGAAGCCCAGCCACGGCCACGACATGACGATCGTCAACGGCATCAGCCGCATCGGTTACATGAAGGGCGGCAAGACCGCGTTGTGGAAAGACGAGGACATGGCCGATACACTCACCCGCCAGGCCATGTCGTTCATTGACAGGAACAAGACCCAGCCGTTCTTCCTCTACTTCGCCACTCACGATATCCACGTGCCGCGCGTTCCGAATCAGCGCTTCGCTAAATCAACAAAGATGGGTCCCCGCGGCAACGTGATCGCCGAACTCGATTGGTGCGCCGGCGAAATACTCAAATCGCTTGACCGGAACAAGCTCACCCGCGACACCCTCATCCTTTTCTCCAGCGACAACGGTGCGGTGGTGGACGACGGTTATCAGGACGACGCCATCACCAAACTGGGTACCCACAAACCCAACGGCCCACTGCGAGGTGGCAAATACAGCCGCTTCGAAGGCGGCACTCGCGTTCCCTTCATCGTCAACTGGCCGGCACGCGTGAAACCCGGTGTCTCCGGCGCTCTTATCGGGCAGCTCGATCTGGTGCGCTCCCTGGCCGCTCTTACCGGCGCCACTATACCCGCGGGTCAGGCGTCTGATAGCGAGAACGTCCTCCCGGCTCTGTTGGGTGAATCAAAAGCCGGCCGTACACTCCTCGTCGAACAGGCCGATTCGCTAGCCCTCCGCGATGGCCAATGGAAGTTCATCACGCCTTCCAAAGGCGCCAAAGTGAACGCCAACACCAACACCGAACTCGGCGCCGATCCGGAGCCACAGCTCTACGATCTCTCCTCCGACCTCGGTGAACGCACCAACCTCGCCACCAAACACCCGGACCGCGTCAAGTCGATGCAGGAAGCGCTCGCCAAAATCCGCGGCGCTTCGCAGTAATCACGCAGGCATCGTCTTTCCTAGATCCGATAGGTCCAACTCCAGATCGCCATCCGCGTTCACAGTGAAGACTTGTTCGAACTTGCGGCCCCATTCAATCTCATCCCACGTGTACGAATAGCGCGCATGCACCGGCTGCCCGAACGTGTCATCAAACACCTTGATCAGAATCAGAAACTCCGCCTGGAGACTCTCCAACTGCTCAGTGTCCAACCCCCACAACGGACTGCTCTCATCTATGGAATGCACAATCGTCCACGTCAACGGCAGGAACAAAATCCTCTCCCGGTCCAGCTTCAGCGGCTGATATTTCCGTTTGTGCTCCCCGGCTTTGTCCACCGTCATCAGAATCGCCGTGGCTTCCGATTCCATCAACACATTAGGCCGCCGGTTAGCGATACGAAACATCAGCGCCCGGCCATCATTGAACGGCGCCACCACCATCTTCTCGCTGAACGCCAGCTTCGCCGACGGCCTGGAAAACCGCGCATACACCAGCCCTGTCCCAATCGCGAAACTGAGCAGCCCCATCATCGCTTCAAACGACGCAACCGTGCTCGTCAGCATTCCCTTCGGAGACACGTGCCCGTAACCTACCGTGGTGAACGTTTGCACGCTGAAGAAGAACGCACTCAGGAACGAATCAAGCGGCGTCGACCGGTCCGCCCCGGTCAGACTCTCCACCCCAATCGCGTAGTACACTCCCGCAAAGCCGAGGTTCAACACGACGTACGCCATCCACGCCTGCGTGAGAAACCACAGCCAGCCCGAATTGAGCAGATGCAGAAAAACACCCGTCTCGCGCCATCCCACGCCGCGCTTACGGACATTGAAACTCCCATCTTTGTTGATCACCCGGCGCAATCGCCCCGTGTAACGCTGTGTCAGTCCTGGATCAAATTCCTGCCGCGCCCGTAGGGGCATACTCTGTTCCGCCATGATCGCCTCTACTGTTGGTTGAATTCCGTCGCCAGCCGGTAGGCCTCCACCGTGTGGCCGTTCCGCTTCTTCATCGCGGCCATCAGTTCCGCGCGCGCTTTGGATAGATCCGCCGCCGTCCAATCCGCCCGGTACTTATTCACCGCCGGCTCAAACTGGCTCACGTGCGCGAGTGCTGCTTCAATCTTCTTCTCCACAAACCGGTCGATATTCACCCAGTAATTGGCCTCACGAGCCAGGGTGTAGAAGAACAGAAACACCGGCACCCGGTATGGCTCCAACCCCAGTTGCAGCCGCTGATTCGGAAAATACAAGTGCCACTCCGCCGCGCGAATCGCATCCAGCGTGATCATTCCCGCGGCACGATGATCCGTCTTGTGCCAGCGCGCGTGATCACCGCCCGGGTCGACACTCATCACCACATCGGGCCTGTGCCGCCGGATGATCTCCGTGGCTTGCTCCACCAGGTGCTTCGGCTCCACGTACTCCAGCATCCCGTCGTGATGCCCCAGCCAGAGAACGTTCTCCTTCGGAATCCCCAGCACCCGGTTGCCTGCCTCCTCCTCCGACTTGCGAATGCGCGCCAGCCGCTCGCTCGTCATGTCCGGGTCGTACGACCCCTTATCGTCGTTGGTGTAGATGACGATGTAGACCTTGTTTCCGTTTTCGCGCAGCAACGCCAATGTGCCGCCGCAGCAGAACGCATCGTCATCCGGGTGGGGAGTAAACAGCAGGACCGTCTTCCCCTTCATTGTTTCGATGTTGGGAGCCTGGCTAAAGATGCACCCAGCCGCCAGCAGCATTGCGAGGACAATTCTCATTCCTGCATTCTCCCGCATGCTTCCGAACGTGACCAACTCTGTCAAATCTGGGCCGGCGCTCTCGGGCCCTCCCGGCGAATAGTCACAGTCCCTCAAAATAACGAGAAAACGCTCCGTTAATTTCGCCGAACGGCACAACCCCATCCAGCCCGCTGAAACTCCCGTCCTTCACAATTGTCTCCGCCGCCCGCAGAAAACCGGTCCAGGCCGCGCGCGCCAGCGCCGACCCGACACTAATCCGCCGCACACCCATCGCCGCAAGATCGGCAACCGTCATCCCCGTGTTGCTGAAGACCAGCACATTCACTGGCTTCGGCCGCACGGCCTCCACGATGGTCCTGATCTGATGCGCCTCCCTCGGCCCCGGCGCATACAAAACGTCCGCGCCTGCCTCTGCAAACGCCACCAGCCGCCGCACAGCTTCCGCCAGAGGCTCCCCATGTCCCGTCAAAAAGCACTCCGCGCGCGCCGTCAACAACACCCCGCTTCCTGATTCATCTATCGCCCTTCGCGCCGCGCGAATCCGCTCCACAGCCAGCGGCAGCTCAAACAATGGAGCGTTCGGATCCTCAGTGCTGTCCTCAATGGACAACCCTGCCACGCCTGTCTCGACGCAGCGCTTCACATGCCGCGCCACACCTTCCGGTTCGCGCGCGTATCCAGCTTTGAAATCCGCATTCACCGGCAACCGCGTGGCCGCCACGATCTCCGCAATGTGTCCCAGCATCGCTTCCACCGGCACCGCGCGATCGGCATCGGGCAGTCCCTTTGTGAATGCAAATCCCGAACTCGTCGTCGCCACCGCCTGGAACCCCATCATCTCCATGTATCGTGCGCTCCCCGCATCCCATGGATTGGGAATCACGAAACATCCTTCTTCATGCAGCCGCCGGAAAACCAGCCGCCGCGCCGCGAAATCAGCGTCCTTCATACCTTGAAATTAGCGCGATTCACTCGTGATAAAATCCCCGCATGCTACTACGTTCATGGGGCTCATCCCTCGTCGTGTGTTTCCTCATCGCGTCCACCGTCTGGGCGCAATCTTCCTCCGGCACTATTGAAGGCGTTGTCCAGGATCCGACGGGTGCTGTTGTGCCAGGCGCGCAGGTCCGACTCATCGGCTCCGAGACCGGCGCAATCGTCCGCGAAATCACCACCGGCGCGGAAGGCACCTTCGCCGCACCGCTCCTCCGCCCCATGACTTACACGGTGGAAGCCACGGCGGCCGGCTTCAAGAAGCTCGTTCGCAGCGGCATCGCCCTCCGCGTGGACGACGTGCTCAACCTCCGCCTCAGCCTCGACGTCGGTACCGCCACCGATTCGGTCACCGTTACCGCCAGCGCCGAACTGCTCGAACAAACCACCAACACCGTCGGCCAGGTGATCGACACGCGCACCATGCAGCAGCTTCCGCTCAATGGCCGCAACTACCTCCAACTCGGCAACCTCACCGCCGGCACCGTCCCCAACTCGCGCACGCGCGATCAAACGTTCTCCGCCTATGGCAACCGCGGCCTTCAAAACGCATTCCTCCTCGACGGCGCGCGCAATCAGAATTACCTCCGCGGTCTCGACAACCGCGCCCGCGACGCTATGCGCCCCTCGCTCGAGGCTGTCTCCGAATTCAAGGTCCAAACCAGCAACTACTCCGCCGAGTATGGCGCATCCGCAGGCGCGGTAGTCACCGTGGTCACTCGCTCCGGCGGCAACGACCTCCATGGCTCCGGCTTCGAGTTCCTCCGCAACAGCGCCGTGGATGCCCGCGACTTCTTCCTTCCTGCCTCCGCCACCAAGCCGCTCTTCGTGGAACATCAATTCGGCGGATCGCTCGGCGGCCGCATCGTTCGCAATCGCGCCTGGTGGCACGCCGCGTATCAGCGTACACACATCAGCCAAGGCAACACCTCCAGTGGCGTAGTCCCCCAGCCGGCCGAACGAAACGGCATCTTCGGCATCCAGGTGTTCGATCCCCTCACCACGCGCGCCAACCCCGCCGGCACCGGTTCCATCCGCGATCCCTTCCCCAACAACACCATCCCCACCAACCGCTTCGACCGGCTCGGCAAGAGCCTGATCGACCGCTATCCAAACCCCAACCAGACCGGGAACATCAACTACTTCAACAACCCGCTCACCGGCACCCGCACCCATAACGCCACCGTCCGCGGCGATATGCGCATCAGCGACAAAGACACCTTATTCGCCCGTTGGTCCCTCGATCAAGCCTCCTTCAACGCCCTCCCGCTGCTTCCCCTCGGCACGCAAACAGGCGTTGTTCGCGACGTCCCCGCGCGTAGTATCGGACTCGGCTACACCCGCATCCTCTCCACCGCCATCGTCAACGAAGTGCGCTTCGCCTACAATCACGTTGGCCTCACGCAGGACGCCACACAACCGCTCGAAGATCTCATCCCCGGTGCTCTCGCGCCTACCACCAAATCCAGCATGCCCACCATCAACATCAGCGGTTATGCAGGCATCGGAGCCCGGCCCGCCAACTTCGACAACGTCCCCGTCACCAAAGACTCCTACGTCTATAACGTCTCGGACAACATCTCCATCGTTCACGGCAAGATGACCACCAAGATCGGCTTCGACTTCCAGGAAATCTACGCCCCCACGTTCGCCACCCTCGACGGCCGGGGATCTTTCGGTTTCACTGGCGTCTTCACCCAGAACCCGCAGCGCCGTCCCGGCAGCGGCAGTTCCATCGCCGATCTTCTTCTCGGTATCCCGAACAACATCACCGTGGGCACACCCTCTGACGCCAACGAGCGCACGCGGAACTATTACTTCTACGTGCAGCACGATTGGAACATCACTCCGCGCTTCACGCTCAACGCAGGCCTCCGCTACGAGATCACCGCACCGTACTGGGACGACAACGGCCGCCTCTCCAACCTCGTCATCGACTCCGGTAGCCAGCTCTATGGCCAGTACGTCATCGCCGGCGACTCCCGCGTGCCGCGCGCCATCCAGTCCACTGACCGCAACAACTTCGCCCCCCGCCTGGGCTTCGCCTACAAAGGACCGCGTTCCACCGTCATCCGCGGCGGCGCAGGCATCTTCTACGCCCAGGACGAAGGCTTCGGCGTCAGCCAGCGCATGACCAATAATCCTCCCTTTGTCGGCTTCGGCGGCTACTCCATTGTCAGCGATCAGCTCAACATCTCCAGCACCATCCCGCTCAACCAGGCGCTACCCGCGCGGCCGTCCGCGCCAGACCCAAAGACCTACAAGTTGGATCCGCGCAACACCGCCGCTATCCGCAGTTGGCCGCTCCGCTACACCATACCCTACGTCCAGCAATGGAATCTGAATATCCAAAAGGAGATCGTGAAGAACGTCGTCTGGGAGATCGGCTACGTGGGCAACCATGGCGTCAAACTCTACGGCGCTTATGAGGGCAACCAGCCCACGCCCGGTCCCGGCGCCGTAAACACGCGCCGTCCTCTCAATTCCACTACCTCGGGAAGCATCCTCCGCGTGGAGCCGTGGGTGAACAGCACCTACCACGGCATCACTACCAAGCTTGAACGCCGCTACGCCAACGGCGTCAACTTCCTCGCCGTATACACCTTTGGCAGAGCGCTCGACATGCAGACAAGCATCGATCTGTGCGACGGCTGCACCAACTCCGGCGGCAGCGGCTCTATCGTCGATGCCCGCAACCGCCGTCTCAACTACGGTCTCTCCGATTCCCATATGGGCCAGCGCTTCGTCCTCAGCGGACTCTGGGAACTTCCCTTTGGGAATGGCCGCAGGTTCTTGACCCAAGGCCCCGCTGCCAGGATCGCCGGCGGATGGGCGCTTAGCGGGATCACAACGCTTTCCAGCGGCATCCCCATGACGCTGAATCTGAACTTCGACAACGCCAACACCGGCAACGTCAACTGGCCCAACCGCAATGCCGGCGGCACTCTCGACAACCCAACCGTCGGCCGCTGGTTCGACACATCGGCCTTCGCCTTTCCCGCCCAGTACGTGCAAGGCAACGCCGGCCGCAACATCCTTACCGGCCCGCCTACCGTCTCCACCGACGTTTCGCTGCAGCGCAACTTCCGCCTCCCCATCCGGGATGCCGGCCGCCTGGAATTCCGCGCCGAGGCCTTCAACCTCTTCAACACGCCGCAACTCGGCCAACCCGGCGTAACCCTCGGCAACCCTGCCTTCGGCATCATCGGAGGCACCGCCCGCAACAACCGCCAGATGCAGATGGGATTGAAGCTTCTGTTCTGATTCTTGATGAAGCCGCAACGTTGCCGTGGCTGCAACGGCCCTCACAGTCATGCGGCATATGCCGATTGCGACTTTCCGAGGCAGCAGCGCTTGTATTTGATCCCGGAGCCGCAGGGGCAGACTTCGTTGCGGCCGATCTTCTCGACGTGGACCGGTTGCGGCTTGGAATTCTGCTTTTCCTGTTCAGATTTGTTCAGTAGCGCATCGATTTCGAGGTCGACTTCAGGTTGCGGTTTGGAATTCTGTTTGGCCTGTATGTATTCGTTCAGCAGTTCATCGATTTCGGCATTGACCAGGTCTTCGTCCAGTTCGGTATCGTCGATGTCGAGGTCGTCTTCGAGCTCCGGCTCGGAAACCGGGGAAAAGTGTTCAGAAGTGTTCAAATCTGTTTCGGCGGCTGCGGCGAGTTTCGCTTCCGCCTGGCGAACGGCTCCGTGGTGGACGGGTTGCGGCAGAGTCCAGGATTGCTCAATAGACTGGGGACGAGTGAGGATGGCGAGGGCTGCCTTGAGGCGAACGGAGTCGGGAGCATCGGGCTTGTCCATGATTGTGGTAAGGGTGCGGAGAGCTTTGCGCGCAGCGTCGTGGAGTTCGTCGCGAAGAGCGATGGTGTATTCGGCCTTGGCCATTTCGACGGCTTGCGCGAAGTGAGGTTGACTGAGCCAGGTATAGATGGTGGTGCGGCTGGCGCCGGCGGATTCAGCGGCGGCGGAAATGGAGGCTCCCGTGGACAGGGAGAGGACAACTTGAGCCTGAACGGAGCTCAGTGTGCCGGGGGAATAGGACGTCATAGCGCTTTCAGATTACCAGGCGCGTTTGCAGCAGCTCTTGAACGAGAATGCTAAGTGGTTGAAAAGAAGACAAATCGAGTTGCGAGTTTCTTGTGACTGGTTTGCCGGCCTATCCACAGAGGCTCAGCGGAGGGGAGTGGTGGTGGATTCGAGGGTGTCTTGCTCGGCCTCGGGGAGGGCGGAGAGGAAGTCCAAGCCGGCGCGTTGTTCGACTTCACGGATGGAGACGGTCTGTCGAGAGGCAGCGGGCTGGTTGGGGAGGATGACGGCGTAGGCGGATTTGGTTTCGCCGCTGAGGGCGAT
Organism: Acidobacteriota bacterium; assembly: GCA_016213775.1. Taxonomy (GTDB): domain Bacteria; phylum Acidobacteriota; class Terriglobia; order Bryobacterales; family Bryobacteraceae; genus CADEFT01. The sequence continues at coordinate 11,126 of JACQZR010000298.1, forward strand.
TGCGATGTTGAAGGTGGCGCAGGGTACTGCGACGTGGTTGGGGCCGATGTGCTGGATGTTGTCGCAATCGAAGAGGGTGCCGGTGAGGATGATGAGGGAGTCGCTTTGGGCGGCGAGTTTACGGATGTCGTTTTCGATCTTGCGCCAGGCGGACATATTCAACGTGGGGAGTTGAGGGACGGCATTGGAGAGGTAGTAGGATTCGCGGAGGGCGTCGGGGGAAGAGGCGAGATCGAGGGCAGGGACAAGATGGCTTCGGTGGAAACCCGAATTGCGGTAGTCGCCATCAGTAGCAGATGAGGCGAACTCGGGGTCGCGGCGGAAGTGTTGGCGAGGGGCGGAGCCGTTGAGCATTTCGGGGGTGAGTTGATAGGCGGCCCAGAGGGGGACTCTGTGGGTGTTGCTGGGGCAGAGGGTGAAGGCGGTTCGGGCAGCGAGTTGTTGATCGGGGGCGTCACAAGCGGGGAGACCGAAGCGGTTGGGTTGGGCGTTCAGCGGTTCGATTGCGAGGAGGAGGATCGTCAGCAGCATACAATATATAGATCGACTGGTTCAAACATTTAATTAATATAACTGGGTCAAAAATATCCAAAGGCGTTTTCCGGCCGAGGGCGGGATTGCCGGTGCATCCACGATTCGCAGGGTACAGTTTGTTGGCCCTCCTCTTGACAGGGGAACTTTCTCTAGGCATAGTAAATCTATGCCTAGAGAAGCAGGTATCCTGCCCGGGACCTTGGGGCTCCTTATCCTCAGAGTGCTCCAACAAGGCCCGCTGCACGGCTACGCCATCGCACAGCGAATCCACGTACTCTCCTGCGACGAACTCGCCATTGAAGAGGGTTCGCTCTACCCTGCGCTGCAACGGCTTCTTTTGAAGGGGTGGGTCAAGGCCGACTGGACCATCTCCGACACCAACCGCAAAGTCCGTGAGTACCGGCTCACGCCATCGGGCCGTAAGGAACTCGAATCCGGATGTGCTGAATACCGGCGTCTGACGAGGGCCATCGGCGACGTCCTGGAGGGCATATAAACATGGAACTCCTGCGCCGCCTCTGGTACTTGCTCAATCGCCGGCGCCTGCAACGCGAACTGGCCGGGGAAATGGAAGCGCATCGCGCGCAGATGCCCGACTCCCGCTCTTTCGGTTCCACATTGAGACTCCGCGAAGACGCCGGCGACAGCTACGGCTGGCAATGGCTCGATGTTCTGGAACAGGATCTCCGCTACGCCTTCCGGGGATTCCGCCGCTCCCCAGTCTTCGCCTTCACCTCGATACTCATTCTTGCCCTCGGCACCGGTACCAATCTCGCTTTCTTCCAGGTCATTCAAACGCTCGTCTGGAAGCCTGTTCCCGTCCGCGATCCCGCAACCATGGTTCGCCTGGAGCGCAAAGGAAAGACGTTCAGCAGCAGCAGCGTGCCCTACCCGATGATTCAATACATACGGCGGCACAACAACGTTTTCAGCGCGGTCATCGCGCAAACCGGCGGAAACATGGCGTGGGGCGACAATGCGGCCGATCGAGTCCACGTGCAGTTCGTGTCCGCCAATTTGTTTGACGAAGCCGGCTATGGCCCAGAAGACGGGCGCCTGTTTCACGAATCGCTCGACGAGCGTCCGGGGACGCCACCTGTTGCCGTGTTGAGCCACGGATTCTGGGAGCGCCGTTTCGGCGGCGCAACTCCCGCCGTGGGAAGCACCGTCCGGATCAACGATCATCCGGTTACCATCGTGGGAATCGCGCAACCTTCGTTCCCCGGACTACGCCCTTCCCCGGTGGACGTCTACCTCCTTATCCACCAGTACGATCATTTCACTCCCGGAGCAAGTTTTGACACCACCTGGAACGCCGCCAACGCCGAATTCTATGCGCGCCTCAAGCCGGGTGCGGGCCTTGCTTCCATCGAGGACGGGCTGCGCCCGCTCATTCAGGAGATGTCGCGGATATACCCTGACCTGGTAAAACCCGACGAGACCTTGCCCGCTTCTCCGGGCACCAGACGGTTCATGCGCGACCGCGATGCCAGCCAGGCCCGCGCCATCTCCGCCCTCGCGTTGGCCATTGTACTGGCCGTCCTGCTGGTAGCCTGTTCGAACCTCGCCAACCTGTCGCTGGCCCGCGCCAATCAGCGTGGCGCCGAATTGAGCCTTCGCGCGGCCATCGGAGCCGGACGGTCGCGCATCGTCCGTCAGCTTGTCACCGAGTCGCTCGTACTTGCATCCATCGGCACTCTCTGTGGCTTCTGGTTCGGCTATGCATTGCTGCGCCTGCTCGAATCCCATCCCGAGGTCCCGGACAATCTCCGCTTTCCTGCCGACGGATGGACCGTTGCCGCGTCCGCGCTGCTCTGCACCTTCGCCACTGCTTTCGTTGGACTCGTGCCAGCCCTCTCCATTTCTCGCGGCGACATCCTGAAGGGATTGCGCTCGGTCGCCAACACCTCTCCTGGGAGATCCGTCAGTTGGCTCCAACGGCTGCTACTCGGCGCCCAGATGACCGGAGGCTGCGCGCTTGTCATTCTCGCCGGCATCTGGGCCAACGGCTTTCATCGCGTTGTCTCCAGGAGCCCCGGATTCGAATATGAAAAGCTCGCCGCTCTCGATCCGTCGCTGGCCAGGTACGGCATTAAGGGCGAATCTGCACGCGAGTTCTGGCGTCAGACACGGGCGGCTCTCGCTGACCAACCGGGCATCGAGTCAACCGCACTCACCTCCAGCGTCCCACTCGGCCGCTCTCTTTCGGAAGGACGTTTCTCCGACACTCCAAACCTCTCGGTGACGGTCTTCCACGTCGAGCCGTCCTTCTTTGAGACCATGCGAATTCCCCTCCTCCGCGGCCGTAATTTCCTGCCCGATGACGAGCCGCGGACCAACGTCATCATTGCAAAGCGTCTCGCGGAACACATGTACGGAACAGTCGACGTCGTTGGGCGCGGTTTCCCGAAATCCAAATCCTCCAGCACCATCGTGGGGGTTGTGCTTGATGCCAGGCTTATCAAGATCACCGCCACCAACACAACTGAGATTTACGAACCCCTCGCGCCGTCGGCCCACGAGTCCGCTTCTCTTCTGGTGCGCACCCGCCAAAGCCCTGACCGCATTCTCGATACACTCCGCATTGCTGCCCGCCGGGTGGATTCCCGCATTCTCGCCGACACGGCCACTATTTCCTCCAACCTCGATCGCCGGCTGTCACCCAGCAGGCTATTCGGGGCCGTGGTGAGCGGAATCGGGGCCCTGACGCTCTCCCTCGCCGCAGTCGGCATCTTCGGCCTGGTGGCTTATTGCGTCAGCCGGAGGACCCGCGAAATCGGGATACGCCGGACGCTCGGAGCCAGGGACGGAGCGATTGTCAGCAGCTTGATTGGCGACATTCTGATTCCGCTGCTTGGCGGGCTGCTCTTGGGATCCGCTGCCGGTTTAGCCCTCGCACAGGCGCTGTCCGGAAACCCCTTCTACCTCGATCCACGGGATTTTGCCGGCGCCGCTGCCAGCATCACACTGCTCCTGGCCGTCGTCGCGGTGGCACTTTTCTGGCCGGTGCGGTCGGCCCTCCGGCTCGATCCGTGGAAGGCCCTGCGCCATGACTGAACCTCTTTCCCCACCACCATCCATGCCAAAAAGCATGGAAAGCTGAAAGCTGTTGGCTTCTTTAGTAGTCTGGAAGTATGGATGAAGTAAAAGACCCGGTCGAAGCCGCGAAGGGCTCCGCCGGCGAGGGGCAACCCGGTGGCGGCACGGCTGTCGCCGATTCCGAACCGCCCCAAGCAGAAACGACAGATTCAGCAGCACTTACTGAGCCCACCGATCAGCTCGCTGCTCTTGCCATGGAGCGCGATCAATTGGTTACTGATAAAGCGGACCTACAGGACCGGCTGTTACGCCGCCAGGCCGAATTCGACAATTTCCGCAAACGCGCCGAACGCGAACGCCTCGAATGGGCCGAGTTCTCCGGCATGGAAGTAGTCAAGGCCGTCCTCCCCATTGCCGACGATTTCGAGCGCGCCCTCAAAGTGGAATGCGCCGACAAGGAATATGTCCGGGGCATGGAATTGATTTATCAGCGCCTCACCGAAGTCTTGAAAAAGCAGGGCCTCGAACCCATCGAAGCCCAAGGTCAGAAATTCGACCCCAATCTCCACCACGCCGTCAACAAAGGACAGTCCGACGAGCACGAAGAGGACACCGTCCTCGAGGAATACCAAAAAGGCTACAACTTCAAAGGCCGCCTCCTGCGTCCGGCCATGGTGAAAGTCTCGGTGAAGTAGAGGAAGTGCATGGCGGCAACCAAACGCGACTACTACGAGGTGCTTGGTATCGGCAAGGACGCCGACGAGCAGAGCATGAAGGGCGCTTACCGCAAGCTCGCCCTCAAATACCACCCAGACCGCAATCCAAACAACACCGATGCGGAAGAGAAGTTCAAAGAGGCCGCCGAGGCCTACAGCGTACTCAGTGACCCGCAAAAGCGCGCGACTTACGACCGTTTCGGTCACGCCGGCCTACAAGCCGGTGGCGGCGCCCCGCAAGGTTTCGACCCCAACGCCTTCGCCGATTTCTCCGATATCCTCGGCGACTTTTTCGGTTTCGGCGACCTCTTCGGTGGCGGCGGACGCCGTCAGAACCGCGTCCAGCGCGGCGAAGACGTCCGCTTCGATCTCGAAATCCAGATGGAGGACGTGCTCAACGGCAAATCCGCCGAACTCCTCGTCCCCAAACTCGAACCCTGTTCCCGCTGCAATACCACCGGTGCCGAACCCGGCGGCATGTCCGCCTGCCCCACCTGTCATGGCCGCGGCGAAATGCTCTACCAGCAAGGCTTCCTTTCCATTCGCCGCACCTGCACCTCCTGCGGTGGTCGAGGCCAGGTGGTCCGCCGCGTCTGCTCCCAATGCAAGGGCGACGGCTTCAAGAAGGTGGAGCGCAAGCTCAAAGTCAACATCCCTCCCGGCGTTGATAACAACACCCGCCTTCGCCTCTCCCAGGAAGGCCAGCCCGGCGTCAACGGCGGCCCTCCCGGCGACCTCTACGTCGTCCTCAAGGTCAAGGATCACGCTGTCTTTGAACGCCATGAAGATCAACTCCACTGCGTCGTCCCGGTGAACATCGCCCAAGCCGCACTCGGCGTCGACGTCGACCTTCTTACCTTCGACGGTCTGCAAACCGTCAAGATCCCTGAAGGCTGTCAGAATGGCCAGCAAGTCCGGCTCAAAGGATTCGGTGTCCCCCGCCTCAATTCACACGGCCGCGGCGATCTCATCGTCCACGTCGATGTTCACGTCCCCGAAAAACTCAACCGCGAGCAGCGCAGGCTCCTGGAACAACTCCGCGATACACTCCCCGCCGAGAACGAGCCCCGCGAAAAAGGCCTCTTCGAAAAAGTCAAAGACTACTTCATGTAGCACGATCGCGGAAGTCATTAGAATACTGCTATGACACCTACTCGCCGGAGCTTCGTTCAGGCCCTGGCCGCATTACCCGCATCCGCCGCCGCACCCACCGTCCGCACCATCACGCGCGGCCCCAAATTCCATTGGTTCGGCTACTACGACAAACTCCAGTTCGACCCCACTTCGCGCTACGTGCTCAGCAACGAAGTGGACTTCGAACATCGCTCGCCGCGCCCCGATGACACCATCCGTCTCGGCATGGTCGACACTCAGGACAACGACCGTTGGACCGGCCTCGGCGAAACCAAAGCCTGGAACTGGCAGCAGGGCTGCATGCTGCAGTGGATTCCAGGTTCTCGCGACGAAGTCATCTGGAACGACCGCGACAACGGCGACTTCGTCAGCCACATCGTCAACGTGCGAACCGGCAAACGCCGCACCATCCCCTCGGCCATCTACGCCCTCGCTCCCGACGGAAAATGGGGCATCACCTGCGATTTCCGCCGCCTCAACGATTGCCGCCCCGGCTACGGCTACGCCGGCATCCCCGATCCCAATAAGGACACCCCGATCCCAGACAATGTTGGAGTCTGGCGCGTCGATCTCAAGACCGGCAGCAAGCGCCTCCTCATCCCTATCGCCGCCGCCGCCCGCATCCCCTATCCTCCCGGCTATTCCAACCATGCCAAGCACTGGTTCAACCACCTCCTCATAGCCCCCGGCGGCAAGCGTTTCATCTTTCTCCACCGCTGGCGGGGCGACAAGGAAGGCAACAGCTTCGCCACGCGCATGTTCACCGCTTCCGCCGATGGCAAGAACCTCCACGTCCTCGATCCCCTTGGCAAGACGTCCCACTTCATCTGGCGCGACCCGAAGACCGTCCTCGCCTGGGCATGGCATCCCTCCCACCGCGACAAGTTCTATCTCTTTCACGACCGCACGGACAAAGTCGAGGTGATCGCCCCCGACCTAATGCCCGTCAACGGACACTGTACCTACCTCCCCGGCAACCGCTGGATCCTCAACGACACCTACCCCGACAAAGAGCGCCTCCAACACGTCTACCTCTACGACACACAGCAAAACCGCCGTATCCCCCTCGGCGATTTCCTCTCACCCAAGCAGTACACCGGCGAGTGGCGCTGCGACACCCACCCCCGCTTCAGCCCCGATGGGAAGAAGGTGGTCATCGACTCGCCTCACTCCGGCGGACGCCAGATGGGGTGTGCGACATAAAAGTGAAACTTAGGACGCGAGCCTGCCCTCCCAGTACCCCTCAAAACGATGGTTGAGGTGGCAGCAACGCAGGGCAATAATGGCATTGGCGCCGGCAACGGTCCAAAACATGCCTGATTGCTTGAG
>JACQZR010000300.1 GCA_016213775.1 Acidobacteriota bacterium
CGAAGCTCTCTCCGGCCAGATCGAAACCGACGCCGATGTCGAAGTGCTCGACCGCAACATGCACATCGCCACGGTGAGCGAAGGCGGCAAACTCTCCATCGAAATGCGCCTCAAAATGGGACGTGGCTACGTCTCCGCCGATCGCAACTTCGATGAGGACCTCCCCCTCGGCTACATCCCGATCGACTCCGTCCATTCCCCCGTTCGCAAAGTGAACTACTCCGTCGAAGCCGCCCGCCTCGGGCAGGTCACCGACTACGACAAACTCACCATCGAAACCTGGACCAACGGTGCAGTCTCCCCCGCCGACGCCATCGGCATGGCAGCCAAGCTCCTCAAGGATCACATGGCCATCTTCATTAACTTTGAAGAGATCCTCGAAGCAGTCGAAGAGCTCGAGCTCTCCGTCCGCTCCTACAACTGCCTCAAAAACGCAAACATCGCCACCATCGGCGACCTCGTCCAGAAGACCGAAGCCGAAATGCTCCGTACCAAAAACTTCGGCCGCAAGTCTCTCAACGAAATCAAGGAAATTCTCGGCGGCCTCGGCTTGAGCTTCGGTATGAAGTTCGATTCCCAGGGCCGTCTCATCGGACGTGAGCGGCCAGCCCGTCAACGTCGGCGCCCAGGCCGGTGATGAAGCTTAATTATTGCCAGTAGAGGTTGCAAGAACATGAGACATAAAGTTGCTGGATTTAAACTGCGGCGCGACCCCAGCGCCCGCCGCGCCCTGCTGCGCAATCTGGTGACGAGCGTCATCGAGAATGAACGCGTCATCACCACTCCCGCTAAAGCCAAGGCAGTCCGCCCCCTCGTCGAGAAAATGATCACTCTCGCCAAGGAGTCGTCCCTGCATTCCCGCCGCCAGGCCGCATCGTTTCTGCAAACGAAAGATGCCGTGAAAAAGCTCTTCGATAAGATCGGTGGACGCTTCTCGCAGCGCAACGGCGGCTACACCCGCATCACCCACCTCGGCACCCGCAAAGGCGATGGCGCCGAACAGGTCATGCTCGAACTGGTCGGCTCCGAGCTCGTCAAACGCGCCGCCGAACGCGCCGCCCGCAAAGAGGAACGCCTCAAAGCGATGCGCGAAGGCCGCGAGGGCGACGAAGGCCCAGCCGAATAAACCCAACAATATTCCCTCCTCCTCAGAGAGAAACCAGGCGCCGGACCCTTCCCATGGGCCGGCGCTTTTTTCATTTACTTGAGCGACGATTGGCTCCGGACCTCCCCATGACCATCACTTTGCATCTCCCCCTCGAGACCAGTCTCCAAACCGAGGCGAAGGCCCGCGGAAACACACGAAAGTTCCACCTGGCGGGAAGAATCATCGTTATTGCGCCAGCCGGCAGTTGCATTCAAGGGGAAGCGGGCGAAGTTATGGGATTGCTTGCAACTTACTGTGGAAGAATTCAGGAGCCGCGTCAAAGCCTTAGGGGACAAGGGGGACTCGCATGGCAATGGTACTGGTGACCTTGAGCTCTATCTCAAACAGAAGCTGATCAGAATTGGAGACCCTCAGTCTTCTTGAGCGGGCCTAGTATGGGATACGCTCCCTCGGCGGCGGTTCCTTGATCAAGGTATTCTAGCCTGTGCTATACATGGAACTGTGGAAGTGATCTTCGTCGAGAGTGCCTTTCGGCATGGCTACAGCGAGGAGGACTTCCGGGAGGTACTGGAGGCAGGCGGCGTGAGCAAGCGATCCCAACGAGGACTGGACGGCGTGTATGAGGTGCTCGGCCGGAATTACGCCGGAGAGTACCTCCACATTGTCTACCGGCGCGAGGTCACCAGAACGGTCGTATTTCACATACGAAGGATGACGGACAAGGAGAAACGGAGGTTCAGGTACAAATGAAATCCAGGAAGGCCAGCAAGAAGACCGCGATCCGCTTGCCTCGCAAGGACGCGAGCTATGAGCAGCTTGCCAACTTCTTTGATCGTTATGACAGCGTCGATCTAGAAGCCGCCGGCATCATGGAGCCTAATCCGGATCACCAGGAATTGGAGCGCCTGCTAAAGGAATATTGGACGCAGCCAAACAGCATGCAGTTGAACATCCGCGTCCCGGCGTCCGCTAAGAAAATGATCGAACGCCTCGCCGGCCACAAGACTGTCGAGGTTTCCACTCTCGTTCGCATGTGGGTGATCGAAAGCATGCGTCGCGAAGCACTGCGCACAATCCATCCATGAGCGAGTTCCGGAGCAACGAGGACGGGTGTGCGTCGCGGATATGCCCGAACATCCGGGCGGTTCCCCTCACGGCGCAACGGGCTACCCCGGGTGTGGCTCGATACTGCAAAGGAGTTCGGCGATCCGGCTCCCGTGCCCAAGGGGCGTCGCTTAATATAGGCGTGAACCAATGCCTCGTGAAAACCGTCCGCCTCAAAATCGATCGCGCCGGCGAAGCTCTCTCCGGCCAGATCGAAACCGACGCCGATGTCGAAGTGCTCGACCGCAACATGCACATCGCCACGGTGAGCGAAGGCGGCAAACTCTCCATCGAAATGCGC
>JACQZR010000305.1 GCA_016213775.1 Acidobacteriota bacterium
AGGCCCTGGGTTCCGTGGCAAGCGCGAGGACCGTCCACCGTTTGAACGCAAGAGCGCCGGGTCCAGTGGAGGACAGCGAGGCACAGGGTTCCGTGGCAAGCGCGAGGATAGTGATCGTCCACCGTTTGAACGCAAGAGCGCCGGGCCGGGTGCAGGACAGCGAGGCCCGGGGTTCCGTGGCAAGCGCGAGGATAACGACCGTCCGTTTGAGCGGCGCGCGCCGAAGTCTGGTCCGGCTGGGACGGGCAGCGCTCCAACACGTCCGCCGCGATGGAAACCGAAAGCGTCCGCGCCGGGAGATGCTCCGAAGCGCAATGCCGCGGAGAAACGAACCTTTCCTCCGAAGGGCGGTAAAGGCCGGCCGGCGAGTGGTGGACGCTCCGGAGATTTTCGGCGCGACAAGCCGGGATCCGTTCGCAGTGGGCGTGGCGGAAAAGGCGGACGCGGCCGCTAACGGCAATTGCGCGAACAGGGGGCACGCGCAGACGAGCGCGTCTGCCCTACAAGACGGCACCTCGCAGTACAGCCTTCCCCATCGCCGCCCGGTTCCCCAAATCCCGCAACGCCACTGGCGCATCGGCAAAGGCATACTCGCGGTACACCGCCGGATCAATCTTGCCCCCGGTCCATAGCGCACTCAAGCGCGCATGCGCCTCGTGAATATACGAAGGATGCTCCGCGCACCAGTTCCCCCAAATCGCGCCCACCGCGCTGATGTTCTTCAACAGCAGACGGTTCGCCGCGATCTGCGGAATCCGGCCGCTGGTGAACCCGATGATCACGATGCGCCCTTCCGATGCCATGCATTTGGTGGACAGGTCAAAGATGTCGCCTCCCACTGGATCGTACACCACGTCCGCCCCGCGTCCCGTCAACTGCTTGACTGCATCCACCCATGCGGCATCCGAATAGTTGAAGGCATGCGCGGCGCCCTGCTTCCGGCAGAACTCCACTTTCGCATCGGTGCCCGCGGTAGCAATCACATGGGCGCCCAACGCCTTGCCAATCTGAATTGCCGCCATGCCGACGCCGCTCGCGCCCGCATGCACCAGAAGCCATTCCGCGGCCTGCAATCTGGCGCGATCCACCAACCCGAACCACGAGGTCTGATAGACGACAGGCAGGGCGGCGGCTTTGGCGAAATCCATTCTAGCGGGCACAGGTAACAATCGCGACGCCGGCGCCACCACTGCTTCCGCGTAGCAGCCAAAGGAAGGCAGCGCGATCACACGATCCCCTACCGCGACACCAGTAACGCCGTCGCCAATCGCATCCACTACACCCGCCGCCTCAGCGCCCGGGGTAAATGGAAGCGCGGGCTTGGCCTGATATTTCCCCTGCACCAATAGCAAATCGAAAAAGTTCAGCGCCGCCGCGTGTACCTGCACCCTGACTTCACCGGCCCCCGGTAGCGGCGTATCCACTTCCGCCAACACCATCCCTTCGGGCTCGCCAAACTGTGGGACATGCCAGATTCGCATCAGCAAAGTGTACCACTCACACGAGCGTCGCCCCGCCGTCCACCACCAGCGTCTGGCCCGTCATGTAGTTCGATGCGTCCGACGCCAGAAACACCGCCACGCCCTTCATCTCGCCATCCTCGCCGCCGCGCCCCATCGGCACGTCCGCCATCTTGTTCGACGCCAAGTCCCAGATCTTCTCGGTCATCCGCGTAGGAAAGTATCCCGGCGCAATGGCATTGACGCGAATATTGTACTCAGCCCATCGCGCGGCCAGTTCCTGAGTCAATCCGATCAGCCCTGCCTTGGATGCTACATAACCCGCCGCGTGTGTTTCCTTGATCAGGAGCCCGCCGTAGGTGCCGTTGATCGACGCGATATTGATGATCCGCCCGAAACGTTGCGCGATCATGTGCCTTCCCACTTCCTGGCAGAACAGAAACGAGCCAGTGAGATTGATATCCATCACCATCCGCCATTTGTCGAGCGGCATCTCCTCCGCCTTGGCGCCCCAGCTCACGCCGGCGCTATTCACCAGAATGTCGATCTTGCCGAAGATGTCCACTGTTCGCGCCACCGCATGACTCACCTGGTCCGGATGCGACACATCGCAAATCTCGCCTTCGGCGCGAAAGCCCTTCGCGTGCATTTCCTCCAGCGCCGGCCCCAACCATTGTTCGCGCCGCGCCAGAATCATGACCGATGCGCCCGCCTCGGCGAGTCCTTCGGCCATTTCCAAACCCAATCCGCGCGAGCCACCGGTGACCAGGGCGGTCCGGCCATGCAAATCAAACAGAGCTGTAACAGGTTTCATAAAAGTCTTGGATATGATGAGAGAGAACATTCATTATGACCACATTCCGCGCCTTCGTTCTCCGTCAGGTAGAAGGACAGTCCCTGGGAGCCTTTGAAGATCTCTCGCGTTCGAGCCTCACTCATGGCGACGTACTGATTCGCGTCGCTTTCTCGAGCCTCAACTACAAGGACGGCCTCGCGGTAACCGGCAAGCCCGGAGTTGTGCGCAACTATCCCATGGTCCCCGGCGTCGATCTTGCGGGCGCAGTGATCGAATCACAAATCCCCGAATTCACTCCGGGGGAGAACGTTGTGGTCACCGGTTGTGGCACGAGCGAAACCATCTGGGGCGGGTACGCACAACTCGCGCGAATGAAGCATGAACATGTCGTCGCGCTGCCCGAAGGACTCTCGCTCGAACAGTCGATGGCCGTCGGCACGGCCGGCTTCACCGCGATGCAATGCGTGATGGCGTTGGAAGCGCACGGCCTCAAGCCCGCCGGCAAGCCCGTGCTGGTCACCGGCGCGGCGGGCGGAGTGGGCAGCGTCGCGGTGGCAATCCTCTCGCACCTCGGCTATCACGTGGCCGCGTCCACCGGACGCCCCGAGCTCACGGACTACCTCAAATCCCTGGGAGCCGCCGAGATCATCGACCGCAACACTCTCTCGGTCGCCAGCCCTCGCCCCATGGAGCCGGAACGCTGGAGCGCCGCGGTGGATACGGTAGGCGGCGATACGCTCGCAGGCGTCATTCGGAGTATGAGCTACGGCGGCTCGGTGGCAGCGTGCGGTCTGGCGGGGGGATTCAAACTCAACACTTCGGTTTTCCCGTTCATCCTCCGCGGCGTCAACTTGCTGGGTATTGATTCAGTGCGTACCTCGAAAGCCACGCGCCTCGCCATCTGGAGCCGCGTGTCGAAAGACCTGCCACTCGAGAAGTTGAATGCGATGTTCGATGTCGAACCGCTCTCGCGGATTGCCGAGCTCGGCGAACTCATCATCGCCGGCAAAACGCGCGGCCGCGTCGTCATCGACGTCAACCGCTAACGCATCCGGCTTGTGACTACCAGCACAACAGCACGGAACTACCCATGTTATTGTTGTGGATTCTGGACGCTGACCGATCCATCGAACGGAAGCTACGAAGTCTGCCCCGTCTGCTCCTGGGAAGACGATCGAGTTCAAAACGAGGACCCATTGTACGAGGGGGGATCGAACGGTGTGTCCCTGGCGGCCGCGCGCAGAAACTATTTTGAGTTCGGTGCGTGCAACCGTGAGTTTGTCTCAAACGTTCGCCCCCCTGAAACAACAGAGATTCCGTTGTTTGTCAGTTCGGCGGATGCGGAAACCTATCACTGCTTTGAGCGTGGCATCAAAGATGCGGTTGTTGTGGTAGCTCGTTCGATCCTGTCCGGCCATACCGGCGCAATGGACGGGTGCCGTGCCATCGGTGGCGAGCGGGGAACACGCACGCCAGCATGGGTTTTGGTCGAGAATCTCGAGGCGGGGATGAGCATCGCGGAGGGAGGCTGATCGAACAACTTCCCGTGACGCGGGAGCAGATCGACAGCCTCATGGCGTTCGTAACGCGAACTCTCGACAAGGAGGAGCGTCGGCCCGAAACGGTGCGGCACACCCAACGGATGGGGACCTCGGGAGCGAGACCGATGGGGGTTCCTTCACGCCATCATCTGGATTGAAACAAGCCCTGTATCGGGTCTTCATCCACGATTAGCGCCTGACTGTCGGGCGTGATTGCTTTGGGGAAAGATATAGGAGCGGCCCATGGCTGCAATAGCACTGCCCGACGAACAGGCGGAGATGTTCAGGCGCAGGCGCAAGCACGTGGCCTAACGCTTGCGCAATGGGTGTCGAAGGTGGCTGCGCAGCACGAGACGCGCGCCGCATGGCCTTGGGGAACCGCGGTGGAAACCGTTCTGCGTCGTTTGAACGGCCATTCCCCGGAAGACGAGCCATTGCCCCACGACGGAGCCAGCCAGCACGATCACTATCGTTACCGTTCGCCCAAGAGAGCGGAATGACGGCGATTTTCTCGGACACGTACTACCGGATTGCCCTTGCCGATATTGCGGACAGCCCCCGCCGGCATGCGCTCGACAGCCAGTCCGGTTTGCTTTACGCTGGAAGGAGCAGAACAAACGATAGGGCACTGGAGCTATGGACGTAACTCTCAGCATTCCAGACGACATTGCGGGCGAACTCATGGCTGGCGGCGGCGACTTACGGCGCCGCGTCCTGGAGAATTTCGCTCTCGAAGAACTGAGGGCAGGCCGTATCACCGAAGTTCAACTGCGCAAAATGCTCGGCATGGAGAGGCTGGAGTTGGATGGCTTCCTGAAGGCCCACGGCATCTACGCGGATATAACCCTGGCCGACATCGAACGCGATGTCGCCGACCTGAAAGCCGCTCTTGGGCCTAGCCGGTGAAGATTGTCGTTACGGATACAAGCCCGGTCAACTACCTCATCCTGATCGGGCATATCAATCTCCTTTCGCGCCTGTTTGACCACGTGTTTCTTCCAACGGCTGTCCAGGCGGAACTCTCGATCCCGATTGCCCCCGTGCAGGTACGGCGCTGGATCGCCAGCCCTCCAGCATGGATTGAGATCGTCGAAGCGAACGAGCTTGATCCCAATGTGGGTTTGGACAAGGGCGAAACCGCGGCTATTTCTCTGGCCGCTTCCATCCAAGCCGACCTTCTCCTCATGGACGAACGCAGAGGCGTAACGGTCGCCCGCGGCAAGGGGCTTCGCGTGACCGGGACGCTCGGGATCCTCGACTTGGCTGCGGAAGAAGGTCTGGTGGATTTCGCGCAAGCGGCCGCGAGTCTTCGACAAACCTCATTCAGAAATCCAGCCGATCTACTCGAGACCATGATCAAGAAACACACCAGAAGCCATCGTCCCTAACATTTCACAACGGGTCGCTTGTGCAAAGCGCAAGAGGTCCCCCTCGCGCCATTCGCCCATCTTCCGCCGGCATTGCCGTCCAGCGGGATCTGACTGTATATCTTGGTTTCATGCGTTTCGCGATTGTAGCCTTGCTTATGGTACTGAACGTTCGCGGTCAGGAGACACAGTTATTTTTCCCACCGGCGGCATCGAGCAGAACGGCCCACATATGGTGCTCGGCAAGCACAGTTTTCGTGCCAAATACGCGGCTGAAAAAATCGCTCAGAAGCTGGGAATGACGCTGGTTGCTCCAGTGCTTCCGTATGCCCACTAGGTGAGTTCATCATGAAGTACCCAGGTACCATTGAGTTGCCTGATGAGTATTTCCGGAAAGTGCTGGAGTTTGGCGCTCGCAGCTTGCAGCGACACGGATTTAGAGATATCGTTATCATCTGCGACAGGATCCGATCGGACCGCGCTTACCGCATTGGTCGAATCGCTGAACGCCCAGTGGGCTACTTCTGACGCTCGTGTACATTCTGGCTGTTGAAACAGGGCGAGTCGAAGGAGGATATTGGGCTGCACGCCGGTATCCTCGACACTTCTCTTCTGATGGCAATTGACCCCGCTCTGATTCGCCAGGGCAAGTTAACGGCGAAAGGAGAACTCGTCTGCACAGTACGAAAGAAAGGGGCTCCAATTGATGATCGATGCCACAGTGGATAAGATTCGCGAACTAAAGCGGAAGTCCCGTCGTTAAGGCTTGGTCGCACCTAGCCGCGCCGGGTAGGGCCCACTGACTCCGTGGTGGCCAATTGCCCGCCGCCATGAGGCGCTCCCCATCACCCCCGCCGCGCCACCACCCCAGCCTTCTCCCCCTCCCCCATCACCCGCACCGTGTATTTGCCTGTTCGAAACACCCGCGGTGTGAACACCCGGCCAATTATGCGCACCGTGTACAGCACCTCTTTGTTGCTCTCCTCCACCACTTGCACCACCGCATCCTTCTGCTTGGTCCGAACGGCCGGCAGCTTGTACTTCGCGGTGTTCAATCCGTTATCGAACTGATGGAAACTCACCGGCCAACCCGGATACGGCTTCGCCCCAGTTTTAGAGGCATCCACTGATCGCGGCCAGTTGGTAAACGTGATCTTGCGTGTGGCGTGCTCCACTTCCACCACTCCGTAGCCCGGTGCGCGATTGTGCAGCGGGGCAGGCTCCGCCCCGAACGTTGCCGGATTCGCCACCGCGTGCACCGTGATCTTATTCCCGAACCCTTCGGTGAACTCGCCACAATATCGAGGACTGCCGGCCACGCGATTCCTGCCCTCCACCGGCGGGTACCAACGCCGTGGAAAAATGTTCGCCACCGCCGGAGTGCAGATGGCCCAAGCACCGTCATTCCAATCCTCAATGCCGTACTGCACTGTGCTGCCCAAATGCTGATCGCCGCCAATGTGAAACGCCATCGCCTTGCGCATCATTCGCAGCCCGAGCGTGCGCAGACCTTGCGGCCAGCCATTCGAATCATGATCGGCCACACACACCTCGCCCTGCGGATGCGCGCCAACCGCCAGTATCGGAAGCTTCCCCGTGACATCGTCGTTGTTCGCCGGAGCGGGGAGCGTCGCCAGATTCGCCCAGAGCGTTTGCGACACCACCACCTTGACATCCGCGCCCGTCCAGTCTTGCCCCCACTTCTCCAGAAACGCAATCTGGCGCGCGCCCAGCAACTCCACGCCAGGAACGCTGCCATGCTCCGGCGCTTTGTACTTCGGATTCTGCGCCCAGCCATTCTGAATATCGGCCCACGGAATCGAGGTGCGCGGTGACGACTTCCACTTCCGGTCCTCCACGATCGCGAAGCTCACACCGCCATACACCATCGACGTGTAGTAAACCGTGATGCCATGCAGAACGGGCGTCGGATCGAATGGGTCCGGCAGATGACTGGTCTGCGTCCGCTGCACCATGTTCACCCACTCGGCCGGCATCTTGAAGCCGCCCGAATCCTGCCAGGCTTTCGTCTTGTTGATCGCCAACTCCGGATCGTTGGGATCGAGGATGGCCTTCTTGCCCGCCGAGCCCCACACGTTGCCGTGATAGACATCATGATCATCCGGCATGCACACGATCGGCGTATCGCGCGCCAGTTCGCGGAAGCTCCAGCCAAACAGCAGCCACTTGCGTTGGTAATCCAGCACGGCAGGTTCCAGCGGTTCCATCTGAATGCCAAACCCACCAACGCGCTCATAGATCTGATCACCGGTGAACAGCAGAATGTCGCACCGATGATGCCGCAGATTGCGCACGATGTCCTGATGCGGAAAACCGAGATCGTTGGTGCACGTCAGCGCCCCAATGATCAGCTTCGCCTTCTCACGAGGGTCTTTCCTGACCACTCCTTCATACACCGCATCGCCGAACAGGACACGGTATGGCACGTCCAGGGTAGCCTTCCACGCGGCGACGCGAAAGTGCGCGGTGCGTGCCATCGCATCAATGCCCGACACCCCCGCCTCACGCCAGCCGCCACCTTCTCGAATCTCCAGCTTCACGCGATGGTCCCCGGCCTCCATCGCGGCCATCTGTACGGTCATCTTCATCAGGCCGCTGCTGAGCGTATGCATCGCGAAATAGATCGGGCCGAAGGCGCGGTCCTTGTGCTCGCTCACCTTCGATCCGGAGACATTCCAATCGCGGAACCAGAAACGCATTGCGCCGCCACGCTGTTCGTTACGCCGGTTCTGGCCGCTGGGGGGCATCGGTGGAAGTCGCCGCGAAGGAGGCTCGGGCGCGGCTGCGCTGCACACGAGCGCCAGTCCACCCACCAGCGCCTCGGGTGCGACAGTACCACTGACCTCGGCAAGCGTCGCGCCGCTGGTATCGGACGCCGTTACGGTGACCGCGTAGCCGCTGGCCGACGGGCTCGCCTTCAGCCGCAGCACCAAATCCTTCTCCGCCACGGGAACCCGCGCTGCATTGGCTGTGGCTGCACCCACAAACAGCCGGCCATCGGCAAGGATGCCGGCGTTGTACCCATCGCCATGCACCGCACTATCGCGATAGTCACTGAAGTGGCCGCGAATCCCGAAGCGAAACCCCACCCATCCGCGGTCCAACGGCACGCGATCCAGCCGCCCCAATCTCACATCCATGGAGAGATCGCCACTCGCCGCCGTCAACTCGCGCGTCAACAGAAACACGCTCCGCTCGCCGCCAGATTGTGTGCATTCGATGCGGCCGTTGCGCACGCGCCAATCCTGCATGGGGTTCGACCAGTAGTCCGGCCCGAGCCACGGCCGCTCAATGGACGCGGACCAGTTCGAGTGAAAATCCGCCGCGTAAGCAGCGGCGGCAACAGAGGACACAAAGGCCCTTCGCGAAACACGAGACATACTCACCCTCAACAAATCACAATCAGATTCTTTCGAAACGATTCCACGGCCTCCGGCAGCACCGTGATCCCCAAGCCTGGCTTGTCCGGCACGGGCAGTTTTCCATCCCGCCCGATATCCACGGGCTCGGCAACAACAGCATCGCGGAACGGGCTCTCGGTGCGATCAAACTCGATCATCACCGGCGGCGCATACAACCCCTCGCTCACGGGCGGAATCGTCGCCGCCCAGTGCAGCTCACTCACGGTCCGGACGGCGGTGCCCCAATTATGCGGAATCAGCCGCATATGATTCAGCCACGTGAGATAGGTCAAGCGCCGCCCCCCGGTGAGCCCAACGTGCTCAATGTCGGGCTGCAGGATATCCACCAGCCGAGGCTGCACGTAATGCTGGATCAACTCATCGGTGAACATCGTTTCACCGCCGGCCAGCGGAATCGCAAAAGCCTCACGCAGCCGCGCATAGCCGGTGTAGTCGTTGGCAAGCAGCGGCTCTTCCCACCACAGCAATGCGAACGGCTCGAGCAGCTTTCCCAACCGCGCCGCGGTGCCCGCGTCATACGCGCAATTGGAATCGACGGCCAGTCCAGTCTCTGGCCCGATGGCATTACGGACCGCGCGGACAACCTCCACATCCACCTCAGGCCCATAGCCGATCTTCATTTTGATCAACGAGTATCCACGGGCCTTCCACTCCATTGCCTCGGCCGCCAACCCGGTGGCGAGATCCGGCCAGTCCTTCCGATACATCGCAGTGCAATAAGGCTGCACGCGATCGCGGTACTGCTTTCCCAGGAGCCGCCACACGGGCTCGCCGAGGGCCTTTCCGATGATGTCCCAGAGAGCGACGTCCAACCCCGCTGCCGCTGGCGAGCCGACGCGTTGCTGCTTGCCGCCCGGGGAGCGGAGCTCATCAAAGATCGCTTCCACTGCAAAGGGCGACCGCCCAATCACCAATTGCGGATTCGCAATCAGCTTGTCGCCGCCGAAATCACCATCGCCCCAACCCGTGATGCCGGCATCGGTGAGAACCTCCACCAACGTGGCATGCCGTTCCTGCGCCCAATTGAGCGACCATCCAAAGCGTTCCTTCAGCTTGGCGCTTAGCTGATGAACCCGAACCTCGGTAATCCGCATTGTGCTTACGACGACGCCACGCGCGTCAAGTCCTCGCCAACGATGGAAGGGCACCAGAACTTCTCCACATGTTTCACCATCAGCTCCGTTCCGCGCTCATGGCTGACATAGGGTTTCTGCCGTGGATCATACATGGCATCCACCAGATCGCGAGCGAACACCACGTTCTTCTTCAACCGCACCATCTGCCGGATCCCAAAGGACCGTCCGAGGACGCACATGTTCAAATGCACGCCCATCAACGCGACGTTCGTGATCCCATGCTGCTGGAAGAAATTCCAGATCTCCTCGCCGCTATCGCTGATTCCATCGGGCTCACGGATATCCAGCAGCGCGTTCTGGCGGCTGTAACGCCGCACCTTCGGCCCGACAACGCCGTCGTCGCAAGGCTGCGTCACATCGTCAATCGGCAGCGGCGCTTCGTCCTTCGGCTCCAGATAACACCACTTCGCAATCGGCACCGGAGGCGTGTGGGTCTTCGCTTCCATCATGCGCCTTCGCTGCGGAGTGGTCGCATACACATCCATCGTGCCGCTGGGCGCATGGATGATCCGCACGCCAAGGGCGCGCGCCGCATGCAGCACGCGGTTCATGCGCGGCGCAATCTCCCCCACCCGTTTTGCCGCGTTTTTGCAGTAGTGGTCATCCCACATGTCACAGACGATGATGGCCGTCTGACCGGGCTGCCACGCGACCACAGTCTCCGCGGGCAGATCGTACTTGCGAGTGCGCGCGCGCAGCCGCATGGTCTTTGCCCCGTCCGCAAAAGCTGACGCGCAAACAAGCCCCAGAACCGCTCTTCTTGTCATGTCAGGTGAGCATTGTACCCCATTCTCACCTGGCGCGCGCTTTGCGTTATACTCCCACTGATCAGTAGTCACAAAAGGGGATGCTTATGTACCGATTGATGCTAGTTCTGCTCGCTGCTTCGACGCTGCCGGCGCAACGGCACCGCGTCAACATCAACACCGAAACGCCCGAAGGCCAACTGCTCCAGATGATCGGACAGGAGGCGTCCAATGCCGATCGCAAGATGGCTATGATGGAGGAATTCGTCAACAAATACGCCAGGCATGAGAGCGTGGGATGGGTGCTGGAACAAGTGATCGCCGCCCAGCTCAAGAGCAACAATTTCGACAAAGCGCTCGCCTCCTGCCAGCAACTGCTTGCCGTCGACCCCGACGATCCATCCGCCGCGCACAGTTGCCTCAAAGCAGCGGAAGGGAAGAAGGATCTCGCGGGTATCCTCAAGTGGGCGCCCGCCACCAGCGCACTTGCGCGCAAACTCGTGGCCTCGCCCGCACCGAAGGACGAGGAAGCCGCGGAGAGCTGGAAGAATCAGGTGGACTACGCAAAGCAGCTCGACACCTACACCGAGTACGCTCTTTACGCCAACGGCCTTGCCACCACGGACCCCAATCAGAAGATCGCCTTCCGCGATGCGCTGGAAAAGCAGAGTCCCAACAGCCAGTATCTGCCGCAGTTGAACGGCCAGTATTTCCTTGCCCTGCGCCAGACCAATCAGACCGATAAGGCCATCGCCTTCGCCGAGAAGATCCTGGAAAAGGATCAGACCAACGAGGACATGCTGGTGGCGGTCGCCGACAATTACATCAACCGTAAGATCAACCCGGAAAAGGTGATCGAGTACGGCACCAAGCTTGGGCAGTTGATGGAATCGAAGCCCAAGCCGGAAGGCGTCAGCGACGATGATTGGAACAAGCGCAAAACGCTCATGGCCGGGATCGGCTACTGGATGGCAGGTGTCACCTACTTCAACCAGAACAAGCTGGCGGAAACCGACGCCAACCTGCGCAAGGCGCTGCCCTACATCGTTGGTAACGATGCACTCAACTCGCAGGCGCTGTTTTTTCTCGGCCTTTCGAACTACAAAATGGGCGAACCTAAGAAGGATAAGAAGCTGATGGCCGAAGCGCTCAAGTTCAACGCCCAGTGCGCCACTATAAAAGGCCCGTTCCAGGGACAGGCGCAGAAGAACGCCCAGGTCATCCGCCAGCAATACGGACTCAAGTGAACATTCTCGTACCTAACCTCGGCTCTACTTCTCTGAAGTATCAGCTCATTGAAATGCCTTCAGCGACTACGATCGGCCAGGGCCGTCAGGAACGCGTTTCCAATTACGGCGAGGCCATTCGGGCGATCGTCACTGATGCAAAGGTGGATGCGGTGGCATTCAAGGCTGTGCATGCGGGCCCGCGCTATCGGGGAACGTTCCTCATCGACGACGGCGTGATCGGCGCGCTGGAAGAGTTCCTGCCCGCCGCGCCCGCGCACAACGCCATATACCTTGCCGGCATCCGGGCATTTCAGGAGGCAATGCCAGGCGTGCCTTTGATCGCGGCGTTGGAAACGGAGTTCCACGCCACCATGCCGGAACGCGCAGTGCGCTACGGTGTGCCCGCCGAATGGCGGCAGCAGGGGGTGCGGAAGTACGGATTTCATGGGGCGTCGCATGAATACGTCAGCACGCGTGCCGCAGAGATCGCGGGCCGCGCGACACCTCGCCTCATCAGTTGCCACCTTGGCGGCAGCTCGTCGATGTGCGCGATTCACAATGGCCGTTCGGTCGACACAACGATGGGGTTTTCGCCGCAATCGGGACTGGAGAACGCGACGCGCCACGGCGACCTCGACGTCTTCGGCGTGCTGTTCATGATGCAGCGCCACAACTGGCAGCGGGATGATGTCTACCAGCAGCTCACAAAGACCGGTGGACTCGCCGGGCTCTCCGGAGTCGCCGGCGGCGATGTGCGCGATCTCGAGGCCGCCGCGGCGCAAGGGAATAACGACGCGGCTCTCGCCCTCGACGTATTCACCTACGAGGTCCGCAAAACCATCGGCGCTTACGCCGCGGTCATGGGCGGACTCGACGCCATCGCGTTCACCGGCGGCATCGGGGAGAACTCCCCTCGCCTCCGTGAAGCCTGCTGCCAGGGACTCGAATTCCTCGGCATTCAACTCGACCCCGCAGCCAACGTCGCCGGCCCCGCGGATCGCGCCGTCAGCAGCGCATCGTCGCAGGTTGCGGTAGTAACACTTCGCACGAACGAGGAGTTAGTGGTAGCCAGGCGGGCGTATGCGATCCTGACTAAATGACAGACCCTCACCATCGCTGTCAACCGCTAGCGCATTTGTTCGAAGGTGAGCAGATCGATCCCGAGTTGATCCAGAATGCGATATAGCAGCGGCGGTCCTATCGCCCTGCCACCGTGAATCGGGATGGTAACCGACCGCCCATCCTTGTGCTTCCAGCGCTCATGGCTCCCTGTCTGACGAGCCCGCTGGAAGCCAAGTCTTACGGCCACTCTTCGGAGTTCATCCGCACGCGCACTAGGCATGGACGATTTCGGTTGTATCCTTGGGCATCGGCGCGCCAGCCTCCCGATGTTCCTCCTCAATCAGCCGGAACACTTCGGCCAATTCAGCTAGTGCGCTATCCGCTGTCGGCATCAAGGCATAGCATCCCGCGATTGACGGAATCTCGGCCACCCATCCATCGGGCTGGTTGCGATACAGAACCACCTTGTAGTCGTCGAGCGCCACGTCAACATTCTACCGCGACAAACGGCCCTCAAGGATCGTGGTAGCCCGCCGCGCGTATGCGATCCTGTCTAAATGACAGACCCTCGCTACCCGGTTGGAAATTTCGAGCTCCCGCAGGAGATCACGCCCAAATTGCGCGCGGCGTGGCTGGAGGAGATCGCCAACCTCCCTTCTCTACTGCGCTCCTCGGTGAGGGGCCTTTCGCCGAGCCAGTTGGATACGCCCTACCGCGAAGGCGGCTGGACCGTGCGGCAAGTCGTCCACCACCTGGCCGACAGCCACATGCATTCCTACATCCGCTGCAAATTCGCACTCTCGATGGACAACCCCACCATCATGCCCTATGACGAGGCCGTCTGGGCGCAGTTTGAAGATGGCGCGCGCGAGGATGTCGAGCTGTCGCTGCAATTGATCACATCTCTGCATGCGCGCTGGATTCGCTTCCTCCGCTCGTTGGATGGACCGGGCTACGCTCGCACGCTCCTGCATCCGGAGAACGGCCCCATGACCATCGACACCATGATTTCGCTCTACGCCTGGCATGGCCGCCATCACCTGGCGCACATCACCGAACTTCGCCGCTCCAAAGGCTGGTAGGAGACAGGCTACCAACGCGTCTCGTCGCGAATGGTGCCCGCCAGCCGCTTGCTTACGATCACTTCCAATCCGTTCGACATGCGCAGCAGCCAGCGTTTGCTGCTCAGCGGCGAGATCTTGCGGATCTGATCGGTGTTGATGATGGTGGCGCGGTGGACGCGGCGGAAGCGGTCAGCGGGGAGCCGCTCTTCCAGGCTCTTGAGGCTATGATTCGCGTAGAAGCGGCCGTTCGCGGTGAGGATATGCACCAGGTCGCCCTCGGCCTGGAAGGCAATCACGTCTTCGGGGTCGAGCAGGTGCAGATCGCTTCCCAGGCGGCCAACGATCTTGCGCGGCTCCGGAGTTGGCGGAGGGGCCACCGGCTTCATGCCGGCCAATACCGAGCCTGCTTTGATGAGCGCGGCTTCCAACCTCTCTTTGCGAACCGGCTTCAGGAGATAGTCGATGGCCCCGGCGTCAAACGCCTCTAACGCATGCTTGTGAAACGCGGTGACGAAGATGACCAGCGGGCGTTGATTCGGCGTGAGCGTGCCACTCAGGGTCAGGCCGTCCATGCCGGGCATCTGCAGGTCCAGCATTGCCACATCGGGCTGCAGCACGCGGATCTGCCGCATGGCCTCATCGCCTGATGCGGCCTCTCCGGCGATGGTGACCCGCGGGATCTCATCCAGCAGTTCACGCAGCACCAGGCGCGCCACCGGCTCGTCATCGACAATAAGGATCCTCATCGCAGGGCGGCCTCCGGCTGATGGGCAGGGACGCGGAACTCCACCGTTGTGCCGGCGGAGGTGGAGTCGATGTTTAGTTCGGAATCGACGCCGTAGCACATGCGGAGGCGGCGGGCGACGTTCTCCAATCCGACACCGGAGCGCGATTGGGCCGAGGCTGCAAACCCCGGTCCGGTATCGCGGACAACGATGCGCAGCATGCCGTCGCGCACTGTGGCTGTGACCCGAACGGTGCCGCCATCAGAGTTCGCCGCGACACCGTGCTTGACGGCGTTTTCCACCAGCGGCTCCACGGTGAGTACCGGAATCGGCACGCGTAAGGCCGCTTCGTCCGCCTTCACTTCGGTCCGCAACTTCGCGCCCAGCCGCAACGATTCGATTTCCAGATAAGCGCGCACGATCTCGAGTTCATCGGCAAGCGGGATATAGGTGCGCTCGGTCTCGAGGAAGTAGCGAAAGATGTCGGCGAGATTGAGCACCGTCTTGCGCGCGCCCGATGCCTCGCGAGGAATGATGCCGTAGAGCGTGTTGAGCGCGTTGAACAGGAAGTGCGGATGGATCTGCGCCTGGAGCGCCCGCAACTCCGCGGAGGCTACCAGTTGTTTCAGCTCCTTCTCGCGAAGTTGCTCCAGCAGATTTCCAATTTCGATTTGGATGCGCGAGATCGCCTCCAGATCCTCACTGAGGTAGCGGCGTCCGCCACGGCGGCGGCCAAGCGCAATACGGGTGGTGGGCGTCACCGGCACTACCGCTTCTGACCCGCCCGGCTCGGCATCAAAGAAGGCGGCGACGCGCACTGCCGTGAAGTCGAGAAATGTGGTCTCGTTCTCGCACTGCAAGGCGTGTGCGCGCAGATCATGCAGCAGGGTGTCGATGTTGTTGCGTGGGAACACCAGCACAGTGAGCAAGTGTGACAGGTACCCTCGCAGCAGCGAAAACAGCAGCAGCAGAAAGCAGGCCGAGGCGAGCAAAACCCCCTCGCGGAACGTGTTGTCCGACGCCCAAACCAACGCCTGGCGCGGGTTCCACAATGTCACCGCCGCGAACAAAAAAATGGCTGCAAAGAGGATATTCGCCAGGAAGCGGGCAAAGGCATCCAGCAGCAGGAAACGGTGATCCTGCAGCAGTACGAACAAGGCCAGCGCAATGCCCGCATGATGCGCGAACAATTCAACAGGCCACGCGTGTGGCTGCGCGGCGCCCAGGTGGACGAACGAAACGGAGAACAGGAAAAGGGCCATCGCGCCTACCAGCCGTGAAGTGAAGCGGCGCTCCAGCGCCACCGTGATGAGAGTCAATGCCCCAAAGCCGAAGCTGGTGATGCGCAGCGCGACTTGATGCAGTTCCTGCGCTTGCAGCAGCATCTCAGAAGCGTGGATACCGGCCGTCAACAGGGCCACAGTGTAGCCACAGCGGCGGATCCAGGTGAAGCGCTGCCCTAACGAAAGATCGAGCAGCACCGCGGGCAACAGGCTCAAAGCCACAGTGCTGATGGAAACGAGCACCTCGGAGACCGGTTTGCCTGGCGCATCCCAGGCAATGACGAGCAATGAGGCAAAATTCCAAACGAACGCCAGGCCGGCGGCTGTGAACGTGAGGCCGCGTGATCCGGCCCGATCGCGCAGCAGCAACACGAGGAAGATGGCGAAGATCAGCGTGCCGGTGAGATGGCCAAGAGTGTTGACCAGCAACGGTTCGTGGACGGTCAGGACCTCACGCATGGCACGCCGGAGCGACTCTAGCCGCTCATCGAATTGAGGAACTCGGCGTTCGAGCGGGTCTTGCCCAGTTTGTCGAGCAGTAGCTCCATGGACTCCGTTGGCGACAACGGATTCAGCACCCGGCGCAGCACATAGACCCGGTTCAATTCCTCGCGCGTCATCAGCAGTTCTTCCTTACGGGTTCCGCTCTTGATGATGTCGATCGACGGGAAAATGCGCTTGTCCACGAGCTTACGATCGAGCAGGATTTCCATGTTGCCCGTGCCCTTGAATTCTTCAAAGATCACGTCATCCATGCGGCTTCCGGTGTCGATCAGCGCGGTGGATACGATGGTCAGCGAGCCACCCTCTTCGATGTTGCGGGCGGCGCCGAAGAAGCGCTTGGGGCGCTGCAGCGCGTTCGAATCCACGCCACCGGAGAGGACCTTGCCGGATGGCGGAACCACGGTGTTGTAGGCGCGCGCCAGACGCGTAATGGAATCGAGCAGGATGACCACGTCGCGCTTGTGCTCGATGAGGCGCTTGGCCTTCTCGATCACCATCTCAGCGACTTGCACGTGGCGCGCGGCCGGTTCATCGAAGGTGGAGCTGATCACTTCGCCCTTCACCGAACGCTGCATGTCGGTGACTTCTTCAGGGCGCTCGTCAATCAGCAGCACGATGAGCACTACTTCGGGATGATTGGTGGTGATGCTGTTGGCGATGCTTTGCAGCAGCATCGTCTTACCGGTACGCGGGGGAGCGACGATAAGGCCACGCTGGCCTTTGCCAATCGGAATGAGCAGGTCCATCACGCGGCCGGAGTAGCCGTCGCGCGCGGTTTCGAGCTTCAGTCGCGAACTCGGATACAGAGGCGTGAGGTTATCGAAGAAGATCTTATTACGCGATTCCTCTGGCGGCTCGAAGTTGATCGCATCCACTTTGATGAGGGCGAAGTAGCGCTCGCCTTCCTTGGGGGGGCGGATCTGGCCGGAGATGGTATCGCCGGTACGCAGGTCGAAGCGGCGGATCTGCGAAGGCGACACATAGACATCGTCCGGACCGGGCAGGTAGTTATACTCAGGCGCGCGCAGGAACCCGAAGCCGTCCGGCAGGCATTCGAGCACGCCTTCGGAGAAGATGAGGCCGGACTTCTCGGCCTGAGTCTGGAGGATCTTGAAGATCAGTTCCTGCTTGCGAAGGCCGGCGCCGCCAACAACGCCCATACCCTTGGCAACGTCGTTGAGCTTCTGGATGGACATATCCTTGAGCTCCACGAGATCGAGAGTGGGTGCGCCGTTCTTCTGCGGACGCTCGGGGCGTTCGGGCCGGTAGGGCACGTGATCGGTACGCCCGGGGTCGGCTGCCTTGGCGGCTTCGGCCTTGGACATCTCGGGGTGCCTGGGCGGGTCGAACTTCGGAGGTTCTGGCTTTGGAGGCTCGGCTTTGGGGGCCTCTACCTTTGGGGCTTCCACCTTTGGAAGCTCGGCTTTGGGTGGAGCTTCCAAAGCCAGGGCCGCCTTTGCCTCGGCCGAAGGCGGCTTCTCGATAGCAGTCTTCTTCCGCGGAGCGGGTGGGGCCGCCGCCTCCTTGGGAGTCTCCTTGACGGGCTCCGCGGCCTTGGCCTCCAGCGTCCGCACTTCGTTCTTGTTTTCTTTGATCTCCACCGGCTTCGCTTCCGAAACCTCGGCCGTGCTGTCTACGGCTTGTGGATCTTGGTTCTCGATATTGCTTGCCAAATTTCCCTCGCTCCCTGGCCGGTGACGGCCGAGAAAGTCATTGGTTCCTGGTCGGGCTTTGTTGCCCGAAGAGCGGCCAATGTGCGAACGCGTTCGCTCTGTGTCTTGAGTTTGTCAAATTTCGTGGCTACGACCATATACGGCCGTTCCCAGTGCTCCAGCCATTCCCGAAGCTGTTCATCCGATTCCATCCAGCCCCTTCTCGCATCCAGAAGCAGGAGGCAAAGCTGTAAGACTTTGCGCGTGGTGAGGTAGCTGTCAATCAGCGACTTCCACGCATTGACCTGAGTCAGCGGGGCCCGGGCGTACCCATAACCCGGCAGGTCGACGAATTGCCATCGCCCATCCACCCGGTAAAACTGGATCGCCTGGGTACAGCCCGGAGTGGCGCTGGTGCGCGCCAACCCTTTCTTATTTACCAGTGCGTTGATCAGGCTGGATTTCCCGACGTTGCTGCGCCCGAGGAAAGCGATTTCCGGCAGCGCCTCCGCCGGAAACTGCTCAGGTCGTGCTGCCCCTATTATAAACTCAGCGGGCATCATTTGGGGGACTGCTCCAGGATCGGTTGGATGTGGGCCGGCCGCCCTATCATATATGGACGGCCGGAGATGGGTTAATGTGTCAGATTCTCTTCTGCTGGACGCGGCGCGTGCTCGACGGGTTGCGGCATGGGTAGCGGCTCAATCTCGCGTTCCAAGGCCAGCTTCAAAACCTCGTCCATACTTTCGACGAAGTTGAGTTTGATGTCTTTGCGGATGTAGTCGGGGATGTCCGGAAGGTCCTTCTCGTTATCTTTGGGGAGCACCAGCTCGCGGATGCCGTGACGGTGCGCGGCGAGGACTTTTTCCTTCAAACCACCGATGGCCAGGACGCGGCCGCGGACCGTGATCTCACCGGTCATGGCGAGGTCGCCGCGGACCGGGATGGCAGTGAGCGCGCTGGAAATGCTGGTAGCGATGGTGATACCGGCCGAAGGACCATCCTTCGGAATCGCACCTTCCGGTACATGAAGGTGGATGTCGACATGGCGGTAGAAGTCGCGCTGCAAGCCGAGGGCGTGGGCACGTGAGCGGATGTAGCTCATAGCGGCCTGGGCGGATTCCTGCATCACGTCACCGAGCTTGCCCGTGGTAGTGAGCTTGCCGCGGCCTTCCATGATGGCAGCTTCCGTGGTGAGAATGGATCCGCCGACTTCGGTCCAGGCGAGGCCGACGGTAGCGCCGATGACGTTCTTATGGTCGGCGGCGGTGTCGCGGAACTTCTGCGGACCGAGCAGGTCGCTCACGCTCGCCGGTTTGACAGTGACCTTTTCGAGCTTCTCTTTGCTGACCTTAGCGGCAACGACTTTGCGGGCGATCTTGCGGCACACATTGCCGACTTCGCGTTCCAGGTTGCGCACACCGGCTTCGCGTGTGTAGTGCTGGATCAGGTCCTGCAACCCCTCATCGGTGAACTCGACATTGTGCTCTCCCATGCCGCACTGGGTCTTTTGCTTCGGCACCAGGAAGCGTTTGGCAATCTCTAGCTTTTCGAGTTCCGTGTAGCCCGACAGCCGGATGACTTCCATGCGATCCTGCAAGGCCGGCGGAATGGTGTGCAGGACGTTCGCCGTGGCGATGAAGAAGACCTGACTCAGATCGTATTCGACATCGAGGTAGTGATCCATGAACATGTAGTTCTGTTCGGGATCGAGGACTTCCAGCAGCGCCGCCGACGGATCGCCACGAAAGTCGGTGGACATTTTGTCGACTTCGTCGAGCATGAAGACGGGGTTCTTGGTGCCTGCCTTCTTCATCATCTGAATGATCTGGCCCGGGAGGGCGCCGATGTAAGTTCGACGATGGCCGCGGACCTCGGCCTCATCGCGCACGCCGCCCAACGAGAGGCGGACGAACTTGCGTCCGGTAGCCTTGGCTATCGACATACCGAGCGAAGTCTTGCCAACACCCGGAGGTCCGACGAAACAGAGGATGGAGCCCTTGGGATCCTTCACCAACTGGCGCACGGCGAGGAATTCCAGGATGCGCTCTTTGATCTTTTCCAGGCCGTAGTGATCGCTTTCGAGAACTTTCTGTGCGTGGACGAGATCGCGGATTTCCTTGGTGCGTTTCTTCCACGGCACGGCGAGCATCCAGTCGAGGTAGTTGCGCGAGACGGTGGATTCGGCCGACATCGGCGGCATGTTTTCAAGCCGCTTCAGTTCGGCGATGGCCTTCTCATGCGCGTCCTTGCTCATGCCCGCCGCGTCGATCTTCTTCTTCAGCTCGTCGATCTCGCTCTTTTCGCCGCGGCCGAGTTCCTTCTGGATGGCCTTGATTTTCTCGTTGAGGTAATACTCTTTCTGGGCCTTTTCCATCTGGCGTTTCACACGGCCCTGGATGGTGCGGTCCATATTAAGCTTTTCGATTTCGATGTCGAGCATCTCGGCGACGCGTGTGAGGCGGTCCACCGGATCGAAGATTTCGAGCAGTTCCTGCTTCTCTTCGATGGTGAGTTGGAGGTTGGCGCCGACGGTGTCCGCGAGTTTGCCGGGCTCGTCGACACGGATAGCGGCAATCATCGTCTCATAGTTGAGATTTTGGCTGAGTTTGACGTATTGCTCGAACAACCCGGTGACGCGGCTGATCAGGGAGTCGAGTTGCGCGCCGGTCTCCACCTTATAGTGGAATGTCTTGACCACCGAGCGGAAGAAGCCTTCTTCCTCGCTAACGGAAACGATCTTGGCCCGATCGATGCCTTCGACGAGCACCTTGATGTTGCCATCGGGGAGCTTGAGGCTCTGGACGATGTTGGCGATGGTGCCGACGGTGAAGATTTCATCGGGGCGGGGCTCATCCACCGAGGCGTCGTGCTGCGTGGCGAGGAAGATTTTTTTGTCGCCCGAGAGGGCGTCTTCCAGTGCCCGCACGCTCGATTCCCTGCCAACTACGAACGGCGTCATCATGTACGGGAAGATGACGACATCCCGGATCGGCATCATGGGAAGGCGCTTGGTGTCTGACTTTTCCTTGGACGTCAACATGAGAGAATCGACCGACTTTCTGCGAACCGGCTGAGAGAGCCTACTTCGCTAACCAGCTTTTTCGAGCAACGCGAGATTGATCTTCTGCGTGAGGACCATTTCCTTGGTGACCACGAATTCGCGGATCTTCTTGTAGGAGGGGACGTAGTACATGAGATCCAGCATCAACTCCTCGAGGATCATACGAAGTCCGCGAGCGCCCACCTTCCGTTCCAGTGCCATGGTGGCAATCGCTTCCAGCGCGTCGTCCGTAAATTTCAGTCTAACATTTTCGAACTCGAACAACCGTTGGTATTGGCGCGTGACCGCGTTCTTGGGCTTAGTGAGGATCTGCATGAGAGCGTCCTTACTAAGGTCTTCGAGGACACCGACGACGGGGAGGCGCCCGATGAATTCGGGGATGAAACCGAACTTGATGAGGTCCATCGGCTGGATCTGTTCCAGCATGTTGATATCACGGCGTCCGGAATAGCTGGGGCCGGCCGCGGCGGTGGCTTTCTTTTCCTCTTCGCCCTTGAAGCCAATGGATCGCCGGCCAACGCGGCGCGAGATGATCTTTTCGAGTCCGACGAAAGCCCCACCGCAGATGAAGAGAATATTGCTGGTATCTACGGGAGTAAATTCCTGATGAGGATGCTTGCGGCCGCCTTGGGGAGGAACGTTGGCGACGGTACCTTCGAGGATCTTCAGGAGGGCTTGCTGGACGCCTTCGCCGGAGACGTCGCGGGTGATGGAGGGATTTTCGTCTTTGCGGCCGATCTTGTCGATTTCATCGATGTAGATGATGCCCTGCTGGCAGCGTTGCACATCCCAATCGGCGTTCTGTAGAAGACGAAGGATGATGTTCTCGACGTCTTCACCGACGTAGCCGGCCTCAGTGAGGGTTGTGGCATCGACGATGGCGAAGGGAACATCGAGAATACGGGCAAGGGTCTGGGCGAGAAGCGTTTTCCCAGTGCCCGTGGGGCCAATGAGAATGATGTTCGATTTGGACAGCTCCACTTCGGTGGAACGCTGCTTGTTCATCTGGATGCGCTTGTAGTGGTTGTAGACCGCGACCGCCAGCTTCTTTTTGGTGGCGTCCTGTCCCACCACATACTGGTCCAGATATTCCTTGAGCTCCAGGGGTTTGGGGAGCTTGTGCGGCGCGCCGTAGGAATGCTCCTGACGGTCATCTTCGAGGATGGAGTTGCATACGGCGATGCACTCATCGCAAATGTAGGCGCGCGGATAGTCACTGGGGGAGGAAATGAGCTTGCCGACAACGTCCTGACTTTTGTGGCAAAAGGAACAACGGAGCGTGTCGTCGGAACCGGATCGTTTCACAGATAGGACTCCCGACCGGTCGTAAACCGGCCCACCAGCATTGCAAAATCTCTACGCCCTTATTATCGCTTGGGAGGGGCGTTAAGGCAATCCGACATTTCACGGGGATTGCTGCGTGACTCAAAACCAGCGCGTCATAATCGTCTTCTGCTCGGTGTAGAACCACACAGCATCCTTGCCATGCGCGTGTAGATCGCCGAAGAACGAAGCCTTCCAGCCCGTGAATGGAAAGAATGCCATCGGCGCCGCAACAGCCATGTTGACGCCCACCATGCCCACCTCGATTCGCGAACAGAACTCCCTCGCGGACTTCCCATCGGAAGTGTAGATGGTAGTGGTATTCCCAAACGGCGACGTGTTCACCAACGCAATCGCCTCATCGAGTGTCTTGACGCGCATTACCGAAAGCACCGGCCCGAAAATCTCCTCGCGCGCAATCGTCATTGACGGGTCCACATGATCGAAGACCGTGGGCCCAAGATAGAATCCATCGCCGCCGGCCCCTTCCCGTCCATCACACAAGGGCTTCGCGCCCTCGGCCACACCCTTTTCGATGTAGCCGGCCACGCGGTCCCGATGCGCCGCGGTCACCAGTGGCCCCATGTCGACACCAGGTTCGGTTGCGGGACCCACTTTCATGCCGCGGCACCTCGCCATCAGCGCGGTCAACAGCGGCTCCGCCACAGCGCCGACAGGCACCAACACGCTGCCCGCCAGACACCGCTCGCCGGCCGCGCCAAACGCCGAGCTCATGATCGCCTCAACGCTCTTCTCAATGTTGGCGTCCGGCATGACAACGAGGTGATTCTTTGCTCCGCCCAAGGCCTGCACGCGTTTGCCCTGAGCCGCCGCTGTAGAGTAGATGTACTTCGCTACCGGCGTCGATCCCACGAATGACACCGCCTTCACCAAGGGATGCAGCAACAGTGCATCGACGGCGGCCTTATCGCCATGCACGACGTTGAGTACGCCCGGCGGCAAGCCTGCATCGTGAAACAGCTCCGCCGCGCGCGCCGGCGACAACGGAACCTTCTCAGACGGCTTCAACACGAACGTGTTTCCGCAGGCGATCGCGAACGGATACATCCACATCGGAACCATGCTCGGGAAGTTGAACGGTGTGATCCCCGCAACCACACCGAGCGGCTGCCGGATGGTATGGCAATCAATCCCACGGGCGACGTTCTCGAGCGACTCGCCCATCATGAGGCTCGGCATGCCGCACGCTACTTCCACCATCTGAATCGCGCGCCGTACTTCGGCCTTGGCATCGTCCAGCGTCTTGCCGTTCTCCGTGGAGAGCGTGTGCGACAGCTCCGCATGATGCTTGTCCAAAAGATCCTTGAAGCGGTACAACGGCTGCACGCGATCCACCACCGGCACGTCGCGCCATGTCAGAAAGGCTTCGTGCGCCGCCCGCACTGCGCGGTCCACCTCCGCCGCCGTCGCGTAGGACACGTGGGCAATCACGTCGCCCGTCGATGGATTGGTCACCGGCTGGGCCGCGCCCGAACGCGCGTCCACCTTACCATCAATGAGAGAAGCCACGTTCATCGTTTCGGTGTTGACCATGTTTCGCCTCCTTGTTTCATCAAGCAAAAGTAAACTGCCCCTGCCACAAAGAATCCCACAAACCAGGCATAACGGTAGAGCGCTTCCAGGCTCGGCATTATGAGCCCGATCAACGCCACCACAACACCCGCGGCCAATGCGACCAGGGCTCGTATGTTGAACCCGTTCTGATACTCGTAGATCCCGCCGCGCCGATACAAATCCTCAACATTCAACTCCGCCCGCCGCACCAGGAAATAGTCGGCAATCATCACGCCCGCAATGGGTCCGAGCAGTCCGGAGTACCCCACCAACCAGCCGAAAATATACGCGCTGTAATCACCCATGAGCTTCCAAGGCATGATTGCGACGCCCAGCACGCCGGTGATCAGACCGCCAGTGCGAAACGAAATGAGGCTCGGCTTGAGGTTGGAGAAGTCATTCGATGGAGAAACCACGTTCGCCGCCACGTTCGTGTTCAACGTCGCAATCAGCAATGCGATCAAGGCGACAAACGCAACCAGCGGCTGATTGAACTTGCCCAACAACTGGACCGGATCCCAGATCGGCTCACCGAACAAAACCGCCGAAGCCGAGGTCACAGCCACGCCGATGAAGCTGTACAGCGTCATCGCCGCGGGCAGCCCCAACGCCTGACCGATCATTTGCGACCTCTGCGACTTTGCATACCTCGTGAAGTCCGGGATGTTCAACGCCACGGTGGCCCAAAATCCCACCATCCCGGTGAGCGCGGGAACAAAGAAAACGAAAAACGCGGAAAATGTTTGGAACTTCGAAGGTGCGCTCAGCACCGGACCAAACCCGCCCGCCTTGCTCGTCACCCACCACAGCAGGAGCAGGCCCACCGCGAGCATGAACGGAGCCGCGATGCCTTCCAGAGCTTTGATCGTCTCGATGCCCCGCACAATCACGTACATGTTGAGCGCCCAGAAGGCCGCGAAGCAGACCCACTTCCCGCCATCGAACCCGGCCCACGAAGGGAAGAGGATCTTCAGCATCGAATCAATCGCCTGCCCGCCGATCCAGGTCTGGATCCCGAACCACCCGCACGCCACCAGCGCCCGCAGCACCGCCGGAACGTTGGCCCCCCGAACCCCAAACGAAGCCCGCACAAACACCGGGAACGGGATCCCGTATCGCGTCCCCGCATGCGCATTCAAGAGCATCGGAACCAGCACGATCAGGTTGCCCAACAGGATGGTCCCGACGGCCTGCCACCAGTTCATTCCCCCGGCAATCAAACCGGAGGCAAGCATATAAGTAGGAATACAAACCGACATTCCCACCCAGAGCGCGGCGTAGTTATAGGTAGACCAGGTCCGCTGCCCCGCCGGCACGGGAGCCAGATCATCGTTATACAGCGAAGGATCATGCATTGTCTTTTTGCGCTTGTCTTTTGGCGTTGTTGCGTCTTCCATTAGCGTTTTTGCGTGAACCCGTCTTCCGGCAATCCATTCACCACTCGGGCAATGCCGTCTTTGATGTTAATGACATCAAAGTTAATCAAAAGCCCCAATCGGAACCCGCCCAGCCGCAGATAGGTAAGTACCTGTCGTCGATGAATCGCCAAAGTCGCCGCAACAGACTTCACCTCGACGACAACCTTCTCCTCCACAAGCAGATCCGCCTTATACCCCATCTCATAGCGAATCCCGTCGAACACCACTGGCATGATCGCCTCACGCCTTACCTGCAGGCCACGCTTCTCCAACTGGCTGGCCATCACCGCCACATAGACTTTCTCAAACAGCCCCGGTCCAAGCTGAGCATGTATCCGATAGGCTACGTCCACAATCTCGTGCGCGATCTCGTTTTCGGTCATTTCCAAATCTCACGCCAAAACGCGAAAGAAGACGCAAAAACGCAAGAACGCGTCATTGCCAGGCCCCTCCCCTCGCCTCCCGCCGCAGGTATTGGCCTCGGCCCGCACGGCCGCGGAACAGGCCGCCCTCCACGATTATTTCCCCGCGCGAAATCACCGTCTTCGCATTCCCCTTCACCGCAAACCCTTCAAACATGCTGTAATCCACGCGCATATGATGGGTCGCGGCACTAATCAAATGCTCCGCGCCCGCGTCCCAGATCACCACATCGGCATCGCTCCCGATGGCGATCTCCCCCTTCCGCGGATACAGCCCGAATAACTTCGCCGGAGTCGTACTAACCAGCTCCACAAAGCGGTTCAATGAAATCCGCCCCATATTCACGCCATGGTGATGGATCAACTGCAGCCGGTTTTCAATCCCCGGCCCGCCATTCGGTATTTTGGTGAAATCATCCTTCCCCAGCGCCTTCTGGTCCTGAAAGCAAAACGGGCAATGATCCGTAGAGACCACCTGCAAATGATCCTGCGCCAAACCGGTCCACAGCTTCTCCAGATTTTCCTTCTCCCGTAGCGGCGGCGTGAACACGTACTTTGCGCCTTCAAAATCCGGCCGCGCCAGTTCCTCAATCGACAGCAGCAAATACTGCGGACACGTCTCCGCGAAGACCGGCACTCCCCGATCCCGTGCCTCCCGCACCTGATTCAGCGCGTCCTCCGACGACAGGTGCACGATGTACACCGGCGCCCCCGACATCTCCGCGAGCGCAATCGCACGATGGACCGCCTCCGACTCGGCTCGCGTTGGCCGCGTCATCGCGTGATAGATCGGTGCGCGCTTGCCCTCCGCCAGCGCCTGCTGCACAATCACATCGATCACACTGCCGTTTTCGGCGTGCATGCAAATGAGCGCCCCGTTGCTGGCGGTTCGTGACAACGCTTTGAAGATGGTCGCATCGTCCACCATCAGCACTCCCGGATACGCCATGAACAGCTTGAAACTCGCCACCCCTTCTCCCACCAGGCTGTCCATATCTTCCAACCCTGCATCGGGCAGATCCGTCACAATCATGTGCAGCCCGTAGTCGATGCACGCCTTGCCGTCCGCTTTCCGCCACCACGTGTCCAAGGCGTCGCGCATCCTGGTGCCCTTGGGCTGAATCGCGAAGTCTATGATTGTCGTCGTCCCGCCAAACGCCGCCGCGCGCGTGCCGGTCTCAAAATCGTCCGATGAGGTTGTCCCGCCGAAAGGCATATCGAGATGCGTATGCACATCGATGCCACCGGGCAGCACATACATCCCCGCCGCATCCAGGACGCGATCGGCCGCCTCCACTGGAATCGCGTCCGCGACATCTTTGATGCGATCGTCCTCGATCAGCACATCCGCGTAAAAGGCACTCACCGAACTCACCACCGTGCCGCCCTTGATCAACGTCGTGCTCATACGCGCGTCCTTTCCGCCCAACTCTCCGGGTCCGATCCATCGTCCACCTGTACCATCGAGATGCACCCTTCCACTGGACACACCAGCCAGCACAAATTGCATCCCACGCACTCGTGTTCATCCACTCGGGGAATGCGACCCAGCGGCACCGCATGCGACACCGCCGGCGTCACGGGCGTCCGCACAATGGAAGACCGTGAGAACGCCACCGCATCCTCTGGCTTCGCGAATCCATCGACGTGAATACACTGATGCGCGCCGTCCCAACACGCCGTGTAGCAAAGCTGGCAGCCAATGCACTTCCCCGGATCGATGCGCGCCACGATCCTGTACTTCAAGTCGAGATGCTGCCACTCGGTGACCCGCGGCAGCGACAACCCGCGAAACTCCTCCAACGTGCGGAACCCCTTCGAATCCATCCACTCGCCCAGTCCATCGATCCAATCCTCGACAATGCGGAATCCATAGTGCATCGGCGCTGTGCAAGCCTGCACGGACGTCGCGCCAAGGAGCACAAACTCCGCCGCATCCTTCCAGTTCGACATACCGCCAATCGCCGACACCGGAATCCCCACTTCGGGATCGGAACACACCTGCTGAATCATGTGCAGCGCGATGGGCTTCACCGCCGGCCCGCAGTACCCACCATGCGACGACTTGCCATTCACCACCGGCCGCGGGGTCAGCGTATCGAGATCAATCGAAGTAATCGAATTGATCGTATTGATCGCCGACAGCCCATCGGCGCCGCCGCGCCGCGCCGCCCGCGCAATCATTCGAATATCCGTCACGTTGGGCGTGAGCTTCACAAGCACGGGGGTGCGAGCCACCTCCTTCACCCACTCGGTGATCATGCACGCATAGTCCGGCACCTGGCCCACGGCCGCCCCCATGCCCCGCTCCGACATCCCATGCGGGCAGCCAAAGTTCAATTCCAGCCCATCGGCGCCGGCATCTTCCGAGCGCCGCACAATGTCGTGCCACACTTCGCGCTTCGATTCCACCATCAACGAGGCGATCACCGCATGCTTCGGGTAGCGCTTCTTCACCTCGCGGATCTCGGCGAGATTCGTTTCAATCGGCCGGTCGCTGATCAGTTCGATATTGTTCAGCCCCATCATCCGCACGCCATTCAGATCCACCGATGAATAGCGCGATGACACATTCACAATCGGATCCCCGATCGTCTTCCACACCGCGCCGCCCCAACCGGCGTCGAAGGCGCGCATCACCTGATCGCCACAATTAGCCGGCGGCCCCGACGCCAGCCAGAACGGATTCGGAGAGCGTATCCCCGCGAGATTGATGCTTAGGTCAGCCATGCCAGTATGCCTTTCGCCGCGCGTTTTCCTTCCGCCGCTGCGTCCACTACTTCGCGCCCTCCGTTCACACAATCGCCGCCGGCAAAATACTTCGGATTCGAGGTCTGTCCGTTCGCGGGATTCACCACGATGCGCCCTTCATGCAACTCAATCTGCCGCACCGCGCCCAGTGTCTCGATCAATTTCGATTGCCCGATGGCAATGATCACCGTATCCGCCATTACCGCCGCAGCGCCCTCCGGCAGTACCACGCGAAACGCACCGCCATCCTGGACGAACGCCTCGGGCCGCGCATGAAAACAAAACTGCACGCCCTCGCGCCGCGCCTGCTCGTACTCGAAGGCGAACGCGGACATCTGCGCTTCGCCTCGCCGGTATAAGATGGAAACCTCCGCGGCGCCCAACCGGCGCGCAGCCACCGCCGCATCAATCGCCGTGTTCCCGCCGCCGATGACGGCCACACGCCGCCCTAACGCCACCGGCTGAGCTGTCTTATAGGAGGCAATGAATTCGAGCGCGTTGAGAACGCCCGGGAGTTTCTCGCCGGGAATCCCCAGAGGCTGCGTCGGCCCCAGCCCGATCCCGATGAAGACTGCATCAAACTTGGACTCGATCTCCTCGAACGAAAGCGTCGTCCCCACATCGGCGCCATTCACAAACTCGACGCCACTCCGCCGGATCATTTCCACTTCGCGCCGGCTGTCGTCCGGCGTGAACTTGTATTGCGCCACACCGTACGTGTTCAACCCGCCGGCCAGGGGACGTTTGTCATAAACCGTAACCGCCACACCGTTCCGCCGCAATTCCGCCGCGCACGCCAGCGACGCCGGCCCCGCCCCGACGCACGCCACCCGCTTCCCGTTGGACGCGCCCTGCGGCAGCCGGCCGCCATTGGCATAGAAATGGTCCATCGCGTGACGCTGCAGTCGCCCGATCTGAATGGGCTCGCGATTCACGTTGTGCATTACGCATGCGCCCTCGCACAGCACATCCACCGGACATACGCGCGAACACGACAGCCCCAACACATTGGCCTCAAGAATCGCCCGTGCCGACCCGGTCACGTTCGCCGTCGCAATCTTCTTTATGAACCGCGGCACGTCGATGTGCGTCGGACAGGCCGCCGCGCAAGGGGCATCAAAGCAGAACAGGCAGCGGTTCGCTTCCATCGCCGCTGCCTGACTGCTCAAAGGCGGGTGTAACTCCTCGAAACTCACCGCGCGCTCCCCGCGATGGCCGGCTCCGCAATCTGGGAAAGGCTGGCATCGAGTCTGACGAGGAACTCATCCACATCCGCCTTGCTGATGTTCAACGGCGGCGACAGCCGCGCGACATTGCCATGCAATCCGCCGCGCCCGATCAGAATCCGGTTCTCCCGCGCAGCCTCCATCAGCCGCAGCGTCTCCTGAGTCGCCGGGGTTTTCAATTTGCGGTCCTGCACCAGTTCAATCGCCTGCATCAAGCCCATCCCGCGCACGTCGCCGATCAGGGTGTGCTTGTCCTGCAACGCTTCCAACCCGGCGCGAAGATACGCCCCCACAACAGCGGCATTCACCGCCAGTTTCTCCTCTTCAATCAGGTCGATCACCGCCTTCGCCGCGGTATTCGTCACCGGATTCCCGCCAAACGTGGAGATCGTCACGCCCTTCAAAGAGTTCGCAATATCGCCGCGCGCCGTGGTGATGCCAATCGGAAAACCGTTCGCCGCGCCCTTCGCGCTCGTGATCATGTCCGGCACCACACCCCACTGCTCAATGCCCCACCATTTGTGGCCTGTGCGGCCCCACGCCGTCTGCACTTCATCGCTGATGAAGATGCCACCATACTTGCGGACGATCTCGGCAACGATGGGGAAGTACTCCTTCGGCGGGGTGACAAACCCGCCCACTCCCTGGATCGGTTCGGCGATCATGCCCGCTACACGGCCCGAAGTGGTTGTCTTGATCAACTCTTCCAGATCGGTGGCGCAGCGCACATCACAGCTCGGATACGTCAACCCAAACGGGCATCGGTAGCAATAGGCGTTATGAGCATGCACAATCCCGGCCTGCATAGGCGGACCCAGACGCCAGGTGTAATTCCCCGTCACCGCCATCGTCAACGACGAACGCCCGTGATAGCTGTAGCGCAGCGCAATGATCTCCGGCGACCCGGTATAACACCGCGCCGTCAGGATGGCCGCTTCATTCGCCTCCGTCCCTGAATTGCTGAAGAAGCTCTTCCAGCCCGGGCCAGGCGCGATATCGGCGATCTTCCGCGCCAGCGCCGCCTGCGGCTCCGTCGCAAACACAGTGGAGACGTGCTGCAGCTTGTTCACCTGCGCCAGCACTTTTGCATTGACCTTATCGTTGCAGTGCCCGACGCTCACGGTGACGATGCCTCCGAAGAAATCGAGGTACTCGTTCCCGTCCGCGTCCCACACGTGCTGATTCTTGGCGTGCGTCAAAACGAGCGGCGTCTTGAAGTAATGGAACACCGCCGGAAAAATGCATTCGCTGTTGGCCAGCAGGATTTCGTCTTTCGTCATGGTTATGCCTTTACTAACCCTTCGTACATGTCCGGCCGCCGGTCGCGGAAGAACTGCCACGTTTTCCTGACTTCGGCGATCAAATCCAAATCCAGGTCCGCCGTCAGCACTTCGTCCTGATCCCGCGACGCCTCGGCGATAATCTGCCCGCGCGGATTTACAAAGTATGAAGTGCCGTAGAAATGTCCGATGTTCCAGGGCGCTTCGGTCCCCACGCGGTTGATCGCCCCGAGATAGTACCCGTTGGCTACAGCATGGGCCGGCTGTTCGATCTTCCACAGATGCTCGCTCAGACCCGCCACAGTCGCCGATGGATTGAACACTATCTCCGCGCCGTTCAAACCCAGCGCCCGTGCCCCTTCGGGGAAGTGCCGGTCGTAGCAGATATACAGTCCGATCTTGACGAAGCCCAGATCGAAGACCGGGTACCCAAGGTTACCCGGCCGGAAGTAGAACTTCTCCCAGAAGCCCGGCGCGACGTGCGGAATATGCGTTTTGCGGTACTTGCCGAGGTACTGCCCTGTCTTGTCGATCACGGCCGCGGTGTTGTAAAAAATCCCCTGCTGCTCGATCTCGTAAATCGGCACCACGATCGCGATGCCGTGCCGCTTTGCCTCCTCCTGCATCAGCCGGATGGTGGGCCCGTCAGGAATCTGCTCGGTGAAGTCGTACCACTTGGTGGACTGCTCGGCGCAGAAATACGGGCCGTAAAAAATCTCCTGCAGGCAGACAATCTGCGCGCCATCGGACGCAGCCTCGGCGATGTAGTTGAGATGCTTCTCCACCATCGCCGCTTTCACTCTGTTCAACGGCTCATCGGGCGAAACGGCATTTGAAGCCTGAATCAGCGAACAGCGAACAATACGCGCCACACGAACCTCCTCATGGGCATCTCACCGGATTGTCACAGTATAGCTAGGCGCGAGAGGCTCGGTATCTGCAAGCACTCAAACCAGCGGATCCAGCAACGTCAGGTCCATTCGTGCAATGTATAAGAAGGCTCCGAAATGAAACTCTTCATCCTCCTCCTCGCCCTCGCTGCCCACGCCGAGCAAATTCCCATCGCTGCGAAGAACCTCACGGTCTACGGTGAACCCGGACGTTTTGCCGGATGGCCCGCCAATCACGGCGCATGGAGTTGGGGTAACGAACTCGTCGTAGGCTTTGAAATCGGCGACTTCCGGCTCAACGAGCGCAGCCACGCCATTGACTATTCCAAACCGTCGCAGCATGTCCTCGCACGCAGCCTCGACGGCGGTGAAACCTGGAAGATCGAGCGTCCCGATTCCCTTCGCCCGCCAACTGGCATCAAGGTCGCCGGAGTCCCTGTGCTGGAGGGTGGCAAGCAGCCCGTCCCCTGTCCCGGCGGCATCGACTTCACTCGCCCCGGCTTCGCCATGACCTGGCGCATGGCCGACATCCACGTCGGTCCCAGCCGCTTCTATTACTCTTACGATCGCGGCAAGACATGGCAAGGCCCCTTCCTCGTTCCTGACTTCGACACCAAAGGCGTTGCCGCCCGCACGGACTACATCGTCAACGGCATGCACGACGCCACGGTCTTCCTCACTGCCGCCAAATCGAACGGCCGCGAAGGCCGCGTATTTGCCGCACGCACGCGCGACGGCGGCAAAACCTGGAAATTCCTCTCCTACATCGGACCCGAAATCGAGGACTACGCCATCATGCCGTCGTCGCTGCAAATCGCTCCCAAGTCGATCCTCACCACCATCCGCCGCCGCGCTTTCATTGAGGCCTGGCGTTCCGACGATGAAGGTCTCACCTGGAAGTTCCTCGGCAAGCCCGTCGAGGACACTGGCGGCAATCCGCCAATGCTCTTCCGGCTCAAGGACGGCCGCCTTGCCATGACCTACGCCTACCGCAAGATGCCGTTCAGCGTCCGCGCCCGCATCTCAGACGATAACGGACTCACCTGGAGTTGCGATCTCGTACTCAGGCAGGACGGCGGTTCCGCCGACCTGGGCTATACCCGCAGCCTCGTTCGCCCCGACGGCAAAGTCGTCACGACGTACTACTACAACACCGCCAGGGACAAAGAGCGCTTCATCGGAGCCTCCATCTGGGACCCGCCCACAGGCCTCCCGAAATCCACCTGCGCGGCAAACTAAGTACATCGTTTCAGAAGTTCGGCAACGTATTGCGGTTGGTGGCGCGGCCTCTCAGTCTGCCGCCTCGACACTTACGTCGAGGCTCTGGAGTTTGTACATTCCGCCGTCATGTAGGGCGGCCAATCCTGGCCGCGGCTGGCCTTTCCAGGCCAGCCCTCGCCTCGACACTCATGTCGAGGCTTGCGTACGGGCGTCCCGATGAGTCGGACACTGCGGGTAAAAGTGCGGGCGCCTCAAATCTGACGAGACCGTATTTGTGAAAACGTGTACTAAGGATCAGCGCAAGAGCGCAGACTCTCAGGCTGCCGCGCCGGGACTCTCTCCTCTTGACATCCCACAGGACGGTGTGCGACACTCCTCTTTACATCCCAGAGGTGATCTGCATGCCGGATTCTGAGTCGTCAATTCTTCAAGGCACCCTCGACCTGATGGTCCTCAAAACGCTGGAGCACCTCGGGCCGCTGCACGGCTACGGCATCGCTCTTCGCATCGAGCAGGTGGGAGAACGCGCCTTGATTGTGAACCAGGGGACCGTCTACCTGTGCCTGGTCCGCCTGGTTCAGAAGAAGTGGATCAAGGCGGAGTGGGGCGTGTCCGACAACAACCGCAAGGCCAAGTTCTACGCCCTCACGAAGGCCGGCCGGAAACAGTTGCAGGCCGAGACCGCGAATTGGGAGCGCATCGCCGGCGTGATGGGCAGGTTGTTGCATCCGCGGACTGGGAGCTGAATCATGCTGTCGTTCTTTTATACGTTCGCAGCCCGCATTCGCGGGTTCCTCCGCAAGGGCGAACTCGAGTCGGATTTCGACCAGGAATTGGCTGCCCATCTCCGGATGGCGGAAGAAGACGGCCTACGCCGTGGGCTCACCGTCGAGGAGGCACGCCGTGCCGCCCGCGTGCAATTGGGCGGCATCACGCAACTGCGCGAGTCGTGGCGCGAGGCGTGGGGCCTGCCGTGGCTCGATGGCTTCGCGCTCGACGTCAAACTGGGGCTCCGCATGTTGCGCCGATCCTGGGGCCTCACGCTCGCCGGGGGGCTGGCGATGACGATCGTGATCACCATCGCCGCGGTCGTCTTCGTCTTTCTCGACGAATTCATGGGGCGTACCTCGCCGCCGCTGGATGAGGGCGAGCGCGTGGTCGCCCTGCAGAGCTGGGACGCGCAGGCGCATCGCCGCCGTGAGATGTCCCGGCGCGACCTCGAGCGCTGGGGCGCGACGCTGCAGTCGGTGCAGGATCTAGGTGGCTTTCAGACCGTCGAGTGCCGCTTGAAGGTAGAGAGCCGCCCGGCCGAATGGGTCCGCGTCGCCGAGATCACGGCCTCGGGCTTCCGGCTGGCGCGGGTCCAGCCGCTCTTAGGGCGTTGGATCGCCGACGCCGACGAGCGCCTCGCCGCGCCGCCTGTGGTGGTGATCGGATACGACG
Organism: Acidobacteriota bacterium; assembly: GCA_016213775.1. Taxonomy (GTDB): domain Bacteria; phylum Acidobacteriota; class Terriglobia; order Bryobacterales; family Bryobacteraceae; genus CADEFT01. The sequence goes on from JACQZR010000305.1 coordinate 34,622, forward strand.
TGTGGCAGTCACGGTTCGCGTCTGATCCTGCCGTCATCGGCCAAACGGTGCGGCTCGGCGAGATACTCCACACCGTTGTCGGCGTGATGCCCGAGCGCTTCGCGTTCCCGGTGAACCACCGCTACTGGACCCCGCTCCGATCGGATCCCTCTGGTTCGCTGAAGCCCGCGCCCCAGGGTGCCGTGTTTGCCCGCCTCGCGCCCGGCGTCTCCCTGGACGGCGCACAGGCGGAGCTGACGACCATAGGGCTCCTGCCGCCAGCCACCAGGCCGCCGAGCGGCGACGCGCGCCGCCCACGCGTCGTGCCTTATACATTTGCCTTCACCGATGATGTCGAGCGCGGGGAGCTGGCGTGGCAGCAGCGGATCATCCTGCTTCTCGTCTCTCTGCTCCTCGTGCCACCATGCCTCAACATCGCCATCCTCATCTACGCTCGAACGGTCACGCGCCAGGAGGAGTTCGCAGCGCGCTTCGCGCTCGGCGCGAGCCGCAGTCGCATCGTCGTGCAACTCTGCGTCGAGGTGCTCGTGCTCTCCTCGGCGGCGGGAGCCATGGCGCTCGTCCTGACACGCCCGATCCTCACTCAGATAGGAGAAATCATTCGGCGTTTCCCGGAGCTGGGAGGCTCGCTCCCGTTCTGGGTGGACTTCGACTTCTCGTGGCGCGCCGCCCTCTTCGTCGCGGGCCTCACCGTCGTGGCCGCGCTGATCGCCGGCCTGGCACCTGCACTGCAGGCCACCGGCCGAGTCCTGCCCACCGCACTCCGCTCGTTGGGCAGCCGGACGGGAATACCGCTCGGCGCGACGTGGACCGCCTTACTCGTCGCGCAGGTTGCCTTGGCTCTCGCCGCGCTGCCGTCCACGATAGAGTTGGCGTGGGGGCACCTGCGGCCCGCCGTGCTTGGACCCGGGTTTGCCGCAAGGGAATTCCTTACCGCGCGGCTCGCAGTCGATCCCCAGAGCGTGCCGGCAGCAGAGGCGAACCTGACTGCGTTCGCCTCTCGCCTCCGAAGCCTCCAGGCCGAAGTCATTCGCCAGATCCAAGCGGAGGCCGGCACATCCGCAGTCACGTTTGCGGCGTCATTTCCCGGTGCGGAGCCTCTGATGTTCGTCGAGATGGACGAGGGCGTCGCCGGCGGCCGGCCCGTCAGGCGTTACGTCAGAACGAATCAGGTCGACCGGGCCTTCTTCACGGTCTTCGACGTCCCCGCCCTGGCGGGCCGCACCTTCGACGGCAGGGATTTCGGTTCGGCGGCAACAGCGATCGTGGACCAGACCTTCGTGCGACAGGTGGTCGGCGGCGACAATGCCATCGGCCGCCGGGTCAGGCCGGTTCCTGCCCCAGGATCGGAGGCCGGTCCCTGGTACGAGATCGTCGGGATCGTTCCCGACCGGCCCGCCAACACGTCCCAGGGACGAATGTATGTTCCGGCGATGACTGGTGCGCGTAGACCCGCCAGCCCAATCCAACTGGCCTTGCGCGCCGGGCCCGATCCGGCCGCCATGTCGCGTCGCCTTCAGGACATCGTCACGAACCTTCATCCCACTCTGCGTTTGGATGATGTGCGCCGTCTCGATGAGGTCCTCGGCGAGACGCAGATATCCAGCAACCTGACGTCCTACGCCCTTGTCATAGTGACACTGAGTGTGCTCATTCTGTCAGCGGCTGGACTCTACGCCCTCATGTCCTTTACCGTGACCCTGCGCCGCCGCGAGATCGGCATTCGGACGGCACTCGGCGCGCCGCCGTGGCGACTGCTGGCGAGCATCTTCGCCCGCGCGCTGTGGCAGATCGCCGCCGGCGTTGTTGTCGGCGTCACTGCCGCACTCGTCCTTCATCGCTGGCTGAACATCGAGGTCGAGGGTGGGTGGCACATCCCGGGGATCCTGCCGGCGGCCGCCATCTTCATCTTGACCATCGGCCTGTTGTCCGCGGCTGGACCGGCCCGTCGCGCCGTTCGGGTCGACCCGACCGAGGCCCTAAGGAACGGGTAGCGACTACACCGCGAAAGTCTGTCGAGCATCAATTCGGCGGTAGCGGCGTCGCTGTGCTCCCGCCAAGCCCCGCGTACGTATCCTTCACCTTCACCACCTTGTTCCCCTGGAATGTGACGAAAGTGATCTTGCCCGGAGGCAGCCCGTAGACCCAATCTTCCAGGTCCACGCCGTCCTTTGTCTCGCGTGACTTCGCGCGCGGACGCCCCACCGCCAGCATCACCGTCTCGCGATCCATCCCCTCCACCACGCGCTGTTCCTTCAGCGCTTTGGCAATCTCCGGAGGCAGCGTCGTGATAAACTGCTCCGTCGCCGAGCGCTTCTCAAAATCCATCACCGGCAGCAGGATCTTCTTGATCTCCGAAGCCGCCAGCGGTGGCACTCCCTTCGGAAAATTCAACGAAATCGTACTTCCCAACTTCGTGTTCCCCTGGCCGATTGTGCGCCCGCTGCTGCCCATGCCCACTTCCACTCGCTCATACCACTTCGGGCCTGTCTTCAAACCACCATTGATCTCGAAGACGAGTTTGTCCGCCTCAATCGTGACCTTGGTTATCTGTACCAGATCGCCCACGCGCCCCGCCGGACCGTACTCCTTGCTCGCCTCTTCCCATTTGTCTTTTTCATACGTGCCATCGCTCGCAATCGCCAGCGGCTTTTTCGATCGCGGCAGGCTAACCTTCAGCGTTGCGTACTCGGCCGACATCCCGCGCAGGATCTCCAGCCGTTCATCGTCGGTGAGCTTCCGCGCCTCCGCCCAAGGCAGCATCACGCCCATCAAACCAATCACAATCAGAGCCCGCATACTTCGCTCCTTCTACCGCGAGCATCAGTCCTCATCCGGTCGGTACAGAAACGCTTTCTGCTTCCGTATCGGCGCCCGGAACAGGCCGGCAAACAACAGCCCCACCGCCATCGTCGTCAACAAACCGGCTTCCGGCCCGTAATCGCCGCCGCTCCAGATCTCCGGCATCCGGACATGCATCGCATACCCCGTTACATTCATTGTAAATCCGCTGAGGTTCACGCCGAAGAACGGCAGCGTGACATTCCACCCATAGTGCAACCCGATGGGAAGCCAAAGGTCGCGGCTGCGCAGGAACGCCATCCCAAACAGCAATCCCCACAGCATCGTGTTCGCGACGCCAACGTTGTTCGCGTTCTGATTGTTCGAATGCGACAGCCCGAACAAAACGCTCATCGGCAGCACAGTCGCGTACTCGCCCACCGTCCCCAACAGCACTTGAAAACCATACCCGCGAAACAGCAGCTCTTCCCCAAACGCTCCGAACAGCAACACGATGGCGATGAAGATTCCGCTGCCCACGTTGCCTTCCCACCCCTCTGCTTTCTGAAATTCGGCTAACCCGATCGCCAGTGGAATCCCGTTCACCAACACGGCGGCCCCGATTCCTCCCGCCAACCCTAACAACAGGTTCCACCGCGAATCTCCGCTCCAGTGCAGCCCAAGATCGGCTAACTGCCCGCGCTCATAGACGCGAATCGCAATGGTGTTCGCAATCGCCGCCGCGCCAAATGTGCTCAGGGCCGCCGACACCAGATACCCCGCCACGGGGTGCATCAACGGCGCGAGAATCATCATTCCGGCGATCTCCAGAAACGCGAAGATCCCCACCCGCAGCAGTATGCCGAGCTTCGTTCTCTGCGCAGCCTCCGGTGGTGTGATCGCGGGTTCCACCTCGGTTACCGCTCGGCGCGCACCTGTACGCCCTTCGGCGCGACTGTTACCGGCAGAACCGTGGCTCCCGCGCCCTCAATCGCCTGCGTCACTTTGGGCTTCGACCCCGGTTCAATCAGGAAGAACACGCATCCACCGCCGCCCGCGCCGCACACCTTCGCACCGCGCGCACCGGCCTTCTTCGCAACGTCCACCAGTTTGTCGATCAGCGGAGTAGTGATGCCCGGAGCGTTTCTCTTCCGGTTCACCCATTCCTCGCGCAGCAGCCGCTCGGCGTCCTTCCAGTCGCCCTTCTCCACCGCCCGCCGCATGCCATTCGAGATCGCCGAGATGCGTTCAAAGTTGCGATACACCGCCTTATCGCCGTCGATGTAGGCCTTGTTCACTTCCCAGTTGTTGATCCCCGAATTGCGCGGCTCGCCTGTGTACGCCAACGCAATCCGCTCGTTGAACTCCGCCAGATCCACTGCAATCGGCGCACGGCGAATCCCCGCGCATCCCAACTCAACCGCGCTGACGCCGCCATACATCGCGGGATAATAATCCTGACACCCGGTAGGCACGCGAATGATCCGCGCCTCGCTGTTCTGCGCAATCTCGCGAATCTTCTCGATCGAATGGCCCGTCCCCAACCACTTGTTGAGCGCGCTCGCAATCGAAATAATCAGCGCGGATGACCCCGCAATCCCAGCACCCGCGGGAGACTCCGAATTCGTCGTCATCCGGAATCCGCCCGCTGGAGAAAAGAAATCCACCAGGTAGGCGAGCAGCGGCAGCTTATACTTCCTGGTCTTCTTCAACTCCGCCAGCGAAGCAAATCGCTCCTCCACCTTCTGGTCGATGCTCTTCAATTCAATCGTGTCCGAATCCAATGTCTCAATGACGCAAGACGTATACCGGTCCACCGCGAAGTTCACAGTCACCGCATTCGCGTGAAACAAATACAACGGCCAGATGTCCAGGGTTCCGCCCGCCATGTCCACGCGGCACGGCGCTTTCGCAACGATTTTCATAGGTTGTTAACGAGTCCGATCTTCAACTATAACAGCTTGAAAATCGGCCCCGAAGCTTCCTCTTCCCGTCGCCGCGCCCCCATCAACATCACCCCGTAGGCGATACCCGCCAGCACCACTGATACCGGCACCAGCAATGAAGTGATCCGGTCCGCCGTCAACAGATCTTCCAGACCTCGCCGGAATTGCGGTGGCGAAAAGCGTGTGTACATCAGCACCACCACCAGCAGCAGCAGAAACAGCCGTCGTGCCTGGCTCTTGGCGGCCGCCGCGGTCTTGGCATTCAATGACAACCACGCCGTTACCGACGAGGCAAAGTAAGTTGCCGCGACGCTGAACACCACGGAATTCCACAGAATCGGCCGCGGAGGAAGAATCACTCGGCCCAACCAGTTGCTCGCATTCACTGTCGCCAGCGCCGAAACCAGAATCACCGCGTTCCAGAACACAGCGAATAGAAACGGAGTCAGCACCTGCGCCAGGTACCCAACCCGCGCCGGCGCCGGCTTCCGGCTCACCACGCTGTCGGCCACCAGCGGCGATGCGAACAAACACGGCAGGCATGAATACGCCAACAGAAACATCACGTCCAGGAAATCCAGGCCTTGGCGCAGCGGCACTCCCACCCCGAACACAGCGATCGCCATCAAGTGGCCAATCCAGGCAATCGCGCTCATCTGGCGGAACAGATACTGGAACTCGGCCTCCAACGCGTTGCCGAGCGACGGTGCCTTTTCCGGCGATTCTTTCGGCGAAACAGTTCCATTGGGAGCGGCCACGGCTATCAGGCTACCATGGGGAAGTGCCGGTACAGCGAATCCGTCTCCTGGGCGATCCCATCCTCCGCGAGATCTCCGCTCGCGTTCTTAACACCGCCTCCGCGCAGCCGGTGATTACCGATCTTCGCGATACCCTGCACGAGTTCCAGCGCACGCACGGTTTCGGCCGCGGCATCAGCGCCGTCCAGATCGGCCAACCCGTTCGCGTCATCTACATCGAGTTTGAAAGCAAACCCTACTCGCTCATCAACCCCGAGTTCGCGCACCTCAGTCCCGATACGTTTGAACTGTGGGATGACTGCTTCTCGTTTCCTGATCTTCTGGTGCGCCTCAAACGCTCCCTTTCGCTGCGCCTGCACTACACTGACGAGACGGGCGCGGCACAAACGCTGGAAGCTTCGGGCCCCTTGTCGGAATTGATCCAGCACGAAATGGATCACCTGGACGGCATCCTCGCAGTCGACCGTGCCATCGACCGCAACAGCCTCAAGCTCCGCGGCGCCTAGGCAGCTACTTCTTCCACTCGAAGTTCTCCACCACGCTCACACGTTCCTTCAGGAAAATCTCCATCCGGAACTTCACTGCGTCCGAAGACGGCCGTACATAAACCGTCGGATTCTGAAGCTGGATCGCGTCCAGATCCACCTTCTTTTCGTACGGCCCTTCCGTAATCGTCAGCACGCCACGCTGCGCTGTACGCACCGGCTGCGCGTTGCGGTCCCAATTCACTTGCAGGTAATCGCCTGACCGGCTGACCGACAACGACACAGAGTAGGCATCATTCAACACACCCGCCGCGCGAGCCGACCGGTAATTCGTACCCATCAGGATGCCGATCAAAACGCCGAACAGCAGGAAGATGAACGACAGCGGAATCCAGATGTTGGTCCTCCGGAATCGGCCTGCGCCTGATTCCTCGGGCTGCATGTAGCTGGCTTCATGCCCGGCTTCCTCGTCGTAATCATACTGCTCGCTGTAATCTTCGTGCCGCGCTTCGCCTTCAGGCTCCGGCTCCGCCGTCGCGCCACCCCCGGAATGCGTACCTCCGCCTTGGTACCCGAAACTGCTCGTGATCACACCCGCCACCGGGCTGGACTCGCGAATCCGCGTCGGTGATGCGCCGCCGCCCAACTCCCTGCGCCGGAACGGGAACTCCAGATAAGGCGCTTCACTTTGTATCTTGCCGCCTTCTTCCCGGAAGTAGAAACCCGCCATGCTCACCCGCGTCGCGAACGGCTTGATCAGCAGGAA